>NZ_JAKKUW010000001.1:0-937259 GCF_021864455.1 Erythrobacter sp. SN021
TGAAGAAGGCGGCGGCGGCGGTCCCCCGCCCCGTTCGCGCGGGCCTTCTGGTCCCCCGTCCGGTCCATTTGGTCCTGGTGGAGGTGGACGTCGCCCGCCGAAAAAAGAAGAGCCGAAAAAGGAGGAGCCGCAGATATGCAAAGATTTGCATAATGCGGCAGCAAGGGCTCGCGACGCTCTGCTAGGTCGAGTTACCGTGCCAAAAGTATGGAATGATCGCGCAGCATTGAGGTTCTTCCAGCTTACATATCAAGACAACCGGCGTGATGGCGGTGTATTGGGTGCGCTGGGAGCTATCGTTGTGTATGCCAACCGCTGGAACCCGGCTGCTCCGACGAAAGGTGCCGTTGAGGCCGGAGGCCGAGCTGGTATGGTTCTCGGTGCCGCCACGTATGCGCACTATGATGCCTACGTAGATGGCATCCAAGATCGGCTCGATCAGCTCAGCTACATCGCCGACGGATCATGCCAAGCTCCGGGTGGGGGTTGAGCATGTCGAGCCAGTTCATCTTTAATGTGATAGCCGCGCTCATCTTCGCGTTCGGCGGCCTGTTCTTCATCCTGAATTACGATCAGGCAGCTGTCGGCCTTCGCATCATATTTGGATTTCTTTCGGCGTTCGGATTCGTGGAACTGGCTTATCTGGTTTGGTCGAATTTACGGAAAGGATCGGCGGGCGGCAGTTCTACTAGCGGAGACCACGAGACCTGAAGCATCTTTCAGCTAATGATACCCTCCATTGACCGCCCCGGCTGAATTACCGGATCACGCCTGTGAAATGGGGAATCTGGCGAGCACACCGTACGCAGCGTGGAGTCCAGTTAATTTCTCCAAAGCAGTGCTTATTGGCTCGGATCCTCACGTAAAGGCGGGAAGTGAACCGAAACCTCCAAGTGCATAGGCTGCCTATCTCATTCAAAATATCAACCGCAATATTGTTATAAGTGACTGGACACACCCTATAGGTGATGAAATACTCCCTGTTTAGAAGTATCGAACAGGGGCGTGGCATCGTGAAGCAACTATTTTTGAGTGTGTCTCTGGCTGCCATCGCCTGCGCAGATGTTGCCTCAGCGCAATCGAGCACCGAGGTTTACGACTACGACGCACTAGGTCGACTGATTTCGGTTGTAACCACTGGTGGCGCGAATGATGGCGATGCGCATGCAATCTGCTATGATGCTGCGGGGAACAGAACGAGTTACGACGCGCGGAGTAACCGGGCGATTCCGGCCTGTGCACAGGGCTCGCTACCACCACCGCCTCCTCCTCCGCCCACTCCCACACCGACGCCTTCTCCGACGCCGTCCATCGCGATCAGCAACGGTAGTGCCGTAGAAGGACGAGCCATGAGTTTTACCGTCACTCTGTCGGCGGCCTCTGGCTCAAGTGTTAGTGTCAATTATGCCAGCGCAAACGGAACGGCGGGTTCAGGCGATTTTACGGCCGTGTCTGGTGCGCTGACCTTTTCGGCTGGGCAGACGAGTAAATCAATTTCCGTATCCACCAAGCAGGACAGTCAAATAGAGGCTAACGAGAGGTTCTATATCAATTTGTCCAATCCTGTCGGCGCAACGATTGCGGACTCACAAGGGGTTGGGACCATCCTCGACGATGATGACGATCCAATGTGTGGCGACTTTTTTTGCTGACAAGCTCACATGGTCTGTGTCGCGAATTGCGGCGAAGCGAGGGCTTAAATCTTCTGATAGCCAGAAGTTACTGAAGTTCGGGGGCAGAGCAGAAATAGATATGAATTTTGCTTTACAATTTGTGACGAAAGTCACGCGTGCGAGGGCTGTTAGCATCTGCGCAGGGATGGCGTTTATGTGCTTGTCGCAAACGGGTTTTGCCCAGGGCGAGCCTATTCCGGAACTCTCGCCGATCGTGATTCAGTCGGACCCGAACGGGGTGAACATCGCAACTGGGCGCGCTACTCCGCAGGTTCCTGCGCTGTCGATACCCGCTGCGCCGCGCTTAAGGTTCGACACCATACAGAACGCAGCGCCATTCTCTAGCGGGAAGGGTGTAGAGGACTGGACGGACTATGGTGCGGGCATATCCGGAACCTATACGGTTCATAAATATGACGGCACATCGGAAACGTTTCATTGTGAAAGCGATGAACTAGATGAGGGGGATCGCTTCCGATTTTGCCATAGTAAAGATAATTCTGGATCGGCGCTGAATTATCCGGGTAGTATATTCACCGAACGTGGCACCGGTGCTATTTATACGTTTGGTTATACAACGCTTTCCTCTCCTGCGAACACCAGTTTATACAAAGAGTGGTACTTTAATCGCTCCGTGACTACGATTGCCTACCCGGACGGGGAGGTTCTTGCTTTTGCTTATGACAGCGCTGGAACCTGTAGTGAGTTTGGCCAAAAGTGTATTCGACCGGTTAGGATATCCACTAATACCGGGTATCACATGACAATTAGCTATCGAGGGCAGAATTTCGGAGATATCGGATGGGGCAAGCCATCAGTGGTTGCGATTTACAGCGATGCCGATCCAAACACTCCGCTTGCCCGATTTACCTACACGGACCAGGGTGCGACCGATCTTGCGGGTCGGTTCTATGCCGGGGTGACGGGAGGCTCACTTGGTCGCCCATTAGAGGGGGCCCAATATACGATGACCCTGCCAGGCGAGACGGGGGCAACGGTAACAGCCCGAAAAAAATCTGGGTACAGTGTGATTGATTCCATAACAGCGGATGAGGTCCGGTATAACTATAGCTATTCGGATATTGAAATCGGAACGGGAAGTAATTATTTTTTCGATAAGGTTACGGTAACGGGGCCACAAGGCTATAGGATGGTCTACGATACCAATGTAACAAATGATCCCAATTGGCTAGGATATTATAACCGTGTCGAAACTGTTACGGATTCACTTAACCGAACCACGCGTTATGAATACGATGGCAATGGTCGATTGGTTTCTTCGGTCTTTCCCGAGGGCAACCGTATCGATTTATCTTATGACGTTAACGGCAGCATCGAAAAAAGAACGGTATCTCCTAAACCCGGTTTGGGGCAAGCTGCAATAACCGAAAAGACCAAGTACAATTATACCGGCGTCAGAAGGCTGGCTACCTCACGATACGGCCTAATTCCCTATTGCCATCAAACCGTCAGGTGCTGGAGGCCGGAATGGACCGAAAATTTTAGAAGTCAGCGTACATATTACGAGTATAATTCGCGCGGCCAATTAACTTCGAGGCTCGAACCGGAAGATAACTCAGGAATACGACGCAAGACCGATGTCGAATATGAGATTCATCCTACAGACTTTATAGATAGATATGGGAACGTCATCGCTCTCACGCGAAAAATTTCCGAACGCGTATGCGACGATAACTCTTCGTGCGCCGATGGCTATGACATCATTACCGAGTACACCTACTGGCGCGATACGTTTCTGCCCGAAACAGTGCGTCAGATAGACCCGGAAGATCCGACAAATTTTCTCGAAACCCGCTATAATTATGACGAGGCTGGGCGGCTGCTTAGCGAGGATGGTCCTCTACCGGGTTCCGACGATGCGGTGCATTATCGTTATGATACCGTCGGCCGTAAGATCATGGAAATCTCACCGGTCGACAGTAACGGCATACGGCTCGCCACGCGCATCACCTATCGCGGCGATGACCAGGTCGAGAAAGTTGAGCAGGGTCGCCTTACCGATTTGACCTCGCTCAATTTCGTAGCCCATGAGCAGGTCGGCACCAGCTATAACAGTCGGCGCCTCGCAACAAAAATTGTGGTCAAGGGCGCGGATAACAAGGCCGTCTCGGTGGTCCAGCAAAACTATGACGGGCTCAATCGCCCACTCTGTTCGGTCCAGCGGATGAACCCCGCGATCTACAGTTCACTGCCGGTGAGCGCATGCACGCTTGGTGCACAGGGTGGCGACGGCCCCGATCGCATCACCAAGACCATCTACGACGCCGCCGGCCAGGTTCTACAGGTCCGCAAGGCGGTCGGCACTTCGATCGAGATTGCCGATGTGACCTATAGCTACACGCGCAATGGCAAGATCGAATATGTCGTCGATGCCAATGGCAACCGGGCCAAGCTGGAATATGACGGGCACGACCGGCAAACCAAGTGGATATTCCCGTCCAAGGCCCGCCCTTCCGCTTTCAATCCCTCGACCCCCGCGACCGCCTTGGCGACAGCCGGACCGATCAATCCCGCCAATTACGAGCAATATGGCTACGACGCCAATGGTAATCGCACTTCGCTGCGCAAGCGCGATGGGAAGAAGATCGCTTACACTTATGACGCGCTGAACCGTGTGACCAAGAAAGACCTGTGCTCAAGCGGGACCGCAAGTTGTTCGGCGATTCCATCCACCCACAGGCGCGATGTGTTCTACGAATACGATCTGCGTGGGCTCCAGACCAAGGCGCGATTCGATAGCCTAACGGGTGCGGGCATCACCTACACCTATGACGGCTTCGGGCGCCTCACGGCCGAGACGCAGAACACCGATGGGATCAGCCGTACGGTATCCTCGCGATACGATGCCAATGGCAACCGCACGCGCGTGACGCATCCGGACGGGCAGTACTGGACGTTCGACTATGACGGCCTCGACCGTGTCATCAGGGTGCGCCAGCAGGGAACCGTGCTGGGCGTGGCGAGCTACAATGCACGGGGCCTTCCGTCGCAAATGGCCTGGACCTATCAGAAGGCCAGCAGCCATGCGAAGACACTGGCCTATGACAGTGCCGGTCGGCTCGGCTCTATCGCGCTCAATCTGCACGGCTCCACGCGCGATGTCAGTTGGAGCTACACGCGCAATCCGGCCTCGCAGATCGTCAGCGAGACGCAGTCGAACGATGCCTATAGCTGGGATGGCCATGTCGATACGACCCGTGCCTACACCACCAACGGTCTCAACCAATACACGGGCGCGGGCAGCGCGGCCTTTTGCTACGATGCCAATGGCAATCTGACTGCCGACGGATCAAGCGTCTACAAATACGATGTCGAGAACCGCTTGATATCCAAAAGAGCGCAGACCAACACCAATTGCTCAGCGCTCTCTTATAGTGGCACGCTACAGGCTGCGTTGCGGTACGATCCTACAGGCCGAGTCTATCAGGTTTCTGGCGGAAGCCTGGGCACGCAAAGGTTCCTTTACGATGGCAATGCGCTGATCGGTGAATACAACAGCGCCGGCACCTTGCGGCGGCGCTATGTCCATGGCCCGAGCATGGAGGCCGACGATCCGCTGATCGTCTATGAGGGCGCGAGCGTGAGCGATGCCTCGCGGCGCTATCTCCACGCCGATCCGCGCGGCTCGATCGTGATGGTGACGAACTATCAGGGCGCCCCGCTCCATACCAACAGCTATGACGAGTACGGCATCCCCGACACCGCTTCGGGCGACGACATCGCCACCAAGGGCCGGTTCCGCTATACCGGCCAGGCCTGGATCCCCGAGCTGGGCATGTATTACTACAAAGCCCGCATCTACTCGCCGACGCTCGGTAGGTTCCTCCAGACCGATCCGATCGGGTATGAGGACCAGTTCAATCTCTACGCCTATGTCGGGAATGATCCGATTAATGGGGTCGATCCGACGGGGCAGGCATGCGTAGCTCTAAATAGCGGCAGTCCTTATTGCGCTCGCGCTCGGAAATATCGTGGCTACGATGCTGCTTTGCGAGGACAAACGCGGTTTTTCTCAGCAGCCGCGCGGACAGTCGAGTTCCTCGCGAACATGGACTACCCGATTGCCGGGCGAATGTTCACCAGCTCGACAACGCGATCACTGCTAGGAGCGATCAGCTCCGGCTTGGAGCGCGCGAACGAAACCGCCGCATTGCGAGTGGCAACGGGCCAGTGGGGCGGTCGAAATCTGGACGCGAGGCTTGTGCACTACGAACAAACTGCAGTTCAGGCGGGTCTCGATTCTTTCGCTCAAAACAACCCCGAAGGCTACGCGAGCGCTATCGGGGAGATCAATGGGTTGCTGAATGGAGGCTTGCTTGAAAGGACTGCGAGTTCTCAGTTTGCTTCTGACAGGAGCTACATGCGAGTGCTAGATGGTGTCAGAGAAGACCTTGGGCGAGATATCGATTTTGCGAACCAGTCTGACCGTGAAGCGATCGGGAATGCTCTGGTCAGAGATGCAAGAAGATCGGGCGCATGTGATCAAACTGGAACTCGTATAAAAAGTTGCTGATATGAATAAGTTCATTGGATACATCATCGCGAAGGCAGCGGAGGTAGTTCTATTTACCGTCGCCCTATTGGTCTACGCAATCGTCCTCTACCCTGACGAGAACCCGGATTGGATCAGGCAGCTCTATCTTTCATTCGCGCTGGTTTTCACGTTCTTCATCGTAAGCCTATATGTTGTGACCAGTTTAGCAGCTCACTTGGCTTTTCAGGATCGCCTGCGCTTTGGATTTTATTGCGTCGGAGCCTATACGCTATCGGCACTCATTTTCCTTGCCCTCAACCCAATCGAGGGCACCGAGAATCTGCTTATTTTCGTCCTTCCGCTTCCGATCGTCTATCTGATCGGAGGGCTCGCAAAGCGACTAGCGCTCAAACTTCGTCCCAAAGTGCCCCGCTAATCCCTTCATTGAACGATCCGGCTCAGTGACCGGATCGCCCCTGCGCAATTTGGGAAGCCTTAGGGCGCACACCGTACACAGCGCCTGCTGTTGATGAAGGTGAGTTAGATCAGCGAGTTACGGCTGATTTTGGCGGATAGCATCTTCTGTGCCGGTTGTGACCCGGTGGCAAATCTGCGGCACAGCACGTGCTAATCGCGCTCCAAGCCGTTGCGATAGCTGACAAATCCTCCGCGCCTCGACTGAGTCACTTTGACCCGCAAGGTTGCGGTGCGCTCCATGCAATCGAGGCGGTGCGGTGGGGTCATGTTCCGCCTGTCAGCGGCCCGTTCCAGGCGAAAAACCACCCCACCTCGCAGCAGTCCGACCGGCTCAGAATCGAGGTCAGCGGTCCAGTCCCTTAAGTAAGCACACCCTACACGGTAGAACCGTGCGTCGTTGCAACGAGATAGCCGCGCAAATCCAGAGGCTTGCGGGCGCGGAGGGCGTGTTCGGAGAAGTTGCAACGGGTTGCAAGATCGCGTGGGCAGCGTGGTTGTTGTGCGATGTCAGTGGCTTGGCGTTGCAAGGGGTTGCAACCGGGCGGTGCGTGGGAGAGCGATTGCAACGGTGATGCGCCGTCCTGATCCAATCGTATTGAGAGCAGCCAAAAGGCTCCGCCTGGGGGCTTGCGGTTTGTCCCGGCCCCTTGTCGTCGTTCCCGCGCTGACTTGCCGCTAGGGAGCGGCTGAGAGGGGATCAGGCGGCGTTGGCGCTCTCCTGTCCGTGTTGTGCGTGGTAGCGGGTAAGCATGGTGTCGATCAGTTCGCTTCCCAGATCGCGTCCGAGACGCAGTCGAACGATGCCTATAGCTGGGATGGCCATGTCGATGCGGTCCGCGCCTACACCACCAACGGTCTCAACCAGTATACTGGCGCCGGGAGCGCGAGCTTCTGCTACGATGCCAATGGCAATCTCACCGCCGACGGGACGAGCGTCTATCTCTACGATGTCGAGAACCGCCTGGTCGAGCGGCGCGTGCAGGGCAGCACCAACACCAACTGCGCCGCGCTATCCTATACCGGCGCGCTCGAGGTTCGGCTGCATTACGATCCGCTCGGGCGGCTCCATCAGGTCAGCGGGGGCAGCCTGGGCACGCAGCGCTTCGTCTATGAAGGCGCGGGGGTGAGCGCTGCCTCGCGGCGCTATCTCCACGCCGATCCGCGCGGCTCGATCGTGATGGTGACGAACTATCAGGGCGCCCCGCTTCATACCAACAGCTACGACGAATACGGCATCCCCGACACCGCCTCGGGCGACGACATCGCCACCAAGGGCCGGTTCCGCTACACCGGCCAAGTGTGGATCCCCGAGCTGGGCATGTATTACTACAAAGCCCGCATCTACTCGCCCACGCTGGGGCGGTTCCTGCAGACCGATCCGATTGGGTATGAGGACCAGTTCAACCTCTATGCCTATGTCGCAAATGATCCGATTAATGGGGTCGATCCGACGGGGATGTGCGAGACGCAGACGGGCAGTAGGATTTGTCAGAGGCTGGACGGCAGTCGAACTAGCGAATCCTACGGGACCGACAAAGGTACGCAGCTATTGCAATCAGAAAGAATTGCTACGACCGATAGCGATGGAAATTCGAATTCGCAGGCGCTCAACGAACGGACTTCTGTATACGCGCAAGCCGCCATTAACTTGACCGAAGCGTCCGATTTTTCGAGAGAGCATGCGGTGACGGTTTCACTCGATGCCGAAGCTGGCGAATATGTATTGCAACTATTCGAAGGACCCGAAGGTGGCTTCTTCAGTCCCGCGTCCGTAGACCCTGGGCTTGCTTCTGGGCAACAGCTTTTACTCGCAGCTCATACCCATACCGGAACCGGTGTGCCTGCGGGGCAAGGTAGTCCCTTCAATGATATTGCCGGGGCAGTCCAAGATCGGAAAATTGTGCAGTCAGGAGCGAGCCCAGGCGATAGAAGCTTTGCACCGCGGATACGGAGTGTGCATCCGAACGCGCGGTTGATGGTCCTGTATCAAGACTTCAATGGTTGGAAATCGGGAGGTTTTTGATGACGGCGAGTACCTTTCTCCCAAGAGCATTTCAAGTTTGCTTCATTACAGGATTGGGGGTCGCCGTTCTGCATTTAGGCTTCGTCTTACTCTCATTCTATCAGGGTGAAGGAGCTCTTTATGCGGGACTCTGCCCAATTATACTTTCCGCGAGTTCCATCTTGTTGATAGCGTCGGTACTGTTGCAGAGGAACCAAAAGGCATTGATAGCAATTGCCTTTTTTGTTTCTTTGTTTGCGGTTGCTCTCGGTGACGTATCCATTGCCAAAGCACTTAATTCGTTGATGAGCGGCTCGGCATCTTTGCTGGACGTGCTTCTCATCGGACTGGGGTTCGGCGTACCGATTATCGGAGCCGGAAGTGCTATATTGCTTCTAATGAACCGTCCTAACGGCTCTCGCGAAGCTTAGATTATTCGTCACTCATCGACGTTGAGAACGATTCCGCATCATCACCGCATCGACCTTCGCAATGGGGAAGCCTTAGGGCGCACACCCTACGCAGCGGCGGTAAATCGCAACTCATTAAATCAACGCCATCAAAATTTCCCAATAATTTGAGTGCCCATTAATGTCATCTCGGGCGCGCCATAAAAGGCCATCCTTCTTCCGGGAGGGTGGCCTTTTATGGTTCCAGGGTAGGGCTGCCGTCCGCGGCGGCACGTCTTTTCGGGCAAGGAAGAGGGCTTCCAGATTCTCGAGCGATGAAAGCAGTCGCGAGCGAGCAGGGGTGTCCGGTCAGTCGGCCTTGTCCTCCAGCCAGTGCATGTCCTCGTCGCTGAAGCCGAAATGGTGGCCGGCTTCGTGTACGACCACGTGGCGGACGAGATCGTCCATGCGCACGCCCGTCTCACGCCATTCGGCAATCAGGGGCTGGCGAAACAACCAAATGCGCGGCGGCAGGCGCCCGCTTTCCCATATCGATCGGTCGGGCAGCGGCTCGCCCTCATACAGGCCGGACAGATGCCAGCGATTGTCGATATCGACCGAGGCAAGTTGCTCCTGCGTGGCGAAATCCTCGACCCGCAGAACGACATCGCCCATCTGCTCGCGGATTTTCGCGGGCAGAGCCGCAAACGCGGCTTCCGCCATCATCTGCATTTGCAATCTGGTGGGGGCTTGTCGGTCGTGCATCTCCTGGCCGACATGGGATCGCCGGGCCAGCGACACAAGATTGGAACCGCACTGCCGGTATCCTGTTCATGTCTCGAAGGAGAAAAAGTTGCATGACCGATGCCACCGAAATTTTCGCGCGCCTGAAGAAGGATCACGACAAGCATCGTGAATTGCTCGACAAGCTACTCGAGACATCGGGCGATAGCGACGAGCGCAAGGCTCTGTTCGAAGAACTTACCAAGGAATTGAAGTCGCACGCCGCTGCCGAAGAACAGGCGCTTTATTCCACCATGCTGAGGAAACCGCCGACGACGGGTGAAACGCGCCATTCGGTTGCGGAACATCACGAAATCGAGGAGGCGCTGAACGATCTCGCCGCCACGGACATGTCGGAAGGCGGCTGGCTTACCAAGTTCAAGAGCTTCGATCATCGCTATCGCCATCATATCGACGAGGAAGAGGACGACCATTTCCCCGACTTCGAGAGGCATCTCGACGAGGAGGATATGCAGCACATGAAATCGGTGTTCGATCGTCGCAAGCAGGAAGAGAAAGCCGATGCCGAGGTGACGCCTGAAAAGAAGGAAGATGCCAAGGAATGATCCCGGCATGGGGAGGGCCGTGACAAAGGCTGAGGCCCCCGATGCCAGCCGGGTCTCCCGTCTGGCGCCGTCGGTTGAGCCGGGGGTGTGGCGCTACGCCTCGGCGTCGCGGGCCAGCGTCATCGTGGACGCGGCGGATTACTTCGCCTTCATGCAGGAGGCGATGCTCAACTCGCGGCGACGCATCCTGCTGATCGGGTGGGATTTCGATACCCGCATCCATCTCCAAAGAGGGCGCCGATGGTGGCAGCGGCCATGGAAGCGGGGATTCCCATCGCGGCTGGGCAGCTTCTTCGCCTGGCTCGCCCGCCACCGTCAACAGCTCGATATCCGCATTCTCAAATGGAGCGTAGGGGCTCTTTCGACCATCGGGCGTGCCTCGATGTGGTGGGATCTGGCCCGATGGGTGCGGCACCGGCGGATCACCTTCAAATTCGACACGGCTCATCCGGTGGGGTGCACTCACCACCAGAAAATCGCGGTGCTCGACAATCAGGTCGCCGTATGCGGCGGTATCGATATCACCGACAAGCGCTGGGATACGCGCGAACATAAGGAAGACGATCCACGACGTAAGACGCCTTGGGGGAGGCCTTACGCGCCGTGGCACGATGCTGCTATGATGATGGAGGGCGACGTCGCCCATGCGCTGGCGGAACTCGGCGAAGACCGTTGGACCTGCGCGGGCGGCGGTTCGCTTCCCGACATCGAAAAAAGGCCGGGAACGCCTTGGCCCGATGCGCTCGCGGTCCAGTTCGAGAATGTCGAAATCGGCATCGCCCGAACCCGGGCGGCCTATCGCGACTGGGACCAGGTCGACGAAATCCAGCAACTCTATCTCGATCAAATCGCGGGTGCGAAGCGCTTCATTTACGCGGAGAGCCAGTACTTCGCGTCACGCGCTGTTGCCGAGGCGATGATCGAACGGCTGAGCGAACCCGATCCGCCCGAGATCGTGATCGTGCATCCGTGCAATGCCGATGGCTGGCTGGAACAACAGGCGATGGACCATGCCCGCGCCGAACTGGTGCGGGCCATCGAAAAAGCGGATGAGAAACGGCGGTTTTCCATCTGGTCGCCCTTCACCGGGGAAACGCCGATCTACGTTCACGCCAAGATCATGATCGTCGACGACGAGATATTGCGCATCGGTTCGGCCAATCTGAACAATCGCTCGATGGGGCTGGACAGCGAATGCGATGTCTTCATCGATTCGAACCGCGACGGTAACGCACATGCGCGTGACGCCATTGCCGCGCTCCGGCGCTCGCTACTGGGCGAGCACTGCGATCTGGAGGAGAAGGAGGTCGGCCAGCTTCTGGCGCGCCACGGTTCGATGGCGGGGCTGATCGATCATGCGCAAGGGGACCGAAAGCGATTTTTGCGGCGCTACCATCCTCCCGAACTCAATGGTGTGAAGCAAACCCTGGCACAAAGCGCCATACTGGACCCGGAAGGGCCGGAAGACATGTTCGAGCCGTTTGCAAAGGGCGGTCTTTTCCGCAAGGGGAGCAGGCTCGCACGCTTTCGCGACAGGTTCAGGAGGATTGAAGAATCGTGAGCAGCCTAGTTGGACCCGACGAGGATGACCCCCGAGGCAAGCCTCCGGTGCCCGAAAATGTTCAGGACGCCATTCGGACACTCATCGAATGGGCCGGCGACGATCCATCGCGCGAGGGTTTGCTCGACACGCCGGCTCGCGTCGCCCGTGCATGGAAGGAATACTGCCTCGGCTATGGCGAGGACCCCGCTTATCATCTCAGCCGCGTCTTCGAAGAAGTCGGCGGGTATAACGAGATCGTTCTGCTCAAAGACATTCCGTTTCAATCGCATTGCGAACATCACATGGCGCCGATCATCGGCAAGGCCGCAATCGCTTATCTGCCCAATGACCGCGTGGTGGGGATTTCGAAACTGGCCCGTGTTCTGCATGGGTATGCGCGCCGTCTGCAGGTGCAGGAACGCCTGACCGCCGAAGTCGCCGATTGTATCTGGGACAACCTCCAGCCGCAGGGCGTGGCGGTGGTGATCGAAGCGGCCCATAGCTGCATGACCGCGCGTGGAGTGCGGACCCCGGGAGTCAGCATGGTAACCAGTCGGATGATGGGCACGTTTCTCGAAGACCAGCGCAGCCGCGAGGAGGTTATGGGCCTGATGGGTTACGGCTGAGGCATTCGCGCAGTCCCGCCTCCCTGTAGAGCAGGGGCACCGCGATGCCCGTTGCCCATGGCTTTCACGCCCGACTAGCCTGGTGGATATGAGCGGGTAAAGGCGAAGGTGGATTCGCTCTCGTCCAGTTTCTGATTGATGAGGACGCGGTAGACGTCCACCGTGCGTACGCTGATATTCAGCCTGGAAGCGATCTCGCGTCCGGTGAAGCCTCCGATAAGAAGTTGAAGAACCTGATTCTCTCGCTCCGACAAGCGTTCTTTCAGGCGCTGCGCGTGTAGATCGGCGGTGGTCCGTTCATACTGGGGCCGGGCCTTTTTCAGACCATCTGCAAAGAATTCGCCATTCATGCGCAGGTCCTTTCAGCTTTTAGGCGCGCAATACGTTCGCCGCCCGGCCGGGGCAGAAAGCCGCGATCTTGCCTTGGTACATCGTCGCCGCTCGCCAACCCCAACCGGATCGGGATCGACCGGAGCGCATGGGTTCTGCAACACCGCCGTCCGCGCGCGAATGGCGGCTTTGGCATCGCATTTATACGCAGCAGGGGGCGTCGCGGCGGCCGCAGGTCGTTTCGCACCCCGAAGACCTTGCCGCTCTGTCTCATGCGCTTGTGAAGCGCTGTCGTGCGCCTCATCGCGCAAGACAAATCGCGCCGGTGTCCCGTTTCGCCGCTTGGGTGCAAGGGGGCGGCGGTTGGGGCATGCGGCGAGCGATATGGTTCGACAGGGAGACTGCCTCCTCCGCCGGCGATGGGCCGGGACGAGTACCGCGTTTCGGCGTGGTGCCGCGTCTGTTTCAGGATCGGCGATGGTACATTCATGACCAGCCTTTTCGACGTCGTGTGCTCAAGCGGAAGTCGAGATCGTCACCCGACCGCCATGCCCACCCGTCACGGTGAACGCTTTCACAACAATATGATTCGGTATTGTAAATTTTCGCCGAATTCCGACACTTTCACTTGATACCGCAATCCATGTCGGAAGAATGGCGTTTGTCTGCCCGATGGACGAGGGGGGTGCATGCGCCCGCCAGTAAGCACCATTGAAAATGGAGCCGCAGAACACTGACCTGTTCCTCGTCGCCCGGCCATCCGGTCGGAGCCATTCAATCCCTTCGGCCCCGCATGACAATTGCCCCGCCAGGCAGGAGCCGGGCGGGGCAATACGATACACAGGTTCGACCTGCCCGGGCGTTATAGCTGGCCCAGCATGTGTTCTGCCGACGAGACCGAGAAATCGCCCGGGGCCTCGACATTGAGCTGCTTCACCACGCCATCTTCGACCACCATCGAATAGCGTTGCCCACGCTTGCCCATGCCGAATCCCGAACCATCCATCGTCAGGCCCACGGCTTCGGCGAACTCGCCATTGCCGTCTGCCAGCATGGTGATGTCGTCGCTACCGGCCGCGCTATTCCAAGCGCCCATGACGAATGCGTCATTGACCGCGGTGGCGACGATTTCGTCCACACCCTTTGCCTTCAGGTCTCCGGCCTTTTCGACATATCCAGGCAAATGGCGCGCCGAACATGTCGGCGTAAAGGCCCCGGGCACCGAAAAAAGTGCAACGGTCTTGCCCTTGAAATAATCGCTCGAACTCACCTGTTCCGGTCCGGCATCGGTTGCCTTGACCAGCGTTACGTCGGGCAGTTTTTCGCCTACCGAAATCGTCATGTTGGAAACTCCGTCTATCCCGTCCGCCGAGTGAGGTAGGATGACAAGTCATGCTAGGCAAGCTCTGCATCGGGGCAGGGATCGTTTGGCCAAGTGGCGCGGTGGGCACGCCCCGTGAGGCGTGCGATAGCGGCTGTTGCCCTCCGTTCACTGAAAGCCTAGGGGCGGCGTCAATAGGGCGGCTGCCCTGTCTTTAGTGCAGCCACCATTCCGAAAGCCGAGGACTACTTCGTGACCGAATTTACCGATTACGTGATCAAGGACATCGCGCTCGCCGATTATGGCCGCGCCGAAATCGCCATTGCAGAAACCGAAATGCCGGGGCTGATGGCCCTGCGCGAGGAATATGCGGAGAAGCCGCTGAAGGGTGCGCGGATCACCGGGTCGCTCCACATGACCATCCAGACCGCCGTGCTGATCGAAACGCTGGTCGCGCTCGGAGCCGATGTCCGCTGGGCTACCTGTAATATTTTCTCGACGCAGGATCATGCTGCTGCCGCCATTGCCGCGCAGGACATTCCGGTGTTCGCGATCAAGGGCGAGAGCCTTGCCGATTACTGGGATTATGTCGGCAGGATATTCGACTGGTCGACCGAGGACGATGCCGACCGCACGGCCAATATCATTCTCGACGATGGTGGCGATGCGACCATGTTCGCCCTGTGGGGCGCGCGCCTCGAGGCGGGCGAGGAACTGCCCGAACCGCAGAATGCCGAAGAAATCGAATTTCAGCGCGCGCTCAGGGCCTTCATTAAGGACAAACCGGGCTATCTGACCAAATCGGTCAGGAACATTGTCGGTGTGTCGGAGGAAACCACGACCGGCGTTCATCGCCTTTATCATCTCGCCCGGCAGGGCAAGCTGCCGTTCCCGGCGATCAATGTGAACGACAGCGTGACCAAGTCGAAGTTCGACAATCTCTACGGCTGCCGCGAATCGCTGGTAGATGCGATCCGCCGCGCGACCGACGTCATGCTGTCGGGCAAGGTCGCCTGCGTCGCCGGTTTCGGCGATGTCGGGAAGGGCAGCGCCCAGTCGCTCCGCAATGGCGGCGCGCGCGTGCTTGTGACCGAAATCGATCCGATCTGCGCATTGCAAGCGGCGATGGACGGTTTCGAAGTGGTGACCATGGAAGAAGCGGTGAAGGTCGCCGACATCTTCTGCACCGCCACGGGTAACGAACACGTCATCACCGCCGAGCACATGAAAGCGATGAAGGACAAGGCGATTGTCTGCAATATCGGCCATTTCGACAGCGAGATCCAGATCTCGGCGCTCGACAATTACGAGTGGAACGAATTGAAGCCGGGCACCGACCTGGTCAAGTTCCCCGACGGGAAGGAAATCATCGTCCTGGGCAAGGGGCGACTGGTGAACCTCTCCTGCGCGACGGGCCATCCCAGCTTCGTGATGAGCTTCAGCTTCACCAACCAGACGCTGGCGCAGATCGAACTGTGGACCAAGGGCGACGAATATCAGAACGACGTGTATGTTCTGCCCAAGCACCTCGACGAAAAGGTCGCTGCGCTGCATCTCGACAAGCTTGGCGTTAAACTTACTCAGCTCAGCCAGAAGCAGGCCGACTACATCGGCGTGCCGGTAGAGGGGCCGTTCAAGCCCGAACATTACCGCTACTGATCGTCGCAAGCGACGGAAATTGCATCGCATGAACTCGCGCGGGGGCATTGCACTCCCGCGCGGGTCGGCATAGCTGGCGGGTAATGGAAAGTTCTCCCGCATTGTCGGCCTTGCTTGGCCTTTTGCTTGCGCTGTGGACCGCCGGTGCGGTGTGGGTGATGTTGCGTGCCAGCGGTCGCGAGCAGAAATCGCTCGCCAGCCGCAAGCTTGCCCTTCGGCTTTCGCGCCTGATCGAGGAGGGGCCGGCCATACCACTGCTGGTCCGGGCGGATGGCCGTATCGAGGCTCCGGATCGCCTCGCGCGGTGGATCGGGCTTGACAAGGTCCCGGATTATCTCAGCGAATTGTCCGGTCCCGACGGGCGCGGGCTGACCGAGCAGCAGATCGACGATCTCACACGCAATGTCCGCCGTACCCAGAGGACGGCACGCCCGTTTCGCATGGAGGTTGCCGTCGTGCCGGGATCTGGCAAGTCGCTGGCTATGCATGGATCGCTGGCGGATCCCGCAGTTTCGCCCGGTGGAGCGGCGCTGGTCTGGGTCTTCGATTTCAGCGACAGCGAGGCGGAGCTTGCGCAATTGCGGGAAGAGGCAGCGCGCGCCCGCGAAGATTTCGGTGCCCTGGTCGGTCTGATCGAAGCCGCCCCCATGCCGATGTGGTTCCGCGGTGCGGACATGCTCTTGCGGCTGGTCAACAAGGCTTATGTTTCCGCAGTCGGCGCCGAAAGCGCCGATCAGGTCGTTGCCGACCAGATCGAACTCGTCGAAACCGTCAATGGCAGAACCGCAGCTCAGGTCGCGCAGCAGGCTGCCGATCGCCGCCAACCGATCGAGCGTATCCTGAGCGCCACGATCGACAATGCGCGTCGCACCATTCGCGTTACCGACCTGCCTTTGATGGGCGAGGGGATTGCCGGATACGCGGTCGATATCGAGGAGATGGAGGAGCAGGCGCGCGAGTTCCGGGCCTTCCGCGAAGCGCAGCGTTCGATGCTGGATCAGTTGTCGATCGGGGTTGCTCAGTTCGATGCCGCGCACCGCATGACATTTGCAAACCAGCCGTTCCACCGCGTGTTCGCCCTGCCTCCCGGTGTGGTGAACGAGCGGACGACGTTCCAGCAGATGCTGCTGATCGCCCGCGAAAACGGTCGCATTCCCGAAGTGCGCGATTTCCCCGCCTGGCGCAACGAGCTCGCCGAATGGTTCCTGCGCGACGAACCGCATGAGGAAGCGTGGCCGCTGCCCGATAGCACCCATTTGCGGATTATCGCGCAGCCGCTGCCCGATGGTGGCCTGGTAATGATCGCGGAAGACCGCACCGAACAACTCGCGCTGTCCGCCACGCGCGACACTTTGCTCCGCACTCGCACGGCGACGTTCGACAATCTGTTCGAGGCGCTCGCGGTCTTTGCGCCCGATGGACATCTCGAGCTGTGGAATCGCGGCTTTCCGGGCGCTTGGGGGATCGATCCCGAGGTTCTGGACGGGCATCCGCAGGCTGAGGACTTACTCGAAGCGATCGCCAAGAACCTTGCCGATCCGGCGGCCGTGTCGCGCATCAACCAGGTCATCCGCGCGGCGACGCTGGACCGCAAGAAAAGTGATGACCGCATCGAACTGTCCGATGGCCGCACGCTCGATTTCGCAGGCGTGCCGCTGCCCGATGGCAATGGCCTATTGACTGTGCTCGACGTCACGGCCTCGCGCCAGGCGGAAGAGGCGCTTCGCGAACGCAACCGCGCTTTGGAAGAAGCCGATGCGGTGATGACACGCTTTCTCGCCAATATGAGCTACGAATTCCGGACGCCATTGACTTCGATCGGAGGATTCGCCGAGCTGCTTACGAGTGGAATTGCCGGCGAGCTGACCCCGCAGGCGAAGGAATATGCCCAGGCAATCTCGCTGTCGGTCGGCAAACTTACCGAGCAGGTCGAGAACGTGCTCGACCTGTCGCAGTCCGAAGCGGGCCTTATGCCGCTGCGCAAGACCGAGCTCGAGCTGCTACCCTTCATCACCCAGATCGTTCGCAAGCAGGAAGGCCGCATTCTTGATGGCGAACTGACGCTGGATTTGAAAGGCAACCCCGACAAGTCGGTGACGGCCGATCCGCAACAACTGCGCCGCGCGATTTCCCAATTGCTGGACAATGCCATCAAAGGAACTCCGCGGGGGGGCCGGATCGTTGTCGATATCGGGCGCAAGCGCGGCGAAACGAAAATCATTATATCCGACAATGGGCGTGGGATGAGCCAGCATGAACTGGCGCGCGCACTCGAAGGGATTCGGATGGCGCCGGGCGGCAAGGGTATCGAACGTCGGCAAGGCCTGGGCATCCCGCTCGCACGGCAGCTGATCGAGGCACACGATGGGACGCTCGACATTCAAAGCCGCAAGAATGGCGGAACCACCGCCACCATCACCCTGCCATGAGGATCGCACTTCCCGACCTTGTAGCCATGGACGCTTTCGGCCGCCGGATCGCCGGAAAACTGGCTCCAGGAGACGTGGTAGCGCTGACGGGGACCTTGGGCACCGGCAAGACGACCTTGGCGCGAGCGATCGTGGCGGCGCTCGGCCATGTCGGCGAAGTGCCGTCGCCCACCTATACGATTATCGAGACCTATGACGATACGCGGCTGCCGCTCGTTCACGCCGATTTCTACCGGCTGGAAGATCCGTCCGAAGTCGAGGAACTCGGCCTCGACGACTATCGCGAAGGGGCCGTGCTGCTTGCCGAATGGCCCGATCACGCAGGTGGTTTCGCACACGAGGCGGGTTGCCTTTCGATAGCGCTCGAAAAAGTGGGAGACGGGCGCGAAGCCGTTGTAACGCCCGGTACATCTTGGCAAAGCCGTTGGCCATGAGTGACGCGCTGCCCGACGGCCTACATAGCTTTCTTGGCGATACCGAATGGGAAGGGGCGGAAATCGCCCCGCTTGTCGGCGATGCCAGTTTTCGTCGCTATTTCCGCCTGCGTATGGCCGGACGGAGCGCAATGCTGATGCATGCGCCGCCACCGCACGAGGATCCGAAGCCCTTCCTCCAAGTCGCGCACTGGCTCGAGAACAACGGGATGCGCGCTCCGCATATCTTCGCCGAAGACGCAGGGGAAGGCTGGGTTCTGATCGAGGATTTCGGCGATCAGCGTATGCGCGAGCGGGTCGACGACCACTCCGACGAAGAACGCGGTGTCTACGCCAGGGCTATCGATGCGCTGGTGCGGTTGCACGAACTGCCGCCCGGGCCGTTCGAGCCGTACGACATGGCTGTTTACCAGCGCGAGGTGGACCTATTCGTCGAGTGGTATTGCCCGGCGATGGGCCTTGCCGTGGATGGCCAGGGTTGGGTCGAGGCGTGGCAACGGGCGCTCGCTCCGCTGCTTGATCGGCAGAATCCCGGCGTTACCGTACTGCGCGATTACCACGCCGAGAACATCATGCTGCTGGAACCCGGCAAACCTGGTGGAGATCAGGGGCTGATCGATTTCCAGGACGCTCTCGTCGGCCATCCCGCCTACGATCTCGTCAGCCTGTTGCAGGATGCACGCCGCGACGTGTCGCAGGAGCTCGAAGCCGCAATGCTCGAGCATTACCGCGTGGCGGCGCAGCCGGGCGAAAATTTCGAGGCGGATTATGCGCGACTGGGCGCGCAGCGCAATGCCAAGATCGTCGGTATTTTCACCCGCCTGTGGAAGCGCGATGGCAAGGCTCGCTATCTCGCGATGATCCCGCGTGTCTGGAAAGCGATGGAGCGCGATCTTGCACATGAGGGCATGGCACCCGTGGCCGAGTGGTTCGCGGCCAATATCCCGCAGGAAATTCGCGATACTTTCGGAGGGGAAATCCAGTGACGAAGCTCGCTTCCGATACTGCCATGCTGATGGCCGCCGGACTGGGCAAGCGTATGCGCCCGCTGACTGCCGCCACGCCCAAGCCACTGGTGCGCGTAGCGGGAAAGGCCCTGATCGACCGCGCGCTGGACCGGCTGGAGGAAGCGGGCGTGGCCCGGGCGGTTGTCAACGTCCACTACCTTGCCGATGCGATCGAGGCACATGTCGGGCAGCGCAAGGCTCCCGCGATTACCTTCTCCGACGAGCGCGATCTTCTGCTCGAAACCGGCGGCGGCATGGTTAAAGCCCGGGCGGACGATCTGCTTCCCGACCCGTTCTTCGCCTGCAATGCCGACAGCATCTGGCTCGATGGCCCGCGCAATGCCTTTGCCGACCTGTCGGCGCGCTGGAATCCGCAGAAGATGGATGCGTTGCTGCTGGTCGTTACCCATTCGCGCGCCTTCAATTTCGATGGCACGGGCGACTTCTACATGGATGGTTCGGGGCAGTTGAAGCGCAAGCTGCCGGGCCGGATCGCGCCGTTCATTTATACCGGCATTCAGATCGTCTCGCACCGCCTGTTGCGCGATGCGCCGGACGGCAAGTTCTCCACCAATCTGTTGTGGGACCGGGCCATCGCCGAGGGACGTCTGTTCGGTGTGGCTTTTACCGGCCAGTGGTACGAAGTCGGCACGCCCGCCCATATCCGCCCGACCGAGGAGGCGCTCACGGGTGGCTGAGCGCGCACAGCCGAAGGTCTATTCGATCGCCGCGCATCGCGGGTTCGCCGATGCGCTGGTTGCGGGCCTCGTCCCGCGTTATGCCGATGCCGAATTCGGGCTGGCGGGGCTGACGCTGCTGGTGCCTAGCAGCCGTGCGCGCCGGACGATTTCCGAAGCCTTCATCCGTCACGCAGGCAAAATGGGTCGACCGGGGCTGCTGATGCCGCGCATGGCGGTGGTCGGCGATCTCGACCTCGATGAAACGCTCGGCCCGTTGCTCGATCCATTGGGGGCGGCGGACATACCGCCGGCCATCGATCCTCAGCGGCGCCTGTTCGAACTGGCGAAGCTCTTGACCGGCGTGATGGGCGAGCGCGCACCCAAGGGGGCGACCTTGCTGCGCCTCGCGCGGGAGGCGGGGGCGACGATGGATCGGCTCCTGGTGGAAGATATCGATCCCGCGGACCTGCTGGATGATGCGGTGACGGGCATTTATCCCGATCTGTCCGCCCATTGGCAGAACAGCCTGCGGGATTTCTCGGCAGTCCAGATCCTGTGGAAGCAGGAGCTTGCGCGGGAGGGGCTGCTTGATGCCGCCGCGCGGCGCAATCGCCTGTTCGAATGGGCCGGACGGCGGTGGAAAGACAATCCGCCGGAAACACCCATCGTCGCTGTCGGCGTGACCAGCGCGGCGCCCTCGCTGGCGAAACTGCTGCGGGTCATCGCCGATCTGGAAAACGGCGCTGTCGTCCTGCCCGATTTCGATCTCACACTATCCCAGCCGGTGTGGGACGAACTGGGTCGGGCGGGTGCAGCACCGGAGCCTGGCGATACGCCTTTCGCACGCGACGATGCGGTGACGCACCCGCAATACCATCTCAAGCTGCTGCTCAATCGGATGGGCGTCGGGCGCGCAGAAGTGCAGCCTTGGCATCGCAAGGGTCTTGCCGCCGCGCCGCCGAAGCGCAGCCATGCGATCGGGTCGCTCTTCCTCCCGCCGGAAGCGAGCAAGGGCTGGGTCGATCTGCCAGCCGAAAAACGCCGCCTCTCGGGCGTCAGGATCCTGACATGCGCCAATCCGGAAGAGGAGGCGCAGGCTATTGCCTTGCTGGTGCGCGAGGCGCTGGAGGAACCGGAAAAGCGCGTTGCCGTGGTCACGCCCGACCGCGCTCTGGCGCGGCGCGTGGTCCATCACCTCGACCGCTGGAATATTGCAGCCGATGATTCTGCGGGGCGGCCCCTGTCGCAAACACCCGCCGGTCGCCTGTTGCTGCTGCTCGCCGAGATAATGGCCGACAAGGCTCCTCCCGTGCCCCTGATGGCACTTCTGGCTCACCCGCTGGTCGATGGCGGGATGGAACGCGGTGTGTGGCTGCGCCAGTTGCGCCGCGTCGAACGCGAACTGCGCGGACCGCGCAGGGCGGGTGGCCTCAAACCGATCGGTGAGATTGCCGCCAGACTGGCCGAACGGCATGCGCGGGTCGGGGAGTGGTTTGTCGTCGTCGAAGAGGCACTCGATCCGCTGCTTTCGCTGAGCGATCGGCCGCACGTTTCCCTCGCCGAACTGCTCGATATGCTGGCGGCGACCGGTGAGGCGTTATGCGGTGAGAAGCTGTGGGCCAAGGAAGACGGCCGCGCGCTCGCCGCTTTCGTCGAGGATTTTCGCCTTCATGCGCGCGAGGCGGGTTTTGCCCTCGCACCCGAAGATGCCGCGATTGCCTTGCGCGATGCGATGGAACAGGTCGCGGTGCGGCCACCCTATGGCGGCCATGCGCGTGTGCAGATCCTCGGCCTTCTCGAAAGCCGGATGAACCGGGCGGAGCTGGTGATCTGCGCCGGCCTGAACGAGGGCGTCTGGCCGACGCGGGGCGGGGTCGATGCGCTGCTCGCACCGCCGGTCTTGCGCGCGCTGGGCGTTCCCGGTTCCGATTTCCGCATCGGCCTGTCCGCGCACGATCTCGCTGGGGCCATGGGGGCGCCCGAGGTCGTGCTTTCCCGTTCCGAGCGCGACGAGGCCGGACCTGCCATCCCCTCGCGTTTCCTCCTGCGGGTACAGGCGTTGCTCGGAGAAATGCTGGACCGATATGAGGAAAAGGAGGCGGTCGATCTCGCGCGCGCCATGACCCGTGCCGCCATGGCCGGACGCTATCCGCGTCCTGCGACCAACCCCACGCCCGAACAGCGCGACGTCGACATTTCCGCCACCGCGCTCGACCGGCTGCTGGGCGATCCGTACCAGTTCTACGCGGGCAAGATCATGGGCCTGTCCGATCTCGACGTCCTCGATGCCGAGCCGTCGGCGCTGTGGCAGGGCAATGTCGCGCATACCATCCTCCAGCGCTGGCACGAGGCGAGCGAGAAGGATAATAGCGCGTCGCTTGGGCCGATCACGGAGGCCGTGCTCGAGGAGGAGAATGCCGACCCGCTGATGCGCGGGCTGTGGCAACCGCGGCTCGAATCCGCGCTTCAGTGGGTCGAGCACGAGGTCGAGAGCTACGAGGGTCGCCGCGTGCTTGCAGTCGAAAAGGAAGGCCGGATGAGTTTCGAAGGCGTGCCGGTTCACGGGCGTGCCGACCGTATCGACCGGCTGGAGAACGGCAGCCTCGCAATCATCGATTACAAGACCGGAAAACCGCCCAGCGCGGCGATGGTCGAACAGGGCTTTGCACTGCAACTCGGTATTCTCGGCCTCATCGCCGAACGCGGCGGGTTCGAAGGGCTGTCTGGCGATCCGGAGGGCTATGAATACTGGTCGCTGGGCAAGGCGAATGACGACAATCCCTTCGGTTTCGGCTATGTCGATGTTCCGCTGAAGGTTGGGCGCAAGACCTCGGGCGTGCTGCCGGAGGATTTCCTGCCACTCGCCGCCGACAAGCTCGCGCTCGCGATCAACCGCTTCATCAAGGGGCGTGATCCCTTCACGGCGCGCGAGAACCCCGACTACCCGGCCTACGACACTTACGACCAGCTCATGCGCCTCGATGAATGGATTGCCCATCAGGACGGTGGGGACGAGGCATGAGCGGGACCGTCTACGAACTGCAAGACAAGCAACGCCTCGCGGTCGATCCGCTGGGCAGCGTGTGGCTTTCTGCGAGCGCGGGAACGGGCAAGACGCAGGTGCTGTCCGCGCGCGTGCTGCGGCTGCTGCTCGAGCCGGGGGCCGATCCCGCGCAGGTGCTGTGCCTGACCTTCACTAAAGCAGGTGCTGCGGAAATGGCAGTGCGCGTCAACGCCGTGCTTGCGCGCTGGGTGCGGTTGAAGAGCACCGATCTTGCGCGAGAGCTTGGCTATCTCGGTGCGCCTATCGATCCCGAAACGCAGGCTCGCGCGCGTTCGCTGTTCGCCCGCGTGCTCGATTGCCCGGGTGGGGGGCTGCGCATCGATACGATCCATGCCTTTGCGCAATATCTCCTCGCAGCCTTTCCAGGCGAGGCGGGCATTCTGCCGGGATCACGCCCGATGGAGGACCGCGAGCGCGACCTGCTGAGCCGCGAGGTTCTGTCCGACCTGCTGGCCGAAGGCGATCCCCGCATCACCGCAGCAATCGCCGAAATGAGCAAGCGCAAGGGTCCCGATGCGGTGCGCGGCTGGCTGATGCGTTGCGCACGGCATATGGATTTGTGGGAAGGGCCGGGAAGCTGGCAACCACCGATGGGGCCGCGCGTACACCGGCTGCTCGGAATTCCCGCCGATGCGGACGAGGCTTGGGTGGCAGAGGCGTGCTCGGACGGAGATTTTCCCGTTTCCACTTTGCGGGCATGCCAAGCAAAAACACGTGCATGGTCGGCCAAGACCGGACAGGCGGCAGCGGATTTCATCGACGGCTGGCTGCAAGGCGATGCAGAAGCGCGCCTAGCAAGGCTCGACGGTTTCCTCGACACGCTGCTCAAGAAGGACGGAAGCCCTCGCAAGATGGGCGGGGCGGAGAAGGCCGATCCCTCCTTTCCCGACAACCAGCAAACGATTGCCGAGGCGGTGGCGAAGGTCGGCGAGAGGCGGGCGCTGCTCGGTCTCGCCGGTTTCCTCGCGCCGCAGCTCGAGGCCGGACGCGCTTTCGCCCTTGCCTGGCACAAGGCCAAGGAGCGCGAGGGGCTGGTCGATTTCGACGACCTGATCGCGCGGGCGGCCACTCTGCTGTCCGACAGCGCCATGGCCGACTGGATCCGTTACAAGCTCGACCGCAGCTTCGACCACATCCTCGTCGACGAAGCGCAGGACACCAATGCCGCGCAATGGGCCATCGTGAAAGCGCTGACCGGTGATTATTTCGATGGCGAGGGCGCGCAGGGCGGGGCGGTGCGGACGATCTTCGCGGTTGGCGATTACAAACAAGCGATCTTCGGTTTCCAGGGCACGAGTCCGGAAAATTTCCGCGAGGCGCGGGACTATTTCGACGCAAGGATCAGCGGTGCAACCGAGGCGGCGGGTTCGATACGTGGCGGCCCCCGCTTACGCCCGCTCGAGAAATACGGCCTCGGCCGCAGCTATCGCACCAACCAGCAAGTGCTCGGCTTTGTGGACCGCGCGATCGATGCGATCGGATACGATGCTTTTGGTCTCGATACGCCTTCCGACCCGCATAGTGGCAGCCGCGAACCGGGGTTGGTCAGCCTGTGGCAGGTGGTGCGTGTCGCCGAGGAAGAGGACGAGGACGGCGAGCGGGAAGGGTGGCTCGCCCGACACGACCGGAAGCTAGCGGACAATATCGCGAAACAGGTGGCCGCATGGCTAGACCCGGAAGGCGAGGGCTTCACGCTATCGAAGGGCAAGAAGCGTCGCGCCACGGCGGGCGATGTCATGATCCTCGTCCAGAAGCGGCGCGAACTGGCCGCGCTGATCGTGGCGCGGCTGTACCGTCACGGCGTACCGGTGGCAGGGGTCGACCGGCTGCGCCTGGGTAATCCGCTGGCGGTGAAGGACCTGATGGCGGCGCTGCGTTTCGCCGCGCAGCCGCTCGACGATCTCACGCTTGCGAGCCTGCTGGTCTCACCACTCCTGGGCTGGAGCCAGGAAGACTTGCTTGCCCATGGTCATCGGCCAAGGGGTAAGCGCCTGTGGGAGCATTTGCGCGAAAGCGATACGCCGTTTGTTGCCGAAACGGTCGCGGCCCTGCGCGAAATCCTGCGCCGCGCCGATTACGACAGCCCGCAGCAATTGCTCCACTGGATGCTGATTGGGCCGATGGACGGCAGGCGCGCGCTGGTCGCGCGGCTCGGTCGCGAGGCGAACGATCCGATCGACGAGCTGCTCAACGCCGCAAACGCCTATGCCAGTGCGCATACGGCGAGCCTGCAGGGCTTCATCCGCTGGTTCGACGCGGGCGACGGCGAGCTGAAGCGGGAAGCGGGCGAAGGCGGCGACCAGGTCCGCGTGATGACCGTCCACGGCTCGAAGGGGCTTGAGGCGCCCATCGTTATCCTGGCCGATGCGGCGATCCGGCCCGATGGGGCGGGCGATCTGGTGCTGCGCGAGGATTTGCCGGGAGGCGGCGAGCTGCGCGAAATTCCGCTTCCCGCGCTGGGCAAGGACGAGAAGGTCGGTCCGGTCGCGCTAGCGGATGAGGCCGAGGCGGCCAAAGCGATGCAGGAACACTGGCGGCTGCTCTATGTCGCGCTGACCCGCGCGGAGGAGGCGCTGTTCATTACCGGCTCGCTCGGCCCGCGTGATGCGAAGAATGGCCCGCATGAGGACAGTTGGTATGCGCGCCTTAAACCGCTGTTCGGCCAGGATGAAGGCCTTGCCGACGACATCTGGGGTGCCCGCTGGGAGATCGGCGAGAGGGCACCGAGCGTGGAAGTCGCCTCGGAGCCTTCGATGTCCAATGCCGAGCCGGCGCTCCCCGCTTGGGCGCTTGCTCCTATCGGCCCCGAACCACGCCCTCCGCGTCCGCTGGCCCCATCTGGGCTGGGCGAGGTGGAGGGCAGCGACCCGCCGCTTCCGCCGGGCCAGGCGACCGAAGCTGCGCGGCGCGGCACGCTGATCCATGCCCTGCTCGAGCGGATGCCGCAAATCGCACCCGATGCGCGTGCGGAAAAAGCCCGCGAGTGGCTTGCCCGGCAGGCTGCCGATCTGGGGGAGGTCGAGCGCGAGGAAATGCTAAGCAGTGCGCTGGCCGTGCTCGACGATCCGCAATTTGCCGAGGTCTTCGGGCCGCAGGCACTGGCCGAGGTCCCGCTTGCCGCGACGGTCGAGGGGCAGGTGGTCATGGGCACCGCCGACCGCCTTCTGGTCACTTCCGAGAAAGTCACCGTGGTCGACTTCAAAACCGCTCGCAGGCCCCCCCAATCGCTCGACGCGATACCCGAGAGCACGATGAAGCAGATGGCCGCCTATGTCGCCGCGCTCGAAATCATCTATCCGGGACGCGCCATCGAGGCGGCCGTGCTCTATACCCAGACGCCGCAGCTCTTCGCCTTGCCGGTCGCCCGCCTTGCCGCCTACAAGGACGCGTTTGCGGAGACGCAGGAAAGTTTTGCCCTGCCACCCATTGAGTAATCCAGACTGCCGCCCACATCGGGCGCTATACGATGTTTCCAGGAGATACCCCATGGCAACCACCGCCGTTACCGATGCCAGCTTCAAGTCCGACGTGCTCGAAAGCGACAAGCCGGTGCTGGTCGATTTCTGGGCTGACTGGTGCGGTCCCTGCAAGATGATCGCACCCGCGCTCGAGGAACTGAGCGAGGAACTGGGCGACAAGGTCACCATTGCCAAGATGGATATCATGGAGAACCCCGGCATTCCCGGCGAAATGGGTGTCCAGTCGATTCCCTATCTGGTGCTGTTCAAGAATGGCGAACCGGCGGCGCAGATGCGCGGCGCGGCGCCCAAAGGCCAGCTCAAGCAGTGGCTTGAAAGCGAACTTTAATTCATTTTCGCATATAGTTCGGCAAGTTCGTCCCACAGGGCCGGGCTTGCCGCACCCAACAGGCCCGGCCGATCCCACTGGTCGACACGATAAGCGGATCCGTCGGGCCTTGCTGCCTTGCCGCCCGCTTCGTTGAGCCACAAAACGCCCGCCGCGTGATCCCAGGCGAGCGTGCGCTCGAAGATCGAGACGTCATTTACACCCAGCGCCAGCCGAGGGTATTGCTCAGCCGCGCAAAACGGAATGTCGACCAGTTCGTAATTGGGCGAGATATGGCGGCGCGTGGCCTCGCGGCGTTCCTCTTCCATGAAGATCAGCGAGATCGCGCCGATTGGCGGCGCCTTTCCGGTCGGTCGCGCAACGATCCGCTCGCCGTCGATGGTGGCGCCTTTTCCCTTATGCGCGGCGCAGAAGCGGCCCGATAGGCAATCGTAAATCCATCCGGACTGCGCTTCGCTGTCCATTGCCTGCGCAATGATGATCCCGAAAGGCGGCTTGCCAGTGGCGAAATTGCGCGTTCCGTCGACCGGATCGACGATCCAGCAGGGCCGGTCGAGCCGGTCGAGCACCGCGGGATCGGCATGAGCCACTTCCTCGCCGACGAAGGCCGACGTACTGTCGATTTGCAGCAGACCTTCGCGCAGCAGCGCTTCGCTTTCCTTGTCGGCGATGGTTACGGGATCGTTGCCGCCCTTGTCCTCGACTTCGCCCGCGGCAAGATTGCGGTAGCGCGGCATGATCGCCCGTTCGGTCACGCGCCGCATCAATGCGAGGATCTCGCGGTCGAGGGTCTCGGTACTCCTCGGGGTCACGAGCGATAATCCGCGTTGATCGATATGTATCCGTGGGTCAGATCGCAGGTCCACACCGTGGCGCGGCCATCGCCGATGCCCAGATCGACATCGATCCGGATGTCCTGGCCTTCCAGATGTTTCGCGACCGGCGCTTCGTCGTAATCGGCGAGCGGCTGTCCGTCCCTTGCAGCCCAGGTCCCGCCGAACCCGATAGAGAGCCTGTCTCGGTCCGCCGGTTCGCCTGCCTTGCCGACGGCCATGACCACGCGCCCCCAATTGGCATCGCCGCCCGCGATCGCGGTCTTCACCAGCGGGGAATTGGCGATGGAAAGGCCGATGCGGCGCGCGCTGGCGTCGTCCGCCGCTCCGGCCACCGCGATTTCGATTAACTTCTGCGCGCCTTCGCCGTCGCGAACAACAAGCTGCGCCAGTTCGCGGCACAGCTGGAGCAGGGCTGCGTAGAATGCGTCCGCCCCGGCATCCTCCCAGGCGGCAAGCGGAGCATTGCCGGCCTTGCCGGTCGCGAACAGCAGCACCGTGTCGCTGGTCGAGGTATCGCCATCGACCGTTATGCAGGAAAGGCTCGCCTGATTCGCCTTCGACAGCATTTCCTGCAGGAAAGCGGGATGCACGGCTGCGTCGGTGAAGATATAGCCCAGCATCGTCGCCATGTCGGGCGCGATCATCCCGCTGCCCTTGATGAAACCCGCCAGTTCGACCCGCGTCTCTCCGAGCATTGCGGAGGTATGCGCGCCCTTGGTGAAGGTGTCGGTCGTGCCGATGGCGGTAGCTGCCGCTTCCCATCCGCAGGGTTCGGCGGCGAGGACGGCTTCGACCCCGCTGCGTGCCTTGTCCTTGGGCAGCGGCACGCCGATCACACCCGTCGAGGAGACGAAGACCTGCTCGCTCTCGCAACCCAGCGCACCGGCAACCTGCTCGACGATCTGCTCGACCGCTTCGCGTCCGCGATAGCCGGTGAAGGCATTCGAGTTGCCCGCATTGACGATCAGCGCGCGGGCACGACCTTGCCCGATCTGCTCGCGCCCCATCTCGACCTCGCTCGAGGCGCAGGCGCTTTTGGTAAAGACGCCCGCCACCGCTGTGCCTTCAGCCAGTTCGGCAAAGGTCAGATCGGCACGTTCCCACGCTTTGTAACCCGCGCGCGCCACGCGCAGCGTCACGCCGTCGATATGCGGCAATTCGGGGAAAGGGCGGGCGAGGGGAGAGCGATCGAGTTCCATTGCGCATGCCGAATAGGGGCAGACTGGCCCGGGGTAAACGGTCAAGCGGGGTGGACGCGCTCGGTGACACGCCCTATCTGAGCGATGCAATGCTTCGTCGCCTGATTACCCTGCTTGCGCTTTTAACCGGCCTTGCTGCCGCTGGTGCGCCTGCGCATGCGGTTGTCTATAGCGCCGCGTCGGGTGTCGAAGTTGCTGCCGGGGCCGAAAAGCCCTGCAAGGGCGAGGCTTGCGAACGCCGTGCCGCGGCTCGCCGGTCGCTGGACGGCCCGCGCACCGCGAAGCCTTGTAAGCCTGAACCCTTTGTTACGGTTTTCATTCCGACCGTACAATTGGGCATTGACCGCGCCTACGAATAGCGCGCGCTCTCCCAAGACATCCGATTTCCTCCCGCCACCATGATTGTGCGCGGGTGTTCCCGCCATAGTTCATCAGGAAGGCTCGAAGGCCCCTCACATGCTCAATTCCATAATGAAGGCCGTATTCGGCTCATCCAATGACCGCTACGTCAAATCTCTCGGCAAGATCGTCAACCAGATCAACGCGCTCGAACCGCAGCTTCAGGCTCTGAGCGATGACGAACTCGCCGCGCAAACCGACAAGTTCCGCACGCAACTGGCCGATGGCAAAGCGCTCGACGATATTCTTCCTGAAGCTTTTGCCACGGTGCGCGAAGCGTCGGTCCGTGTGCTCGGCATGCGGCATTTCGATGTGCAGATGGTCGGCGGTATCGTTCTCCATCGCGGCGAGATTGCCGAGATGCGCACCGGCGAGGGCAAGACGCTGGTCGCGACGCTGGCGACCTATCTGAACGCGATTGAAGGCAAGGGCGTACACGTCGTTACCGTCAACGACTATCTCGCCGCGCGCGATGCGGAATGGATGGGCCGCTTGCACAAGTTCCTCGGCCTGACTGTGGGTGTGATTGTCCCCAACCTGAGCGAACACCAGCGCCGCGAAGCCTATAATTCGGACATAACCTATTCGACCAACAACGAACTCGGCTTTGATTATCTGCGCGATAATATGAAGCACGAGCGGGGCCAGATGGTCCAGCGTCCCTTCAATTTCGCCATCGTCGATGAAGTCGATTCGATCCTGATTGACGAAGCGCGCACACCGCTGATCATTTCCGGCCCGACCGAGGACAAGTCCGACCTCTACATGTCCATTGACGAGGTGGTGAAGCAGTTCCCCGAGGACTGGTATGAGAAGGACGAAAAGCAGCGCAGCATCCAGCTCACCGAAGACGGTACCGAGGAGGTCGAGAAACTGCTGATCGAGCGTGGCCTGCTCGAGACCGAAAACCTCTACGATGTCGAAAACACCCAGGTCGTCCATCACCTCGACCAGGCCCTGCGCGCGGTGCATATGTTCAAACGCGACACGGATTATATCGTGAAGGACGACAAGGTCGTCATCATCGATGAATTCACGGGCCGCATGATGGACGGGCGCCGCTGGTCGAACGGCCTGCACCAGGCGGTAGAGGCCAAGGAAGGTGTAAAGATCGAGCCCGAGAACCAGACGCTCGCTTCGATCACCTTCCAGAACTATTTCCGCATGTATCCCAAGCTGTCGGGTATGACCGGCACCGCGGCGACCGAAGCAGCGGAGTTCTGGGACATCTACAAGATGAACGTGGTCGAAATCCCGACCAATGTTCCCGTCGCGCGCATCGACGAGGACGACGAATTCTACAAGAACACGCAAGACAAGTTCAAAGCCATCGCCAAGGCGATCGCCGAGAAGAACGCCATAGGGCAGCCGGTGCTGGTTGGCACCGTCTCGATCGAGAAATCCGAACTGCTCAGTGAGTTCCTCAGGCAGGAAGGTGTCGAACATGAAGTCCTCAACGCACGCCAGCATGAGCGGGAGGCCCATATCGTGGCCCAGGCCGGCCGTATCGGGGCCGTGACCATCGCCACCAACATGGCCGGTCGCGGGACGGACATTCAACTGGGCGGCAATGTGGATTTCCGTATCGACGATGAACTCCGCGACATGGAAGAAGGCGCCAAGAAGGATCTCGAGATCGAGCGTATCAAGGCCGAAGTCGCTGCGGAGCGTCAGAAGGTGCTCGATGCGGGGGGGCTTTTTGTGCTCGGCACCGAGCGGCATGAAAGCCGCCGTATCGACAATCAGCTTCGTGGCCGTTCGGGCCGTCAGGGCGATCCGGGTCTTTCACGCTTCTATCTGTGCCTCGAAGACGATCTGCTGCGCATCTTCGGCCCCGATACGCTGTTTGCGAAGATGATGAATTCCAACCTCGAGGATGGCGAGGCGATCGGCTCGAAATGGCTGTCCAAGGCCATCGAGACTGCGCAGAAGAAGGTCGAGGCGCGCAACTACGAAATCCGCAAACAGGTCGTGCAGTACGACGACGTGATGAACGACCAGCGCAAGGTCATCTACGAGCAGCGCGCGGAAATCATGGACAGCGAAGCAGTGGAAGATGTCGTTGTCGACATGCGCCACGATGCGATCAATTCGATCGTGTCCCAAGCCTGCCCGCCGGGCTCCTATCCCGAACAGTGGGATATCGATGGCCTCAAGACACGCGTGCACGAAGTGTTGAATTTCGATGCGCCAGTGGAACAATGGGTCGAGGAGGATCAGGTCGAACCCGAGATCATCGAGGAACGCCTGGCTGCCGAAGCTGATCGCATCATGGAAAACAAGATCGCGGCGGCGGACCCTTCACTCTGGCGCCGGATCGAGAAAAGCGTCCTGTTGCAAGAGCTTGACGGGCAGTGGAAGGACCATCTCGCCACGCTCGACGCGCTGCGCCAGGTCGTGGGCCTGCGCGCCCATGCTCAGAAGCAGCCGCTCAACGAATACAAGCAGGAAGCGTTCAGTCTTTTCGAATCCATGCTCGACAAGTTGCGCGAAACCGTGACGAACAAACTGATCCGCCTCGAGCTGGTCGAGCCGGCCCCGCTGCCGGATGTGGACCTGCCCGAGCTTCCCGATTTCCTGACCGGCCACATCGATCCGCTTACCGGCATCGACAATTCGGATGATGACGATGGTTCGCGGGGGCGCGAAGCCCTGTTCGGTGCGCTGGCCGGCAGCGCCCGCGCGGCCGTCGGTCCCGGCGGTTCGGCGAAAGAGAATCCCTATGCCGAAATGGACATCAGCCGCAATGCGCCATGTCCCTGCGGTTCGGGCAACAAATACAAGCACTGCCACGGCGCGATCAGCGCAAGGGCGTGAGCGGGCATGGCAGCCCCGATGCTAGATGCGCCGGGGCTGCCTCACCATGGGCATGAGCGGTGGGCAGCCCGGTTCGGGATGGATTGGCTGGCCGAGCGGTTCGAAACCGCATGAGCTATAGAATCCGGTATTCGCCGGGTTCGAATTTTCGAGATAGGCGGGAAGTCCCTGGCGGTCGCAAGCATCCAGCACGGGCTGGATGAGCTTACGGCCAAGCCCCTTGCCGCGTGCCGCTGGGCGAACACCGATACTGAAAAGATAGGCGTGTTCGAAGGTTGGGTGCCGGTCTTCCATGGCCTTGCCCGTTTGAACGGCGCGGCTCACGGCACCCAGACCGCAGTGCAGCAGGGTTGGCATAACGAAAGCCGCATAGTCCCGTAGCCCGAAGTTCCCGTCTCCGCCCGGCAGCATCCACATGCAGGCGCCCTCATCCCCCCGAGCATAGCAGAAGCCGCGCGGGACATAGATGCGGCGCGCCTGCAAACGGAAGAGGTGTTCGATCCCCGCAAATTTGCGGAAAACCCACAGGTTGAACGGATCGTGGCGAAAAGCGTCGGCGGTGATATCGCCGATCATGTCGGCATCGCCGGGGCCAGCACGCGCAAGCGTCCCGTCCAGATCGATATCGCTTGTCAGCAATTCAGCCTCCCTCCTAACTTGCAGATGCTAGCCCGCCCCGCAATGTCGGTCTAGACGGCTTGCATGCCCGCCCTCGCAATCGCATTTTTCGTTACAGCCCTGCTGTATGCCAGTGTGGGTTTCGGCGGAGGATCGACCTATACGGCTCTGCTGGCGCTTGCGCAGGTGGACTACAGAATTCTCCCCCTGCTCGCCCTGACCTGCAATATCGTGGTCGTTGCGGGTAGCTCGCTGCGCTTCGCCCGCGCAGGGATAACGCCCTGGCGTGGAGCGCTGGTCCTCACCGGGATCGCAGCGCCGGCGGCGTTTCTCGGCGGGCTTACTCCGATTTCGGAAAAAGTCTTTCTGGGAATACTCGGCGTCAGCCTGGTTCTCACGGCACTGACGCTGCTCGTGCCTGTGCAGGAAACGCCGAAAAAACATCCGATGCGGCTTGCCGGTGTGATGCCCTTGCTCGCGGCATCGTTCGGTTATCTTGCGGGCCTGGTCGGAATAGGTGGCGGAATTTTCCTCGCGCCGTTTCTTCATCTTGCGAGATGGGACAGTGCGCGGGCGATTGCGGCCACTGCAAGCCTGTTCATCCTGGTGAATTCGCTGTTTGGTCTCGCCGGACAGCTGCTGAAAGGCGGGGCGGGGCGCCTGGGCACGGCTGTGGACCTCGGCCTCCCTCTCATCGTCGCGGTGGCCATCGGTGGTCAGATCGGCAGCCTGCTGGCACTCAAATACCTGCCGCAACGCTGGATTCGGCTCGGCACAGCCGCGCTTACCGCCTGGGTGGGCGGGCGCTTGCTGTTGAATTTGTGAGAAAAGTGGCTCCCCGAGTTGGATTCGAACCAACGACCAAGTGATTAACAGTCACCTACTCTACCGCTGAGCTATCGGGGAGCAGCCCGCTGGGCAGGGGTGCGCCTATATGGGCGCGATTCCGGTTTGGCAAGCGGGCAAATGGCAAAAATTGTGCGGCGCGGTGAGAAAGTGTTCTCAGACCACGAACTGTTCGGCCACAATGCGTTCGTCGAGTGCATGGCCGGGGTCGAACAGCAGAGTCAATTCGCTGTCGCGCGCGATCTCGAGGTCGACCCGGGCGACGTCGCGCAGTTCGCGCTGGTCGGCCACCACCGAGACCGGCCGCTTTTCCTCTTCCAGCACGCGCAGCGAGATACGGCTGCGGTCGGGCAGGATCGCCCCGTGCCAGCGGCGCGGGCGGAAGGGGCTGATCGGAGTCAGTGCCAGCAAGTTGGAATCGAGCGGCAAAATCGGCCCGTCGGCCGAGAGATTGTAGGCGGTCGATCCCGCAGGGGTTGCGAGCAGCACGCCATCGCAGACCAGTTCGGGGATCCGCACCTTGTCGTCGACCATCACTTCGAGCTTGGCGGTCTGGCGCGTTTCGCGCAGCAGGCTGACTTCGTTGATCGCGCAGAAGGTATGCTTCTTGCCGTCCTGCGTGACGGCGCACATGCGCAGGGGGGCGATATGGTGCGGCTTGGCCTTATTGATCCGTTTGACCAGGGTTTCGGGATTGCGGTTTCGGTTCATCAGGAAACCGACCGTGCCAAGGTTGAGGCCGTAAGCGGGGATGATCCGACCCGAATCGAGCATGCCATGCAATGTTTGCAGCATGAACCCGTCGCCACCGAGCACCACCACGGCCTCGGCTTCGTCCAGCGGCACCCAGTCCGTGACATTGCGAAATTCGGTTTCGGCGGCTTCGCGCGCTAACGGCGCGTCGGACACGACCAGAGCCAAACGACTGAATTCGGACATCGTCCCTCGTATCCTCCCGTCCCGGCCAAGGCTATCCGGGCACGCCGCGCTACCTATGGTTGCGCGTCCCATTTGGCAACATGCCGGAAAAACTGGCAAAGCTCGGCGAAGGCCGCGATAAGGAACGCTGCATGGCGAGCTTGTCCCAAGAAATGATCTACGAAACCCGCGATACGCTCACCGGCCTGGCGGATCAGGCGCAAGCGCGCGAAACCATCGCGCAATGGCAGCGTGACTGGCCGCACAAATCGATCGCCTGCCCGATGCAGGCGATGATGATCACGCTTGGCCGGATCGACACGGTAAACGTCGCGTTCGGCGAGACTGCCGGTGATGGCGCGCTGGTCGAGATCGCGCAGCGCATCAAGCATTTCGCGGGAGACGAGCTGGAAAGCTCGAGCGCATGGTTCGCGGCACGGCTGAGCGGCGGGAATTTCCTGCTGGTCGCGCGGCAGGAATGCAGCCGCGAACGCTGGCAGTGGCTGGCCGAAGCGCTGGCCGACGCGATCGCGATGCCGATCGCCAATCCGGAAGGCGGGGCGAGCTTGCGCCTATGGCCGCGACTGGCCTTGATGCGCGTGACCGAAAACGACGATCCCGACAGCGTGCTCGACCGCTTGTCCGAAGTGGCCGCGCGCATGCGCGTAAGCAATCGGCGACGGATCGACTGGTCGACCGGGCAAGTGGCCCGCGCCGGGCGGTCCAACCAGCAGCTCGAGGCCGACCTTCTCGAAGCGATCGACCGCAACGAGATCGAGATCCTGTTCCAGCCGCAATATGCACTCGCAGACGATCGGATGGTTGGTGCCGAAGCATTGGCCAGGTGGGATCATCCGGTCATCGGCCGGATCGGTGCCGGAACCTTGTTCCAGATCGCCGAACGCGCCGACCACGTAGCGCATCTGTCGCGGCACATCGCCAGGCGCGCGCTGGAGAAGGCTCGCGAGTGGCCGGACGGCTTGCGGCTCTCGCTCAACATCACGCCCGCAGATCTTGCAGCGGACAATTTCGCGCTCGATTTCGCCGGAATGGCAGAAGAGATCGGTTTTCCGCTCGAACGAATCACGCTGGAGATTATCGAGCAGGTTCTGCTTGCCGATCTCGACCGTGTCAGCCGCGTGCTCGACCAGCTTAAACTGTTCGGCATCCGGATCGCGCTCGACGATTTCGGCGCGGGGTTCTGCAACTTCCGCTATCTCAAGGTCCTGCCGATCGACTGCATCAAGCTGGATCGCTCGATGCTCGACGGTGTGCTCGATGACGAGCGCGACCTTGCCGTGTTTCGCGCCATACTGGCAATGGCCGTGGCGCTCGATCTGAAAGTCCTGGTCGAGGGAGTCGAGAACGAGGCGCAGCGCGATTTGGCGCGCAACGAAGGGTGTGAATCCTATCAAGGGTTTCTGCGCGCCCAGCCGATGAGCGCTGATGAATTTCTCGAAATCGTAGAGAGTTAAACTGCTTTCCTGTCGCGCTTTCTCGCTTTCCTTGCGATACCCGATAGTCCCTTGGTGAGCTGGAACAGACCATTGAGCCTGCTTTCGGGCGAATTCCACGCGCGGCTGATGACTAGCTTCATGTCGGGGCGCAGCTTGGCGGTGCCCTGAAGCCGGTCGACATAGGCGATCAAGCCCGGCCCATCGGGGAAGTCGTCATTGTGAAACGTAACCAGCGTGCCCTGCGCGCCGACATCGATTTTGGCGATATTGGCTTCGATCGCCTGGTGCTTGATTTCGATCAGCTTGACCAAATTCGCCGTCGCGGGCGGCAAGTCGCCGAACCGGTCGATCATTTCGGCGGCGAGCGCCTCGATCTCGGCCTTGTCTTCGGCATCGTTGAGGCGGCGGTACAGGGCCATGCGTACTGCCAGGTCGGGCACGTAATCCTCGGGGATCATGATCGGGGCATCGACCGTGATCTGCGGACTGATTTTCTCGGGCTTGGCTTCCAAACCCAGCTCACCGGCCTTCGCGGCAAGGATCGCATCCTCGAGCATGGACTGGTAGAGTTCAAACCCGACCTCGCGGATATGGCCCGATTGTTCGTCGCCGAGCAGATTGCCGGCCCCGCGAATGTCGAGATCGTGGCTAGCGAGCTGGAAGCCCGCGCCGAGGCTGTCGAGATCGCCCAGCACCTTCAGGCGCTTCTCCGCCACTTCGGACAACTGCGTATCGGAGGCGTAGGTCAGGTAGGCATAGGCGCGCAGTTTCGCGCGACCGACGCGCCCGCGCAATTGGTAGAGCTGGGCGAGGCCGAAAATGTCGGCGCGGTGAATGATGATCGTATTGGCGCTCGGCAGGTCGAGCCCGCTCTCGACGATGGTGGTGGCGAGGAGAACTTCGTATTTGCCCTCGTAGAAGGCGCTCATCCGCTCTTCGATCTCGCCCGCGCTCATCTGGCCGTGAGCGGAGACGAATTTTACCTCGGGCACATGTTCATGCAGCCAGTCGGCGATGGCTTCCATGTCGGAGATGCGCGGCACGACGATGAAGCTCTGTCCGCCGCGATGGTGTTCGCGCAGCAATGCCTCCCGCATCACCATGTCGTCCCACTCCATGACATAGGTACGCACCGCCAGGCGATCGACCGGCGGGGTCTGGATGGTGGACAGTTCGCGCAGACCGGTCATCGCCATTTGCAGCGTGCGCGGGATCGGTGTGGCGGTAAGCGTGAGCATGTGCACGTCCGCGCGGAGCTGTTTCAACTTTTCCTTATGTGTGACCCCGAAGCGCTGTTCCTCGTCGACTATAACTAGGCCGAGATTTTTGAACTTGGTCTGCTTCGAAAGGATAGCGTGCGTGCCGACCACGATGTCGACCTGGCCATCGGCAAGACCTTCGCGCGTTTCCTTCATTTCCTTGGCCGGGACGAGCCTAGACAACCTGCCAACTTTGAGCGGAAAGCCACGGAAACGATTCGCAAAATTCTCGTAATGCTGGCGCGCGAGAAGAGTGGTGGGGGCGACCACCGCGACCTGCTGTCCGTTCATCGCCGCGACGAAAGCAGCGCGTAGCGCGACTTCGGTCTTGCCGAAGCCAACATCGCCGCAGACGAGGCGATCCATCGGCTTGCCGCTTTCAAGGTCGCGCAGCACGTCCTCGATCGCGCGTTCCTGATCGTCGGTTTCCTCCCACGGGAAACGGTCGAGGAACTGGTTGTACGCCCCATCCTCCACTTCCAGCACCGGTGCTTTCTTGAGCGCGCGCTGGGCTGCGACCTGCATCAGCTCGCCCGCGATTTCGCGGATGCGCTCTTTCAGGCGTGCGCGGCGCTTCTGCCAGGCCTCGCCGCCCAGCCGGTCGAGCATGACTGCTTCTTCGGATGAACCATAGCGGCTGAGAACGTCGATGTTTTCGACCGGAATGAACAGCTTGTCGCCGCCCTTATATTCGAGCTGGACGCAATCGTGCTTCGACTTGCCCACCGGGATCGGTTCGAGGCCGAGATACTTGCCGATCCCGTGTTCGGTGTGGACGATGAGATCGCCGACGCTGAGGGCCTGCAATTCGGCGAGGAAGGCGTCTGCATCCTTGCGTTTCTTTTTGCGGCGGACGAGCCGGTCGCCGAGAATGTCCTGCTCTGTCAGCAGCTCCATCTCGTCGTTCGCGAAGCTGGCCTCGATCGGCAGCACCATCGCGGCCGGTTTGCCTTTGGCCGACAGGCCCAGCGCCTCCTGCCAGGTGTCGGCTAGCTGCACCGGAGTACCCGCTTCCTCGAGAATCGAGGCGATGCGCGAGCGGCTGCCCATCGAATAGGCCGCCAACAATGGCCGTTTGCCCGTTTTCGAAAGCGTCTTCAGATGCTCGGCCAGCACCGGATAGACATTGTCGCCGCGTGCGCGTTCGGGCGCGAAATCGCGACCTGACCGGAATCCGAAGGACACAACGCTATCGCTTTCGGGTTCATCGAAGGGCGTGGCGCGGTGGGCAGGCGTGCTGGCGAGAGCCTGCTTGAACTCCTCGCCCGTCAGGTAGAGCGCATCAGGTTCGAGAGGGCGGTAATTGCCCTTGGTCTGCCCGGTGATGGCCGTGCGCTGCTCGTAATAGTCGGCCACGTCTCTTACACGCTCGTCGGCGGCCGCCAACGACGCCTGGTCGATCACGACGAGGTCGTCCTTGCCCAAGTGATCGAAAAGCGTCGTCAACTTCTCCTCGAACAGGGGCAGCCAGTGCTCCATCCCGGCAAGGCGGCGACCTTCGCTGACCGCTTCGTAAAGCGGGTCCTGCGTTGCATGCGCCCCGAACATCTCACGATAGCGGCCACGGAAGCGCTTGATGCTGTCCTCGTCGAGCAGCGCTTCGCTCGCCGGGAGCAGCAGGTGCGAGTCGAGCCGCCCTGTGCTTATCTGCGTATTGGGATCGAAGGTGCGCAGGCTCTCCAGCTCGTCGCCGAAGAAATCGAGCCGCAGCGCCTCGTCCATGCCGCTCGGAAAAATGTCGACGATCGAACCGCGTACGGCATATTCGCCCTTGTCGATCACCGTGTCGCTCCGGCTGTAGCCCTGTTTCTGCAGCAGCAGCGATAGGCTTTCGCGCCCGATCTCGATGCCCGGCTTGAACTCGCGCACGCTCTCGCGAATGCGAAACGGAGTGAGCGCGCGCTGGAGTACGGCGTTGGCCGTAGTGACAACGAGCTGTGCCTTGGCCTTGCCAGCCTGAAGCCGGAATAGCGCAGCCAGCCGTCGCGCGCTGATGGCGAGGGCAGGGCTGGCGCGGTCATAGGGTAGCGAATCCCATGCGGGGAATTCGATCACTTCCAGTTCGGGAGCGAAAAAGGCCGCTGCATCGACGATCCCGCGCATCGCCGCATCGTCGGGCGCGATGAACACCGCGCGACCTGAACTGGCTCGGGCAAGGTCGGCCATCACGAGCGGCTGTGCGCCGCGCGCGACCTGCGCCAGAGTGAGGGGCGTATCGGCTTTCAGGATACGGGAAAGGTCGGGCATCGGTGTCCTGGCGTTCGGGGCGCTGCGGGCTGCACACGCACGATTGCCCCCCGCCCGGACGGGAAGGGGTGCTGGGGAAATTCGTCAGTGGCGAGATAGTGCCCGGAGGCAGGGCGTCAACGCGGAATATCGACGTAATCGAGCTGTTGCATCGCGCGCATGAGATCGCCCTCGAAGCGCGGCGGTGCGGGCTGCGTTTTCAGCGCCCAGGCCATCACATCGACATCGTCTTCTTCCAGCAGGGCTTCGAACCAGGCGAGCTCTTCCTCACCCCAATTGGCATGATAGCGATCGAAGAAACCGCCGATCATGTAATCGGCCTCGCGCGTGCCGCGGTGCCAGGCGCGGAATTTCGCGCGCTGCTTGCGGCCTTCGAAAGTGAGCAGATCGGGCATGGGGGGGCGACTATCCTGCACGCCATCCCAGCGCAAGCTGGGATCTCTTTCCACAAGCACCAAGCGGATCGTGGGAGATCCCGGCTTTTGCTGGGATGACGATAGTGCTTATGGAAGGGCCATGCGCCCCGATATTCTCAATCCGCTGTTTGCCGAGACGGAAACGCTCGAGGGCGTTGGGCCGAAAATGAAAAAACCGCTCGACCGGCTCGGCCTGACGCGGGTGCGCGATCTCGACTATCACCTGCCCGAACGTTTCGTCACGCGCCGGGCGGTAGAGGATGTCGACGAGGCGGGCGAGGGCGAGCAGATCGTGGTCAGGCTGACCGTCACGGAGCATCGCGGCGGTCGGTCCCCACGCGCGCCCTATCGCGTGCTGGCACAGGACAGCGTGGGCAATGTCCTCGCGCTGACTTATTTCGGCCGTGCTTTCTATACGGCAAAGAAACAGTTGCCGGTGGGCGAAACGCGCTGGGTGGCGGGCAAGCTGGAAAGGTTCGGCGACATGCTCCAGATCGTCCATCCCGACCATGTGGTCGAGGAAGGCGGCGAGACACTCCAGCGGCTGTGTGAGCCTGTCTACCGCCTGTCCGAGGGACTGACCCAGCCCAAAATCGCAGGGCTGGTGGAACAGGCGCTGGCGCGTACGCCCGAACTGCCCGAATGGATCGAGCCCTCGCAGCTCGACAAGGAGGGATGGCCCACCTGGCGCGATGCGCTCGTGCTGACGCATAAGGGGGAAAATACATCCGCGCGCGACCGGCTGGCTTATGACGAATTGCTCGCCAACAGCCTGGCGCTGATGCTGGTGCGGGCAGACAATCGCAAGCGCAAGGGGCAGCCCTTGCGGGGCGATGGCAGCTATCGCGGCAGGCTCGAGCTGCCATTTCCGCTGACCGGCGCGCAAAGGCGTTCGATCGCCGAGATCGAGGGCGACATGGCGCAGGAAGCCCCGATGCTGCGGCTGCTGCAAGGCGATGTCGGCGCCGGCAAAACGGTGGTCGCGCTCGAAGCCATGCTGATCGCTGTCGAGGCCGGGACGCAGGCGGCCATGTTGGCGCCGACCGAAATTCTGGCACGCCAGCACTTCGACAGCGTGCGCCGAATGGCCGAACCCACCGGCGCACGGGTCGCGCTGCTGACTGGCCGGGACAAGGGCAAAGCGCGCGAGGCGACGCTGATGGGCCTGCTCGATGGCAGTATCGACATCGTCGTCGGCACACATGCGATTTTTCAGGACAAGGTCGCTTACAAGAACCTTGCCATGGTGGTGATCGACGAACAGCACCGTTTTGGTGTCGGCCAGCGGCTGATGTTGGCGAGCAAGGGCAAGCGCGCTCCGCATGTGCTTGCAATGACCGCGACGCCGATCCCGCGCACTCTCACGTTGGCGCAATATGGCGAATTGGACGTGAGCAAGCTCGACGAATTGCCTCCCGGCAGGCAGTCGATAGACACGGTGGTGATGGGCCAGGCCAAGATCGGCGCTTTGGTCGAGCGACTGGCCGCCCAAATCTCGGAGGGCCGTCAGGCCTATTGGGTCTGCCCGATGGTGCGGGAAATGGACGGGCCGGACGATATCGCCGCCGCCGAAGCGCGCTATGCAGCGCTGAGGGAGCGGTTCGGCGAGGATGTGGTCATGGTTCATGGCCAGCTAGCACCCGAAATCAAGGATGCGGCGATGGAGCGCTTTGCCCGCGGCGAGGCGAAGCTTCTGGTGGCGACCACGGTGATCGAAGTCGGGGTCGACGTACCCAATGCGACGCTGATGGTAATCGAACAGGCCGAGCGTTTCGGTCTGGCGCAATTGCACCAGCTACGCGGCCGTGTGGGGCGGGGGAGCGAGAAGAGCTTTTGCGTCCTTCTGCACGGCGAAACCTTGTCGGAAACCGCGCAGAAGCGCCTGGCCCTGATGCGCGAAAGCCAGGATGGCTTCTATCTGGCCGAAGAGGATTTGCGCCTGCGCGGTGGAGGTGAGTTGCTCGGGACGCGGCAGTCCGGTGACACGCCGTTCAGCGTCGCGAGCCTGGAGCAGATCACCGATTTGCTGCCGAAGGCCTATGACGATGCGCGCCTGCTGATGGAACGCGATGGCGGGCTGGAAGGCAAGCGAGGCGAGGCGGCGCGGGTGCTGCTCTATCTGTTCGAGCGGGATTTCGGGGTGAAAACGCTGCGGGGGGGCTAGAAACCCAGCGCGTCGAGATCGCGCTCTGCCGCTGCACGATAGCTGTCGCCGAACAGGCGGACGTGGACCAACCACATCCACAGGCGATAGATCGGCAGGCGGTCCTGCCACCCCGGCTCCAGCGCAAGCCCATCGAAGAACGCAGCGGGCGGATTGTCGAAAACGGTGAGCGCGGCCACATCGACCTCGCGGTCGCCGTAATAGGCACAAGGGTCGATCAGCCATGCCCTGGTGCCGTTCCAGACGACATTGCCGCCCCACAGATCGCCATGGAGCAGGCTGATGTCCGGCCCTTCGGGGATCAGGCCCGCCAAGCGCGATGCCAGCGCTTCGACCCTGCGAGCAAGCGACACGTCGAGCGCTGCGATATGGCACAGCAAGCGGTTCTCACGCCAGAATTCGACCCAGTTGGCACGGCGCGCGTTACGAACGATGATATCACGGAATCCGTAGTCCTCATGCCAACCGAAACTCTTGTTCTGCGCGGCGCCCCGCAACGGGACAAGGGCATGGGCGAGAGAGCGCCAGGCCGCATCATCGAACCGCTGCGAGGCTCCCACATCCTGCATGACCAGCCAGCCTTGCATCGTGCCCAGCACCGCGGGAACGGGCGCGCCAAGCTGTGCCATGGCCTGAAGCATCGCCGCTTCCCTGTCGGTCAGTGGGCCGTGCTTGGCCACGACGCTGGGGCCATCTGCCAGCGTTACTCTAGACGCTCCCGAAATATCGCCCCCTGCGAGGGGCTGGGTCGCAGCGACCTGCGTCCCGCAGATACGCTCTACGGCGTCCTCAAGCCGTTTCATCGAGCAGTACCGCGAGCAAGGCGCGGGCACCGGCATCGACTTCGTGCCATGTCGTCGCGAAGCCTTCCGGTCCGGCATACCAGGGATCGGCCACTTCGCGCCCCTCCTGGCCCGCCACGAGGTCGAGTAGCATCGCGATCCGAGCCTTGCCGTCGCCCGGATCGATGCGAGCGATGTCGGTCATGTTCGATCGGTCCATGCCGAGAATGAAATCGAACTCGTGAAAATCGCGCGCGCCCAATTGTCGCCCGCGATATCCGGTTATGTCGATCCCGCGACGCTCGGCCTCCTGGATGCTGCGCGGGTCGGGAGGCTCGCCGACATGGTAGTCGGCGGTCCCGGCACTCTCGACTTCGGCGTCCAGCCCGGCTTCGTCCGCGGCCTTCTTGAAGGCCGCTTCGGCAAGTGGAGACCGGCAGATATTGCCGAGGCAGACGAACAATATGCGATGTTTTGCCATGGAGCGCGCTTAGGCCGCCCATATCACGAGGCGCAAGGGTCAGGCTGCGACACGGACCTGGTTTCGTCCTCCGGTTTTCGCGTCGTAAAGGGCTGAATCCGCGCGGGCCAGAAGGTGGTCGACATCGTCATCGCGACAGAGCTCGGTGATCCCGATACTGGCCGTGAACGATATGATCGCGTCGTTCCGGACGATCGGCGAACCGGCGATGGCTTCACGCAGACGCTCGCAAACGGTGTGGGCGGTCTGAAGGTCGGTGCGTGGGAGGAGGACACCGTATTCTTCGCCTCCGATCCGGCCGACAAAATCGTGCTTGCGCAGCGCGGAGATCGCCCTCTGGCCGACCTCCTTGATAACCTCGTCGCCAACCGGATGGCCGAATCGATCGTTGATGCGCTTGAAGTGATCGATATCGAAAATAGCCAGACTGAGCTTGCGCTCGGGGTCGCCTAGCGATTGTCTGATATGCTGAGAGGCGGCCTCCATGAAAGCTCGACGGTTGGGCAGGGACGTCAGCGGATCGGTCGATGCAAAGTGCTTGAGCTGCTTTCGCGCAGCATACTCGGCATCGAGTGCTCTTCGCACATAGATGGTTGCGAGGATCGATAGGACGAGCAGGCCAAGGCCAGCGATGGCCAGAAGGTATTGGTAGCGCTCATTGGCTATGGCGCTTTGTCGCGCGATCGCGGTCTGGGTGTCCAATGCTGCGCGTTCGGCGCCCTCGATCGCGTCGAGAGTGCGCAGTATGGCTTCTATCGCATCGCGGTCACTCCCGCTGCGCATGGTGGCCAACGCATTGCGCGACTCGCCTTTTCCCATGCTGTCGATCATCGACCCGCTGGCCGCGTCCAGATGCGCAAGATGTATAGCGAGCGCTTCAACACGCGCTTGTTGCTCGCTATCGCTTCCGACTAGCTCAGCGAGCTGGACCTGTGCCGTCTCGGCCTCTTGCCTGCCAAGGGCATGCGGCTCGAGAAAAAGGGGGTTTCCCGTGAGGAGATATCCTCGTCCACCGCGAATCTGCTGCAGTGCTGCGGCCCGCAATCTACCGGTCGCCAACAGGACCTCGATGGTATTGTATTGTCGTTCGTCGGCAGCGGCACGCTCTATCGAGGATCGCCACGCACTCCAGCTCGTGCCTGCGAGAAGCAAAGCGAGAAGGACGACGCAGCCGATGAGAAAGAAACCGCGCCAGCCCGATTTAGGAGTACGCGAAACGATCTGCTTTACGATCCACATTGTAGCCGCGCCTCGTACATAGTTACCCTATGCCACAATCGGGGTTAATCGCCCTATAACTCCATGCGTCTCACACGGAAGTCGGGATTTCCGGGGCAGGAGCCCGGCTATCGGTTTCGTCGGCCATCGATCAGGGCTGCAACAACACCCGGGTCGGCAAGGGTTGAGGTGTCGCCCAGAGAGCCGAATTCGTTTTCGGCAATTTTTCGCAGGATCCGGCGCATGATTTTCCCACTGCGGGTCTTGGGAAGGGCAGAGGTGAAGTGGAGGTGGTCGGGGGTTGCGATCGGGCCGATTTCCTTGCGCACATGTGCACGCAGTTCCGCGGTCAGTTCCTCGCTTTCTCCGACACCCGCATTGAGCGTAACGTAGCAATAGATTCCCTGGCCCTTGATGTCGTGCGGGTAGCCGACGACCGCAGCCTCCGACACGTCCGGATGTAGCACCAGCGCGCTTTCCACCTCGGCGGTGCCCATGCGGTGGCCCGACACATTGATCACGTCATCGACGCGTCCGGTGATCCAGTAATAGCCGTCTTCGTCCCGGCGGCAGCCGTCTCCGGTGAAATACTTGCCCTTATAGGTGCTGAAATATGTCTGCACGAACCGCTCGTGGTCGCCATAGACCGTCCGGGCCTGGCCGGGCCAACTGCGGGTGATGCACAGATTGCCCGAGGTTGCCCCGTCGAGTACCTCGCCCTCATTATCGACCAATTGCGGACAGACCCCGAAAAACGGGCGGCCCGCGCTGCCTGGCTTCATATCGTGCGCACCGGGAAGGGTGGTAATCATGCAGCCGCCGGTTTCGGTCTGCCACCAAGTGTCGATTACCGGGAGTTCGCCTTTGCCGACGGTCTCGTGATACCAGCGCCACGCCTCCGGGTTGATCGGTTCGCCGACGCTGCCGAGCAGCCGCAAGGCCGAAAGATCATGTTTCAGCACATGGCTTTCACCCTCGCGCATCAGGGCGCGGATCGCGGTCGGGGCGGTATAGAAGATGTTGACCTTGTGCTTTTCGCATATCGCCCAGAAGCGGTCGTGGTCTGGATAGGTCGGAACGCCTTCGAACATCACCGCTGTCGCCCCGTTTAACAACGGGCCGTACACGATGTAGCTGTGACCGGTGACCCAGCCTATATCCGCCGTACACCAGAACACTTCGCCCTCACGATAGTCGAAGATGTAGCGGAAGGTGGTTTCGGTCCAAACGGCATAGCCGCCGGTTGTGTGAAGTACGCCCTTGGGTTTCCCGGTCGAACCCGATGTGTAGAGGATGAACAGCGGATCTTCCGCGTTCATCGGCTCGCACGGGCATTCGGCAGCGCCGTCTGCCGACAGTTCGTGATACCAGTGATCGCGGCCCTCGGTCATCGAAACATCGCCGCCAGTGTGACGCAGCACGAGGACTGCCTTCACCGTTACCTTTTCCAGCGCCGCGTCGACATTGGCCTTTAGGGGGATATGCTTGCCGCCGCGCAGCCCTTCATCGGCAGTGACGATCCAGTCGCTTTCGCAATCTTCCACCCGGCCCGCGATCGCCTCGGGGCTGAACCCACCGAATATGACCGAATGGATCGCGCCGATCCGCGCGCAGGCGAGCATGGCAAAGGCGCCTTCGGGCACCATCGGCATGTAGATCGTGACCCGGTCGCCCTTTGCGACGCCCATCGCCTTGAGCGTATTGGCCATGCGAATGACTTCGGCCTGCAATTCGGCATAGGTGATACGGCGGACTCCGCCATCGGGTGCATCGGATTCGAAAATTAGCGCGAGCCGATCACCATGGCCCGCATCGACATGACGATCGACCGCGTTGTGGCAAATGTTGAGGGCGCCGTCCTCGAACCATTTGATCGCCACCGGATCAAAGGACCAGTTGGCGATCTTCGTCGGCTGAGCGAACCAGTCGAGACGTTCGGCCTGGCCGGCCCAGAATGCGTCCGTGTCTTCGACGCTGCGCGCATAGAGAGACTGATAATCCCCGAGCGTGCAATTTGTCCCTTCAATCGCTGCGGCGGGCCGCTTGACCCATTCCGCACGCTCACCTGCGTCGGCCATTTCATCTCTCCTCTTCCACCCTCATCTCTAGGCAATCGCCGCGAAGGTGCAATCGCCTAGCTCGCTCTCGCATTGCCGAGGATCACCCGTTAAGAGGCGGAGCGATGCCTATTTCCCGATATTGGATGGCCGGTACCGGCCTTGCGCTGGCCATGGTGACACCGCTTGCGGCCGAGGATGGTGGACAGGTGATCGTCGTCACTGGCGAAGGTCTGGGCGAAACACCGGCCGCGCCTGCTTACGACACACGGACGATCGACCGCGAGACGCTTCTGTCGGTGCCTTCGGGACGGATCGAGGATGCCCTGTCGTCAATTGCCGGATTCCAGCAGTTCCGCCGCTCGGACAGCCGTTCGGCCAATGCCTCGGCTCAGGGCGCTACGCTGCGTGCGTTAGGCGGTAATGCGACCAGCCGCGCCCTGGTGCTTCTTGATGGCGTGCCGATGAGCGATCCCTTTTTCGGTTACATCCCGTTCAGCGCGCTCGCGCCGGAGCGGTTGGGACAGATCCGTGTCACGCGGGGTGGCGGTTCCGGGCCGTTCGGCGCCGGGGCGCTGGCCGGGACGATCGAACTGGAAAGCGCCGGGATCGATGTTCTGGAAGGCGTTGCCGGGCACGTCCTTGCCAATGATCGCGGAGAGACCGAAGTCTCGACCACTGCCGCAGCACGGCTGGGTAGCGGTTTTCTCGTCGCATCGGGTCGATGGGATCGCGGGCAGGGGTTCTTCTCAACTCCCGGGGCAGATCGCGTTCCTTTCTCCGCGCGGGCGGCCTTCGATGGCTGGTCGGCGCAGATACGCGGAGTGGCGCCGCTGGCAGACGATATCGAACTCCAGTTTCGCGGGCTCGCCTATCGCGATGAACGGACGCTCCGCTTCGAAGGTGCGGACAGCACTATCGAAGGGCAGGATGCCAGCCTGCGCCTGGTCGGGCGCGGCGCGTGGCAGTTCGATGCCATTGCCTATATCCAGGCGCGCAACTTCACCAATCGGATCATCTCCTCCACGCGCTTCGTGCCGGTCCTCGACCAGCGGAACACCCCGGCCACGGGCCTTGGCGGCAAGCTCGAACTGCGCCCACCGGTTGGCGACGCGCATGTCTTGCGGCTGGGTGTCGATTATCGCCGGTCGGATGGGGAATTGTACGAGAATGCGATCAGCGCCTTTACCGGCGCGGTCCGCGCTCGGCGAAATGCCGGCGGCACCAACACCGATCTCGGCCTGTTCGTGGAGAATGACTGGACGATCGGCTCGCTCGTCCTGACCGCGGGCGCCAGGCTCGACCGCTGGACCATCCGTGACGGATTCTTCGACGAGCGCGATGGTGACGGGTTTTCGCTTGTATCGCGTGCCTATTCCGACCGGGCCGGGTGGGATGCCTCGTTCAGGGGCGGTGCCTTTCTTCGGGCCAGCGATGCGATAGCTCTGCGCGCGGCGGCCTATTCGGGCTTGCGCTTGCCGACGCTGAACGAACTCTACCGGCCATTCGTCGTCTTCCCAATCGTGACCGAGGCCAATGCGGCCCTTGAAAACGAACGGCTCGAGGGGGTCGAGGCCGGTGTCGATCTGACCCCGGCCGACGGGGTGGCGATCGCGCTCACCGCCTTCGACAATCGCGTGAAGAACGCTATCGCCAATGTCACCATCGGTACGAATTTGCGCCAGCGCCGCAATATCGATGCAATCCACGCACGCGGTGTCGAGCTTTCCGCGTCGGCGAGGTTCGGGCGTTTCGATGCGATAGCGTCCGCGGCCTGGACCGATGCGGAATCGCAAGGGTCCGGCTTTGCCGCTGCCCTCGACGGAAACCGTCCGTCGCAGACGCCCCGCTTCGTTGGCGAGACCACCTTGTCTTACCGACCGGCAGAGAACTGGGTGTTTTCCATGAGCTTGCGCCATGTCGGCGCGCAGTTCGAGAACGATCTGGAAACCGATATTCTACCCGCCGTAACGACGCTCGATGCTTTCGCCAGCGTTCCGATCTCGGACGGGATATCCCTCGTCTTTCGCGGCGAGAATCTGGTTGGCGAAACGATCGTCACGCGCAATCAGGGCGGTTCGATCGACTTGGGCGTTCCGCGCACCGTGTGGGGCGGGGTGCGGTTCGGGTTCTAGAGCGCTCAGGTCTCCTCATCGACCGCATTTGCGACCGATTTCAGATCGTCGCCAAGCCCGCGAACAGTGTTGCATCCGCCGAGGATAAGCGTTGCCGTGAGAAGTGCGGCGATGGTTGCGCGTCGCATCGACTGATTTCCGTCCCTTATTTCGAACGCCGCAGGCTTGCGACGCGCGCGCCATCGCGCATGGATGCTTGCTGTACGATGAAGGGGAGCTGGACGTCCGACAATACTGTTGGAGATGGCACGCATGTGCGGCGTTGCAATATGGCTCGTGTCTTGGCCTGCACTTCCAGCCCCGCATGGCGAGATTGCGAGCCGCAGTAAATATTCAACGTGTATTGAATATACGTTCGGCTGCCCTATATCCCCTCCTCCAAGGAGTGATAGATGGCGCAGCGACGCGGCCGCGGGCGGCCTCGACAAACCGAACAGGACACGAGTCAGGCCTTGTCCAGGGCGGCGCTGCTGCGCTTTGCCGCGCAAGGGTATGAGGCCACATCGCTGCGCGAAATCGCAGCCGACGCGAATGTCGATGTCGCGCTTATTTCCTATCGATTCGGCGGTAAGGCGGGTCTGTGGAAATCTATCGTGTCGGACGCTGCCTCCGACTTGCGGGATGCCCTTGCCCATGCGCTTTCGAATGCCGAGGCGGAGACGGACGCCGAACGTCTGCGATATTCGATGAAAGCGTTCCTTGCCTACCTTCTGGCGCGCCCCGAAGTACCACGCCTGCTGTTGCGCGATATCACTGTCGATACCGATAGATCCCGGTGGCTTCTCAACGAACTGACGACGCCGCTCCATCGGCATTTCTTCGAGCTGGCGCAATCCGCGGCAGCCAGCGTTGCAAACCCGCCTTCGCATATGCAGTTCCGGATCGCCAATTTCATCTATTCGGCGGCCAGCACGGTCGCGCGGCGCGAACGGCTGGCCAGGCTTGTCGAAAGCCTGGCGGACGATGCGGCATTCGAAGAGGCGCTGGTGACGACCCTGATCGACGGAGTATTGCCGGGTGACTGACCGCCACTCCCTTGTCGATGACGTGGACGGCTATCGCTTCAAGCCGCACGAGCTGCCGATCCTCCCCGGATCACCGGCAAACCCGGATCATCCCCCGGGGCGGCGCGCGGCCTATCTTGGGATCGGCATCCTGCTGGGCCTGATCGGGGGCGCGCAGAACGGTTTCCTGATCGCCAATTCACCCGCCTTGCGAGCCGGTTTCGCGCTGACTCCGGTCGAGGAGGGGTGGCTGACCGTTGCCTTCTATTCGACCTATGCCTGTATGAGCATGCTGCTGTTTCGCGTTCGGCAGGAGTATGGCGTTCAGCCCTTCGTTCGCTGGGCCATGGCGGGATTGGTGGCCGCCAACTTCGTCCAGATGATGGGGCCTGGCTATTACCCGGAACTCGCCGCACGGGCAGTCGCGGGAATTGCCGCGAGCGGGCTATCCGCACTTTCGGTCTACTATCTCATGCAAGGGTTGCCGCCTGCCTTGCGGGTCGGCGGCCTCATTATCTCGCTTGGGCTCATCCAATTCGCTTTCCCGTTGACGCGCGCCATATCGCCCGCGCTTCTCGTGGATGGCGATATGGATCACGTCTTCCAGTTCCAGTTCGCCATGTCCTTGCTGGGTTTCGGCCTGGTCTATTGGCTGCGCCTGCCGCCTGGCTTGCGCAAAGGCACTTTCGAAAAGCTCGACATACCCAGTATCGCCCTGTTCATGCTGGGGGTGGGGGCACTGTGCGCATTCCTCGTCCAGGGACGTATCCAGTGGTGGGACACGCCGTGGCTCGGCTATGCTCTCGTGGCAGCGATCGTCGGCCTCGGCGGGTGTTTTCTTATCGAGGCCAACCGCAAAAGCCCGATGCTGGACCTTAGTTGGTTGTCGAGCCGCGCCATTCTGGGTCTTGCAGCGATCGGCGCGACGGTCCGCATTCTCGTCGCCGAACAGGGCTTCGGGGCAAGCGGCCTGTTCGCCGCGTTGGGCTATGGCAATGAGCAGTTGACGGGATATTTCTGGATACTCGCCGGTGCGACGTTCGGCGGCGTGGTCCTTTCCGTCGTCCGGCTCGACCCCAAGGATCTCACGCGGCCGGTTCTCTTTGCCGTGGCGGTGATCTGTGTGGCTGCATTCGCCGATACGCGAACCGGTGTGATGACGCGCCCGCAGGATTTGTATGCCACCCAGGCGGCCATCGCATTCGCTGCGGTTTTCGCCATGGGTCCGATCATGATGGAAGGTATGCTTCGTGCGCTGGCGGCGGGGCAAAGCTATGTGATCAGCTTCATCGCCGTCTTTTCGCTCTCGCAATCGATCGGAGGGCTCGCGGGGATCTCGCTGCTGTCCGGTTTCCATACCATCAGGTTGAAAACGCATCTCATCGATGCCGGAAGCACATTGACACTTGGCAATTCAAAGTTCGCGGAGGCTCTGTCGAATGCTGTACAGCGGGTCGCTCCCGCGCAGGCAGACCCCGCGCTGCAACAGCAAGCGGCAGCGTCAAACATCTCGCAGCAGGTGGGGCGTGAGGCCGCCGTACTCGCGTTCAACGATGTCTTCTTTCTCATCGGCACGCTGGCCGCCGCGACTTTCGCGGTTCTGGCCATGCCCTGGCTCATCAACAAGATTCGCGGGCGCAATCCGCTCGCCAAGGAACTGGCCTTTCTCGAGGCCATGCTTGCAAGGACAAGGAAATGACGAATTCCGCTCTTCCGCCTGTGGCAGACGCCGAGGTCAACGAGGACGAATCCCTTGAAGCGCAAACCGACAAGGGCTGGTCTCCCAATGCGTCGCGGCGCCGGATAGGCGTTGCGGTCCTGTTTATTCTGGCCGGTATCCTCGCAGCGCTCTTTGCCTGGAATCTCCCCCCCTTTGCGGGTGGCGATGAAACCACGAACAATGCCTATGTCCGTGGCCGGACGACAGTGGTCAGTCCGCAGGTCGCGGGATATCTCGTCGACGTGCCGGTCACCGATTTCCAACGCGTTGAGAAAGGCGACCTGTTGGCCCGGATCGACGACACGCCGTTCCGGGAAAAAGTGCAGCAAGGTGCGGCCAATACTGCCGCGCAGAAGGCTTCGCTGGCAAACAGCGACCAGAGCCTGCGGTCGGCCCAGGCCCAAGTCGAGTTGCAGGACGCCGCAGTGGCGAGTGCCCAAGCCGCCTTGAAAAGGGCGCAGGCGGACATGAACCGTATTGCCGAACTGGTCGGTGAGGGTTCGGTATCCCTGCGTGAGCGCGATCAGGCACGGGCCGCTCTCCAGCAGGCGCAAGCGGCTGTTCGGCAGGCACGGGCGCAGCGTGCCATCGCGCTCGAGAATGTGCGATCGGTGAATGTGGGCCGACGCGCGCTGGAAGCGCAGGTCGCCGGTGCCCAGGCCGCCAAGGGGCTCGCCGAGTTCGAACTTTCGCGCACCGAAATCCGTGCATCGCGTCCGGGCCGGCTAAGCGAAGTGACTGCCCGCGTGGGCCAGTTGGTGACCGCCGGTACGCAGCTCATGTACATCGTCCCGGACGAATTGTGGGTGGTGGCGAATTTCAAGGAAACGCAGACTGCGGACATGGCTGTGGGGCAACGTGCCACACTCGAGGTGGATGCGCTTGGCGGGCTCGAACTCACCGGGCGCGTTCAAAGCATCGCTCCGGCGGCAAGCAGTGAGTTCAGCCTGGTGAAACCGGACACTGGCGCAGGCAATTTCGTGAAGGTTCCGCAGCGCATCGCCGTGCGTATCGTTCTCGATCCTGGGCAGGACGCAGCGGCGCGGCTTGGCCCTGGCATGTCTGTCATCGCAACCGTTCACACGAAGGATTGACCGTGATCCGCCGAGCCAGTCTTTATCTTGCAACTTCTGCACTGTTCCTGTCCGCCTGCGCCCCGACGCTGCAGGATGCGCCACCAGGCGCGGCAGTTGTTCCCCCCGCCGATTGGCGCACGTCGCTGGGCGTGGTCGTGCCTGTCGAAACCCATTGGTGGGAAAGCTTCGGGGACCCCCAGCTCTCCAGACTTGTCGAGCAAGCACGCCGCAACAATCCCGATGTGCAGCTCGCCGTAGCTAGGGTGGAGGAAGCGCGCGCTACCGAACGCGGCTCGCGCGGCTTGCTTCTGCCTGCGCTGGGCGTGGGGGTCGACGGCGGTATTCGGCGCGAGGTTTCGCCGTTCGGGCGAGCGCAGGAATCGGTAGCCGTGCAACCGGCGTTTCGCGCATCCTACGAAATCGATCTATTCGGCAAGAACGCCGCGCGTATCGATGCAGCGGAGGCGGGTGTTGCCGCGAGCGTCGCTGGCGCCGAAGCCGCGCGCCTATCGGTGACAGCAGCCGCAGCCAGCGGGTACATCACCTTGCTCGCACTCGACGCTCGTCTGGCGGTGCTCGAACAGACTCTCGACGCTCGTGGCCAGGCACGCAAATTTGCGCGCGACCGGGCCGAAGTCGGCTACACCTCGCAACTCGAATTGCGACAGGCCGAGGCCGAATACCAGGCGACGGCGCAACTGGTTCCCCAGCTCAAAGCGCAGATCGCGCGGCAGGAAAACGCCCTTGCAGTGCTGACCGGCCGGTTGCCGGGTGAAATCGAGCGCGGCGGGACTTTCAACGATTTGCGCGCGCCCGCACCTCCGGCAGCTCTTCCATCCGAGCTCTTGCGGCGTCGGCCCGACATTGCCGCTGCGGAATATCGGATCGTGGCCGCGGATGCGAATATGCGCGCGGCCCGAGCCGATTTCCTGCCGTCGATCGATCTCGGTGCCCAAGCAGGCGTCGCCCTGTCGGATCTGCTCGCCAACCCCATCGGCATCTGGTCGCTCGGCGGCAGTATCCTGGCGCCGATCTTTCAAGGCGGGCGGCTCGAAGCTCAACTCGAAGGCGCCACCGCGCAGCGCGACCAAGCGGCATGGGCCTATCGTTCGACCGTGCTCAATGCCTTGCGGGAAGTGGAGGACCGCATGGCGGTACTGGCGCATCTCGGTGAACAGGAAACCGCCCTTCAGGCCCAGCGCGCGGCGGTTGCCGATGCGCTACGCCATGCCCGCAATCGGTATCGAGCGGGCTACACACCCTATATCGAGCAGGTCGATGCCCAGCGTGCCTTGCTGGGCGTGGAGCTCTCGCTCGTCCAGACGAGGGCGGACGAACTCACCACGCTTGTCGGGCTGTATCAGGCAGTCGGCGGCGCGCCTGGCTAAGCAGGACCGGCGTGCCGTTTCTCGGCGCAGCAGGAAATCCGGTGGACAATTGACGCCTGTGGGGCAGGGACCTAGCATTTTGCGATGCCAGGACGAGCTTCCATCGGTGAGGGTGAGCATCGCGATCCGGCGGATGGCGCATCCGCCATCGATCCCGATCTGTCGCCCTGCGAATATTTCGGCATGATGCGGGTGCGGCTGGCGGAAATCGAGGACGAAACCTGCGCTCTGTCGAGCAGGCCGCTCTTGCTCGGTGCGACCAATCTCGTTGGCGAACGTATTCGCGATGCGGCCAGCCTCGCCGATGCCATGCGCCTTTCCGCGCAGACTTACAATCTCCTCCACGGCGGGAGCTACAATCGTATCGAACGACAGGGCAACCGCATCCTCTACCGGATGGACGATGCCGAATTTCCCTTCACCTTCGCTGGCGGCCCTTCGACCCGCGCGACGGTGATGGAGGGAGTCCTGATCTTCGTTCACACATTGCTGGAGATGTGGGCAGGACGCGAGCTGACCTCGCATCTGCGCGCGGTACACAGTCGCCGATCCCGGCGCGGAGGCGATGCCATGCTGGGCTACTGGTCGGTGCCCGTCCGGTTGGGAGCGCCAGCCTATATGCTTGAATACGCCGGAGCGGCAGGCGATCTCGCCCCTGGCTCTACGGCTCAGACGCTCGATTCAATCGACGTCTATGATCGCATCCTGACCTCTCTGGCTCGCTCGGATGGAGCGGATGCACACCAGCCGGGCGACTTGGTCTCAAGAGTTCGCAGCAAGCTTGAAAGCGGGCTGGACGATCAGGGCCAGGTCGCAAGAGCACTCGGCATGAGCGTGGCCTCCCTGCGCCGAAAGCTATCCGAGACCGGCCATGGTTTCCGCCAGCTCCGGGCCGAGATGCTCGATCGCCGCGCGAGGCGCCTGCTGGGGGCGGGGCGCTCGCCGGAAGCGGTCGCCGACCTGCTCGGGTTTGCCGACGCGCGCAGTTTTGCGCGGGCCTTCAAGCAATGGACCGGAACGACCCCCGCGCGCTTTGCCGCCGATACTGTGAGCGAAAATGTCCTCTCTGATTGCGCGAGCGCGTCCTCGACACCGTAGCCGGCTTCCGCGCACTGTCTCCCGCAAATAACGGACGCCGAATAGACGCGGCCGAATGGGAGGACATCTATGAATATCGCGAAAAAGCGGGCGCGTCTCGTAAGCACCCTGTGTGCCACTACGGCCCTGATCCAGGCCCTTCCGGCCTTGGCGCAGCAGGAAATGCCGACGGCCGAACCGACTGCCGAGGAAGCGAACACCATCATCGTCACCGCCCGCCGGCGTGAGGAATCGCTTCAGGAAGTGCCCATCGCGATTTCCGCCTTCGACGACGAAGCGCTTTCGAACCTCCAGGCGGATACGCTGTCGGGTATCCAGTATGCCACGCCCAATCTGTATCTCGACCAGGGCGATGCCGGTAATGCCGTTATCTATATCCGCGGTGTCGGCCAGAACGATTCGCTCGCCTTCGCCGATCCCGGGGTCGGCGTCTATGTCGACGATGTCTTCATTGCCCGCTCGCAGGCGGCGTTTCTCGAACTGTTCGATGTGGAACGGATCGAGGTCCTGCGTGGGCCGCAGGGCACGCTTTACGGCCGCAACACGATCGGCGGTGCGATCAAGTTCGTGTCTACCCGGCCGACCAATTACCTGTCGGGATATATGGAGGCGGGGGCTGGCAATTTCGGTTTCGTCACCGCCAAGGGCCGGATCAGCGGCCCGATCGCGGGAGATGTGCTGAAAGGCAAACTGGCCGCAGCCTATACCAAGCGGAACGGGTATGCGCGCAACAGCGTCACCGGCCAAGATGACGGCGATGTCGAAACATTTGCGGGCCGCGCGACCCTGCTGTTCCAGCCGACCGACACTCTCGAATTCCTGCTCAGCGGCGATGTTCGGATCGACCGGCCGGATACCTCGCGCAGCCCCGTGCGCCAAACGCCGATCACCGGTTTCGATGGGACGGGCAACATCACCTATTCAGCATCGGACGATCCCTACCGTGTCGATGTAAATGCCAACGGTCTCAACGATCAGACCGGCTATGGGTTCGCACTGACCAGCCGCTTCGATGCCAGCGACCGGATCACGCTGGAATCGATCACGGCTTTCCGGTCGTTCGAATTCGACCTGAATCTCGACACCGATGGATCGCCCTTGCCCATCCTCGATATCCTGCTGCTTCAGGAACAGGAACAGTTCAGCCAGGAACTGCGGCTGACCTATGACGATCGGGACCGGTTCAGCCTGACTGCTGGCCTGTATTATTTCCACGATGACGACACGACCTTTTCAGGGGTCGATAATGGCGCGGCAACATTGTTCGGCTTTCCGGTCACCGCTTTCGGGTTCCCGACATCCAGCCTGGCGGAAACCCGCCAGAAGACCGATAGCTATGCGATCTTCGCCGACCTCACCTATGCGCTAACCCCGCGGCTCACCCTCTCGGCCGGTGCGCGCTATACCTGGGAAAACCGCACCTCGGCGCGCTTGTTCGAGAACTTCTTCGATCCCACGGTCTCGGTAATCGAGAACACGCCCGATTTCCTGATGGGCGTAGGTGTAGCCGGAACCCCGATCTCCGGCGAGGCGAGCTTCGAGGCCTTCACGCCGCGCGCTTCGATCAGCTATGACGTGACACCGGATGCCATGGTCTACCTGTCCGCCTCGCGCGGGTTCAAGAGCGGCGGGTTCGACGGGCGCGCGAATACCGATTTCGGGTTTAGACCGTTCCGTCCGGAATATGTCTGGAGCTACGAGGCAGGGGCGAAGACGAGCTGGCTCGATGGCCGCCTGATGGTGAATGCCGCGCTGTTTTATAACGACTATACCGATGTTCAGGTGACGTCCTTCGGCTCCGATCCCGTGACCGGTGTGTTCGTCAGCCTGTTCACCAATGCCGCGTCGTCGCGCGCTTATGGCGCCGAACTCGAGCTCTCCGCCCGCCCGACCGACGAGCTAACCCTGACCGGATCGCTCGGTCTGCTCGATGCGAAGTATCGCGAATTCGATATTCTGGTCGGCGGTGCGGTTACCGACGTCAGCGATAGGCGCCCGGTCAACGCGCCCGATTTCAACGCCAGCCTGGGCGCGACCTGGCAGCGGCCGATATCCGACAATCTGGCTCTGACGATCCATATCGACGGATCGTACCGGTCGGAAGTGGCGACGGAGATCACGGATTCTCCAGTGCTGCGCCAACCCGGCTATGAACGCATCAACGGGTTCGTGGCCATCGGCGATCTGGACGAGCGCTGGGAACTTCGTGCCGGTGTGGAGAATCTCACCGACAATGCCGTGCGCGTTCAGGGCTTCAACCTGGCCGATTTTCCGGGGGTGCAGCTTGGCTTCTACGGCGCACCTGCAACCTACGATCTGCGTTTCGTCCTGCGCTTCTGATGACCCGGACCACGCCTGAGGAACAGGGACCGCTGGACCGGCAGTCCCGGGCGCTGCTGCGCGATTACGATGCGATGCGCAGCGAATGGACGCCGCGCATCGAAGCGGAAGGCATGGCGGCGTCGAGAGCTTTCGCCGATGCCGTCTTCGATCGCTTTCGCGGTCCCGATCGCGACATCGCACCGGCGAAGGTCGTCGATCTGGCCGTGCCGTGCGGCGATGGGGAACGCAGTGCGCGGCTTTATCGGCCGGCGATTGCCGATGGCGCACCCGCACCGCTGGCGCTGTTCCTTCATGGGGGCGGCTGGTCGCTCGGGGGAATTCCCGCCTATGACGGGCTGGCCGGTTCGCTGGCTGCGCTGAGCAAGGTTGCTATCCTCAGCCTCGATTACCGGCTTTCTCCCGAACACCGCTTCCCCGACGGACTGAACGATGCGCTATGCGCGCTGGATTGGCTCCATCGCCACGGCGCGAGCATCGGCGGCGATCCCGATCGGCTCGCGGTAATCGGTGACAGTGCCGGGGGTAATCTCGCCGCGGTGCTCGCACGGGAATCCGCCCTCGGCCATGTTCCGCCTCTGGCCTGTCAGGTCCTGATCTATCCGATGACCGACATTGCCAGCGCTCACGCCACCTTTCCGTCTCGTATGCGGTTCGGGCAGGGCGACTATTTCCTGGTCAGCGAAGCGATCGAATTTGCGCGTGACAATTACCTCGGTGAAAATGTCGGCCTGGCGGGCGATCCGCGCATCTCGCCGCTGCTTGCACCTGTCCCCGCGAATCTGGCCCCCGCGATGATCGTGACGGCGGGGTGCGATCCCTTGCGTGACGAAGCCATCGCCTATCACGACAAGCTTCGGGCCGCCGGTGTCGACAGTGTCCATCACTGTGCCGAGGAGACCATTCACGCCTTCCTGTCTTTCGGAGTGCTCGACACCGCTCAGGACATGCGTCGCAGGATCGCCGATTACCTTCATCGGAAGATGGAGTTCGCAAAACCATAGGGCAATCTGAAGGAGAGGGACGATGAAGCATGTTTGGAAACTGTTGCTGGCGCTGGGTGCGCTGGCGTGGGGGCCATCTGCCCATGCCGGATCGACCACGCTGGAGGCGACATACTCCAGCGGTATCGATAATGGATGGGTGCGGGTCGAACGGTGGCGCGACACTCTGACGGCCTTTACTCAGGAAAGCTTCCCCACCGACGGGCGCGGCGATCAGACGGGCCAACGGGCGACTTTTTTCGGAACGGCCCGGCCCCACAGCTCGCGATTTCTTCTCTACTATGCCCCCAATTGGAACGTGGGTACGAAGGTGCCGGTGCTGCTGGTGCATGGCGCCAACCAGGATGCCGATCTTGCCTGGGCCGATCCGAACGAGGCTGGCAGTTACGGCTGCGGCCGATCGAGCTGCCCGTCGACAGGTCTAATGCAGGATCTGTCGAGCCGGGGCCACCGCGTCTTCGCTCTCGGACTGCCGCACAAGAATGGCGATGGCTACTTCTGGTCGGAGCAGATCGCCGATGCGATCGCCATCATCAAGTCTCGCACCGGCGCAGGCCAGGTTGACGTGGTCGCCTGGTCGAAGGCTGCATCGAACGCGCGCATGTATATCTCGGGCGTGCGCAGATCATGGGGCACGGCCTATCGCGGCGACGTCCGCCGTCTGATCCTGCTGGGATCGGCCAACAATGGTATCGACTTGTCCTTCCGCCATGGATGGACCTTCAGCCTGACCGTCTATCCCGCCTGCGGCGGCGTGATCAACGGACCGACACCGCACGACAAGCTAATCTGCTATGGTTTCTGGCGCTCCGGCTCGGAATGGACTTATGATTCGCCCTATTTCCCCGGCTCGGCCCAGTTGCTCAAGGACTGGAGCGGCACCTATGGATTGCCGACTTACGAACAGGATTGGTACACCACGTTCCACGGTGGACAGGGCTTCTACAGTGCCGGGCCGGGCCTCGCCGCCTATCTGTCCAAATCGCTGGTTGACGTGATCCGTCAGGCGCCGTCGCCCTCGGCTGTGCGGATTCACAATATCTGCGGTAACCAGGCCGACATAGCTCTTCTGCACAACGAACATACCGGACCTTCGGACGGGGTGGTCTTCATTTCGAGTTGCCGCGACACGACCGGAATGACGACGCATGGCGGCAGTGTTACGACAGCGGTGAACCACTTGGAACTGGGATGGGTCAGCACGTCGACCAGCTTCATCAGGCAATACCTATCGGCGCCTTGATCCGAGAAAACGCGCGCTTGAGCCGGGCGAGGGGGCTGCGACGTCGCTTTAGACGAAGCACAAGCCACCCGCGCGGCTCCGCATCCATTCCCAAGCCGCAGTCGGCTGTGGTTCAGGCCTCACCGGAAACCGCGCAAGTACTTGAAAAATGGTCGGGGAGAGAGGATTCGAACCTCCGGCCCCTGCCTCCCGAAGACAGTGCTCTACCAGGCTGAGCTACTCCCCGACCGGATCGGACCGGGCCATCTGCGAAGGCCACGGCTGCGAGGCAGGCGCGCCCTATAGGTGTGGATTGCGGGCCGTGCAAGCGGGCAATTTGCACAAATCGGCATTACAGCGGCCTGACACATCCAGCGAGACTGAAACCGTGCCCGGACCGCACTTCGAACAGCAATATCTCGACCTAATGCGCAGGATCTGGCGTGAGGGAGGCGAGCGTAAAGACCGAACCGGCATCGGCACCCGGTCGATCTTCGGCGCGACTCTGCGGTTCGACCTGGCGGGCGGCGCGATGCCGCTGATCACGACCAAGCGTGTCTATTGGAAGACCGCCACGCGCGAGTTGCTCTGGTTCCTCACCGGGGACACCAACATCCGCCCGCTGGTGCTCCAGAACGTCAAAATCTGGAACGAGTGGCCACATGCTCGCTACGTCGAGGAGATGGGCGACGAGATCGCACTCGACATATTCGTCGAACGAGTCAGGGAAGACGAGGAGTTCGCAGCCAAGTGGGGCGATCTCGGCCCCGTCTATGGTAAACAGTGGGTGGATTGGCCCACTTACCAGCCGGTTGCCGGAGGGCTGTTCCGCAAGGGGCCGGGCATCAATCAGGTCGCCGAAGTGGTCGATTCGCTGAGAGACAATCCGGGTAGCCGCCGACACATCATCGAGGGATGGAACGTCGCCGAGGTGCCGCAGATGGCGCTGCCACCGTGTCACAAGACATACCAGTTCCATGTCGAGGGCAATCGCCTGAACTGCCTGCTCTACCAGCGCAGTTGTGATGTCGCACTCGGCCTCCCGTTCAACCTGTGGTCGGCGGCGTTGCTGCAGTGCATGATTGCACAGCAGGTCGATCTCGAACCCGGCGAGCTGGTCTGGATGGGGGGCGATACGCATCTCTATCTCAATCACGAAGATCTGATCCGCGAGCAGCTTTCGCGGGAACCGCAAGGCGCTCCGCGGCTTGAAATAGTGCGGCGCCCGCCTTCGATCTTCGACTATGCGATCGAGGATTTCGCGGTTCACGACTACGCGCCGCACGGGCCAATCAAAGCGCCCGTCGCGGTGTGATGCGGCGATGACTTGACCGTTTCCCACCGGTGAAATAAAATAACGCGCAAGCGTAAGATTGCGTCTGGGAGACGATTCTATGGCCGACAGGCCCGAGGGTAATGCAGCCAAAGGCGACAACCGTCCCAAGCTGTCGCTGCATGTTCCCGAACCGAAGTACCGACCGGGCGACGCGGTCGATTTCTCGCATATCGACGTGCCCGAGGCCGGGAGCATGGCGCGTCCCGACGAGGCCTGCGACCCGGCCGAAATGCGCGACATGGCTTTCGGCCTCGTGCGTGTGCTGGGCGAGGACAACAAGGCGCACGGTCCCTGGGACCCGAAACTGGACCCGGACACACTGCGCACCATGCTCGGCCATATGGCGATGACCCGCGCCTTCGATGAGCGCATGTTTCGCGGCCAGCGGCAGGGCAAGACCAGCTTCTACATGAAGTGCACGGGCGAAGAGGCGACCAGCGTTTCGGCCAGCATGGCGCTTGCCGCCGACGACATGGTGTTCCCCAGCTACCGCCAGCAGGGCATCCTGATCCAGCGCGGCTATCCGATGATCGAGATGATCAACCAGATCTACTCGAACAAGGGCGATAAGCTGAAGGGCCGCCAGCTACCGATCATGTATTCGAGCCGCGAACACAGCTTCTTCACCATCAGCGGCAATCTTGCAACGCAAACGCCGCAGGCGGTGGGCTGGGCGATGGCGAGCGCGATGAAGGGCGACAGCCGCATCGCCGCGACCTGGGTGGGCGAGGGCAGCACCGCCGAGGGCGACTTCCATTCGGCCTGCACCTTCGCAACGGTGTATAATGCACCGGTTATCCTCAATGTTATCAACAACCAGTGGGCGATCTCGAGCTTCAGCGGTTTCGCGGGCGCAGAACGCACCACCTTCGCCGCGCGCGCGCTGGGTTACGGGCTTGCCGGCCTGCGCGTCGATGGCAATGATGCGCTTGCCTGCTACGCCGCCGAGCAATGGGCCGCCAATCGCGCGCGCGCCAATGCCGGGCCGACGTTGATCGAATTCTTCACCTATCGCGCCGAAGGCCATTCCACATCGGACGATCCCAGCGGCTATCGCAGCGCGCAGGAGCGCGAGGAGTGGCCACTCGGCGATCCGGTGATGCGCCTCAAGAACCATCTCATCGCGATCGACGAATGGGACGAGGAGCGCCAGGAAAAGATGGATCTCGAGGCGGCCGAGCACGTCAAGAAGGTTACCAAGGAAGCCGAAGCGAACGGCATTCTCGGTCATGGCTTGCACCACCCGTTCCGCACCATGTTCGAAGACGTGTTCGAGGAGTTGCCGTGGCACCTCCAGGAACAGGCCAACCAGGCCGTGCGCGAGCGTGAAACCAAGTTCCCGGAAGGGCTGCCGGCCAAGGGAGTGCAGGGCTGATGAGCGAGACCGCAACCCAGGACGCACCAGCTACCGAAGGCGCAACCGAACGCCGCCTCAACATGATCGAGGCGATCAACGATGCGCTCGACGTATCGATGGGCCGCGACGAGGATGTCGTCGTCATGGGCGAGGATGTCGGCTATTTCGGCGGCGTATTCCGTTGCACCGCGGGCTTGCAAGAGAAATACGGCAAGACGCGCGTGTTCGACACGCCGATCAACGAATGCGGTATTATCGCAGTGGCCGTGGGGATGGGGGCCTATGGCCTGCGCCCGGTGCCCGAAATCCAGTTCGCCGATTATATCTACCCCGGTTTGGATCAGCTAATCAGTGAAGCGGCGCGCCTGCGCTACCGATCGGCGGGAGAGTACATCGCGCCGATGACGGTGCGCTCGCCTTTCGGTGGAGGCATCTTCGGCGGTCAGACGCACAGCCAGAGCCCGGAAGCGATCTTCACCCACGTCTCCGGCCTCAAGACGGTAATCCCAGCAACACCCTATGACGCCAAAGGTCTGCTGATCTCGTGCATCGAGGACAATGACCCGGTCGTTTTCTTCGAGCCCAAGCGGATCTATAACGGCCCGTTTTCCGGCTATTACGACAAGCCCGTACAGCCGTGGAAAAAATTCGACGCGAGCGTCGTGCCCGAGGGTTATTACAAAATCCCGCTCGGCAAAGCGCGCCACGTTACCGAGGGCGAACAGCTCACCATCCTCGCCTATGGCACGATGGTTCATGTGGTCGAAGCGGTGTGCAGGGAGAAGGGTGTCGAGGCCGACATTCTCGATCTGCGCACACTGGTCCCGCTCGATATCGAGGCGATCGAAACCTCGGTCGAGCGGACCGGACGCTGCCTGATCGTTCATGAAGCCACGCGCACCAGCGGTTTCGGCGCCGAGCTTTCCGCGCTCGTTACCGAGCGTTGCTTCTACCATCTCGAAGCCCCGGTCGAACGTGTGACCGGCTTCGACACGCCCTATCCCCATAGCCTCGAATGGGCCTATTTCCCCGGCCCGATCCGCATCGGCGAGGCCATCGACAAGATCCTCAAGGACTGATCCTCATGGCGAAATTTACCTTCAACATGCCCGATATCGGCGAAGGCATTGCCGAGGCTGAAATCGTGCAATGGCACAAAAAGGTCGGCGACACGGTCAAGGAAGACGAGGAATTCGTCGACATGATGACCGACAAGGCGACCGTGCCGATGGAAAGCCCGGTCGATGGCAAGATCCTGGAAATTGCAGGTGCTGAAGGCGACATGGTCTCGATCGGCTCGATGCTGGTTGTGATCGAGGTCGAAGGCGAGGTACCCGACGACGTGGCCGAGGAGGCTCCGGCCCCCGCGCCTGCTCCCAAAGCGGAAGAAGTCGAGGAGCGCATCGAGGTCGAGACTTCGGACGCCAGCGATGCCGATGACGCGCTCGCCGCAGATCCCGAGCCCGAACCGATTCCGGAACCGACCCCGGCGCCCGAGCCGACGCCGCAGGCTAAGGTTCTCGCTACCCCGGCGGTGCGCCAGCGCGCCAGGGATCTCGGTGTCGATCTCGCCCAGGTCAAGCCCGCCGAAGACGGTCGCATCCGCCACGGCGATCTCGACCAGTTCCTGTCTTACAATTCGGGATATGGCGCCGCCGCCAAGACCCGCGCGGACGAGGAAAAGAAGGTCATCGGCATGCGCCGTCGCATCGCCGAGAACATGGCTGCATCCAAGCGCAACATCCCCCATTTTTCCTATGTCGAGGAATGCGATGTCACCGCGCTGGAGGAACTGCGCGCGCAGCTCAATGCCAATCGCGGCGACAAGCCGAAGCTGACCATCCTGCCGCTGCTGATCACCGCGATTTGCAAGACGCTGCCCGACTTCCCGATGATCAATGCCCGCTATGACGACGAAGCGGGTGTGGTCACGCGTCATGGAGCAGTGCATTTGGGCATGGCCGCGCAGACGGATGCGGGCCTGATGGTCCCGGTCATCAAGAATGCGCAGGCCAAAAACCTGTGGCAGCTTGCGAACGAGATTTCTCGCCTGGCCGATGCAGCCCGTGCCGGCACGGCCAAGTCGGAAGAAATGCAGGGAGGTACGCTCACCGTTACCTCGCTCGGTCCGCTCGGCGGCGTGGCGACGACACCGGTCATCAACCGTCCGGAAGTCGCCATCATCGGCCCGAACCGCATCATCGAGCGCCCGATGTACGTGACCGGCACCGACGGTGTGGAACGGATCGAGAAGCGCAAGCTGATGAACATCTCGATCAGTTGCGATCACCGCGTGGTCGATGGCTGGGATGCGGCGAGCTTTGTACAGGCGCTCAGGAGGCTGCTGGAAACCCCGGCGCTTATCCTCGTCGACTGACGGTTCACCCCAATCCTGGGGCGAGCGGAAGGATCGAAAAAAGGGCATCGGAGCACGGCTCCGGTGCCCTTGTTCGTACCGGAATACCGCTTGTGACGGGTCGCCAAATCGCTCCTCGCAAAAAGAGCAAAAAAAGCGCAATATAGGCCATTGACAGGAATCGGAGCCGCCCGTAGATGCGCGGCTCCCAAGTGGCTACGCGGGTGTAGCTCAGTTGGTTAGAGTGTCGGCCTGTCACGCCGAAGGTCGCGGGTTCGAGTCCCGTCACTCGCGCCACTTGGGTTTCTTTTCACAGCAATTAGTCAAGTCCCCCGACTGTCCGTGCGCGGACAGACGCAGGGGTGGCGTTTTCTGCAAGTCAGGCCCCCCCCCCCGGACCTGCTACGATGTCGCGCTGGTGATCCCTTTCTTCGAATTCTGACGATCAGGCGTGGAGCGAGTGTCTCGTAAACCGCGGTATCGCCACCTTGGCGAACCGGATCGGGTAAGAGCATCGCTCGTGATCGTGCTAGCGCATGTGTCCTTTCCGTTTGTCCATCTGGCGATCGGCGCGCCTTTCTCAGAGCCGGTTCCGTTCGCGGGGAAGGGAAGGAGTATTCCCTTGCAATCAGCCCCAGCGGCCGGTTTCCATCCAGATCAGAAAGCGGCGCAGCGGCAGCAGCCAGACGAGGCCGAGAACTATATAAACGATCGTCTGCAACAGGGTCGGCCAATCGCCGATCAACTCCGGCGCATAACGAGCGATGACGAGGCCATAGATCGAAAGGCCCAGCAGGAGGCCAAGCAGGCCGACCGGAATGCGCCAGGTTGGTTCTTTCCTCATGCGAAGGGTCCATAAATACGGGTTGGAGTGACGATGGCGGACAGCGGGACGTCGTGCGGCTCGATCGGTAATTCGTCTACCAGTTGCGTATCCCAGGCAAGGCCGATGGCGGTCGTGCCGGGATTTGCGGCGAGCCACCGGTCGTAGTGCCCGCCACCCTGTCCAAGCCGCGCGCCATTTGTAGCAAACCCGACGACCGGGACGAAGAGGACGTCCGGTGCGGCCGGCTCTGCTGTGGCGCTTGGCTGCGCAATGCCGAAGGGACCGTTTTCGAGATCGCTTTCCTCAAAGGGATCGGTGAACCGTGCGAATTCCATCGCTGCGCGCCTGTCCGCAAACCGGGGGAGGGCGATGGCGTGACCCTGCTCTAGGAAGTAACGGGCGTAGGACGCTGCGGGCGCCTCGGAGGCTGTAGCCCGATAGAGTCCGATGATGGCGTCGTCAGGAACCAGTTTCAGCAAGGGCGCCGGAGGGCGCATGAACACGAGTGTGCGCATGCTGGCAGGCAGCGCCGCCACATGCTCGCGGCGCGCGGCGCGGAGTTGTTTGCGGAGTTCGTCTTTGGTCACGGCAGAGCTCTCTAGGGGCAGACTCCCTTGGCGTCTATTCGCGCCCTTCCGGTCCCTCCATCCCGCTGCCCGTCCCGGCCACCCACGGCACGGTTTCTTATGGGTGGCCGGGAGGTAAAGCGGGATGGCACAGCAAGGTAAGGACGGATGTCCTGACCGCACCAAGCTGGAAAAGTGGCGGGACCACCATGGGTCGTTTCCGGCGAAATCCTCTGACGCCTAAAACGTCAGGTGGGTGCCGTATGCCCCAATCCCACGGCCGAACCGGTGGACCAGGGCAGGGACAGCTCCCTTGGATTGCTTATAGCCTCAGGGATGTTCATGCGGCTCGTGCCGGGCAGCCCCGCCTCGGCCTACTTAGGATGCGCTCGCTCCACTCTCAAGAGTGGAGGCTGCGTTCTCAAGCGCGATCGCAATGCGTTCGAGCTGACCGGCCAGCTTATCCGCGTCGATTGCCGGTTCCGCTGGACCGACAGTCGCTTTCTTCGCTTCGTCGAGCTCATCGGCCAGCAACAGCGCGGCGAAGAGCAGGTTCTTTGCTTCCTGGCCGGAAAGATTGGCGCCCATCGATCCGAGCTTTTCGTCGATCACACGGGCAAGCCGCTGGACGTGGTCTTCCTGTCCGTCTTCGCAGGAGACGGTATAGTTGCGACCGCCGACGGCGAGGGTGACATTGCTCATGCCTCGAGCCCTTTGATCAGTCCGTCGAGTTCCGAGATGCTGGCAGCCACGCTTTCGCGAAGCGCTTCATGGCGGGCGACGAGTTCGGCATTGGTTGGCCCGCTCGATACGGGAGAATGCGCCTTAAGCGCTGCCTGAGTCTCGATCCGCGCCAATGCACGATCGATCCGGTCAAGAGCGTTTTGAATACGTTCGGAATTCATGGCGGGGACGGAGTACCAAGATAGCCGCTGTCATGCAAAGGCTTGGGTCCTTCTGTTGACAAGTGGGGTGAGCAGATGGGCGGTGACAATGGCTGCGCGCGCGGGTTGACCTCGCGCGCGCGCTCCGCGAAGGCTTCGCGCGCGTCGAATCGCCGCTGTTTTCCGGAGAATATATTCTATGAGTCTCGACACTGCTCGCATGGTCCAGATGGCCAATGCCATCAGGGCGCTTTCTATGGATGCGGTGCAGGCGGCGAATTCGGGGCATCCCGGCATGCCCATGGGTATGGCCGATGTCGCGACCGTGCTGTGGAGCGAATATCTGAAGCACGATCCCAAGGCGCCCGACTGGGCAGACCGCGATCGTTTCGTGCTGTCGGCGGGTCACGGCTCCATGCTGATCTACAGCCTGTTGCATCTGTCGGGGTATGCCCGCCCGACGATGGAAGACATCCGCAATTTCCGGCAGCTTGGGTCCCCCTGTGCGGGGCACCCGGAGAACTTCCTGCTCGACGGTGTCGAAAGCACCACCGGTCCGCTGGGTCAGGGTCTTGCAATGGCCGTCGGGATGGCGATGGCCGAGCGTCACCTCAACGCGGCCTTCGGTGACGATCTGGTCGATCATCGTACCTGGGTGATAGCGGGTGACGGATGCTTGATGGAAGGCATCAATCACGAGGCGATCGGCCTCGCCGGACATCTCAAGCTCGGCCGGATGGTGGTGCTGTGGGACGACAACAACATCACCATCGATGGCACAACCGACCTGTCCACCAGCGAGGACATCAAAGCCCGGTACGAAGCGACGGGATGGCATGTCGTAAGCTGCGACGGTCACGATTTCGCGGACATCCGGCGCGCGCTCGACGAAGCTGTTGCTGACGACCGCCCGTCGCTCGTCGCCTGTAAGACGGTCATCGGCAAGGGTGCGCCCAACAAGCAGGGCACCAGTGCCACCCATGGTGCGCCGCTGGGCGAGGATGAAATCTCCGCTGCGCGCAATGTGCTGGGTTGGGATGCCAGGCCTTTCGAAGTGCCGGAACAGGTTCTGTCCGATTGGCGCGACACTGGCGAGCGCAGCGCGGCGATGCACTCCGAATGGGATGTGCGTCTCTCGAACAGCTCCGAAAAGGCTGAATTCGAACGCCGCATGGCAGGCGAACTGCCCGCGGGCTTCAGCCTCGACAATTATATCCAGTCGCTGATGGCCGAGCCGCAGAAGGTCGCGACCCGCAAGGCGAGCGAGATGACCTTGGCGCAGATCAACGGCAAATTGCCCGAGACCATCGGCGGCAGCGCCGACCTGACCGGATCGAACAACACCAAGGCGGGCGGTATTACCGCCTTCACCGCCGACGATTATTCGGGCCGCTACGTCTATTACGGTATCCGCGAATTCGGCATGGCCGCCGCGATGAACGGCATGGCTCTGCATGGCGGCGTCATTCCCTATGGCGGCACCTTCCTCGTCTTCACCGATTATTGCCGCGCGGCCATTCGTCTTTCGGCTTTGCAGCAGCAGCGTGTCGTCTATGTGATGACTCATGACAGCATCGGGCTTGGCGAGGACGGCCCGACCCACCAGCCTGTCGAGCATGTCCAGTCGCTGCGGATGATGCCGAATGTGCTGGTGATGCGCCCGGCCGACGCGGTGGAGACAGCCGAATGTTGGGAGATCGCCCTGCGGCAGAAGGCCCGTCCAACGGTTCTCGCGCTTAGCCGTCAGGGCCTGCCGCAAGTCCGCAACGCCCCCGACGAGATCGGCATGTGCTCAAGGGGCGCCTATCGCCTCAAGAAGAACGGCAACGCCCCCAAGGTCACGTTGGTCGCAAGCGGCAGCGAAGTGCATGTCGCGCTCGACTGTGCTGAACAGCTCGAAAAGCAGGGCGTTGGCGCGCAGGTCGTCTCGATGGTTTGCACCGAGCTTTTCGACGAGCAGGACGATGCGTATCGCAGCGATATTTTACCCGACAATACGCTCAAGGTATCGATCGAGGCAGGCACCACCTTCGGCTGGGAACGCTATGTCGGGATCGATGGATTGACGATCGGGATCGACCGGTTCGGCGCCAGCGCCCCGGCTGGCGATCTGTTCGCGAAATTCGGTCTTACCGCGGAGGCCATCGTTCCGCAAATCATGAATAAATTGAACGATTAAGCAGGAGTTCTTATCAATGGCGACCAAGGTTGCAATCAATGGCTTCGGACGTATCGGCCGCCTCGTGGCGCGCGCCATTCTGGAACGTGACGATCATGATCTCGAGCTCGTTTCGATCAACGATCTGGCCGATACCAAGTCGAACGCCCTGCTGTTCCAGTACGACAGCACGCACGGCCGTTTCCCCGGCACGGTCGAAGTCGGCGACAATGCGATCATCGTGAATGGCAAGTCGATCGCGGTGACCAGCGAGCGCGATCCGGGCAACCTGCCGCATGGCAAAATGGGCGTCGATATTGTCCTCGAATGCACCGGCTTCTTCCAGAGCCACGAAGCGGCCGAACCGCATCTCAAAGCTGGCGCCAAGCGCGTGCTGATCTCCGCTCCGGCGAAAAATGTTTCGGCCACAATCGTATACGGTGTAAACCACGAAACGCTGACCGCCGAGGACGTGATCGTCTCCAACGCTAGCTGCACCACCAATTGTCTCTCGCCGGTTGCCAAGGTGCTGCACGACACCGTGGGTATCGAGCGCGGCTTCATGACCACCATTCACAGCTACACCAACGACCAGCGCATGCTCGACCAGATGCACGGCGACATGCGCCGTGCCCGCGGCGGTGCGCAGAACATGATCCCGACCACCACCGGCGCAGCCCGCGCGGTCGGCCTCGTGCTGCCCGAACTGGCCGGCAAGCTCGACGGCAGCTCGGTGCGCGTACCGACGCCCAACGTCAGCCTTGTCGATCTCGTCTTCACGCCCGGCCGCGATACCAGCGCCGAGGAACTGAACGCAGCCCTAAAGGCGGCTTCGGAAGGGGCAATGAAAGGCGTGCTCGACTATACCGACCAGCCGCTCGTCAGCAGCGATTTCAACCATCATCCGGCCAGTTCGACAGTCGACAGCCTGGAAACCAGCGTGATGGAAGGCAAGCTTGCCCGCGTCGTCAGCTGGTACGACAATGAATGGGGCTTCTCGAACCGCATGATCGACACCGCCGGCGTGATGGCGAAGTTCCTTTAAGGACGAGAAAAAATGAGCAGTTTCAGGACCCTGGACGACCTTGGCGATATTACCGGCAAGGTCGCATTGGTGCGCGTCGATCTCAACCTGCCGATGCAGGAAGGCCGCGCCTCCGATGTGACCCGGGCAGAGGCGGTCAAACCGACCATCCTCGAGCTTGCCGACAAGGGTGCCAAGGTCCTGCTGCTCGCTCATTTCGGTCGTCCCAAGGGCCAGCGTCATTCGACCATGAGCACGAGCATGGTGCAAGGCGATGTGGAACGCGTGCTCGACCGCGAAATCATGTTCATCCCCGAGGTGATGGGGCCGGTTGTCGAACAGTCGATCGGTATCCTGCGCGATGGCGATATCGGCTTGCTCGACAATGTCCGTTTCTGGCCGGGCGAGGAGGCCAATGACCCGGAATTTGCCAAGGGCATTGCCGCTCACGGCGATTTCTACGTCAACGATGCCTTTTCCGCTGCGCACCGCGCGCATGCCTCGACCGAGGGATTGGCGCATCGCCTCCCGGCCTATGCCGGCCGTGCGATGGAAGCCGAGCTGAAGGCGCTCGACGCCGCGCTTGGCAACCCCGAAGCGCCGGTGGCTGCTATCGTCGGCGGAGCCAAGGTCTCGACCAAGCTCGACGTGCTCCACAACCTGGTCGGCAAGGTCGAGCATCTCGTTATCGGCGGGGGCATGGCCAATACCTTCCTCGCCGCGAAGGGCGTCGATGTCGGCAAATCGCTGTGCGAGCATGACCTTGCCGACACGGCCAACCGGATCATGGATGAAGCGGATCATGCCGGTTGCACCGTCCACCTGCCGTATGACGTGGTGGTGGCGAAAGAGTTTTCTGCCAACCCGCCATCTCTGCGGACATCCAACGTTCATGAGGTGGCCAAGGACGAAATGATCCTCGATATCGGTCCGTTGGCGGTGGAAGCCTTGGGCGATGTCCTCAAAACCTGCCGTACGCTGGTATGGAACGGTCCGCTGGGTGCATTCGAAACCGAACCTTTCGATGCGGCCACGGTCTCCCTGGCCAAAACGGCGGCTGCTCTGACGCAGGATGGCTCGCTGATTTCCGTAGCCGGTGGCGGCGATACCGTCGCCGCGCTCGCGCATGCCGGGGTCAAAGATGACTTCACCTTCGTATCTACTGCGGGCGGCGCTTTCCTGGAATGGATGGAAGGCAAAGATCTGCCCGGCGTTGCGGCGCTGACCGCATGAGCGAGAACGAAGCGGTAGGATCGAGCGGTGGTCTCGTGCCTGTCACCGAAGGGGACTGGGCAGGATGGTCGGTATGGCAGGGCGACGCCTTCGAGCAGCGCGCGGGGCCGTTTTACGAGCGCCGCGAGGACGATGGCTCGATGGTTGCGGCCTTCCGCGCCGAAGAACGCCATATGAATGGCGCAGGCTTCATGCACGGTGGCTGCATGATGACCTTTGCCGATAGCGCTATCTTCACGATCGCGACCGATGCTCTTGCCGGTTCGCACGGCGTGACCATGCATCTGGCAGGCGACTTCCTCGATCCGGCGCGCGTCGGCCAGTTGATCGAGGCGCGCGGAGAGGTTGTGCGCGCGGGCGGCAAGACGATCTATGTCGTCGGCATGATCCGGGCCGATGGTGCCCCGGTGCTCAGTTTCAACGGGATCATCCGAAAGATCACCAGGCGATAGGCTCGCATGCTTTTTTTGGTGAGATTCGCTTGCTAGCGATATTCGGGATTGGGCGCGTCGAAGCGTCGTCCCTTGTTCCACAGATCGACCGAATTGCCATGCGCTGGGATGCCGCCCGCGTCCTTGAGCATCCGCGCCATGTGCATCAGGTTCCAGGTCATGAAGGTCGTGTTGCGGCGGGTGAAATCATTGTCGAAACCGACATAGCCCGACCCATCTTCCTTCGCGTCGCCATAGCTCGGCCCCGGGCCTGCCTCGCCGATCCAGCCGGCATCGGCCTGGGGCGGGATGGTGCAGCCGACATGCTGCAGGGAATAGAGCACGCCCATGCCGACATGCTTTATTCCGTCTTCATTACCGGTAACGATACAGCCACCGACCTTTCCGTAGAAGATGTATTGGCCGCGATCGTTGGTGTCGCCCGAATGGCCGTAGAGCCGTTCGATCAGGCGCTGGCAGACCGAACTTTTCTCGCCCAGCCAGATCGGTGTTCCGACGACAAGGATGTCGGCTGCACGCACCTTTTCCCAGATTGTCGGCCAGTCGTCGCGCTCGGCGCCGTGCTCGGTCATATCGGGATACACGCCCGGGGCGATATCGTGGTCGACAAGCCGCACGCTTTTTAACGCGACATCGTTCCTCACCAAAATCGCCTCCACAACGCCGAGCAGCTTGTCGGTGTGCGAACCTTGCGGCGTCGGCTTCAACGTACAGTTTATCGTCAAGGCCTTTAGGTCCGAAAAATCGGACGCGCTTTCGTCGCAGAGCTTTTGCTGGATGTCGTCGAGCATGCAATCTCCCCATGTCCGTCGAGAATACGTTTGAGGACCGAGATAGTTACAGTTGCCGGTGCTCGCGGTGGCGGGGCCGCTCGCATTGACCGGGCACTGGTCCGGATGTCGCAGTACACTCGGTTCCTGCAACGTCTCCGCGATAGCTGACCATGGCTCGCCAATAAGTCACGCACCGCTGTTGCAGGCGTGAAATCGCTTTTGTATGGCGCGCGCGTACGAATGCACGATCAGTACCAGACGCGGGGTTTTCCAGATGACTTTTGATGAGATGAAGGCGCGTATCGCCGAAGGCCAGGGCTTCATTGCAGCACTCGATCAGTCGGGCGGTTCGACCCCCAAGGCACTCAAGGGGTATGGAGTCGATGATACGGCATGGAGCACGGAGGACGAAATGTTCGGCCTGATCCATGAAATGCGCCAGCGCATTATCGAAGCGCCCAGCTTCGGCAATGGCAAGGTGATCGGCGCCATTCTGTTTGAAAAGACCATGGAAGGGGTGAGTGGCGGTAAGCCGGTTCCGGCGCGCCTCAAGGAGCGCGGAATCGTACCGTTTCTCAAGGTCGACAAGGGGCTCGAAGACGAACGCGACGGTGCACAGCTGATGAAGCCCAATCCGGGCCTCGAAGCTATGTGCCATCGCGCCAAGGAACTCGGCGTTTTCGGCACCAAGATGCGTAGCGTCATCAAGTCGGCCAATCCGGTCGGAATCAAGGAAGCCGTCCACCAGCAGTTCGCCGAAGGCGCGCGTATCCTCAGCTCCGGTCTGGTGCCGATGCTGGAGCCCGAATACGACATCACCGCCGACGATCGTGCCGAAGGCGAGAAAATCCTGCTCGAAGCGATCGAGGAAGGGCTCGATGCGCTGCCCGAAGGCCAGCAGGTCATGCTCAAGCTGTCGATCCCCAAGGAAGCGGGCCTCTATTCCGGGCTTACCAAGCATCCCAAGGTGCTCCGCGTTGTCGCTCTGTCGGGTGGGTATTCGACCGACGAGGCCTGCCGTGAGCTGGCTAAGAACCCAGGCATGATCGCCAGCTTCAGCCGCGGTCTGCTGCAGGACCTGCGCGCCACGCAGAGCGATGAGGAGTTCGACCGGACCCTCTCGGGCGCGATCGACCAGATCCACGCGGCCAGCGTCGCCTGAAGCTCAGCGTCTCTCGAAAATAAAGCGATAATCGCCGGGAGCGATCTGGCCGTCAGTGGCCTGCTCCGGCGTAGCGGACACCAGCACGTAGGTCCGCCCCATCACCTCATAGGGTTCGCCCAGGGTGAGCGGGGCGGTCTGCGTCCAGTGCGTGGCCGCAATGCGTGTCGAGACGGTGAGCTTGCCCGCCCAGACGCAGCGTGCGTTGACCGGGCAGCGGCTGTCTTCCTTCACCGCCAAGGGTGTCAGGATCGCATCGCCCGCCCAGACCGGCTGCGCTATCGCAACCGCCGTACCCTGCGCTGCGGCCTCGCTGCCGGACATCGGCGTATCGGGAATGATGGCACAGGCGGTGAGGGGGATAAGCAGCGCGGCGGCAAATAGCGTTTTCATGCCTGCTATTGGACGTGCCATACGCTTTCGCAGGTCTGAATGCGTGACGAAATGCGATCGGCGCTCTAGAGAGCCCCTCCGATGACCGATACCATACCCTCGACCCAGCTCTATCTCATCTCGCCGCTCGATGTATCGGGCGATTTCCCAGCGCGGCTCGAACGCGCGCTCGATGCCGGACCCGGTCTCGTCACCGCCTTCCAATTCCGGGTAAAGGGTATCGACCAGCACGAGGCCGCAACGCTCGCCGAACCGTTGCAGGCTATTTGCGCGGCGCGCGACGTCGCCTTCATCGTCAACGATGACATTGCGCTTGCAAAGCGTCTCAGGGCGGACGGCGTCCATCTGGGTCAGGGCGACGGCGATCCCAGGGACGCGCGCGAGCAGCTTGGCCGCGAAGCACAGATCGGGGTGACCTGTCACGCATCGCGCCATCTCGCGCTCGAAGCCGGCGAGGCGGGAGCAGACTACGTCGCTTTCGGCGCGTTCTTCCCCAGCACGACGAAGGACACCGAGCATCGCGCCGAACTCGCACTGTTGGAATGGTGGAGCGAAATGGTCGAACTGCCCTCGGTCGCGATCGGTGGCATCACGCCTGACAATTGCAGGCCGCTGATAGAGGCAGGGGCGGACTTCCTCGCCGTGTCGGGTGCGGTGTGGAACGGCGACGAAGTTGCCGCGATAAAAGCTTTCGCGGAGCAAATCGCCCCCGCGTGAGTTTGGTGACCTGAAGGGGCGGAGCTGCGTCCCCCGTTTCAGGAAGGGTCCCCATGCGTATATTTGTTCTCGCCGCCGTTTCCTCGTTGGCCCTCGCCGCGTGTGGCATGCAGGGCCAGGACAATAAGCAAGAAGGTGATCCGGTCGCCAACAGCGATAGCGGCAGGGATTATGGCTACGAGACCTATGGCGACGACAACCTCGCCGACACCATGGCCTCAAACGACGATCGCTACCGGAACGAGATCGGCGCGGATGCCGGAGGCGAGCAGGCGCAGCCGTCCGAACTGCCCGATGCCGAAGAGCGCCCAATCATGCAGGCACAGGTTGTGCTCGACCGCGTTGGTTTCGGTCCCGGCGTGATCGACGGCAAGATGGGAATGAGTACGGAAAACGCCCTTCGGGGCTTCCAGGAAGCGAACGATCTCGAGATTACCGGCAAGCTCGACGAAGCGACCAAGAGTGCACTTGCCGATTGGGAGCGGATACCGGCGACCCGCGTGGTCACGATCCCCGCAAGCTGGGGCGAGGAAAGCTATATCGACATGCCCGAAGACGTTGCCGAGAAAGCGAAACTCGAACGCCTCGGCTACGCATCGCTTGACGAGCGCCTTGCCGAGCGATTCCATACCACGGTGGAAGTGCTCAAACAGCTTAATCCGAACGGCCAGCCAGCCACAGCGGCGGATGTCCAGGGGCCGAACCCACAGCCTACACCCACGCCCGACATCGCGCGTCCGGACGGACAAGAGCCGAGTTATTTCCAAGCGGGCCAACAGATCCGCGTTCCCAATATCGGCGGCGACCGCATTGCGCCGGGATCGATCGAGGACGGCAACTGGCAGCGCACGCTCGCCTCGCTGGGTGTCGGAACCGAACAGCCAGAGGTGGATCGCATCGTCGTGAGCAAGGCGGGCAAGACATTGAAGGCCTACCGGGGTGACGAGCTGGTTGCGCTGTTCACGGTGAGTTCGGGCTCCAGCGAATTCCCGCTCCCGATCGGAGAATGGGATATCCTCGGCGAGGCTTACAATCCGCCCTATAGCTACGATCCCGAAGTGCTCGGCGAAGGCGAGGGAGAGACTTACACTTTGGCTCCAGGACCCAATTCGCCTGTCGGCGTGGTGTGGATCGACCTCAGCAAGGAGCATTACGGTATCCACGGGACGCCCGACCCCGAAACGATCGGTCGGGCTCAGTCGAGCGGTTGTGTGCGCCTGACGAATTGGGATGCGGCGCGGCTTGCCGGGATGGTATCGCAATCGACGCAGGTGATTTTCGAACCATAAGGCGCTAGGGTTCGAACATGGCCTTGATCGATCGCATTCTCACCATCATCGTTACCGCCACGATTACCAGCGCGGTCTGGATCGTCGCGGGGGGCAGCCTCATCGAGAACGCGTCCAGTGTGAGCCAGCGCGAGCGGACACGTCCGGCAGAGGCCGCGCCAAGTCCGAACGCGGCGACCGCCGATCGAGGGGCCGAGCCTGATACAGAGGGGAGCGATACCCCTGCTGGCACAGCGCTCGATTCATCGGTTACTTCCGTGCCCGATGCGCGTAGCGGTCGCGAATTGGTCGTTCCCGTGCTCAACGTCCGCCCAAGCGAGCTAACGGATACATTCAGCGATTCGCGCGCGGACGGATCGCGCCTGCATGAGGCGATCGACATTATGGCGCCCAAAGGCACCAGCGTCGTGGCAGCGGGTCCGGGAGAAATCGAAAAGCTGTTTGAAAGCGATGCGGGTGGATTGACGATCTATGTTCGCTCGCCCGACCGCCGCACGATCCACTATTACGCCCATCTCGACGAATATGCGCCGGGTCTCAAGGAAGGGCAGCGGGTACGGCGCGGCCAACGTCTCGGTACGGTTGGCAGCTCGGGAAATGCCTCCGAGGATGCGCCGCACCTGCATTTCGCAATTCTGCAGACGACCGAAGAAGCGGCGTGGTGGGAGCCCGCCAACGCGGTGAATCCCTACCCATTGCTGACCAGCCGCTGATCAGCTCTTGAGCGGCCCGGCGCGATGGCAGCGCAGGCGGCCCAGCTTTCCATCGCGTCCGACCTCTTGCAACAGACGCGATCCCAGCCGCATGAAGCGCGCGCCGCGCATGGGACCACGGGTAAAGAGCACTCGCTTGCCCTCCATGAGATAGGTCCCGCTGCCCTTGGCGGTGCGGTAGCTCGACCCGCCGGTGATCGCGAAATCGCGGCCTTCCTGTTCGATCCACGCGGCACCGGTCGCATCGCCGGGTAGAGCGCAGACATACTCCCCCTGTTCGAGCAGCGAGAGACGACCCTGCGCGAATGCAGGGGTCCAGGCAAGGCATGCCATCGCGGCGAAAACGGCTGTGTTTATGGCGTGTTTCATATGGTCCGTACACATAAGTACATAGCGAATGCATCGCTGCTTTTCCACTCGCTTGCCCGAAAGGCGCGGCTCGGCTAAGGCGCGCCCACATATCCGCCGTTGGGCGGGTGCGCTCTTTTACAAGTCGAAGGTAGCTTCCCCATGAAGATCAGCGGCGTGGACATCCGTCCGGGCAACATCATAGAGTACGAAGGCGGCATCTGGAAGGTCGCCAAGATCCAGCATACGCAGCCCGGCAAGGGCGGCGCCTATATGCAGGTCGAGATGAAGAACCTGCAGGACGGCCGCAAGACCAATGTCCGCTTCCGCAGCGCCGATACGGTGGAAAAGGTGCGTCTCGATACGGCGGACTACCAGTTCCTTTACGAGGACGGCGACATGCTGGTCTTCATGGAACAGAACACCTACGAACAGATCAACCTGCCGAGCGACCTGCTCGGCGATGCGCGCCCGTTTTTGCAGGATGGCATGCAGGTAAAGCTCGAACTGTGGGAAGAAAAGCCCATCTCGGTCGAGCTGCCGCAGCAGATCGAAGCCGAAATCGTCGAGGCCGATGCGGTGGTGAAGGGGCAAACCGCCTCATCCAGCTACAAGCCTGCCGTGCTCGATAATGGCGTTCGCATCATGGTTCCGCCGCATATCGAAAGCGGTACCCGGATCATCGTCGACGTGTACGAGCAGAGCTACGTCGGCAAGGCCAACTGATTGCGCGTGGCCCGCGATCGGGCCACCGTCCACTTTCCGGCGCGCATGATCCGCGCCCTGACCGAATAAGAGAGTTTCAATGGCCGTTCTATCGGGTGTCATCCGCGTAATGGAGAAAGCCGCGCGCAAGGCGGGTGGCCGCCTGCGCCGCGACTTCGGCGAGGTCGAGCATCTCCAGGTCAGTCGCAAAGGACCGGCCGACTTCGTTTCCAAAGCCGATCAGATCGCCGAACGCACGATCTATGACGAGCTTCTCTCTGCGCGCCCCGATTGGGGTTTCGTGATGGAAGAGGCCGGTATTATCGAAGGCGATGAAAGCAAGCCGCGCTGGATCGTCGATCCGCTCGACGGGACCAGCAATTTTCTCCACGGTATTCCGCATTTCGCGATCAGCATCGCCGTTCAGGAGCCCAAGCTCGGGGGAGGTGGCTGGGACGATGTCACAGCCGGAGTGATCTACAACCCGATTACCGACGAGACCTTCTGGGCCGAGAAAAGTCGTGGAGCATGGTTGCACGATGGCCGTCTGCGTGTCTCGGCCCGCCGAAATCTCCCTGAAGCACTGATTGCCACAGGTATCCCGTTCCAGGGCCACGGCGATTTTGGCGAATGGACCAGGATCTTCGGGGCTATCGGTCCGCAGGTGGCGGGCGTCCGCCGCTTCGGTGCAGCCTCACTTGATCTCGCCTGGCTCGCAGCCGGTCGATTCGACGGTTTCTGGGAAAGCGGCCTCAACGATTGGGACACGGCTGCCGGCTGCCTCATCGTGCGCGAAGCGGGCGGATTCGTTTCGGATTTCCGTGGGCGTTCGCAGCCGATACATTCCGCTCAGGTGCTGGCGGGAAATGACGCGCTGCATTCGAAGCTCCACAAGCTGCTTGTCGGTGCCCTCAAGGCGTAGCAGCCAGCGCGTTCCGGCAAAGAGATCGGGAACCGACCCGAACGTTCATACGTCTTTTCTCCATACGCAGGAATGGAGAGGTCGCCCATGTCCAGGAAACTGGCAATCGCATCTGTATGTGTCGCTTGCGCGGTTCCGGCCATGGGGGCCGAAGGGCAGGGCAAGGCCGAGCGATCGATAGGTTCGTTGCCGCACGAATTCGATCTCGCACGCACGCTCATCAAGGATGGCCGGATGGTCACCGACCGGCAGCACCCGATCTCCTCAACGCTGCACGAGCCCGAACCGGCGGAGCCCGATTTCAAACCGCCCTCGCTCGCAGTTCAACTCGCCAAAGACGGCCCTATACTGGCCATGGGCGCGATGGGCGCCAAATTCAAAGATGCGCCGCGGCTTGCGCATATTGCGATCGGCATGGATTTTTAAGGGACAATGCAACGCGCCGCTTGAACCGCGCGGTGCCACGAGCTATCCGCCGCGCTCCCGACCCAGTGCCCCTGTGGCGGAATTGGTAGACGCGCTCGACTCAAAATCGAGTTTCTTACGAAGTGCCGGTTCGAGTCCGGCCAGGGGTACCAAACTAAATCCTTGCACATCGGTGAATAAACTGGGATTTTTGACACCGGATGATCGGGCCTCCTTCATACCACGCGATTGCAGCGATGATCATCACGATCGCGATGTTCGTCGCCTTTGCGCGGGGGCGCATGTCGGTGGAGATCATCTCGCTGCTGACTATCGCTGTGATCGCGGTCGGCCTCTATTTCTTCCCTCTGCCCGACACTCAGCCAACCGACGGCCTTAGTCTCGCCTTTTCGGGTTTCGGCCATTACGCACTGATTACCATCTGCGCGCTGATGATCATGGGGCGGGGATTGGTGGTGACCGGCGCGCTGGAACCTGCAGCGCGATTTCTCGAACGGCTCTTCAAGATCAATCTTCAGCTCGGGCTGCTGTTTTCCCTTCTGGTGACCTTCTTTCTGTCTATGATCGTGAACAACACGCCCGTATTGGTGCTGTTGATCCCGATCTTCGTACAACTGGCTCTTCGTGGGCTGTTACCGGCATCCAAGGCGCTCATCCCGATCAACGCGGCATCGCTGATGGGCGGTCTTGCCACGACCATCGGCACTTCCACCAATATTCTCGTCGTTTCGATCGCGGTGGATCTCGGAATGCCCGAAATGGACGTATTCCATTTCACGCCGATCGTCCTGTTTGCCTCTCTCGTCGCGCTCCCCTTTGTCTGGATCGTGATGCCCCGCATGCTGGGGGACAACCGGGTCGAAACGGTGCATGCGCAACGCCTGTTCGAAACCCGGCTGAGAGTCACCGAGAATTCGATGCTCAACGGACGTGAACTATCCGAGCTCGAAACTCGTCTTCCCACGGGTATCGAATTCCACGACGTTCCGCCCGGTCTGCTAAGACCTCAGCATCGCTTGCGCATGACCGGGACGCACGAGGCTATCGAAGAGGCGATGGCGACGCTGCGCGGCGACGCCGCCCCCAGTTGGGTGCTCGACCGCATCCGGCGCCGGTCGAGCGAGACGCGCACCGATATCGCGGTCGGCGAAATGATCGTGACCGCCGATTCGCGCCTTATAGGCCGGACCTTGCCGAGCTCGGGGATCGCCGATCTCTACGGTGTCGCAATCATCGGGACCCATCGGCCCGAACGACTCGTCGGCGAAAAGGAGAAGTTCTCCGAGGGTGGCGATCACCGCTTTGCAGAAGGTGATGTGCTCCTCGTCATGGGCCTGCCCGACGACATGCAGCATTTTGCCCGGGCTGACAGCCTGCTGCAGCTCGAGGGCATGCGGGAGCTGCCCCGCCGTTCGAAGGCGACCCTGGCTGCCGCGATCATGGGTGGATCGATCGCATTCGCCTCTTTCGGTCTGGTCCCGATCGCAATTGCCTCGCTGGCCGGTGCGATCCTCATGTTCGTTACTGGCTGCGTGAAATTCGACCGCGTCGGGCGCGGTCTTTCGGGCAGTGTCATCGTGCTCGTTGCGGCGAGTATCGCCCTTGGCCGCATCATCCTGGATAGCGGGGCGGCCGACTGGATCGGAACCGTGCTTGCCGCGGGGCTCGACTATCTGTCCCCCGCCGCCGCGCTTGCAGCGATCATGCTCGCAATGACTTTCCTGACCAACTTTGCGTCCAATGCCACGGCAGCAACCGTCGGTACGCCCATCGCCTTTGCAATCGCGACCAAGCTGGGCCTTCCGCCAGAACCGCTTGTCCTAGCCGTGCTGTTCGGCAGCAACCTCTGCTACGCGACACCCATCGCCTACCAGACCAACATGCTCATCATGGCCGAGGGGTCTTACGAGTTTAAGGACTACGTTCGCACCGGGGTGCCGCTGGTCCTTATCATGGTTACGGCGCTTTCGCTGGGCCTCGTCGTGACCTACGGATTGTGAACAAGCGCGGTGCGTGGCTGTCGGCAGCTGCGAAGCCGCTGGCGCTGCTTACCTACATCCTGTCGCTAACTCCCGGAGTCCTGGACCGGATTGCCGATATCGGGGGGATGGGCGGTAAGATCGCCTTTGTCGGCATGTTCGCGCTTGCAATCATCGGGATCGTGGGCGCCGCGTGTACACGCCCGGCATGGCTGCGTTGGGCGCTCGCAATCCTGTTCGCCGTCGGCTCTTGGTTCATGGAGAGCTACGAGCGCTCCTCACTCGATTTCATGACCTATGCGGTCTACATCGACCTCGTAAACGCGACCGGTTTTGCAGGCGATGCCATCGAGCAGAACAGCCGGGCGCTAACCGCGGCAATCCCGCGCGCGCTGCTCCTCTTGCTGGCCATCGGTCTAAAGCCAACGGGCGCTTTTCAAATGCACGGCCGCCTCGGCCCAATCGTTCCCCTCGTGCCACTCGCAATAGTAGCCCTTTTCACCGGCTTTGCGTTTCTGCGAGGCGGTGACGGGCTGAAGGGCGTTCCGGGCAGCTATCCCGCGCTGACCTACACGCTGCTTGCCGGATACGAACGGTTGACGGGCGACCTGGGCCCGCGGGAAGCGGTGGCAATCGCGCAGGCCGCCAAGCCGCTCTACCGCGATATCGTGTTGCTCATCGACGAGAGCGTCACGGCGCACTACCTCGATATCAATTCACCTGCGGGCGTGTCCTCGGGCCTGACCGCCCCGAGTGAAGGCATCACCCTCGCCAATTTCGGCATTGCGGCGGCGATCACCAATTGCAGCACCGGTTCGAACATCGCCTTGCGCTACGCGGGAACGCGCGACACCTACCGCCGCGACATCGGGGTAGGGCCGTCGCTCTGGACCTATGCCAAGGACGCGGGATTGGAGACGGTCTATCTCGACGCACAACGCACCGGCGGTGCCATGCAGAACGGCATGGATGCGGACGAGCTGGCCGAGATCGACCGCTTCATCCAATTCGACGATGTCCCCGTGGTCGAGCGCGATATGGCGCTGGGCGAGGCGCTCGCCGAACTTCTCTCGGACGACCGCTCCAGCTTCATAATCGCCAACAAGGTCGGCGCCCATTTCCCGGTGCATGACAAGTACCCGGCAGATCGCGCGCTCTACCTCCCAAACCTCGCGCAAGGGGGCTACGCGGACATCGTCGACACGGGTTCGCGGGCGGGCTTCGGAGGCAGCGAGTTGGAGTGGAAGCGCTATCGCAATTCCTATCGCAATACGCTGGCCTGGAACACGGGCGAGTTCTTCGCGCGCTTTCTGCGAGACGCCGACCTGAGCCGGGCGCTGGTCATCTACACTTCCGATCACGGCCAGGATTTGCACGAGGACCGACACGCAGGGACTACCACGCACTGCTCGTCCTCGCCGCGCTCGGAAGAAGGGGCGGTTCCGCTGGTTGCCATGCAGGGCGAGGGCGGGGCACTGGACTTCGCAACCAACGGTCCCGCCAGCCACTACATGATTGCACCGACCCTGCTTGCCGCGATGGGATACGAGCGTGCGGCAGTGCGGGCACGCTATGGCGGAGCGCTCGACGAACCCTCTACCGATCCGGGAACGTTCAACACGCTGTTCAACGCCCGTCTCAACCGCGAACCGCAGTGGCAGAAGGTGGACGAGGCCGATTTCGTGGCGGTCCCCGATGATGGTCCCGCGAAGGAATAGGCCCGCCCTTTCCTACCGCGCGTCATTCTGCGAAAAGACCCCTCGCAAACGAGAGCAGGATTTTCCGCCAATGGACCGTGGTCCATGCGGTCCATGTGTAGGGAGACTAGTGCCGATGTCCAAAACCGTTCCAACAAGCCTGGCCGCGCTGGCGATGGTGCTATCAGCGCCCGCCGCCGCCAATGAATTGCGCGACGACCTGGCTGCCGACATGCCCGAGCTGATGGAACTCTACCGTGACCTGCATGCCAACCCGGAGCTGAGTTTCGAGGAGCATCGAACCGCTGCGAAATTGGCGGAACGCATGCGCAAGATCGGCTTCGATGTGACCGAAGGCGTCGGCAGAACCGGTGTCGTCTCCATCCTGCGAAACGGAGAGGGACCCACGGTGCTTTTACGTGCCGATATGGATGGCTTGCCGGTGATCGAGCAGACCGGGCTGCCCTATGCCTCGACAGTCACCGCCACTCCGGCCAGCGGCGTCACCACAGGCGTGATGCACGCCTGCGGTCACGATACCCACATGGCCGGCTTCATCGGTGCGGCGCAGCTTCTGGTGGGGCACAAAGACAGTTGGCGGGGCACGCTGGTCATGGTGCTTCAGCCTGCGGAAGAACTGGGTCTCGGCGCGCTCGCTATGTTGGAAGACGGGCTATACTCCCGCTTTCCCAAACCCGATTACGCGCTGGCATTTCATGATGCGGCAGCGCCTGCCCCTGCGGGGACCATCGGCTATACTCCCGGCTATGCACTGGCCAATGTCGACAGCGTGGACATCACGGTGAAGGGTGTCGGCGGGCATGGGGCCTATCCGCATACGGCGATCGATCCTGTCGTTCTCGCCAGCGCGATCGTCATGAAGCTGCAAACCGTCGTTAGCCGGAATTCCTCGCCGCTGGACCCGGCCGTCATCACGGTGGGCAGTTTTCATGCCGGCGCCAAGCACAATATCATCAGTGACGAAGCAAAGCTCCAGTTGACCGTGCGCAGCTATTCCGACGAGAGTCGGCAGCTTCTGTTGGACGGTATTCGCCGCGTTGCGCGGGGCGAAGCGATCACGGCCGGGCTGCCCGAGAATTTGATGCCCGAAGTGACGGTCAAGGACCCTCATACGCCGTCGACGTTCAACGATCCCGAGTTCAGCGAGAAGGTCGCCGCGGGTTTTCGTCAGCGTTTCGGTGAAAATCGCGTCATGGAATGGCCTGCGGTTATGGGCGGCGAGGATTTCAGCCAGTATCGCCGGGCCGCGCCCGAAGATGTCAAATCGATGATCTTCTGGATCAGCGGCACACCGCAATCGATGCTCGATGCGCTGGAGAAGGACGGAACCCCGCTGCCCTCGCTTCATTCGCCTTTTTGGGCTCCCGATGCGGACAAGGTCGTCGCAGCCGGAGCGGAAGCCTTGGCGAGTGCGGCCATCGATCTGATGCCCATCGGCGAGAACTAGTCACCAAAAAAGAGTGGCCGCCGGAGCGTTGGGGACGCTCCGGCGGCCGTTTTCTCCTCCCCAGGAGAAATGATTAAACCGGGTTATATATCGCTACCCGTCCGAAGGGACGTAGGTGCCCAGGCGGTGGTGAAGGGCGTTGATCTTCGCCAGTTCCTCTCGGTCCTCGGTCTGCCGCGCATAATGCGTCAGGGCGGTACGCAGCAGCCGGAAGTCGGCGGTCGAGAACAGCGCGCGGGCGCGACCGGGCTCTGTCTTCGGAGTGTCGTCTGTCATGGTCGTCATCCTTCCTCTCCTTACGCAGCGGCGAACTGGTTCATCGTATTGTCTTTACCGCCCGCTTTCAGGGCTGCTTCGCCGGCGAAATATTCCTTGTGATCGTCACCGATGTCCGATCCGGCCATGTTCTGGTGCTTCACACAAGCAATGCCCTGGCGGATTTCTTCGCGCTGGACGTTCTTGACGTAGCCGAGCATCGCCTGTTCGCCAAAGTACTCGCGAGCCAGGTTGTCGGTGCTCAGTGCGGCCGTGTGATAGGTCGGCAGAGTGATGAGGTGGTGGAAGATACCGGCACGCTTCGCGGCATCGGCCTGGAAGGTGCGGATCTTTTCGTCGGCTTCGGCGGCCAGTTTACTGCCATCGTACTCGACGCTCATCAGCTTATCGCGATTATAGGATGAGACGTCCTTGCCCGCTTCGGCCCACGCATCGTAGACCTGCTGACGGAAGTTGAGCGTCCAGTTGAAGCTGGGCGAATTGTTATAGACCAGCTTGGCATTGGGGATCACTTCACGCACCCGGTCCACCATGCCGGCGATCTGCTCGACATGCGGCTTCTCGGTCTCGATCCACAGCAGGTCGGCACCGGCTTCCAGCGCGGTGATGCAGTCGAGCACGCAGCGATCCTCGCCGGTTCCCGGACGGAACTGGTAGAGATTGCTGGGCAGGCGCTTGGGGGCCAGCAGCTTACCGTCGCGGCTGATGAAGACCTGACCGTTTTTGATATCGGCTGCGTCGACTTCGTCGCAATCGAGGAAGCTGTTGTATTTGTCGCCCAGATCGCCAGGCTCCTTCGAATAGGCGATCGACTTGGTCAGGCCTGCGCCGAGGCTGTCGGTACGAGCAACGATGATGCCTTCGGGAACGCCCAGCTCGAGGAAGGCGTAGCGGATCGCGCGGATCTTCTGGTGGAACTCTTCGTGGGGCACGGTAACCTTGCCATCCTGGTGGCCGCACTGCTTTTCGTCCGACACCTGATTTTCGATCTGCAGGGCACAGGCGCCAGCCTCGATCATCTTCTTGGCCAGCAGATAAGTCGCCTCGGCATTGCCGAACCCGGCATCGATATCGGCGATGATCGGCACGACATGTGTCTCGTGCTCGTCGATTTCCTTGGTCAGACGTTGCGTATTGACCGCATCGCCGGCTTGCTTGGCTTCGTCGAGTTCACGGAACAGGCCGCCCAGTTCGCGGGCGTCGGCCTGGCGCAGAAAGGTGTAGAGCTCTTCGATCAATCCGGGAACCGAGGTCTTCTCGTGCATCGATTGGTCGGGCAGGGGGCCGAACTCGCTGCGCAGTGCGGCGACCATCCAGCCCGAGAGATAGAGATAACGGCGCTTGGTGCTGCCGAAATGCTTCTTGATCGAGATCATCTTCTGCTGCGCGATGAAGCCGTGCCACGTGCCGAGCGACTGGGTGTAGTTCGCTGGATCGCGGTCATAGGCTTCCATGTCTTCGCGCATGATCTTCGCGGTGTAGCGTGCGATGTCGAGCCCCGTGCGGAAACGGTTCTGGACGACCATGCGCGCGGCGCTTTCAGCGTCGATCGCAGCCCAGGGCGCGCCGTTGGCTGCGATGGTTTCGTTCAGTTCCTTGATCCGGGCCTGATAGGTCACGGGGGTGCTCCTTAGTCGTGTATAGGGCGTTATCGTCTGACATGTTGATGCCGGAACTCGCCGGGGCACGATAGAGCAATTTACAAAATTTCTTGTCTAAACGGATCAAATTCGCTTATCGGGCTAGTAAACATGTAAAGAAAGTTACACATGGCAGAGGAAGCACTATTTGCCGGTCCCGCCGTCCGTCGGCTTCGCAAGCGTGAACGGTTGACGCAGGCCGCCGCCGCTGCTCGGCTCGATATCTCCCCGAGCTATCTCAATCTGATCGAACGTAACCAGCGACCGGTCAGCGCGCGCGTCATGATGCGCTTGGTCGAACAGTTCGACTTCGATCCGCGTTCGCTACGCGAAGACGAGGCGATCGGCGGGATCGACGGGCTGGCCCGACGTTTTGCAGACGAGAGGTTCGCGGACCTCGGCATCGATCGCGATGAAATGCAGGAATTGCTGGCTGCTGCCCCTCAGGCTGCGGCGGCTTTCGCACGGCTGTATGATAGTGCCGGTTCCGTCGGCGTCCAGCCCGATGACCCTATGTCGGCTTCCCGGCGCGAGATCGAGCGTTGGCGCAACCATTTCGCGGACCTCGATATGGCGGCGGAGGAACTGGCCGACGAGATGCGGCTTTCGCGGGGAGACATTGGCATCGCCCTTACCGAACGACTGCGCGAGCGACACCAGCTCTCCGTTCGCGTTTTGCCGCGAGAGGTCATGCCCGACAGCCTGCGCCGGCTGGACCTGCATGCACGGCAGGTCCAGCTATCCGAGATGTTGAGCGTTGCTTCGCGGAACTTCCAACTGGCGATCCAGTTGGCTCAACTGGAATTCAGCAAGGCGATCGCTGCCATCGCAAATGCGGCTAAATTTGAGGAAGAGGCGGCCCGTGCGCTCTTCGCCCGTCACCTGACGGGTTACATGGCGGCAGCCCTTCTCATGCCCTATGGCCGCTTTTTACGCGCTTGCGAGGCGACCGGATACGACCTGCCTGTCCTGGAACGGCGCTTCGGCGTCAGTTTCGAGCAACTCGGACATCGGCTCACAACGCTGCAGCGCGTCGGGCAACGTGGTTTGCCGTTCTTCATGGTTCGGATCGACCGTGCGGGCCAGTTTTCGAAAACCTTCATCGGAGCCAGTACCGCGCGGTTCATCGAATCCGGTGCGAGTTGTCCCCTATGGCACGCCCATCGCGCCTTCGATCGTGCCGGTGAGCTGCAGGTCCAGTTCGTCGCGCTCGACAATTCGGGCGATCGGGATGGCGGCTGGCTGACCATGGCACGAACCGTCGAAGGTAGCGGTGCGCCGGGGGAGGCGCAGTTCGTCGTGGTGCTGGGCGTCGAGGCGGTTCTGGCCAACGAATTGGCACAGGCCCGTGGAATTTCGCTGCGCGCCGACGATGCTCAGCCAATTGGTCCCGGTTGTGCACAATGTCATCGAATCCAGTGCAGTCAGCGCTCGCTACCGCCGATTGGGCGCAGACTGGCTTTCGACAGGGTTCGCAGGGGTGTGACTCCCTTCGAATTCACCCGTGATTAGGGATAAATCGCACCGCTTTGGGGAACCGGTATTCTCGAGCAGGCGTTATCGGGCGCAGAACCTCTGTCTCGAGGAGAGAAGGCGATGACCGAAGAACGCATTACGGAAACGACCGACGCTACGGGGAATACGCATACCACCCATACCGTGGTGACCGACGGAGAATCGCGAGGCGGTGGCACCAACTGGGTGCTGATCGTAATCGTTCTGGCCGTCGCGGTAGTGGGAATATTCCTGCTGACACAGATGAACAGCGCCGAAGTGGCCAAGGACAATGCAGTCGCCGAGGCGGCAAGCGAAGTTGGCGAAGCCGCGAACCAGGTCGGCGATGCTGCGCAAAGCGCCGGAGAAGCGGTAGAAAACGCCGTCGAGAACTGACACCTTTGGGAATACCGAAAGGGCGATGCGTCGACGGCGCATCGCCCTTTTTACGTAAGTGTAAAATTTACCGACGGTTCATTCCTCTCTGCTAGTCAAGAATTCCGACACTAGCAATTTGCGAGCCGGACCGGATGCTCCGCCTGTTCAAGCATTACATTTCCTACAATGTCGTGCTGCTGTCCTTGATAGACCTCGCGCTGCTCGCCCTCGCTGGCGAAGTGGCCTGGCGGCTACGTGTGGTGCAGATCGGCGTGAGCGTAGGTGACTTTTCCCAAAGAGTGCTCGAGATCGTCGGCTTTTCGGGCGTGATCTGGTTGGCGATGATCGCGGTCGGTGGCTATGGGCCTGAAGCCCTGCGATCGATCCGCTTCGCCACTGCAAGGTTGTTGGTTGCGGTAAGTCTCGGCGTACTCGCGATTTCGCTGCTGAATTTCTTCCTGCCTGGCTCCGCGCTGTGGCGCTCGGTCCTGCTCTATGCGATGGGCCTCTCGATTGTTTTTCTGGTTTCAAATCGGGTTCTTGCAAACCGGCTTCTGGGACCGGTAGTTTTTCGTCGGACGGTCTTGGTTCTAGGCGCCGGCGAGCGGGCGGAGCGGATTCTCAGGCTTTCGCACCGACGGGAGAGCGGCTTTGCCGTGGCCGCCTTCGTTGCCATGGATGCTGCCACACCGGTGATTACTACGGCCGTCGCGCGCGATTCCATTTCAGACCTTGGTCGGTTCGTGGAGCGTGTCGGCGCGACCGAAGTGGTTCTGGCGCTCCAGGAACGGCGCAATGCGTTGCCGCTCAAAGACCTGCTCCGTGTAAAGACCAAGGGCGTTCAGGTGAGCGATTTCTCCAGCTTTCTGGAGCGAGAAATGGGTCGGGTGGATCTCGATACCCTCAACCCAAGCTGGCTGATCTTCTCCGACGGGTTTTCCTCCGGTCGACGATTATCGAGCATAGGCAAGCGCCTCTTCGACATCCTCGTGAGCCTCCTCATTCTGATCGTGGGCATTCCGCTGATCGCGATATTTGCAGTGCTGGTGAAGCTGGAGACCAAGGGGCCGGCATTCTTCCGCCAGACCCGCATTGGCTTGTATGGCGAGCATTTCACCCTCTGGAAGCTGCGTTCGATGCAGGTGGATGCCGAGGCGGGCGGAGCGAAATGGGCGGAAAAGGATGATCCGAGGGTCACCCGCGTGGGCCGTTTGATCCGCAAGGTTCGCATCGACGAGCTCCCTCAGGTCTGGAGTGTGCTGAAAGGTCAGATGAGCTTCGTAGGTCCGCGTCCCGAAGTGCCGGAAATCGTCGTCGAACTTGAGAAAGAGCTTCCATTCTATGCCGAGCGCCATGTGGTCAAACCCGGGATCACCGGCTGGGCGCAGATCAACTATCCCTATGGCGCGAGTATCGAGGATGCGCGGCACAAACTCGAATACGATCTCTATTACGCCAAAAACTACACACCCTTTCTGGATGTGCTCATCCTTTTACAGACCGCGCGCGTAATCCTCTGGCCGGAGGGTGCGCGATGACCGGCTTGATCGGTACCTTCTCCTATATCGCCTACACCCTCGGCGCGATTGTCTGTGCCTTGGCGGCGGTCTGGATAGCTCGTCGGGGCGACAGCTCGCGCAGCGATCGCACGCCGGCCATCGTGGCCCTGGCATTGACGGCAAACTGGTGTTTCGCCTCGGCAAGTTTCGAACCCGGCCGCCCCATCGTCGAATTGACCGAGATCGCGCGAAATCTGGCCTGGCTTTTCACCCTTTTCCGCTTGTTCGCCAATGACGGACGGGACGAAACGCTGCGGCTGGTACGACCGGCGGCATTTTCCCTCGGCTTCGTCGAAGTCCTGCAATTTGCATTGTTGCTGAGTGCCCGGCGTTATGCCGTAACACCCGAACTTGCGACGCTGGTGTTTGAAACCGGAACCCTATTCAGAATCATGGTCGCTGTCGGGGCGCTCGTGCTGCTGCACAATCTCTATGTCGGCGCGGCGGTATCCTCGCGCCGGATTTTGCGCTGGAATGCCGCGGCGCTTGCCGGGCTTTGGGCATTCGACCTCAATTATTTCACCGTCGGCTATATCATTGGCGAGGTGCCGGTAGAGCTTGCCGCTCTGCGCGGGGTCGCGGCTGCGATTGTCGCGATACCCTTTGCAATGGGGTTCAACCAAAGCTCGTCGAATCTGGAGTTTCGCCCCTCTCGGGCAGTGACCTTTCGGTTTCTCTCGCTCATGGTTATCGGGGCGTATCTCGGGCTGATGCTCGCGCTGGCGCGCTGGCTGGACATGCTCACCGGCGATCTTGCACGAATGACCCAGGTCGGCCTGATCATCGCGGCCGGCGCCCTGGCCTTGATCTGGTTGCCATCGGAGCGGCTGCGAGGCTGGCTACGGGTCACCGCGATCAAGCACCTGTTCAAGCATCGGTACGATTACCGGAACGAATGGATACGCTTCACCAACACCATCGGCACGACGGGTCTCGACAACTCCACTCTGCAAGAGCGTACGGTGAAGGCGCTCGCCGATATCGTCGATAGTCCTTCCGGCATTCTGCTTGTCCCGGGTGATGAGGGCACCTTCGAAGTTGAGGCAAATTGGCTATGGCACAATTCGGGCATCCCCGCCCACGCAGCCTCTACCGCGCTGGGGGATGTGCTCGAAAGCAACGAGCTGATTATCGATCTCGACCAAGTGCGCGAGGGTATTGACCACCATGGCGAACTGGCGCTCGTCCCCGATTGGCTGCGCGAGGATCACCGTGCCTGGGCGGCGGTGCCCCTGCTGCATTTCGATCGCCTTGTCGGCATCGTGGTGCTCGCCAAGCCCTTGATCGGACGCAAGCTCGATTGGGAGGATTTCGATCTGTTGTCCGTGGTCGGACGGCAGCTTGCCAGCTATCTGGCAGAACAAGCCAGTCAGGCCGCGCTGCTCGAAGCGGGCCGGTTCGATGAATTCAACCGGCGTATGGCGTTCGTCATGCACGACATTAAGAACCTGTCGAGCCAGATGTCTCTGCTCCTGCGCAATGCCGAAAAGCATGCCGATAAACCGGAATTTCGCAAGGACATGTTGGTCACGCTCCGCAACAGCGCCGACAAGCTTAATTCCCTCCTCGCCCGTTTGGGGCGCTATGGCCCGCCGCAATCGGACAGGGCCGTTCGGTTCGATCTTGCCGCGGCGGTAGGTCAGGTGTCCCAACGCCTCGGCCAAGCGCACCCATTGACGGTATTGAGGGCCGAACCGGCTATGGTCGAAGGAAGTCCTGAAGCGTTTGAACAGGCGCTGACCCATCTGGTGCAGAATGCCATCGATGCGAGCGATGCCGACAGCTCGGTCATGATCGAGGCGTATAGCGACGGAATTTCCGGGAAGGTCGTGGTGATCGACAATGGCCAAGGAATGTCGCCCCATTTCGTTCGCAACAGGCTGTTTGAGCCCTTCGTCTCCTCCAAATCGGGCGGGTTCGGCATCGGGGCTTTCGAATCTCGCGAGCTTGTTCGGTCGATGGGCGGGAGATTGGATGTTCAGTCTCGCGAGGGGCTGGGGACGCGTTTCACGATCAGCTTGCCGCTGAAATCGGCTGCTTCGATCATCGGGCGCGACCAAACCCGCCACAAAAACGAGGTCGTATAATGGCAGAGGCCAAGCCAAAACTGCTGATCGTAGAAGATGATGAAGGTTTACAGGCCCAACTGAAATGGACCTATGACGATTTCGACGTTGTGATTGCCGGCACCCGCGAGGCGGCTCTTGCTTCCCTACGCTCGGAGGAGCCGGCGGTCGTAACGCTCGATCTTGGGCTTCCCCCCGATCCTGATGGGACGAGCGAGGGCTTCGCCGTTCTCGAAGCGATCATGGCCATGAAACCGGACACGAAGGTCATCGTAGCCTCCGGCCATGGCGCGCGCGAAAGCGCCTTGCGAGCCGTCGAACAAGGGGCCTACGACTTTTACCAGAAACCCGTGGACATCGATACGCTGGGGCTGATCGTGCAGCGCGCCTATCGGTTGCATCATATCGAGAGCGAGAACCGGCGCCTTGCGGAAAAGGTCGGGGAAGACCGGACGGTGCTGGGCTCGATGGTCACTGCCGCACCGGAAATGGCCAAGGTTGCGCGAACCATCGAGCGCGTGGCGCCGACCAATGTTTCGGTGATGCTTTTGGGGGCCAGCGGTACCGGTAAGGAACTGCTGGCGCGGGGCGTCCATGATTGCAGCGGCCGCAGACAAGGCGCGTTCGTTGCCATCAACTGCGCGGCTATTCCCGAAAATCTGCTCGAGAGCGAGCTGTTCGGTCATGAGAAGGGTGCTTTCACCGGTGCCGTCAAGACAACCGAAGGCAAGATCGAACTGGCTGATGGCGGTACGCTGTTTCTCGATGAAGTGGGCGATATTCCGCTTTCGTTGCAGGTCAAGCTCCTGCGGTTTTTGCAGGAGCGCACCATCGAACGCATTGGTGGAAGAAAACCGATTGCGGTCGACACGCGTATCGTGTGCGCCACGCATCAAAATCTTGAATCGATGATCGGCGAGGGGACGTTCCGCGAGGACCTGTTCTATCGTCTGGCGGAGATTGTCGTGAAGGTTCCGACTCTCGCCGAGCGGCCGGGTGACGCGGTGCTGCTTGCAAAGCACTTCATGGCCCGCTTTGCGAAAGAGATGAACCCCCAGGTGAAGAGCTTCGCTCCGGACGCACTCGCCGCCATCGATAGCTGGACGTGGCCCGGCAATGTCCGCGAGCTCGAAAACCGTGTAAAACGCGCGGTGATCATGGCCGAGGGCAAGCAGATCTCCGTGGAGGACCTCGATCTCTCGCAGCCGGATGACGGTGGTGCCGACATCGCTCTGAATCTCAAGGCAGCGCGCGAACAGGCCGACCGCCGTATGATACGGCAGGCCCTGGCGAGAACCGAGGGGAATATTTCCAACACCGCAAAGCTCCTCGGCATCAGCCGACCGACTCTGTACGATCTGCTCAAGCAGTATGATCTTCAGACGTGATCTCGGTATTGTCGCGGCTCTCGTTCTTGGCCTCGCGCCACTGGGCGCATGTAGCGAGGAAGGCTTCGAAGGCTCGCGGATAGACCAGGCGCGCGCGAGCATGGACGGCGATGATCCACGCGCTGCTCGTCTTCATCTCGAGCGTGCGCTGGACGAGGGAGCGAATCGGGCGGAACTGGCCGCGCTTTTCGGGAAAGTCGAGCTTCTCGCGGGCGATCTGGCGGCGGCGCGCGCATGGCTTGCCCCACAAGAGTTTTCCGACGCGACAAGAGCGCTCGGCTTTCGCATGCTGGGCCGGTTGGAGATGGCCGAGGGCGACCTGCGGGCTGCCGGGGCGGCCTTTGATCGTTCACACGCTGTCGACCCGGAGAATGCCGAGCTGTGGGTGGATATCGGCCGCCTGCGCTATCGTGGCGGAGAGCAGTTCGAAGCGATTGAAGCGGTCGACCATGCGCTTGCCATCGACCCGGCCAATGGTGAAGCTCTCCGGTTCAAGGGGCAGCTTGCGCGCGATGCCCAAGGTATGGAAGCGGGGGCGAAGCTGTTGGGCAGGGCGCTGCGATCCCGGCCCGAAGACATCGATCTCCGCGTGGAATATGCCGCGACGCTGGGCGATGCGGGGCGCGCTGAAGAAGCCTTGCAGGTCTTGCGCGGCACGAATTCTTCGGCTGCGACAACCCCCAGAGGCCTTTTCGTCCAGGCGGTTCTGGCGGCGCGCGGCAGGCATTTTCGCCTTTCCCGGGATCTTCTATCGAGATCTGGCCTGCAACAGGATGACGTTGCATCCGCCTGGCTTCTTTCGGCAATCATCGATCTGGAAGAAGGAAACTTCGCCAGCGCAGCGCAGGGGTTGGACCGGCTATATACATGGCAGCCGGACAATCCGCGCATCCGCGATCTGCTCGCCTATGCCCTGTCCCGCGATGGTGGTGAGCGGGAACTGGTGCATCGTTTCGCCGGAATGGCGGCTTCCAATTCGAGCTCGGCCTATTTGCGGGTATTGGTCGGTCGCGCCTACGAGGCCCTCGGCAATCGTGAGCGGGCGGCGATTTATATCGACCTTGCGGCGCTTGGCGGCGGAAATTTTTCGGTACTCCCCAGCCTTACGCCGCCCGAACTGCTGGCGATATCCGAAGGCGAAGGAGGGCAACAGGTCCGTGACTATGTTCGCAATGCGATAGCCGGCAGAGAGGCCGTCGCAGCGCTTCGGAAGGGGCGCGAATTCGCCAGAAGGTTCCCCGGGTCGGCAGATGCACAGGCTATTCTGGGTGATGCCGAATTCGCGCGGGGCAACAAGCGCGCCGCCCGCGAGGCGTATCGACGCTCCGCACAGGTGCGGCGGCCTTGGCCCTTGGCCTTGCGGCTTGCGGGCGCTCAGGAAGACCCGCAAAGTGCTCGCCAACTGCTAACGGCCTATGTGCGCGAGAACCCGATGAACGGAGACGCGGCGGCCATCCTCGCCGATGCCCTTGCGGCTGAAGGTGACTGGACGCGCGCTGTCGCATTACTCGATCATGCGATGGGTCTCGGCTTGGGGCGGGTGCCCTGGGTACTTGCCGCTCGCAGCGTCGGGGCGCTCCAACTCGACAATCCCGAAGAGGCGTTGGATTTCGCGCTGGCGGCGCATGATTTGCAGCCGATGAATCCGTTGGCGATCTCTGCCCTGATCGCGGCGCTTCCAGAGGGAGAAGAGCGGGCGCGGCGGGAACTCGAAGCGAAGTTGCATTCGCTGCGTCCCGAGTGAGTCCCTCGACAAGATCGTGTTCCGGCGGCAACTGCACGCCATGACATTTCGCACCGTTTTTGCCGATCCGATGTTGCGGATGCTTGCCGCAGCGATCGCTCTTGCCGCGCTGCTGCCTGCGACCGGAGACGCCAGAGGTGTTGCGCAAACCGTTGCGAATGCGGCGATTTTCATTCTGTTTCTGCTCAACGGAATGCGTATCGCCCGGCGTGATATCATTGCCGGTTTCGTGAATTGGCGGTTCCTGCTTCCCCTGGTTATATGGGTGTTCGGCGCAATGGCCGTCATGGGCGCAGGTCTTGCATCGCTGGCCGAAGGGTGGTTGGCGCCTTCTGTCGCACTGGGATTTCTTTATCTCGGCACGCTTCCTTCGACGGTTCAGTCCGCAACATCTTACACTGCGCTAGCGAGAGGCAATGTGGCTCTGTCAGTGGTCGGTGCGGCCTTGCTCAACATTCTGGGCGTATTCGTCACGGTGCCGATTTTTCTGGCGCTGGGCGGCAGCGGAAGCGGCGGGGTGGGTTTCGAAACGATCGGCAAGATCATGGTGCTGCTGATCCTGCCATTCGCCATCGGACAGGCGGTTCAGGGGCTGACCGGTCCATTCGTGGCTCGACACGGGCCAAGGATAGTATGGGTGGATCGGTTTGCGATTTCAGCCGCGATCTATGTCGCTTTTTCCGGCGCGGTAGAGCAGGGGATCTGGTCGCGCGTGGATGGTCCCGACTGGGCAGTCATAGGTCTTCTCGTCGCGGCATTTCTCGTGGCCGGCAATCTGGGCGCGTGGCTGGCCGGCGGGGCGCTCCGGCTGGAACGGCCCGACCGTACCGCTTTTCTTTTCGCCGCAGCGCAGAAAAGCGCTGCTGTGGGTGCTCCCCTCGCGACCATTCTGTTTCCGCCGGAGGAAGCTGGATTCATCGTGATCGCATTGCTGCTCTATCACTTCTTCCAACTGGTCGTAGCGGCACCGATTGCTACTCGGCTGGCACAGTCTCCACGTCCGGGTGACGGCGGTTATAGCGCACCGACCACCAGAAGCTGAGCCCGATGAGAATGGCGCCGATCAATCCGGTAACGGTTTCGGGAATATGGATCTTCGCCGAAATGAGCATGATCGCACCCAGCACTATGATGGCCCAGAAAGCGCCGTGTTCGAGAAAACGATAGGCCGCCAACGTGCCCTTGCGAACGAGGTGGATGGTCATCGAGCGGACGAACATCGCGCCGATCGACAGGCCTAGCGCAATGACGATCATGTTGTTCGAAAGCGCGAAGGCGCCGATTACACCATCGAAACTGAAGCTGGCATCGAGGACGTTGAGGTAGAGAAAGCCCCCAAGCCCGCTGCGAACGACTGCACCGTGAAGTTTGGCCGTTTCTTCCTTCATTTCGAGGATCGCATTGATCCCTTCGACAGCGATGAAGGTCACGAGACCGAGAATCCCGGCGACAAGGAAGGTCAAGGCCTCGTCCGGATCGAGCGTCGTGGAAATGCCCCACAGGACGAGCAGCAGCAATGCGATTTCGGCGGCGGGCAGAGCAGCGAATTTCGCGAGGTGACGCTCGACGACGGCTATCCAGTGAATCTCTTTGTCGAGATCGAAAAAGAACTTGAGGCCGACCATGGCGAGAAAAGCGCCGCCGAAACCGGCGATGCCGACATGGGCCGATGAGACAATGCGTTCGTATTCCCGTGGGTCGTTCAGCGAAAGATTGACCGTTTCCACCGGCCCCAGGCCCGCCGCGATCGCCACGATCGCCAGCGGGAATACGATCCGCATGCCGAATACGGCGAATGCGATGCCCCAGGTCAGGAAGCGGCGCTGCCAGACCTCGTCCATCTCCTTGAGAACGGACGCATTGACGACCGCATTGTCGAAACTGAGCGAGACTTCGAGCACCGACAGGACCACCACAATCCAGAGGAGCGACAACGTGCCTGTGACCGAGGCAGTGCTTGCCCAGCCGTACCACACCGCAAGGCCGAGGCAGAACAGGGTGAAGACGAGCGAAAAGCCGTAGAAACGCCAGAGCGTAGCCATGTTTCGAGATCCCTGAATTCAGCGTTTGGGCTGGTAGGTCTGGTCTTCGGTCGGGAAGCTGCGCGCGCGCACTTCCTCGGCATAGTGCGCCACGGTCTTTTCGATGACGCTGGCGATGTCTTCGTACTTTTTCACGAAGCGGGGCACGCGATCGAACATGCCGAGCATGTCTTCGGTCACCAGCACCTGTCCGTCGCACTGTGCCGAGGCACCGATTCCGATAGTGGGGCAGGAAACCGATTTGGTGGCCTCGATTGCAATCGGCTCGAGCACCCCTTCGAGCACGATGGCGAATGCGCCGGCGTCGTCCAGCGCCTTGGCATCGCCGACGATCTTCTTGGCTTCCGCATCGTCCCGCCCCCGCGCGGCATAGCCGCCAAGGACGTTGACCGCCTGCGGGGTCAGCCCGACATGGCCCATGACCGGTATGCCGCGCTGGTTGAGGAAGGAAACCGTCTCGGCCATCTGTTCGCCGCCCTCGAGCTTCACGGCAGCCGCACCCGATTGCTTGAGCAGGAAGGTCGCGCTTTCGAAGGCTTGCTGTGGTGACTGTTCATAGGAACCGAACGGCATGTCCACCACGACCACCGAATGGTAACTGCCGCGCACCACTGCGGCGGCATGGTTGGCCATCATATCCAGCGTCACGGGTATGGTCGTCGGCAGGCCGTAGATCACTTGGGCCAGCGAATCCCCCACCAGCAGTATATCGCAATGCGCGTCGAGCAGTTGCGCCTGCCGTGCGGTGTATGCGGTCAGCATGACGAGTGGATCACGGGTCTCGCCATCGGCTTTGTGCGCACGGATTTTCGGCACTGTCAGCCGCTTCATCGGCTGGGGTGTAGGGTTGGCCCGGCTGGTGCTCGTATCGAGCTGAAAGGTCGTCGACATGCGGCTCCACTAGCAAGCGCGTGGATGATGGCCAAGCGAAGCTTGGAATCCTGCGGAATTGCGTGTTTAAGGGCGCTCTTGTGATACGCGGCAGGGATCGCCGCGCCTGGAGAGGAAAAATCTGAACATGGTCGCCACCACGACTACGACGGGCGAGGGCTGGTCCTCACGCACCGCATTCATCCTCGCGGCGGTCGGTGCCGCCGTAGGGCTTGGCAATATCTGGCGTTTCCCGACGCTTGCCGGGGAAAGCGGCGGCGGGGCCTTTGTGATTTTCTACATCGGCTGCGTGTTCCTATTGGGCCTGCCACTGGTGCTTTCCGAAATTTTCATCGGCAAAGTCGGGCAAACAGATGCGATCGGCTCGATCCGCCGTGTGGCGGCGCAATCGCACGTAGCGCCAAGCTGGTCGATTTTCGGCGCGATTGGGGCAGTGGCGGCTTTTCTGATCGTCTCTTTCTATTCGGTCGTCGCCGGTTGGGTGCTCTATTACGCTGCCATCATGGGGGCCGATCTCCTCTCTGCCATCGCGGCCGGTGATCCCTTCCGCGGTGCGCTGGTGGGTGAAAGCCAGGAACAGATTCAGCAGCGCCTGGGAGACATGTTTGCCAACCCGGGGCTGCTTCTGGGCGTCCACTTCCTGTTCATGGGCGCGACCCTCTACATCGTGGCGCGGGGCGTCAGTTCGGGCATCGAGAAAGCTGCGACCTATCTCATGCCAATGTTTTTTGTCCTGCTTGTAGGTCTCGTGGTCTATGGTGCGATTGAAGGCGATATTGGCGATGCGGTGGCCTTCCTGTTCACTCCGGATTGGTCGAAGCTGACGCCGCAGGTTATGAATTCTGCTCTCGGGCAGGCGCTGTTCTCGCTGTCGCTGGGCGTGGCTGGGCTGATTACCTATGGCTCTTATATCAAGGAAGGCGGCGGATTGGGGCCGACGGCGGCAATGATCGCGATTGCCGATACCAGCGTGGCGCTTCTGGCGGGGCTGATGATCTTTCCCATCGTCCTTGCGGTGGGGCTCGATCCCGCAGCCGGGCCGACGCTGGTTTTCCAGACACTCCCCTTCGCCTTCCAGGCGATGCCGGCAGGCGCCCTGTTCGGTTTTCTGTTCTTCGTCCTCATTTTGGTGGCGGCGATTACGAGCTCGATTTCGCTGCTGGAGGTTCCGACGGCCTATGGCGTCGGCGAACGTGGTTGGAGCCGTCCGAAGTCGGCGCTCATTTTCGGCGGCGGCGCGTTTCTCATCGGGATCGCCTGTTTGCTCGGGTATAATGTCTGGTCGGATGTGCGCCCGCTGGGCTTTTGGTCGCTGTTCGAGAACACGGATATTCTCGATACGGTTGACGGCTTCACGGGGAAGGTCATGCTGCCTGTCGGTGCATTGCTGACGTCCATTTTCATTGGCTGGAAAGCCGATGAGAATTTGCTGCGTACAACGACAGGTCTTTCGCCTTGGGCCTTCAATCTGTGGCGTTTCCTGCTCGCATGGCTTTGCCCGCTTGCGGTGGCGACCATTCTGGTGACCGGCCTCTTTCCGGGAATCCTCGGGGCGTGACACGATAAAGGGCCGCTCCATCAGGGAGCGGCCCTTTGGCGACCGTATTCTTGTTGTTGGATCGGTGTTAGATATCGATTGATTCAGCGTGGCGATCTTCGGCTTCGTCATGGACATTCATGCCGAGCGCCATCTTGGCGGTATTGAGCAAACCAAGATCGCCGCTCCAGATTTCGGCTTCACCGAGATCCATGCGCAGGAAAAGGATGTCGGGATCATCCTTGCCGCCATCGTACCAGGCCTCGACGAAATTGTTCCAGAACTGGTCGAAGCGTTCCTTGCTGGTTTCGACGGCAAGCGTACCATCGAACCGGGCGAACATGTCGTGATCCTTGCCGGAAAAGCTGGCCTTGACCTTGCCGAGCTGGGCAAAGGTCGAGTTTTTCTGAGTGAAGAACCAGATTGCGCTGTTGGCGTCTTCGTCGAGCTGGGCGGTCATCGGCACCGATGTCTGCGATTGGCCGTCCAGTTCGAGGAAAAGGAAGGGCGAGTCGGCAAGCGCCAGCCAGAATTTTTTCTTGAGTTCTTCGGAATTGCCGTCGGAATATTTCATCGAATGCGCCTTTCGTAATTGCGTTTGGTTTTCAAACGAATGCGCGTGATTCGGTGTTCCCTTGGGTGCGCCGGAACGGGGCAGTGGAAGGACGAATTGCGAATCGATTGGATATGGAACATAATGAGAACGAATAGCTTGATTTCCTATGTCCCGATCCAACCCTGTCTCCATGCCGTCCACAGCCTTCGAAGACGTCGCTGCTCTTTCTGCGCAGCGAAGCATACGTTGGTGCCCGGGCTTGGCTGCAAGGCAGGGTCTCGCGCTGCACAACGAGGTTTTCGCCTCCTCGTGCGAGGGGGCGGGAGCGGGAGTCGCCCTGAGCCTGGCATTGGACGACTGGCGTAACTTGCCGCGCGCAGAGGCTTGTGAAGCGCATGACCGGCGTAGCGTGCTGTGGGTCCAGACACGCGAAGCGGCGCGGCGCGTTGGACGCCCATACCGCGCGGGTTTGCCTGAAGATCTGCAGGCACGGATTGTTCACGTACGCGCGGAAAAGGCGGAAGATGCTCTCTTCGCCATCGAGGAAGGGCTGCGCTGCCGAGAACTCGCTTTCGTGATCGGGGAAATCGTCGGCAATCCCAAAGCGCTCGATTTCACTGCGTCGCGTCGCCTGACACTGGCGAGCGAAAAGCATGGTGTGCCCCTGTTTCTCGTGAGACTGGATGCGGTACGCGATCTCTCTTCTGCGCGAATGCGGTGGGAGGTGTCTTCGGCCCCATCGCCTGCCCCGCGCTGGAACGGGCAGGCGCCTGGAGCGCCGCGTTGGCGGGCTGAGCTGTTCCGCGCACGCATGCATGCGCCGGGCGAATGGGTGCTGGGCGAAGAGCAGGGCAGGTTGATAACGGACAGGGTGCAGCGCAAAGCAGACGAAGCGGGGGTCGACTGGACAGCGGGATTGCGCTTGCGGCATCCGCCGCTACGGGCGTGAGCGCGCAGCCTGCGGGTGTATCGCGTTCCTGCCGTATCCTGTCGATCTGGCTTCCCGCGCTGGCGATGGATCGCTGGCAATTGGACAAAAGGAGGAAGGCAGAGACCGTTCGGGACGGGCCTTTAGTCCTGATTGCGGATCATGCGCATGGTCCACGGATCGAGGCAGTCAATCGCGCCGCGACTGCCGCTGGTGCGCGCAGGGGCATGATGCTTGCCGATGCGCGCGCATTGTGCCCCGCAATCGTCACCGCGCCTTCCGATCCGGCGGGCGATCTGACTTTCCTCGAAGATCTCGCCATATGGGCGCAGCGTTGGGGGCCTTGGTCTGCACTCGATGTACCCGATAGCCTGTTGGTCGATGTGACCGCGGTACCGCATCTGTTCGGTGGCGAGGAACGCCTGCTGGACGATGTGTACGAAGCTTTCGCCAGACGGCGGTTGACCATTCGTGCCGCCATCGCCCCAACCGCCGGAGCAGCCTGGGCCATGACCCATTTCGGCCCGGATAGGGCAATTGTGGAGCGGGGCGAGCCAATCGAGCGCGCCTTGGCCGACCTGCCCGTGGCCGCGCTGCGGCTCGACCAGGATGTGCTGACCGTTCTGCGCCGCCTCGGCCTCAAGCGCCTGGGCGAGATTGGCACCATTGGCCGCGATGCGATCCAGAGGCGTTTTCGCAATCGTAAATCGCCTGCCGCCAACCCTCTGATCCGGCTCGACCAATTGTTTGGCCGTGTACCCGAGCCGCTCTTGCCGGTGATCCCGCAACAAATGCCGCTGGTTCAGCGCCGTCTGGTCGAACCGATCCGGCATCGCGAATTGCTCGACCGGGTGGTTGCCGACCTTGCCGATGACATGGCACGCGAACTCGAAAGGCAGGGGCAGGGTGCGCGGCGGCTCGAACTGGGGCTGTGGCGCGTGGATGGCGAGGTGGTGGTTCGCCGCCTTGAAATGGCCGAGGCCACGCGCGATCCGGCGCATATCGTGCGGCTCTTCGCTGCCCGTCTCGACGATATAGATGCCGGCTTCGGGATCGAAATGCTGCGTCTGCGCGCCAACTGGGCCGAACCATTGGCGCTGGAGCAGGCCGATATCGAGGCGGCGACGGAAAACCGTGGAACCAGTCTTGCAGCCTGTATCGACAGGCTGACGGTACGGCTCGGTGCACAGGCGATCAACCGTCCGATGCCGTTCGCCAGCCACATCCCCGAACGAGCGCAGCGTTGGCAGCCGCCGCTCGAACCCGAACCGGCTTCGCAGGGGCAATTGGCCTTCCATGCGCGGCCGCTCAAGCTGCTCGATAATCCCGAGAAGATCGCGGTGCTCTATGCGACGCCCGACGGCTATCCGCAGCGCTTTCGCTGGCGTGGACAGGTCCATGAAGTCGCACGAGTCGAGGGGCCTGAGCGGATCGCACCCGAATGGTGGCGCGAACGGGGCAGGGCACGTCTACGCGACTATTACCGGATCGAGGACGAGGAAGGCCGACGTTACTGGATTTACCGCCTGGGAATCATCGGCGACGGGCGCGGCGGTCCGCCCGACTGGTATCTGCAGGGGCTATACGCCTGACAGGCGAGTGCCACCCGACCGCCTGGGCCGGGTGGCAGAATACTTATTCCGGCGCGACCAGAAGGCGCGAGCCGAGCGGTTGTAGAGAGCGGGCGCTGGGACCGAGATTGGCTTCCATCGCGGCGATCTGTTCGGCGCTGGCGGTCATCGGCGCTTCGGCGACATGCCAGTTTACACCTTCGCTACACGGCGGCGTGGTAAGCGAGCCCATATAGCGATAGACGTCGAGCTCATCGGGGACCATATCGTTCACGTCGAAAGACACGGCAGTTCCCTTGCCCTTGCCGACACCGTCGACGATCGTGGTCAGCGCCGGGTTGGCCGCGCCCTCTTCGAACATCACGCCAAGCACGCCCAGTTCACCAGCCTCGGTGGCATGCACGAAATGCGCCACCAGCGGGTAGCGTTCGCCATCGACCGCATGTTCGGCAGGCGTATGGAAATGCACCTGAATGAGGTTGAATTCCTTGCCGCCCGAATTCATGCCGAGCCCGGCTGCAAAGTCGACCTGCACTTTTTCTTCACCAAGAGCGATAGTGCCGTTGGCATCGCCGAAATTGGTATCGAGCTGAACATCGCCGCGAGCATTGGGGGCGCCGAGGTCGATCGGTGACTGGTTGAGGCCAGCATCGCACAACGCATAGGCCGCGTTCACGCTGGCCCAGCGCTCGGGGCTGGTGCCGTCACCGAAATTCCAGTCCTTTTCCGCAGCGGCAAGAGGCGCGGTGGCGAAGCCGAGGATGGCAAGGGAAGCGAGATATTTCATTGCATACTCCAGACAGGCGACCTGGTGGCCGCGAGGTGTAGGTATGCCGACGATCACGTAAGAATTTGGTCAGGCCGTCGGCGTTACGTACGTCCGACATCACGAGCACATATGCACTCGCCAGAGGGGCCCGGTCCGTACATGCAGTATGCAGAAATCGACTAAAAGTTCCATCCTTTGTCATTTGACATTGGCGAAAGGTCGTGTGGAACATATAAGGAACATATGGCTGCGCAATCCCTCTTCCAGAAGCTTGAGATTCTCGCCGATGCCGCGAAATACGATGCCTCCTGCGCGTCTTCGGGCACGGCGAATCGCAATTCGATGGGCGGCCCAAATGGACGTGGGGGGATCGGTTCGACCGAGGGGATGGGCATTTGCCACGCCTATGCGCCCGATGGACGCTGCATCTCGCTGCTCAAAATCCTGCTGACCAACCACTGCGTGTTCGATTGCCATTACTGCGTGAACCGCAAGAGTTCGAATGTGGCTCGGGCGAGGTTCACGCCGCAGGAAGTGGTCGATCTCACACTCGCCTTCTACCGCCGCAACTATATCGAGGGGCTGTTCCTGTCCTCGGGCATCGTGAAAAGCTCGAACCATACGATGGAACAATTGGTAGAAGTCGCGCGCATCCTTCGGGAAGAGCACGATTTTCGCGGCTACATTCATCTAAAGACCATTCCCGAAGCGGATGCGGAGATCGTCCATCAGGCCGGTCTCTATGCCGACCGTGTGTCGATCAATGTCGAACTGCCGACCGACAGCGGCCTGACCCGCCTCGCGCCCGACAAGAACGCCGCGCAGATCGAAGGCGCGATGGGCAAGGTGAAGGCCGATCTCGTCGAGGCGAAGGATGCGCGGAAGCGTTTCAAGCATGCCCCCCGTTTCGCGCCCGCAGGCCAGTCGACGCAGATGATCGTCGGCGCCGATGCCGCGACCGACAGCGACATCGTCGGCAAGGCGAGCAGGCTCTACGACAGTTTCGGGCTGCGCCGGGTCTATTACAGCGCCTTCTCGCCCATTCCCGACGCCAGCGCGGTGCTGCCGCTGAAGCGCCCGCCGCTGATCCGCGAGCACCGGCTCTACCAGTCGGACTGGCTGATGCGCTTCTATGGCTACAAGCCGGCGGATGTGATGCAGGCGACCGAGCCGGACGGAAATCTGCCGCTCGATATCGATCCCAAGCTCGCCTGGGCGCTGAAGTTTCGCGGGGCATTCCCGGTCGATGTGAACCGCGCGTCTAAAGAGCAATTGCTGCGAGTTCCCGGCCTCGGCGTGAAGGCGGTGGGCAAGATCCTCGCCAGTCGTCGCCACCGTGCGTTGCGATTGGACGATGTGGCGCGTCTCACGCTGTCGATTACCAAGGTGCGACCCTTCATCTGCACCGTGGACTGGCGACCCGTGCTGCTGACCGACCGGGCCGATCTGCGCAGCCTGCTCGCGCCCAAGACCGAGCAGTTGGAGCTGTTTGCCGCATGATTGCGAAGCAGAATATGGGGCTCCAGCACGTCAAGCTCAGCAGCTATTATGTGGTGCACCTGCCCGAAGCGGACGACTTCGACTTCTGGCGCGAGCGCGCTCGTGTGCTTGTCCAGTGCGAGGTGCCGCCCGATCGGATCGCCTGGGTGGAACCGGGCGGCAGCGGCGACCTGTTTGCACATGGTGACCGGAACATGCCGGTTACTCCCGCCGATGCGCGACCCGTGCGCGCAAACCGGCGTTTCGTGAGCCTTGCGAGGAATGCGATCCTCCATTCCGACCCAGAACGCTTCGCGCTGCTCTATCGTCTGCTGTGGCGGCTGCAGGCCAATCCGCGCATGATGGAGGACAAGGCCGATACCGACGTGCGGCGGGTGGAAGACCTCGCCAAGAACGTCCGCCGCGACAGCCATAAGATGCATGCCTTCGTCCGCTTCCGCCTGGTGGAATCCGACGAAGAGGAGGCAGGCGAGCACTATGTCGCCTGGTTCGAGCCCGAGCATCATATCCTGCGCGCCAATGCGGGCTTCTTCATGCGGCGCTTTTCCAACATGCGCTGGTCGATCCTGACCCCGCGCGGTTGCCTGCACTGGGACGGCAGCAGCATGTCCGAAGGCCCGCCTGCGCAGCGCAGCGATGCGCCGGGCGGCGATCCGATGGAGGACCTCTGGCGCAGCTATTACGCTGCGATCTTCAATCCCGCGCGGCTGAAAGTGGGCGCGATGCTGAAGGAGATGCCGAAGAAATACTGGAAGAACATGCCCGAAGCTGCTCTAATCCCTGAGCTTATCGCGGGCGCGCAGAATCGCGAGGCGGCGATGGTGGCGAAGGGCAAATCGGTTTTCTCCGGCGAATTCGAGGAGCGGCCCGACACGCTCGAGGCGATCGACAAGGCGATTCATGCCTGCCGCAAGTGCCCCATCGGCGCGCTCGACAATCATGCGGTGATGGGCGAGGGGCCGCGCGATGCGGCGCTGATGATTGTCGGCGAGCAGCCGGGCGACCATGAGGACCAGGCGGGCCGTCCCTTCGTCGGGCCTGCCGGAAAGTTGCTCGATCAGCATCTTGATCGGGCCGGAATCGACCGCCGTTCGGCCTATGTGACGAATGCGGTGAAGCACTTCAAATATGTCCCCAGGATCGTTCGGGGCGGCAAACGGCGCCTGCACCAAAATCCGCAAGCGAAAGAGATCGACACCTGCCGCTGGTGGATCGAAGCGGAGCGCGCGATCGTGCAGCCGAAACTGGTGCTCGCCATGGGCGCCAGCGCGGCGCGCGGGCTGCTCGGCAGGACGGTGAGCATTTCGAAAGTGCGCGGGGCTCCGATCCCGCTGGAGGACGGCAGCGAGCTGTGGGTCACGGCGCACCCCTCCTACCTTCTACGCCTTGACGGCCCTGCGCGCGAGGAACAGGCGCGGTTGTTCGACGCCGACCTCGCGGCGGTGAAGGCAAGGTTGGGGGAGGTGGCAGGGTGAGATGCCCGACAACGACCTCCAGATTCCCAAGCGTACGATCGAACTCGATCCGGAAAGCATAGACGCGCCGCCGCGCAGCGCCTTCGTGGAACTCGGCGTTGCCTCCTGCTTCAGCTTCCTGCGCGGGGCGAGCGATGCGGTGGATCTCGTAATGCAGGCCCGCGCGCTCGGCTATGATGCCATCGGGATTGCCGATGCCAACACAATGGCCGGCGTCGTGCGCATCCATACCGAGGCGAAAACGCTTAAGTTGAAGCCGCTTATCGGCTGTAGGATAGAGATCGTCGAAGGGTTGGCCTTCCTCGCCTATCCGATCGATCGGGCGGCCTATGGGCGGCTGTGCAGGCTCATCAGCGCAGGGCGCATGCAGACACTCGACGGAGAGTGGCAGGAGAAAGGGGCGTGCGACATCAGCCTCGCCATGCTCGCCGCACATGCCGGGGGTGTGCAACTGATCCTCCTGCCGCCGCGCGACCTGGGCACGAAGTTTGCGATTGAGGTCGAGAGCAACATAGTCCCTTTTCGTCACCCCGGACTTGATCCGGGGTCCCGCTCTTCTTCGAGCGCGACACCGGAAAAAGCGGGACCCCGGCTCGGGGGCCGGGGTGACGTTGAGAAGGTGGAGATGGAAGGCACCCTCTCCGAAATCCTCCCCCACCTCGCAGCCCAGCTCCCCACGCTCCGCCACATCGCCGCAAGCTATCTCTACACCGGCGACGACGTTGCGCGGATCGAGTGGCTCGATGCGCTGGCGAAGGCGAACGGCCTCTCCATCCTCGCCACCAACGACGTGCATTACGCTACACCCGACAAGCGGCCGCTGCAGGACGTGATGACCGCGATCCGGCACAAGACTACGGTGGCGCATGCCGGGCACCTGCTCCACGGCAATGCTGAGCGCTATCTCAAGCCGCCCGAGGTGATGGTGAAGCTGTTCGAACGCTGGCCGCACGCCATCGCCGCTGCGCGCGCGGTGGCCGATGCCTGCGACTTCAGCCTGGACGAGCTGCAATATGAATATCCGGAGGAAATCTACCCCGACGGCCAGACTCCGCAGCAATTCCTCGAGAGCGAGACCTGGAAAGGCACGCAATGGCGTTATCCCGGTGGTCTGCCCGACAGTGTGCGCGCCACGCTGGAGCGCGAGCTGGCGCTGATCGGCAAGCTTGAGCTGGCGCGCTACTTCCTCACCATCAAGAACATCGTCGATTACGCACGCGGGGTCGATCCGCCGATCCTGTGCCAGGGGCGCGGCAGCGCGGCCAATTCGGCCGTGTGCTACTGCCTCGGCATCACCAGCGTCGACCCGGCCAAGCATGCGCTGCTGTTCGACCGCTTCATCTCCGAAGAGCGCAAGGAGCCGCCCGATATCGACGTCGATTTCGAGCATGAGCGGCGCGAGGAGGTGATCCAGTACATCTATCGCAGATACGGCCGCCATCGCGCCGGGCTATGCGCCACCGTGATCCACTATCGCCCGCGCATGGCGATCCGCGAGGTGGGCAAGGCGATGGGCCTGACCGAGGATGTCACCGCCGCGCTGGCCAAGACCGTCTGGGGCGGGTGGGGGCGTGAGATCAGCGACAAACATGCTGCCGAGACGGGCATGGACGTGCGCGATCCACACTTGCGACGTGTGCTCAAGCTGACCGAGCAAATGATCGGTATGCCGCGCCATTTATCGCAACATGTCGGCGGTTTCATCCTCACCGAAGGCGCGCTGACCGAGACCGTGCCGATCGGCAATGGCGCCATGCCCGAGCGCAGCTTCATCGAGTGGGACAAGGACGACATCGAAGCGCTGGGCATCCTCAAGGTCGATGTTCTGGCGCTTGGCATGCTGACCTGCATCCGCAAGTGCCTCGACCTGCTTGAAGATCATCACAATCGCCCGCTGACGCTGGCCAGCGTCCCGCGCGAGGACCCGGAAACCTATGCCATGCTGCGCAAGGGCGATTCGCTCGGCGTGTTCCAGGTCGAAAGCCGGGCGCAGATGAACATGCTGCCGCGCCTGCGCCCGCGTGAATTCTACGATCTGGTGATCCAGGTTGCCATCGTGCGCCCGGGGCCGATCCAGGGTGATATGGTGCATCCTTATCTCAAACGCAGGCGCGGAGCGGAACAGGTGGTCATTCCCGCGCCATCGCCCGAGCATGGCCCGCCCGACGAACTGTCCAGCATCCTCGAGCGCACGCTGGGTGTACCGATCTTCCAGGAGCAGGCGATGAAGATCGCGCTCGATGCGGCGAAGTTCTCCTCGCTCGAGGCGAACCGGCTGCGCAAGGCGATGGCGACCTTCCGCAGCCGGGGCATGGTCGACGAATTGCAGGACATGATGGTCGAGCGCATGGTCCACCGGGGCTACGATCGCGATTTCGCGCAGCGCTGTTTCAACCAGATTCGCGGCTTCGGCGAATACGGCTTTCCCGAAAGCCATGCGGCCAGCTTCGCGCATCTCGTCTATGTGTCGAGCTGGCTCAAGTGCCATTTCCCAGCCGCCTTCGCCTGCGCGCTGCTCAATTCGCAGCCGATGGGCTTCTACGCTCCGGCGCAGATCGTGCGCGATGCGCGAGAGCATGGCGTCACGGTGCTGCCTGCCGACGTCAATGGGTCGCAGTGGGACTGCACGCTGGAGGAATTACAACCGTCGAACACCCACCCCAACCCCTCCCTCAAGGGAGGGGTAGCGGAGCTTGGCGAGCCGGAGGCGAGCCATAGCGAAGCGGGGTGGGTTCACAACGGTAGGGGGGAAGATAAAAGCCGCCTCGGCACCCAAATCGCCCTGCGCCTGGGCCTCAGACAGGTCGACGGGCTGCCGGAAGCCGTGGCGGCACGGCTGATTGCCGAGCGCGAGGAACGGGGGCATTACGGCGACGTCATGGCGCTGCGGGACCGTGCCCGCCTCGCCCCGGCGCATATCGAGCGGCTCGCGAGCGCGGACTGCTTCGGGTCGCTACAGATGTCGCGCCGTCAGGCCCTGTGGGATGCGAGGAGCATTGTCGGCGGTCCGGATCTGCCGCTGTTCGCCGCAGCGGCGACGCGCGACGAAGGCGGCGAGGTTTCACCCACGCAGCTTCCGCAGATGCCATTGAGCGAGGAGGTCGTGGCGGATTACCAGACCACGCGCCTCAGCCTGAAAGCGCATCCGATGGCCTTTCTGCGTGCCAGCCTTGCCGAACGCGGCTTCGTGCGCGCTTGCGATCTGCGCAGTCGCAAATTCCGCTCCATGGTCCATGTCTCGGGCGTGGTACTGATCCGTCAGCGGCCAGGATCGGCGAAGGGTGTGTGCTTCATCACGCTGGAGGACGAGACCGGGGTCATCAATCTGGTCGTCTGGCCGGATCTCAAGGAAAAACAGCGCCGTGTCGTGATGGGCTCACGCCTGATGGAAGTGCGCGGGCGGGTGGAATATGACGATGAAGTCATACACGTGATAGCGCATCATATGGAGGATGCGACGCACCAGCTATATCGCCTGTCGGATGATATGCTGGATGCACCTGTCGCGCGCGCCGATCACGTCACATCGCCCTTGCCCGACAAGTTCAATCCGCGCGACAACCTCAGGGAAGGGAGGGACGATCCCTACCGGCCTGTCGAACCATGGCAGGAACCTGCACCGGGCAATCGCGAATGCGGGTGGCATGGCGGGCACCCGCGCGATGTACGGATCATTCCCCCGAGCCGTGACTTTCATTAGGACGCGCCCGATGATCGATAGCGAAACGCCTGCCTTCCCGATGAACTGCGCCGCGGCCTGCAAAAGGGGCGGGCACAATGCTGGAGCTGCCAGTCCCGAAATTTCGGTGTTCGCATTTCTGCAATGACACGGCAGAAATCTGTGAAGCCGAGGCTATCGCGCCGCATCGGCAATTTCACCGGCGACAGGCGAGCGCTGCTGCTGCTCGTCACAATCGGCCTGCTATTGGCGGGGCGGGCGTGGCTGGCCGACCATCCCGAACACAATCCATGGGCACCGCTCGACCTGCGCGATCCGGTGGGCTGGGCAACCGAGACAAAGCTGCTCGCCCTGCGCGACGACGTGGCCGAATGCCGCGCCGTACTCGACCGCAGCGGAATCGCGCATGACGTGCTCGAACCGGCGGGCGAGGGAGCCTGCCGACGCGAAGACCGCATCAGGCTGAACAGCCTTCCTCTCTCGCCGCGAACCCCGGCTGTGACCTGCCCTGCATCGATTGCTCTGCTCTTGTGGGAACGAGACGTTTTGAATCCCTTGGCCGTGGATATTTTCGGATCGAAAATCTCCCGGATAGAGCATCTTGGAGCCTATTCCTGCCGTCGACTCTATGGCCGTGACACCGGTCCGTGGAGCGAGCATGCGAGTGCCAACGCCATCGACATCGCCGGGTTTGTTCTCGATAATGGTACGCGCATCAATGTGCTGCGGGACTGGCCGGGCGAGAGTGAGAAGGCGCGTTTTCTCCGTGTCGTGAGAGACGGCGCTTGCGAAAGCTTCGCAACGGTGCTGTCGCCAGACTACAATGCCGCGCATGCCGATCACTTCCACCTCGACATGAGCCCGCGCTGGCGGGGTGTCTGCCGCTAACGCGGCGAGGCGCAATCGACCTCTTTCGTTTCCGAATGATCGTCGGACTGCCCGATCCTCCGGCAGGGTGCACGGGAAAGGACCAGCCCGATCCGATCGGTCGACAGGAGAATCTCTTCCTTCCCGGCCCATTCGATCAGCGGGCTGGCATGCAGGACACTCATGACATCCCACTGGGTCGGCATATCGCCCGAACCGCGCTGCGGTTCGGAAAGCTCCGCGCAGGAGGCGGGGCTGGCGGGAATTGCCGGGCCGGACGTCTTCAGCAGCCGGCCTTCTTCCGTGTAGCGATAGCCGAAATCATATTGCGGACAGCGTGTGTAACTGGCCGTCGTATCGGTAAGGATAACGCGACCCGGCACATCGGTCAGGCCGATACCCGCATGGCCATTGCCTTCCATATAGCGCGTCACGCCGATCAGCCGCCATTCGCCTGCGAGTTCTTCCGGGCGAGGGAGGAAGTCGAGCCGCCGCTCGTCGGGGCGCTGGAGCAGCAGTTCCTTTCCGTCTGCGCGAAGCAGTATCTTGCCGTCCGCCAGGCGTTCGACGCTCGGCGATTTTCCGAAGAAAGAGAACAGGGCTGTGTCACGCGCCTCGCGAACCGCGCCGCACCCCATTTCGGTCTGAAACGCGGCGCCGGGTTCGGGCCGAAACCGGCCATCGACGACGAAACCCGCTGCGCCGGAATAATTACACTCGATCCGCAACGCGACACCGCGATCGGTGAAATCGGCAAAGGCGACCCGCGTCGGTCCGTTCAAGCGGGCAGGCTGGTAGCCATCGAAGCGTACGATATCCCATTTGCCCTCGATTTGCCGACTGTCGGTGACCGGAGCAGTTGCCGGAGCCGCGCTACCCTCTGCGTCGGGCAGATCGCCTTCTTCGGCTTCCCCCTTTTGAACCGCCGGAATGCAAGCGAAGACCAGGGCCGTGGAACAACAGGCCAGCAAGGCGGCAATGGGTCTTTCCAGCATTGGCATTCTCCCAAGAGGAAGAACGCTAGCGTGACGTGTCTGTTTCCTGGCTGAACGGCCGGATCAGGCTTCGAGCGAATAGCCGGCGCTGCGCACGGTGCGTACCGGGTCCTTGGCGCCCTCGATCTCGATCGCCTTGCGCAAGCGGCGGATATGGACGTCGACCGTGCGGAGTTCGATTTCGCTTTCGGTACCCCAGACACCGTCGAGGAGCTGCCCGCGGCTGAAGACGCGCCCCGGGCTTTCCATGAAAAACTTGAGCAAGCGGTACTCGGTCGGGCCGAGTTGAAGGGTGCGGCCGCGCCGCGTCACCTTGTGCGCCACCGGGTCCAGCGTGATATCGCCGACCTCGATGCTCTCCCCCGCCAGCGCGGGTCGGATGCGGCGCATGACCGCGGCCACGCGGGCAAGCAGTTCGCGCGGGCTGAACGGCTTGGTCAGATAATCGTCAGCCCCCGTATCGAGGCCGCGCACCCGATCGTCTTCCGCCTCGCGGGCGGTGAGCATGATGATCGGAACGTGCGCGGTATCCTTGTCGCGGCGCAGTCGGCGACACACTTCGATACCGCTGGTCCCTTCGATCATCCAGTCGAGGATGACGAGGTCGGGCACGTCTTCGCAAGCCAGCAACAGGGCCTCGTCGCCATCCGAGGTCGTGCGAACCTGATAACCTTCGTTGGAGAAGCGATATTCGAGCAGTTCGGAGAGGGCGGGATCGTCCTCTACCAGAAGCAGTTTGGCCGCGTGCAAATCCTTGCCTTTCCGGGAATTCTCAGTCTCGGTCGGCAAAGCTTTATGACCCTCGCGCTACAGTTTTGTGTCAGCCGTCTTCATCGGGCGGATAATTGCCCGTGGCCGCAAAGTGCACCATTTCGGCAACATTCGTGGCATGATCGCCGACACGCTCGAGATTGCGCGCGATGAACAGCATCTGCGCCGCACTCGAAATGGTGGAAGGATTTTCGACCATGTGGCTGACTAAGTTACGGAAAATCGAATTGTAGAAGGCATCGACCTTCTCATCGGCCGCGATCACCTCGCGGGCCAGTTCGGCATCGCGGGCGGCGTAAGCGGTCAGCACGTCGTGGACCATTTCGGCAGCGACTTCCGCCATGGCGGGAAGCAGTGTGAGCGGTTCGAACTGCTTGCGGTTGCCGCCGATCTGCTTGCTCGCCTTGGCGATGTTCTTCGAATAATCGCCGATGCGCTCCACCACGCCGGCGATCTTGAGGGCGGCGATCACTTCGCGAAGATCGTCGGCCATGGGGGCGCGCAGCGCGATGATGCGCACGGCAAGCTTGTCGACCTCGCTTTCGAGCGCGTCGATCTTCTTGTCGCCCTTGACGACCTTGTCCGCCAGCTCATCGTCGCCCTTGACCAGCGCTTCGAGCGATTGGGCGACCGCCGCTTCGGCCAATCCGCCCATTTCGGCGATCAGGCCGCGCAGGCGGGTGATGTCTTCATCGAAGGCCTTTACTGTGTGTTCTTGCATGGAATTCATGGCCTTATCCGTAGCGACCCGTGATGTAATCCTGGGTGCGCTTTTCGTGCGGATTGGTGAATATGTCAGATGTGCGGCCGTATTCCACCATTTTTCCGAGGTGGAAGAAGGCGGTACGCTGGCTGACGCGGGCGGCCTGCTGCATCGAGTGGGTCACGATTACGATAGCATAACGGCCGTTGAGTTCCGCGATAAGTTCCTCGATCTTCGCGGTGGCGATCGGATCGAGCGCCGAACACGGCTCGTCCATCAGAATGACTTCGGGATCGACCGCAATGGCGCGGGCGATACACAATCGCTGCTGCTGGCCGCCGGACAGCGCCGTACCGCTGTCCTGGAGACGGTCCTTTACCTCTTCCCACAATCCGGCGCGCTTGAGCGATTTCTCGACGATGGCATCGAGTTCGTCCTTGCCTTCGGCCAGACCGTGAATCTTGGGGCCGTAGGCGATGTTCTCATAGATCGATTTGGGAAAGGGGTTGGGCTTCTGGAAAACCATGCCGACTCGCGCGCGAAGCTGCACGACATCCATTCCGGAGCGGTAGATATCCTGGCCATCGAGTTCGATCATCCCCTCGACCCGGGCGGTGGGAATGGTGTCGTTCATGCGGTTGAGAGTGCGCAGGAAGGTGGACTTGCCGCAACCGGACGGACCGATGAAGGCGGTCACGTATTCGGTCGGGATGTCTATCGAAACCGAATCGATCGCCTTCTTGTCGCCATAGAAAACGGAGACATCGGTGGCGCTCATCTTGGCTTCGGTGGGCTCGAGGTTGTCGTGGACTACGGTCACCAGGTTTTCTCGAATTTGTTACGCAGGTAGATGGCGAGCCCGTTCATCACGAGCAGGAACAGCAATAGCACGATGATCGCCGCGCTGGTGCGTTCCACGAAACCGCGGTCGATTTCGTCCGACCACAGAAAGATCTGCATGGGCAGGACGGTCGCGGGAGAGGTAAAGCCATCGGGCGGGGTGGCTACAAAGGCGCGCATGCCGATCATCAACAGCGGCGCGGTCTCGCCGAGAGCGCGAGCCATGCCGATGATCGTGCCCGTGAGAATGCCCGGCAAGGCAAGCGGCAGGACATGGTGGAACACGACCTGGACGGGCGAGGCACCCACTGCCAGCGCGCCATCGCGAATGCTCGGCGGGACGGCCTTGATGGCGTTGCGACCCGAAATCACGATGACCGGCATGGTCATCAGGGCGAGCGTCATACCGCCGATCACCGGCGCCGACCGCAAATTGGGGAACAGCGTCAGGAATACGGCGAGCCCCAGCAGGCCGAAAATGATCGACGGAACGGCGGCCAGATTGTTGATCGACAGCTCGATGAAGTCGGTCCACCTGTTCTTGGGCGCATATTCTTCGAGATAGAGTGCCGCGAGAACGCCGATCGGGAAGGCAAGCAGGAGGGTGACGACCATCGTCAGCATGGAGCCCTTGAGCGCCCCCCAGATACCGACCTGCTGCGGGTTTGTCGCATCCGAGCGGGTGAGGAAGCCGACATCGAAGTTCTTCTCGATCTGCCCTTCTTGCGCCAGTTGCGCCGCGAGCGCCTGCATGTCCTGCGAGCCTTCCCCTTCATACCCCGAAGCGAGATTTGCCGATGCCGGCAGGGAGAAGGTGATCTCTTCGCGCAGGATCGCCGGATCGGCGATGATCGCCGCGGCGACATCGCGCCAGGCCTGAGCGCCGAGTTCTTCAGCGCCTTCCTCGCCCAGATGCTCTTCCGCGAAATACTGGACCACGTCGCGCAGGCCCTGTGCTTCGAGCGAGGCGAGAGCACCCGGCTGTTCCATCGCGGCCGGGTCGGCGGCGATGCCGGCTTCGGCGAAATCGACCGGGACCTGCAGTTCCACGCGCTGGAACCCGCCAATCCCGTTGAAAGTCATCGTCGCGAGCAGGAGTATGAGCACGGCGATCGAGAACAGGATCGCCGACAGGCCGATAGCCTTGAACCGGCGCTCGGCAGCATAACGTTTCTTGAGACGCGCCTCGAAGGCGGGCGTGCGGGTAGGGGCGACACGCTCAGTCATATGCTTCGCGATACCTTTTGACCACGCTGAGCGCGATGAAGTTGAGGCCGAGGGTGACGAGGAACAGAACGAAGCCGAGGGCAAAGGCGCTGAGCGTGGCAGGGTGGTCGAAGCTCCCTTCGCCGGTCAGCATCTTGACGATCTGGACCGTCACGGTCGTCATTCTGTCGAGCGGGTTGGCCGACAGGTTGGCGGCCGTCGATGCCGCCATCACCACGATCATGGTTTCCCCGATCGCGCGGCTGATGGCCAGCATGATCCCGGCCACGATGCCGGGCAGGGCAGCCGGAACCAAGACCCGGCGGATCGTCTCGCTGGTCGTGGCGCCCATGGCGAGGCTGCCGTCGCGCATCGCCTGCGGAACGGCCGTGATGCTGTCGTCGGCCATCGAGGACACGAAGGGAATGATCATCACACCCATGACCAGACCGGCGGCGAGCGCGCTCTCGGTCGAAGGGTTCGTCACGCCGAGCTTCAGGGCGATATCGCGAATGGCCGGTGCGATCGTCAGAGCTGCGAAATATCCGTAAACGACCGTCGGCACGCCCGCGAGAATCTCGAGCGCCGGCTTGATCCATTTGCGCAGCCGGGGGTTGGCATATTGCGTGAGGTAGATCGCGCTCATAAGCCCGAGCGGGATGGCGACGATCATCGCGATGATCGCGCCGATGAAAAGCGTGCCCCAGAACAAAGGCACCGCGCCATAGCGGGACGGATCGGGATTGTCGGGGTTGGCCATGGGGTCGGGACCCCAATGGGTGCCGAAAAGGAAATCGATCGGCGAGACCATGCCGAAGAACCGGACGGTCTCGAAAATGAGGCTGGCAAGGATGCCGATAGTGGTCAGGATTGCCACCAGCGAAGCGCCCAACAGGATCGACATGACGATCCGCTCGACCTTGGTGCGGGCTGCGAAATCGGGGCGCAGACGCAGAAAGGCGTAGGCACCGCCGAGAAACGCGATCAGCACCGTCACCGCGATCCCGATCAGGTTGTAATGCGACAGCGCATCGCGATAGGGTTCGACAAGCGCGGCAGCCTGGGGATTGAACACGGCAGGCGCCGCCCCCGTCGCGACCGCGCGGGCCTCGTTGAGGATCGTCTGGCGTTCGAAGCCGAATACGGGAAGGTCGGCCGCCGCGGGATCGGCCAGGACCGATTGGCTGACGAGACCCGGGGCTATCGCACCCCAGAGCGCCACGAATGCCAGTACCGGAAGGACTATCCACAGCGCGACATACCACGCGTGGTAGGTAGGCAGGCTGGCGAGCCTGCCATCGGCGCTTTCACGCCGAAAGGTCCATGCACGTGCACGAGCCGCCAACCATCCGGCGAGCCCGAGCCCGAGGGCCAGGAGGAGCAAGATGGCTGGCGACATGCGTTACATTCAACCTTACTTGAGCTGGGCGCCGTCGAGCGTCGTGAACTCGGTGGCCGCTTTCTGGTTGGCCGCCATAACGTCATCGGGCGAAGCCACAAGACCGATCTTTGCCAGATCGCCATCCTTTGCCCACATCTTGGTCCACTGGGCGAGATATTCCTTGAGCCCGGGGATCGCGTCGAGATGAGCCTTCTTCACATAGACGTAGAGCGGACGTGCGCCGGGATATTCGAAGCTCGAAATGTTCTCGTAAGTCGGGGCGACACCATTCATGTTGAGGCCCTGAACCTTGTCCGCGTTCTCTTCGAGATAGCTGTAGCCGAAGACGCCAACCGCGTTGGGATTGCCTTCGATCTTCTGGACGATGAGATTGTCCTGCTCGCCCTGGTCGACATAGGCCCCGTCCGAACGCACTTCGGTACAGAGCTGGTCGTAGCGGTCTTCGTCGGTCTCTTTCAGAGCCTTCATGTCCGCGTTGGTCTTGCACCCGGCTTCGAGAACAAGTTCCTTAAGCGCATCACGGGTGCCCGAGGTGGAGGGCGGGCCGTAGACCAGGATCGGCTGATCCGGTAGCGAAGGATCGACGTCGGACCAGGTCTTGGTGGTCTGTTCGCCGCCATAGGGGGATGCGGCCAGCGCTTCGTAGACCTGCTGCGGGGTCAGGTTCATGGTGATCCCGCCCTTGGCCGAAGCGAAGGCGATACCATCGAGACCGACCTGCAGTTCGATCACATCGGTCACGCCATTGGCCTGGCAGTCGGCAAATTCGCTGGCCTTCATGCGGCGCGACGCATTGGTCATGTCGGGCGTATCGGCGCCGACGCCGGAGCAAAACAGCTTCATGCCGCCGCCCGTGCCGGTCGATTCGATGATCGGCGAGCGGAACTCAGGGTTGGAGCGCACGAAGGCTTCCGAAACCGCCTTGGCAAAGGGGAAAACGGTCGAGGAACCGACCGCGCGGATCGAATCGCGCGAAGCGGAGTCGCCACCGCTGCCACCGCAGGCGGCGAGGGCGGCAGCGGAAACCGCGGCGAATATGATGGATTTGGTCTTGGTCATGGGTAGCCCCTTGGGTTGATAGCTAGCGGCGCCAAAGCGCCTCAATGTTACAGGGTTGCGACAATCGTTTGACTGGCCTTTTCGCGGGTCAGAAATCGACCTGCGCGCGCAGACCAACGGCGTCCACACCGTAAGAGGTGTCGCCATTGGCGGTCGGCAGAACGGCATCGGTATATTGCAGTCGGCCGTAGTTGACCATGAAAGCCGTATAATCCGTGGGCTTCCAGATCAGCGAGGCCAGATAACCGGCCTGCTGACCGCCCAGAATGCCGGCATCGTTCAGATCGAGGTGATCGTAGCGCAGGTTCAGCTGGAGCGAACCGAAACCGCCTTCTCCGACCGGGTTGCTGGGTTTGGTACGGTCGAACTTGCCTGCCTTGTAGCCGCGCCTGTCGTCGGTGAGAAAAACGCCCGCTTCGAAATAGGCACCGAAGAAGGTCGGGTCCATCGCCGCGCCGGGCATGTCGACCTTCTGCCAGTAGCCTTCCGCTGCGGCATGGAACCGTCCGGCGATCGCGGCGCCCTCGAGCCCGAATCCGGTCTCGCTCTTCGCGCCGAGTCGGCCGGTATTGACGAACCGTTCCGACGTGAAGTGAACCAGCGGGCGCTGGCGATAGCGCACGGTGGCTGCGGGATCGTCGATATCGTTGTAATGGAACGAGCCCCCGAAATGGAGCTGCGCGTCGCCCGATTTGGGCATGAAGACCAGACGGGCATCGACGCCGCGATTCTTGCTCGAAGTGTCGTCGAAATTGTCGGTGAAGACACCGGCCTGTGCCAGGATCGCGCCTTTCGAATAGGTCACCGATGCACCGATACGGCGTTCGAAGCCGAAAGCGTCGGTGAAGGCGGCGCGCTCGATGAAGGTTGTGTGGAGGCTGCTGGTCAGCTCTTCCAGCGACTGGAAGTTGTTGTGATGGCCGATCGCGATTTCGAGCGGGCCGTCCTCGTAAGTCAGGATGGCGTCGGCCATCTCGACCTCGTTCCCGGCGAAATCGACCTCGACCTTGTAACCGAAGCCGCCCGGGATATCGCCCGAAGCGCCGAGACGGGCACGGCGCACTTCGTTGCCGAAACCATCGCTGGCGCCAGTCGATTCCGGGGCATTGGTCCAGCCGGCATCGTACATCAGGCGGCCGCGCGGCTTGAAACTCCAGCCATCCTCCTTTTCGAGCGTGGCGACAGCCGTCTCGGGCTTCGCCGCGGCGGCTGCGGTATTGGCCGCGATCGTTGCGTCCTGCGCCTCATTCGCAGCCCTGGCGGCCGCCAATTCGTTTTCGAGCTGGTCGATCCGCGCGTTCATCGCGGAAAGCTGGGCGCGCATCTGGGCCAGTTCGTCGGTCGAGACAGTTACGTCCTGGGCGAACAGCGGGGTGGCCATGGTGCAGCAGAGCGCCGCAGCCGCCAGCGACAGGCGGTAGGTACGGGTCATCGGGACGAATCCTTTGAACGGGAAATTACGGTGCGACGACGCCTCTATGACCGCTAAATTACATTTCGATGACAGGTTGCAGGCAAGCGTATGTACCGGCGCGATGCGCTGCGGGGCTTTGCAACGGGGTGTAAGGTCAGACAGTCTCGTCGGCTTTTTCGATCGGCAGGGTGACAGTGACCCTCGTGCCTTCGCCAGGCGTGCTGTCGATGTCGAGTCTGCCACGATGCCGCTCCACGATATGCTTGACGATCGCTAGGCCCAGCCCGGTTCCCCCCGATGCTCGGCTGCGACCCGGATCGGTACGGTAAAAGCGACGGGTGAGGTGGGGAATATGTTCCGGCGATATGCCGTCGCCGCGGTCGGTGACGGTCAGGCGCACACGGCTGTCCCCTCTCGGATGCAAGCGCACGGTGACCCGCTCGCCCGGACTCCCGTATTTGAACGCGTTGTCGACGAGGTTGCGGACGAGTTGTTCGAGCTGTTGCCGGTCGCCAAGAACCTCGAATGCCTGCGCAGTCTCGAAATCGAGCAATGGCGCCCGCTCGCCGCTCGCCGCATCGTGAGCGGCGCGTTCCACCAGCTTGGAGAGGTCGAGTGTCTTGCTGGGGAGGTCGTGCTTCTCGGCTTCGATTCGCGACAGCGACATGAGATCGCTGACAAGATCCTGCAGCCGCTTGGCTTCGCGCTGGATAGTACCGAGGAATTTGTCGGCCATTCGGGGGTCGAGCCGGTCCACGTCTTCGCGCAGCGTCTCGACATAACCGATGATCGAAGCAAGCGGCGTGCGCAGTTCGTGGCTGGCATTGGCGACGAAATCGGTATGCGCGCGGGCAATGTCGGCTTCGGCGGTCTTGTTGACGAATTCGATGACGGCAAGGCCGCCGGGCAGGCTTTTGCGGTTGATCCGCCAGATGTCGGTGCGCCGTGCCAGACCGCGCACGACCGCTCCGCCATCGGCCTTGCGTGCCAGCAGCCGGATGGCTTCGGGCTGGCGCAGTGCCATGCGCACGTCCTGTCCGACGATGTGCCCGCCGAGCAGTTTGCGCGCCGCGAGATTGGCCACGATCACCCGATCGCGTTCGGTGATTACGACCGGCGTTTCGGAGTGCTCGAACAGGTCCGCCATATTGTCGCGGGTGAAAGCGGGGCCGGTGGCAACGGGTTTGTTCTCGGGCGGTCGAGCCGAGACCAGATGAAGAGACCCCGTCCAGACGAGGAAGAGAACCCCCACATAGACCAGGTCGACACCGAGAATCGCAAGAAAGATGCAGGCGACAACCGCCACTGCGAATCCGGGCCAGGGGAAGCTTCGCTCGCTCATTGCCGCGCGCCTTACCCGTGCCCGGCAAGGGGCGCTACCCGCTTTTCCGAAGATGTGGAGAGATGGTGACCCGTACGGGAATCGAACCCGTGTTTCAGCCGTGAAAGGGCCGCGTCCTAACCGCTAGACGAACGGGCCACATATGTGGCGCTTTGCGCGGATTGCAGATGCAATACCGCCACCGTGGTGACCCGTACGGGAATCGAACCCGTGTTTCAGCCGTGAAAGGGCCGCGTCCTAACCGCTAGACGAACGGGCCACACCCGCGTTGCGGGTCGGTGGCGTGGCGGGCCAATTAGGCGTGGGGTTGCGGGCCGTCAACCCTCGAATGCATGCAAATGATTCAATCGGCCCACGCGGCGTCCTCGAGGTGCAGTTCCGCCTGGGGACGATTGCCCCAATCGTCGATCTTTACCCGGCCTGCCAGCCACAGGCGGCGGCCACGCGAACCGTGCAGCAGGGCCTGACCCATGTCGCTTTCCGCGGCACGGAAAGCGATGCCCTTGAAGCTCTTGCCATCTTCGCCGGCGGCGATCAGGCGAACGTGATCTGTTCCGACGATATCGCATTTGACCAGCCGCACCGGACCCACTGCAACGCGTGGGCCGGGCCAGCCTACTCCATAAGGTCCCGCTTCTTCGAGCGCGTGGACCAGTTCGGGCGTCAACCCACCGGGGGCGACCGCAAGGTCCAGCGCCATGGCACGCTCAGCCGAGGCGCGGGCGACCTGTCCTTCGAGCATACGGTCGAGCCAATCGGCCAACGCCTCGACCCGGTCTGCGGCCACGGTCAATCCGGCGGCCATTGCATGTCCGCCGCCCGCCACCAGCAATCCTTCGTCGCGGGCGCGGATGATGGCGGCGCCAAGGTCGACCCCGGCGATCGAGCGCCCGGATCCCTTGCCAGTCTCGCCGTCGAGCGCGACCACCAGCGAAGGCTTACCCGTCTTTTCCTTGATGCGCCCGGCCACGATGCCGATCACGCCGGGGTGCCAGCCTTCACCTTCCACGAGGTGCACCGCGCGATTGTGCTGCGCCGCCAATTGCTCTTCGGCGGCCTCTTGCACTTCCGCTTCGATCGCCCGGCGTTCCTCGTTGAGCGCGGACAATTGCGCTGCGATTTCGCGTGCCTCTTCGGGATCCTGCGTGGTCAGAAGTCTGACGCCTAGCGTCGATTCTCCCACGCGACCGCCGGCGTTGATGCGCGGGCCAAGCGCAAAGCCGAGGTCCGAGCACGCCGGAGCGCGCTTGAGGCGGCTTGCATCGATGAGGGCGGACATGCCGATATTGTCGCGCTTGGCCATGACCTTGAGGCCCTGCGAGACGAATGCGCGATTGAGGCCATGTAGCGCGGCGACATCGGCGACCGTACCCAGCGCGACGACATCGAGCAGCGCGAGCAGGTCCGGTTCCTTGCGCTCGGTGAAGAAACCGCGCTCGCGCAAAGTACGGACCAGGGCAATCGCCAGGAGGAATGCCACCCCGACTGCGGCAAGGTGTCCATGTGCCGCCGCCTCGTCTTCTTCATCCAGACGATTGGGGTTGACCAGCGCCACCGTCTTGGGAAGGTCCGCGGCGCATTTGTGGTGGTCGACCACGATCACGTCGATGCCCGCCTCATGCGCCATGCCCAGCGCCTCATGCGCCATCGCGCCGCAATCGACCGTGACGATCAGGCTGGAACCTGCCTGGCCTAGCTTGACCAGAGCTTCGCCCGACGGTCCGTAGCCTTCCAGCAGCCGGTCGGGAATGTAATAGTCCGCTTCCACGCCCAGCTCGCGCAACAAACGGATCAGCAATGCGGAACTGGTCGCCCCGTCGACGTCGTAATCGCCGTAAATGGTGATTCTCTCACCCGCGATAACGGCCTGCGCGATGCGATCGGCGGCAACGTCCATATCGCGGAACAGGGATGGATCGGGCAGGAAATTCCGCAATGTCGGATTGCGATGTCGCTCGATATCCTCTGCGGCGACTCCGCGTGAAAGCAAGAGCTGACGCACGATATCGTCGTCCAGGCCCGGCGTGTTGCCGAGCTCCATATTCCCGCCACGCCAGCGCCAGGCACGGCCGGTAAGTGAGGAGGAAACACCGAATACGTGGGAGAGGGCCTGCGATGCCATGGGATGGCAATAGCCGGTGCGGGGTGTGGGAGGAAGTTCTGGAGATTGACAATCGACAGGTGTTGGCGATGCTCTGCCGATGGCCCCAACGTCTCTGCTCATCGTCTGGCACAGCCGCACCGGTACCAGCGAGCAGATCGCTCGTGCCGCCAGTGAGGGCGCCGGCGACGGCGGCGTGCTGAAGCGGGCGTCGGATGTTTCGCCGGAAGATCTGCTTGCGGCGGGCTGCTACCTGTTCTGCTGCCCGGAAAATCTCGCCAGTATGAGCGGCGAGATGAAGGAAATGTTCGACCGCTGCTATTACCCGCTCCTGGGGCGGATCGAAGGCAGGCCCTATGCCACGGTCATCGCCGCCGGATCGGATGGGGAGGGCGCGCAGCGGCAGATCGATCGCATCGCCACGGGCTGGCGGTTGAAGCGAGTGACCGATCCGTGGATCGAAATGACCGACGCACAGGAACCGGAAGCGATTCTCGCACCGAAGACCGTTGCGCCCCAGACGCTTGCCAACGCGACCGAACTCGGCGCGGCTCTGGCCGAAGGGATCGCGCAGGGGATCTTCTGAAAAAAGGGTCCGCTTTCGAGCATTAGCCTTTTGTGGACTCGACGGCCTGCCGGATTGCAGCCAAGGTTTGCTCTTCGCAGGGAGAAGGACGGCGTATTCTGGTGGCGGCCGGTGAGCGAAGCATTGGCGATGGCAGCACAATCGGTTCCGGCCTCATCCTCTTGTTCGACAAGGGTAAAAGGCCGGATCGCGCCGATTTGCTCGCAGCCCTTTCGGACCAGCCGCGCATCTCGATCAGCCACGATCCCATCGCAGTCGAGAGACTTGACCCGGTAAATGGCGCCGCCCTGCCGAACGACGGCGATATCGACTGGGTCGAACTGCTCGCCGACGGGTTGACCTTCGATTTGCTCGGCTTGCGACCAGGCCCCGCGCTGGCCACGCCGGAAGTTGGCTATCTGTTCAACGTCCAGGTCGACCGCGAGGAGGGGAGCGAAGCGCTCGGACTGTATCCGGGACCGCATATAGCGCAGGGCGCCCATGCACTTCCGATTGTGCGAACCCTACTGGGGATCGGCGCCGCGCTGGTCCGATCGCTGGGCGGCGTGAATGCGGTGTGCTGGCCTCCCGCACGCTCTGCCATCGCGCCGAAGTTTTTTGCCAAAACGACCGAAAGCTGGCTCACCGGCGGACCGTTTCCCGCACTCGGACTGCTCGGCATCCGGTTCGACGGGCAGGGGGCATTGTGTAGCGAGGGGCTAAACTTCTTCACCGATTGCGAATTGTGGCTCGATCCCGCCCTGTGCCGCGATCGAACCGCCGCTACGCGCCTGGCTGTGCGCGTGGTCCAGGAATTGATCGGTTTCGACCTGCGGGAAAGCGCTTGCGAGTTTGCGACCGAAGACGGGACAATCCTGAAATTGGAACCGGATCGCCCGGCCGGTCTGCTCAGGATTTTTCCAGCCTGACTGCGGGATGGATTATCGCCTGCCAGCCACCTTGGGCGCCAATCGTCGCAACCTTCCATTCCGGGCCGTAAACCGACGCGGATCTCCCCAGCACGATCCTGCGTTGCAGAGGCATCACCTGCTGCCACGCCAATTGCTTGGTGAGGCATGTTTCGAAGCTTTGTTCGATGCTTTGGGCACCGAACGGATCGGTTTCGACGACTTTCGCAGGAATGGTCTGCTGCTCCCCGCGCGCGAGGAGGCTGCGCGGCGCCTGGCCCTTCCGCTCCACCGCGGGCCGCACCGCGATTACAATGCGATGGTGATCGAACGGGTCGGCCGCATCGAACGCAAATGGGCGCGCCAATCCACGTCCGATCCGATCCACGCCGCCGAAACCGCGCTGATGCGGCTGGCGCTGTTGCAGCGGGCCTTGCGCCAAAGGCTGCTGGACGAGCGAAAGCCCTTGCGGCTCAATCGCAAGGACCCCCTAGGCAGGGGAGTCGACTTTTCCGACCTCGATGCGATGGCTGAGGTTTTATGGGCCGCCGGGACCGCCGTGGTGCTTTAGGCGGTCACCTTTGCCAGCGCTTCCTTCGCGGCGATATATTCGCGTTCGAGCCGGGCGACCGTTTCTTCCACCGGCGCGCTCTTGGTCACGCTGCCAATGCCCTGGCCCGACCCCCAGATGTCCTTCCAGGCCTTGGCCTTGGTGTTGCCGCCGCTGCCGAAGTTCATCTTGCTGGGATCGCTTTCGGGGAGATTGTCGGGATCGAGCCCCGCACCCTCGATGCTCGACCGCAGATAATTCCCATGCACCCCGGTGAAGAGGTTGGTGTAAACGATGCCGTCGGCACGGCCTTCGACGATCGCGTCCTTGTACCGCTGATCCGCATTCGCCTCGCTCGCCGCGATCCATGGCGAACCGATATAGGCGAAGTCCGCGCCTAGAGCCTGCGCGCCCAGGATCGAGCGTCCATGAGCGATGGAGCCCGAAAGCGCCACCAGACCATCGAACCATTCGCGGATTTCCTGCATCAACGCGAAGGGGCTGAGCGTGCCGGCATGACCGCCCGCACCTGCGGCCACAGGAATGAGCCCGGAAGCGCCTTTCTCGATCGCCTTGCGAGCAAAGCGGTCGTTGATGACGTCGTGCAGCGTGATTCCGCCCCAGCTATCCACGGCCTTGAAAACCTCTTCGCGTGCGCCGAGCGAGGTAATCACCATGGGCACCTGCCATTTTGCGCAGGTCTGCATATCGGCATCGAGGCGATCGTTCGACCTGTGGACGATCTGGTTCACTGCATAGGGCGCTGCCGGTCGGTCGGGATTGTCGCGATTATGCGCGGCCAGCTCTTCGGTTATCTGGTGGAGCCATTCATCCACCTGGCTCTGTGGCCGCGCGTTCAATGCGGGAAAGCTCCCGACAATACCGGCCTTGCACTGCGCGATGACGAGTTCCGGCCCGGAAACGATGAACAGCGGCGATCCGATTACGGGAATACGCAACTTGTCGAACGGGGCGGGCAGGGTCATGCAGGAGGCTCCTCTGAGAACTGTGGAGGCGAGGGCCTATGGTGCGTCGAGGCGCTTGTCGAGAGTGACGTTACGTAAACGTCAAGCGTCGGTCGGGGCGCGGTCGAGGATATGCTCGATGTCGTAAACTCGCGCCGCCGTGGCTGCGAAAAGCGCGCGCTTATCGTCCTTGCTGTACCCGGCGGCAAGACGCTTGAAGGCATTCCAAAGGGTCGGATAGCTGGCGCCCCAGCGATCCACCGGGTAATTGGATTCGAACATTGCGCGCCCCGGACCGAAGGCCTCGATGCAGGTTTCGACATAAGGCCGCCACAACGCCGCCAGATATTCGGAACCGTGCTCCTTCGCCGGGCCATCCTCGGGCAGGCCGCAGAAAGCCATCGCCAGACCGCCGAGCTTCACCGCTACATTGGGACATTCGGCAAGGGCATGGATCGAACGGCGCCAGACATCGAAGCGTTCGTGCAGCTTGCCGCGATAGGATGCGATATTGAGCGGTGTGCCGCAGTGGTCGAGGACGATCTGCTGTTCCGGGAACGCCTTGGCGAGGTCGAGCAGGTCCCCGAGCTGGGGCTCGAGCAGCCAGGCATCGAAGGTCAGCCCGTAATCCGAGTAAGCCGCGAAACCGGCGCGGAAGGCGTCCGAGCGGTAGAGGCCCTCCGGTGCGTGAAAAGGCGGGCCGAGCACATCGGGATCCGCATCCCATGCTGCGGCATGGCGAATACCCTTAAAGCGTCCATTGCCGGCGGCGATCAGGGCTTCGACAACGGGCCTGACCGCATCGCCAAGCGTCAGGTCGGCATGCCCGACGATTGCCGCACAGGGGCGATAATCGCCGTACTGGCCGCTGGCTCCCTGTGCCGCGACACCATTGGCGAATTCGACTTCGCCGACCGGTTTCATCGCGTCGGCGCGTGCAGCGTCGTAGAAGGCGCCGCATTCCATGAACACCGTGCCGATCACCTTGTGCCCCGAATGCGTATCGGAGTGGAGTTCGTCGAAAGTATAGTAAGCGGCTCCGGCGACGGCTTCGATGAAATCGTGCCTCGGTTCCGGAAAAGCCGCGATCAGCGGGCGCAGGTCCCAAAGGTGGTGGTGCGGATCGATGATCGGCAGGTCGGGTTCGAGGATATCTTCGGTCATCGGCGGCACTCTCCCCAATTTGTCGCGGTCGGCGCGATCTTCACCCATGGCAAAGCCTTCATGATGGAACACATGGACCACGATGCTGACAAGGAAAAGTGGTGGTTTCGATGGACGGCGTTACATCTCCTATCGATGGCGAGCGTCCTGACGAAACGGAAAGGTTAAGAATCAGGGGGTCGTAGATGCGGCCCGTATCCTGGCTTTTTGCGAGCGCATAAGTGGAAATGCGTATGCAACTGCCTTTCCCGCGTTAAGCTTACCGGTCTAGCGACCTGTTATGGAGTGGTTGAACATATGATGCATTCCAGGGCACCGAATCCTGTGATGCAAATCGCCACCTACGGTGCGGTCTTTTTCTGTGTCACATCCCTGACGATCGTCTGGACTCGGTTTTCCGGGGGGCTTGCGTTGGTGTGGCCGGGCGCGGCCATTGCTGCGGCTCTGTTTCTCACAATTCCGCGCTCCCACTCCTTGGCTGCCGCCGTGACCCTCGCCGCCTTCAGCACTCTCGCTACCGCACTGTTTGGTTTGGGGCCGGTCTGGGCAATTCCATTCGCCCTTGTGAATGTCTTCGAAGCCTGGCTGATCGCATGGCTGCTGGTTCGCTTCCGGCCGCAACGGGACTATGTCGAAAGCGAAATCGGAATCGTCTGGCTGGGTTTTTTGGCGGGGATCGTCGGGCCGCTGGCTGCTTCCATTCCCGGAGGTATACTGGCCTCGCAGGTCATCGCCGGGGGGTGGCAGGAGCATTCCTTTTCATGGTTTATCGCCCATGGATTGGGCACGCTTCTGGTGATGCCGCTTACACTGCTCCTGGCCTCGTACAAAAAGCCGGTTTTCGCGCGACTATTGAAACGTGACCGGATACTGCCCTTCATCGGCATGACCTTGCTGACGATAGGGATTTCCGCTGTCGCCCTTCTGCAATCGACCTTCCCCACGCTGTTTCTTCCGGTCGTGCCGCTCGTCCTCGCCAGTTTCCGCTTCGGGCGCTTCGGTGCAGCGATTACCGTGTTGCTCATCACGCTCGCGTCTGCCGGAACGCTTGGGGCGGACACCGGCGTCTTTGCGGAACTGACCATTCCGTTGTGGCAGAAAGCCCTGTTCCTGCAATTCTATCTCAGCATCCTCGTGCTCCTGTCCTTCCCGCTCGCCGTGGCGCTCAAACAGCGGCAGCGGTTCATGGAAGAACTCGCCAATCGTGAAGCGATGCAGCGCCTTATCGCGGATCATTCCGACGATGCCCTGCTGCAGCTCGACCAGCATGGCATGATCCGCTTCGCCTCGCCTGCCTCCATCCGGTTGAGTGGTCGCGACAAGGTTGTCGATCTTCATCTTGCCGCGTTTTTCAGCGAGTTCGACAAGGAAATCGTGGATGGAACTCTACGATCTGCGGCGCAATATCCCGGACACACGGAAATCATCGAACGGTCCGTCGAAAGGGGCGGCCAGACCCGCTGGCTGGAAGCGAAGCTACGCGCCATTGATTCCTCGAAACACCAGGCATCCGCCTATGTGGTTACGATCCGCGACGTCACTGCTCGCAAGCTCGACGAGATTCAGGCATCTCGGGAAGCACGTACCGACGCGCTCACCGGTCTGCCCAACCGCCGGGCCTTCCTCGATGTGCTGGAGGACCAGCTCGAATTTGCCGATGAGGAGCCCTTCGCCCTGGCGCTGGTCGATCTCGATTATTTCAAGCGTGTCAACGATTCCTACGGCCATGCGGTCGGGGATGCTGTGCTCAAACAGGTTGCTGAAATCATGCGCGAAAGCGCTAACGACAATTGCTTTTTCGCGCGCCTCGGTGGGGAGGAGTTCGGTATGATCGCTGTGGGTCCCGCGCGCGAGACCGCCGCGATCATATGTGAGAAGCTTCGGCTCGCTATCCAGCGTCATGTCATGACCGACAATGATGGCGGCACGTTCAACATCACCGCATCGCTCGGGATCGCACGCATCGCCGAACGGTGCAGTTCTTCGATGGCGATGCAGGCTGCCGACGGCCCGCTTTATTCCGCCAAGGCAGCGGGACGCAATCGCCTGCGTCATGCACAGGACATGGGCCGACATGGCGAAAACCGGAAACCTCCGCTGGAGGATAGCCGGGTGGCCGCGAATAGCTAGATTGTCTCGACCGCCGAATTCGCAGCGCTTAGAACCGCCCGCACGCTCGCTGTGGCCACGTCCTCGTCGATGCCACACCCCCAGATAGTCCGGCCATCCTTGGCGCGGCATTCTAGGTAGGCGGCGGCGCGGCTGTCGCGGCCTGCGGTGAGCGCGTGTTCGCTGTAATCGACCACTTCGAGCGACAGGCCGAAAGCGTTCTCGATCGTCGTCAGCACGCTGGAAATGAGCCCGTTGCCGCGGCCCGAAACGGTCTGCTCCTTGCCCTCGACCGCGATGGTGCCGGTGAACAGGCGGGTCCCGTCGCTGGCGCGGCGTTCGTCGTAATCGACAAGCTGGAAATGCTTATCTGCCGTCTGGACGTGATAAGCGCCCTTGAAGGCCGCCCATATGTCGGCGGCATCGAGTTCGCGCCCTACTTCGTCCGCCATGCGCTGGACGTGGGGGCTGAAGTCGGCCTGCATGCGCTTGGGCAGTTTGAGGCCCTGATCCTGCTCGAGAACCCAGGCGAAGCCGCCTTTGCCGGATTGTGAATTGACCCGGATGACCGCTTCGTAGCTGCGGCCGAGATCGGCGGGATCGATCGGCAGATAAGGCACGCGCCAATGCGGATCGTTCTGAGTCTCGAGCGCGGCGAATCCCTTCTTGATCGCATCTTGGTGGCTGCCGGAAAATGCCGTGTATACGAGCTCCCCGCCATAGGGGTGGCGCTGGTGTACAGGCAGTTCGTTGCAATATTCCACGGTCTCGATGACGCGGTCGATATCCGAAAAATCGAGTTTTGGATCAACGCCTTGCGTGTACATGTTGAGCGCCATGGTCACAAGGCAGCAATTGCCCGTCCGCTCCCCATTACCGAACAGGCAGCCTTCGACGCGGTCCGCGCCTGCCATCAGCGCCAGCTCCGCCGCTGCGACCCCGGTGCCGCGATCGTTATGCGTGTGCAGCGATATAATCGCACTCTCCCGGTTGGGCAGATTGCGGATGAAATACTCCACCTGATCGGCGTAGATATTGGGCGTCGCCGCTTCGACGGTGGCAGGCAGATTAAGGATGATCGGGTGCTCGGGTGTCGGCGCGAGCACCTCCATCACCGCCTCGCAAACCTCCAAACTGAAATCGAGTTCGGCGGTCGAGAAGGTCTCGGGGCTGTATTGAAAGTGCCAGTCGGTCTGCGGCTGCCTGCCTGCCTCGTCGCGCATGACCTTCGCGCCGTGCACGGCAATTTCGCGGACCTGTTCGGTGGTCATGCCGAACACGACTTCGCGCCATGCGGGGCTGACCGCATTATAGAGGTGGACGATCGCTGCCCGCGCTCCGGTCAGGCTGGCGAAGCTGGTGCGTATGAGATCTTCGCGGCTCTGAGTGAGCACCTGAACCAGTACGTCGTCCGGAACGCGGCCCGATTGCACGAGGCCGGAGATAAAATCGAATTCGGTCGCACCCGCGCTGGGAAAGCCGACTTCGATTTCCTTCACGCCGATCTCGACCAGCAGATCGAAGAAGCGGTTCTTCTTGTGCGCATCCATCGGGTCGACAATGGCCTGATTGCCATCCCGAAGATCGGTGGAGAGCCAGCGTGGGGGCGTGGTGATGGTTCGGCTTGGCCATTGCCGGTCGGTCAGAGCGACCTGCGGGAAAGGCGAATACTTGGTGCTCGGGTTGTGGAGCATGGACATTACGAGGGTCTCTGGTCTTGCGGAAGCTTGCGGGGCGGTAGTTGGTCCCTTGGGCGCTCAGCGCACCGCGAAAGGCACGCCAGCTATCACGCCCAAGGGCGTGTAAGTCGCAGGATAATCAGACCGAGTGCGTAGTGCATGGCCATCGCTATGGTGCCCTTCCTCGGGGTTGTAAAGCAAAAGAAGCTTGGGCATCGCGTGACATATTGTTTCGCGAAGGGAGAGGGCATGGCAGACGGACATTCATTACACGAGACGATGGGGCTGGTGCGTATCGTCTCCACCGACCCGGAAGGGCGTGCGAGCCTGGAATACGAGGCCAAGCGGGAACAGTGCCATTCGGGCGGCGTGGTACAGGGTGGCTTCATCAGTGGATGGATCGACGCCGCAATGGCCCACGCCGCGATGGCGAAGAACGGGCAGGGCATCGTCCCGATGACGCTGGAGCTGAAGGTCAGCTTCTTCGCGCCGACGCGGCCTGGATCCGTGATCGCGGAGGCCTGGGTCGAGCGGCACGGCAAGCGCACCAGCTTTTACGAGGGACACCTCAAGGATGCGAGCGGAACCATACTCGCCAAGGCGACCAGTACGATTCTGCTGGCAGATATAAGCCGGGTGGTCGAGGCTTCGAAAAAGGCGACCGGAGGGTAGGCATGGGCGCAATCAGGCCGTTTGAGCTGACTGTTCCGGACGATGAACTGGTGGCGCTCGCCGACCGGCTCGACCATGCTCGCTGGCCCGAGGAGGAGCCGGTCCATGACTGGTCGCAAGGCACGAAGGTCGCAGCTCTCAAGGAGTTGGTCGCCTATTGGAGGATCGAATACGACTGGCGGCGCTGCGAGGCGCGGTTGAACGAGATCGGTCAGTTCATGACCGAGATCGACGGGCTCGATATCCATTTTCTGCACAAGCGCTCCAGCCGCCAAGACGCAATGCCGCTGGTGATCACCCATGGCTGGCCCGGATCGGTGGTCGAGTTCCTCGATGTTATGGATGAGTTGGCCGAACCCACGGACCCGGAGGCGATGGCCTTTCATGTGGTCGCTCCCTCGCTGCCCGGCTACGGTTTTTCGCAGAAACCATCCGCGACGGGCTGGGGTGTCGAGCGAATTGCACGAGCATGGTCCGAACTCATGCAGCGCCTCGGCTACACCCGTTGGGTGGCACAGGGCGGCGATTGGGGCGCTGCGGTGACGACCGCCATAGGGCAACTTGCACCGCAGGGGTGCAAAGGCATTCACCTCAACATGCCGATCGGCAGGCCCCGCCCGGAAGACCTGCAGAGTGAGGATCCGCACGTGCTCGACGCGATGCAGCGCCTTGGCTTTTATCGGGAATGGGACTCGGGCTATTCGAAGCAGCAGAGCACTCGCCCGCAGACGATCGGCTATTCGCTGGTCGATTCTCCCATCGGGCTGGCTGCATGGATACTCGAGAAGATCTATTACTGGACCGACAATGACGGCTCGCCCTGGGATGCGCTGTCGATGGATCAGGTGCTCGACGACATCATGCTCTACTGGCTGCCTGCCACGGGAGCCTCGGCAGCGCGGCTCTATTGGGAGAGTTTCGCCAAGCTCGGTGGAGACACGGTGGACATCCCTGCCGGTGTGAGCGCTTTTCCGAAAGAGATACTGCCCGCACCGCGCGCCTGGGTCGAACGCACGCTGACCAATCTTAGCTACTGGAACGATCTTGATGCGGGTGGCCACTTCGCCGCGTGGGAGCAACCCGAGCTGTTCATAGGCGAGTTGCGCGCCTGTTTCGCAAGGATGCGATAGGATGAGGCGTGCTCGGACCTTGAGGCCGATATGGATCGTCTCTCTCGTCGGTGTCCTCCTTGTCACGATGGCGATCGGTGTGCGTTATCACTTGGATCTGACCGCTGCCGAAGAGCGGCTGACCGGCCGCAGCAGGGTTATCGATACGCCGCAGGGTCGTCTCGAGTATGCCGAGCAGGGAACGGGCCGCCCGCTCTTGATGATTCACGGAACGGGTGGCGGGTTCGATCAGGGGCTGCTTTTCTCCGGCGATCTTCACGAGCGCGGTTTTCGGGTCATCGCACCTTCGAGGTTCGGCTATTTGAGGAGCGCGCCCGATCCCGTCGCGCCAGAGCTTCAGGCCGATGCCTTTGCGATGCTGCTCGACGAGTTGGGAGTGCAGGACGCGGTCGTGGTCGGCGGGTCGGCAGGCGCCAATTTTGCCGCGGCATTTGCCCTGCGCCATCCTGAACGGTGCCGGGCACTGGTATTGCTCGTTCCCGCCAGCAATCTGAATGACCGGGACCCGGTCGAAATGACCGAATGGGAGAAGGCGCTTGTCGCTCGTCTCGCTGGGTCCGACTTTCTGTATTGGGCCCTCCTGCGCCTTGCTCCGGACCAGGTCATCAAGACCTTGCTCGCGACCGATCCGACACTTGTGGGTGGCGCCGCGAGGGAGCGGCGAGAGCGCGTGAGCGACATTGCGGAAGGCATGTTGCCCATCAGCCGGAGAACCGAGGGGATGTTGGCCGATGGTCGCCTTGCCGGGTCGCCGACTGAAATCGACTACAGCTCAATCAGGGTGCCTACGCTGATCATCTCGGCAAAGGACGATCTGTTCGGAACCGCGGGGACGGGGCGTCAGCTCAGTCGGATCATACCGAACTCCCGGCTAGTGCTCTACGAGACTGGGGGGCATGTGTGGGTTGGACGCGAGGAGGCCGTTTCCCAAGAGATTGCCCGATTTTCCCGAAGCGTCGAACGGTCGAACTAGCCCTGACGATAGCGCAATCGGTCGGCGTTAAGCTGGTCCACCGAGGTCACGCCCATCAGGCGCATTGCGCGTTCGATTTCCTCCTTGAGGATGGTCAGCGCACGCTCGACACCGGGTTGACCGGCTGCGGCGAGGGCGTAGAGATATAAGCGCCCGCCCGAAGCCGCCGTCGCGCCAGCGGCAAGGCCCTTGAGAACATGCGTCCCGCGCCGCACGCCCCCGTCGAGGATGATTTCGATTTCGCCGCCGACCGCGTCGACGATCTCGCGAAGCTGATCGAAAGGCGCGCGGCTGCCGTCGAGCTGCCTGCCGCCATGGTTCGATATCCAGATCGCATCCGCCCCGATCTCGACCGCGCGGCGCGCGTCGGCGGCGCTCATCACCCCTTTTAGCGCGAAAGTTCCGCCCCAATCCTGCCGAATACGGGCGGCGGTATCCCAGTCCATATTCGTGTCGAGCATGGTGTTGAAATAGTCCTGGATGCTGACGGCTTTGCCCGTGCCCTCCTGCACATGTTCATCGAGATTGGGCAGGCGGAATTTCGGGCCGAAAACATAGTCTAACGTCCACCGTGGTCGCGTGGCATAGCTCCATAGTGCAGATGCACTGAACCGAGGCGGGGTGGTGAAGCCGGATCGCAGGCATCGTTCGCGCTTGCCCGAAACGATCGTATCGACCGTCAGAGCGAGCGCATCGAACTTGGCCGCTTGGCAGCGCTCGATCATACTGGTGTTCAGCCCTGCGTCCTTATGCACATAGAGCTGGAACAGCTTGGGGCCGCCGGTCAGTGCTGCGATTTCTTCGATCGAGTGCGTGGCGAGGCTGGAAATGCCGAACCAAACGCCGAACTTCTCCGCCGCTTTCGCCACCGCACGCTCGCCATCGCGGTGAAAGGCGCGCTGCAATGCGGTCGGGCTGAGCATCAGGGGGAGGGTGCTTTCTCGGCCCATAATGGTGCGGGAGGTGTCGATTTCGGCGACGCCTGCCAGCACGTCGGGCACCAGGTCGACCTCGTCGAAGGCGCTGGTATTGCGTGCCTTGGTGATTTCGTCATCCGCAGCGCCATCGATATAGTCGAACACCGGCCATGGGAGGCGCCGCTTGGCCAGCTTCCGGAAGTCGTCGATATTGTGGCAGTCGCTGAGCTTCATATGCGGCCGAGCGCCTGCTGTTCGGCCGGCGACAGGTGGCGCGGCGGGGCGATGGGCTCGAGCGTTTCGGCATCGAACAGAGCGCTTCGCCGACGATCCCCGCTCAGCATATCCTTGATCATCCGCCCGAAGAACCGGCGCATCAGGCGGTTGAACGGCATGGCGGTGAGAGCGCTTGCATCACCTGTTGCCTGTTCGAGAAAGACATGGCCGATGGGGCTGCCCAGCAGAGCATCGCGCCGAGCGGGATCGGTGTTCGCGAGAATCGTTGTCACATAGGGCACTTTGCCATTGGCGTAGGTGTTGAACAGCGGCGAATTGCAGCAGGTCGTGTACCAGCGCAGCGTCTTGCCTTTCGTCATGTGAAGGCTGGCGAGCTTTTCGCGGCCGGAATGCAATTCGACCCGGGCGCAGCGGGATTGATAGAGATCGGTGCCGCCCAGATCGTCGAGCACGCGCTCTTCCTGTCCAAGATGGCGGACAAGATCGCGGCAATCGACACAGTGGCATACCACCCGATCGCCTTCGGACGGGCTGGCCTTCAGAACGACGCCGGTCACGGCACCGCATTTGCACGCAAAGGGCAAGCTGTCGGTCGCGCTCATGGTCTCTTCTCCCATGAGCGCGACCCTAGCTCAGTTCTTGTCCTTGTCGACCAGCTTGTTGGCGCCGATCCACGGCATCATCGCGCGCAGTTGGGCGCCGGTCTGTTCGATCGGATGGGCGGCGGCGGCCTTACGGCTTGCCTTGAGTTCGGGCTGGCCCGCCTGATTGTCGAGCACGAAATCCTTCACGAAGCGGCCCGACTGGATGTCTTTGAGGACGCGCTTCATTTCGGCCTTGGTTTCGTCGGTGATGATACGTGGGCCGGTCTTGATGTCGCCGTATTCGGCAGTGTTCGAGATCGAATAGCGCATGTTGGCGATGCCGCCTTCATACAGCAGGTCGACGATCAGCTTGGTCTCGTGGAGGCATTCGAAATAGGCCATTTCGGGCGCGTAGCCAGCCTCGACCAGCGTTTCGAAACCGGCCTGGATGAGATGGGTGATACCGCCGCACAGCACGGCCTGTTCGCCGAAGAGGTCGGTCTCGCATTCTTCCTTGAAATCGGTTTCGATGATGCCCGAGCGGCCGCCGCCAACCGCGCTGGCATAGGACAGGGCAAGCTGCTTGGCGAAACCCTGGCCCCCCGATTGCTCGCTTTCCTGATGGACGGCGATGAGGCACGGGACGCCGCCGCCCTTGATGTACTCGCCGCGCACGGTGTGACCGGGACCCTTGGGCGCGATCATGATGACGTCGATATCGGCGGGCGGATCGATCAGGCCGAAATGAATGTTGAGGCCGTGCGCGAAGGCGAGCGCGCTGCCCGGCTTCATCTTGCCCGCGACTTCGTTCGCGTAGATCGCGGCTTGATGCTCGTCGGGCGCGAGGATCATGAGAACATCGGCCCATTCGGCGGCTTCGGATACGGTCTTCACGGTGAAGCCCGCGCTTTCGGCCTTCTTTGCCGTGGCCGAGCCTTCGCGCAGCGCAATGACAACTTCGCCGACACCGCTGTCGCGCAGGTTCTGCGCATGGGCATGACCCTGGCTGCCATATCCGACGATGGCGACCTTCTTGTCCTTTATCAGTTGCTGGTCGCAATCGGCATCGTAGTAGACTTGCATGTTCGCACCTTCGTAAAATGAACCGTCATCCTGAAACTGTTTCCGCATCCATTCTTCGGCCTGGACGGTGTTGCCGGAGGTTGGATGGACCCTGAAAGCGAGGCCGGTGAAAAGCCGCCCGGATTCAGGGTGACGAAGTAATCCTGCTGCTGGTCAGTCGGAACCGTCCCCGCGCATCATTCCCACGATCCCCGAACGGCCCACCTCGACGAGGCCGAGTTCACGCATCAGTACGATGAAGCTGTCGACCTTGTCGCGCGAGCCGGTCAGCTCGAACACGAAGCTCTGCGTGGTGGTATCGACCACATTGGCGCGGAAAAGCTCCGCGATCCGTAGCGCTTCCACCCGATTGTCGCCCTTGCCGGCCACCTTCACCAGCGCAAGCTCACGTTCCACATGGGCGCCGCTTTCGGTCAGGTCGATGACCTTGTGCACCGGGACCAGCCGTTCGAGCTGCGCGCGGATCTGGTCGATGACCGGTTCCGGTCCGCGCGTCACGATGGTGATGCGGCTGATCGCGTGATCTTCGGAGATGTCGGCCACGGTCAGGCTGTCGATATTGTAGCCCCGCGCGGTGAACATACCCGAGATTTTGGCGAGAATGCCGGCCTCGTTGTCCACGATGACGTTGAGAACGTGCCGTTCGGCGGTCTGTTCTTCTATCTTCATTGTTCACGATCCTGCCACACAGGTTCGAACATGCGCCCATCGCCGTCATATTCGGCAAGGAAGACGCGGCCCATGCGCACCGCCTCGAAGTTGTCTGTCTGGCGGCTGAGGTCGAGGCTGTCAGGCAGGAGAACCCACGCCTCGTCCGGTTGTTTCTGGGCAACATCCATGCCGAGGAAGCGCTGGCCGGTATCCTCGATCCAGTCGAGCAGTCGCCCGGCATCCTGGCGGTTGAACCAGACGCGGCGTTCCGCGCGATCCGCGAATTGGGGCGGGAATTTCGGTTGCATACCCATCACACCAGCGCCTTCGCTTCGTCGTCCATGGTCCCCTCGACCTGGTCGCCGTAAAGCAGCATCTCGGTATGGGCGGCGCCGCTTGGGATCATGGGGAAGCAATTGGCTTCCTTGGCCACCTGGCAATCGACCATCACCGGTCCGTCATGGGCGAGCATGGCCTCGATCCCGGCGTCGAGCTGGCTTTCATCCTCGATCCGGATACCCTTCCAGCCGTAAGCTTCGGCCAGTTTCACGAAATCGGGCAGGCTGTCCGAGTAGCTGTTCGAATACCGGCTCTCATAAGTCAGTTCCTGCCACTGGCGGACCATGCCCATATATTCATTGTTGAGGATGAAGACCTTCACCGGCAGGCGATACTGGCTGGCCGTGCCAAGTTCCTGGATATTCATCTGGATCGAGGCTTCTCCCGCGATATCGATCACGAGGCTATCGGGATTGCCCAGTTGCGCACCGATGGCGGCGGGCAGGCCGTAGCCCATCGTCCCGAGACCGCCGCTGGTAAGCCATTTGTTCGGCCCCATGAAACCGAAATACTGCGCGGCCCACATCTGATGCTGGCCTACTTCGGTGGTGATGATCGGGTCGCGATCACCGGTCAGCGCGTGGAGACGCTCGATACTCTTCTGCGGCATGATGAGATCGCCACTGCGCTCGGGATAGGCAAGGCAGTCACGCGCCTTCCAGCCGAGAATGCGGGCCTTCCATTCGGACAGGTCGCGCCCCTTCCGGCTGCCCCATGCTTCCACCAACTGCTCGAGGACATGCGCGCAATCGCCCACGATTCCGAGATCGACCGGCACGATCTTGTTGATGCTCGCGCGGTCGATATCGATATGAATCTTCTTGGCTTGCGGAGCAAAGGCGTCGAGCCGTCCCGTCACGCGATCGTCGAAGCGGGATCCTACCGCAACGATCAGATCGGCGCGGTTCATGGCCATATTCGCTTCGTAGGTACCGTGCATGCCCAGCATGCCGAGCCAGTCCGGATGATCGGCGGGAAAAGCGCCGAGGCCCATCAACGTACTCGTCACCGGGGCAGTGGTTGCCGCTTGCAATTGGCGCAGCAACTCGCTCGCTTTGGGTCCGGCGTTGATAACGCCGCCGCCGGTATAGAGCACGGGACGCTCTGCCGTGGCGAGCATTTCGACAGCTTCGGCGATCTCGTCCGCCGCGCCGACCATGCGCGGTTGGTAGCGATGCGAGGGCAGGGGGGTATCGTCCTGCTCATCCCACCGCGCCGATGCGATCTGCACATCCTTGGGGATATCGATCACGACCGGACCGGGGCGGCCCGACGTGGCGATGCGGAAGGCTTCCTCGATCGTCGCGCCAAGGCGTTCGGGGTCCTTCACGAGGTAGTTGTGCTTGGTGCAGTGGCGGGTCAGCCCCACGGTGTCCGCTTCCTGAAAGGCGTCCGTGCCGATGAGCGCGGTGGGCACCTGTCCGGTGATCACCACCATGGGAATCGAATCCATATAGGCATCGGCGATGCCGGTGACCGCATTGGTCGCCCCCGGGCCGCTGGTCACGAGCACCACGCCGGCCTTGCCGGTCGAGCGGGCATAGCCTTCGGCGGCATGGGCCGCCCCCGCTTCGTGGCGCACCAGGATATGGCGGATATCCTCGTCGGCAAAGAGCTCATCATAGATCGGCAGCACCGCGCCGCCGGGATAGCCGAAGACGAATTCGACACCCTGCCGTTTGAGGCATTCGATCAGGATAGCGGCGCCGCTGCGCTCTTTGTTCACTTTACCCTCCGACCCGTTTCACGGTGTTCAAGAGACACAAATCGGCCCGGCGCTGGGGTCTATAGCGCCGGACCGACTTTGCTCCAGATAGGCGTGTTGAATTTCACGGTCAACCGTCATTTTGAAATAATGAAACAAAAAAATCGCATTCGGCATCATTTTTGTTATCCGTGCTCGGCCAATTTTCCGGTGGCTGGTTACGGAACCATGTGTACTGCCGTTTGGCATACCGGCGCGTCGCGGTCTGGCCAGCGGCGATAGCTTGAGCCCGCGATAGTTCGCCTTGGAGGAGGGCGGCGATTTCCGGCACGCCGATGGCGCGCATCACGGGCAGGCCTGGATCGAGGTTGCGGGCCAGAAGCGCCTCGACTTCCTCGATGGCCCCGGCATCCAGCATGCGTTCGAACCGCAGGTCGCAGCGGGCGAAGAGCCATTCACGATCCGGCAGGAGAACCAAGGGATGCAGCGTGACGTCCTGCCCGATGCCGCCGGACCTGTCCTTCTGCCACTCGCTCAGCGTTCGCCCGGTCGAACGGACCACTTCGAGCGCCCGGGCGGTTCGCGTGACATCGGCGGGGGCGAGACGAGACGCTGCTTCCGGGTCTTCGGTTTCAAGGGCAATGCGCGCCTCAGTTTGCGCCAAAGCCCGCACGGCCTCGCGAATGCCGGGGGCGATCTCGGGAACCGGGGCGATACCGTCGAGCAGCGTGCGCAGGTACAGGCCTGTCCCGCCACACAGGATCGGTACGGCGTTATCCGCATGCGCCTCTGCGATCGCCTGTTTCGCCACGTCGGCCCATTCGGCAGCCGAGCAAATCTCGGCTCCGTCCCAGGTTCCGAGCAGGCGATGCTCGATCCCGCCCATCTCTTCTTCCGTCGGGCGGGCGGACAGGATGCGCAGGTCGCGATAGACCTGCTGGCTATCCGCATTGACGATGACCCCCCGACGGCCGCCCCGTTCGAGTCGCTGTGCCAGCCTGACCGCGAGATCGCTCTTGCCGCTCGCCGTCGGCCCTGCGATGAGCGCGACCGGTTTTTCATATGGAGACGTTTTGGTGCTCATCGCCCGGCTGATAGCAGACATGGACAGCGTGGAAACACGGCTCGACGCAGCGATGAGGGCGCTGGCCGCCGCCGACATGCCGGTCGCGATGGCAGGCATGCACGATTCTTGCGGAGACGTGCTGCAGCTTTCGCTTCCCGAAGGCGACCGGGCGCGGCTGACAGGAACGCTCGCCGAGCATTTCGGCGAGTGCGACCTGCTCGTGGCCGATCACGAGATCGAGGTGCCACGTCTGTTCGTGTCGGACATGGATTCCACCATGATCGGGCAAGAGTGCATCGACGAGCTCGCGGATTTCGCCGATCTCAAGGACAGGGTCGCCGCGATAACCGAACGCGCGATGCGGGGCGAACTCGATTTCGAAAGCGCGCTGAAAGAACGCGTAGGGCTGCTGGAAGGTCTGGAGGAAGCCGCTATCGAGCGGTGCCTCTCCGACAGGATCCGGCCGGTCGAAGGCGCCCGGACGCTGGTCGCGACGTTGCGGAGCAAAGGCTGTCGCTCCGTGCTCGTAACCGGGGGATTCCATCACTTCGCCGATCCGGTTGCCGAGCAACTGGGGTTCGAACGCGTGGTCGGCAATCGCCTCGGTGTCGCGGGCGGAGCGCTTACCGGGCTGCTCGCCGGTCCGGTGAGCGATGCATCGACCAAGCTGGCAACGCTGGAGGAAGAGCGCGCGCAATTGGGCGAGGGTGCTCGCGTGCTTGCCACGGGCGACGGCGCCAACGATATCCCCATGATCGAAGCGGCGGACTACGGCATCGCTTATCGCGCCAAACCCAAGGCGCGCGAAGCCGCGAACGGGCGGATCGAGAGCCGGAGCCTGACGACGATACTCAAGCTGCTGGGCATTCCGGAACGCGAATGGATCGACGAGGCCACGCCTGCGTGACGCTTGGCGCGCTTTTCCAATTGTGTAGGCCGGGTTTTTGATAGAAACCTACACCCATGGACAACCAGATGAACGTCAGCAGCTCTATCATTGCCGATCTTGAAACCGCCCGCGATGGTACGCCGCTGCGTCATCCTCATCGGCCCAGGGCACGCTATCGCCCTCTGACCGCGCTCAGACATTTCCGCGAGTTGTTGAAGGACAAGGAAAACACCGCCGAGGTCTTCCGGATCTACGACGCGCTCCCCTCGGGACAGTTCATACCGCGTGTTCGCGCGCTCACGCTCAGCCCCCACGGTGAAGCCTTGCGCGCGAGCGAACCCTATCTTCCGGCGATCCTCGACGACCACGATGCCTTGCGCAGACTTCCTGAGGGATCGGTTGCGCATGCCTATTGCGATTTCATGGAACGCGAAGGTCTCTCGGCCGCAGGTTTGGTCGAGGAATCCGAGAAAGCCGACCAACCCGTTTACGACGATCTGGTTCAATGGTTCGGTTTTCGCCAGCGGGATACGCATGATCTCATGCATGTGCTGACGGGATACGGCCGCGATGCGCTGGGCGAGCAATGCGTGCTGCTCTTCACGCACGGGCAAAGCCCGAGCCACGGGCATCTGCTGTTGGGCTATGCCGGTTCCCTCCATCTGAAGAAGCTGGTGAAGAGCCAAGCGCCAGTCATGAAGGCGACACGACAGGCGCACCGCACGGGCAAGGCGTGTCCCGCACTCGTTGGCCTATCGATCCGCGAACTGCTGACGAAAGACCTCAAGCAGGCCCGTGCCGAACTCAATATTCCCGAACCACACTGGTACCGCGAATGCCATCGGATCTGGCGAGAAGAGGGGATCGACCCCTACGACCTGCTTGCTCACCAGCCCGAAAAGCAGCTGGCCGCCGCCTAAACACGTACGGTTCTGTGCCGCGGCCAGCGGACGGCGATGCGGAGAATAAACGCTGCCACCAGCAAGCTAGTCCCGACAAGACCCTCGACCTGCTTCTCTGGTTGGAAGATGCGGCCTGCGTAGGACGCGGTATAGACCAGCCAGATGTAATGCATTCCGAGCGTGTGAAGGCGCTTCCAGCTGCGGCCCAGCTTGCGCATGGAGTAGGCGTTCGACGTCACCGCCATCACGTAGATCATCGCATAGGCCAGACCGCCGGGAATGAGTGAGACCGGCGATCGGCTGTCGGGTCCGACCACGAAAACCATTGTGAGGGCATAAAGGTGGATCGTGTGCGACGCGGCAAATCCGAGCCCCCACCATCGCCGATCGCGCAGCAGAGCCTTAGTCGATTTGCTGGGCAATAGTCGAACGAGCGTCGATGCCGAATACACCAGCAGAAAAATCGGCAAGCCGGCCCTTGCCGTCCACCGCGCGGCCAGCTGCCAGTCTTCAGCGAGGTTCTCGCCTGCCGCGAAGCCAGCCCAAATCGCTGACAGGGCGACTACTATAGCTAATAGCAGCGGCCAGCGCTTAGCTGTCTTTTCCAAATTCTGTCCCCCGTCTTCGTAACTGCCTAGAGCCAGCTAGCGATCTGTTCCAGCGGCTTTTTCTTCAGCGCATGGGCGGGAACGCTCGCCTCCTTCTCGGGGTGGCCTACCACGACCACCATTAGCGGTTTTTCCCAGTCGGGGCGTTCGCAGATATCGCGCAGGAAACCCATGGGCGAGGGTGTGTGTGTCAGCGTTGCGAGACCTGCTTCGTGGAGCGTGGCGATCAGCATCCCACAGGCGATGCCGACGCTTTCACTGACATAGTAGTTCTGCGTTTTGCCATCTTCCTCGATGCCACCCTTGCGCTGGGCGAAGACGACGATCAGCCAAGGTGCGGTTTCGAGAAACGGTTTGTCTTCGTCGGTGCCTAGCGGAGCCAAGGCGGTCAGCCATTCCTCGCTCGCCTTTCCGGCATAGAAATTGCGCTCCTCTTCCTCCGCCGCCTCGCGGATGGCGCGCTTCTTTTCGGGCGATGAGACCACGGCGAAATGCCATGGCTGGTGATTGGCACCGTTGGGCGCGGTCCCGGCGGCCTCGATCGCGGCCTCGATCACCTCGCGCGGCACCGGCTCGCCTGAAAAATAGCGGCATGTGCGCCGCTGCTTCAGCCGGTCACGCATGGATCGCGCCAGAGCGATGCTTTCATCGTCTGCAATATCGGGAAGTGAGTAGGGAACGGTTTCGTGATCGCGCATAATCCCAGACCTATCGCATGATGCCGCGCGCTTGGACCCCCTGGTTCGAAGCGGTCGAATGGGTATCCCCGGTCGAGCGCGGCAGGCAGCTCGAATCTGATGTCACGATTACGGGTATTTGGCTTCAGCGCAATTCCTTGCGGATCACGAGCTTGAGGCCGGACCAGATCTCGTCGACCGCGCAGACCTTGGTATCGACCAGGCCCATGGGAAGCGCGATCTCGCGGATATTGTCTTCCGTGATGTCGGTTTGCACCGTCCCGGCTTTCTTCGGCCAGCTCACCCAGATGTGCCCATCGCGGGCCATATGCTCGCGCAGGACGCCCAGCTTCGCTTCGAGGTCTGTGCGCTCGGTGACGAAAACATGCGCAGCGTCCGGTGTCTCCTCCGGCCCGCTGACGAAGGTCAGTTCCAGGGCATATTCGCCGATTTCGTCCTGAACACTCTCGGGCATCGCGTCGAACCATACGCGCAGTCCATCGCGCAGACTGAGCTTCTTGGCGAGCGGCGTTCCGGAATAGCCCGCCGCCACGGCCTTATCGCTCCATCCAATCGGAAAAGAAGCTGCGATGCGCAGCGCGCATGTCTGCAATGGTGTTGCCGAACAATGTGTTGCCACCCGTCTTGCCAATGCGACGAATGCCGATGGAGGCGGTCTCGTCGTTCTCCGTGCCCTTGGCGAGGGCTTGGTTGAGTGCCTCCGTGTCGGGAACGGTCACGACATAGCGGCCCTGATCCTCGCCGAACCACCATGCGGCCTGCGAATATTCCTCGTTCCATTCCACATCGGCACCAATGCCGCCGGCCATGGCCATTTCGGCAAGCGCGATGGCGAGACCGCCATCCGATACGTCGTGAACTGCGCTGACCAGACCGTCGGCGATGAGCTGCAGAATGATTCTGCCTGCGCTCTTCTCGACCGTGAGATCGGTGGGTGGGGTTCGCCCTTCGTCGCGGCCGTGAATTTCGCTGAGCCAGAGCGACTTGCCGAGATGCGAACGCTCGGGATCGGCGGTGGCCCATTCTTCGGCATGGATGAGGTAGATCGCCTCGCCCTCGGCCTTGAACGGCATGGTCATCATGCGGTCGTAATCGTCGATCAGGCCCACGCCGCCGATGGCCGGGGTGGGCAGAATCGCCGAACCGCCACCGGTTGCCTTGCTCTCGTTATAGAGGCTGACATTGCCGCTCACGATCGGGAAGTCGAGCACGCGGCAGGCGCGGCCCATGCCCTCGAGCGCATGAACGAACTGCGCCATGATTTCCGGGCGCTGCGGATTGGCGAAATTGAGGCAGTTGGTCACCGCCAGCGGACGCGCGCCGACCGCGCACAGGTTCCGATAGGCCTCGGCAATGGCCTGTTTGCCGCCTTCATAGGGATCGGCATGGACATAGCGCGGGGTACAATCGGTGCTGATCGCCAGAGCCTTCTTGGTGCCGTGCACGCGTACCACGCCCGCATCGCCGCCGGTCTGCAGCGTGTCCGCGCCGACCTGGCTGTCATACTGCTCCGAGATCCACTTGCGCGAAGACAGATTGGGCGAGGCAAGCAGTTTCATCAAATCGCCGCCGACATCGTCCGTGTCGGGTCGCTCGGCCATCGGTTTGATACCGGCCCAGGCGGTATAGTCTTCCTTCGAAAGGTAGGGGCGGTCGTATTCGGGTGCATCGGCCGCAAGCGGACCGAGCGGGATGTCGCACACCACCTCGCCGCCGAATTCGAGCACCATGTGCTGCGTGTCGGTGACTTCGCCGATGACTGCGAAATCGAGCTCCCACTTCTCGAAGATGGCCGCAGCCATCTCTTCCTTGCCGGGCTTCAGCACCATGAGCATGCGCTCCTGGCTTTCGCTCAGCATCATCTCGTAGGGCGTCATGCCCTCTTCGCGGCAGGGGACCTTGTTCATGTCGAGGCGGATGCCTGCCTTGCCATTGGTCGCCATTTCGACGCTGGAGGAGGTCAGGCCCGCCGCGCCCATATCCTGGATGGCGACGATCGCATCGGTCGCCATCAGCTCGAGGCAGGCTTCGATCAGCAGCTTCTCGGTGAAAGGATCGCCCACCTGCACCGTGGGGCGCTTGGCGTCGGCGTCTTCCTCGAAATCCGCACTGGCCATGGTCGCGCCGTGAATGCCGTCCCGGCCGGTCTTCGAGCCGACATAGACGATCGGGTTCCCGACGCCGGTGGCCGCCGAATAGAAGATCTTGTCCGCATCGGCGACGCCCACCGTCATCGCATTGACGAGGATATTGCCGTCATAGGCAGGGTGGAAATTGGTCTCGCCGCAAACGGTCGGCACACCGACGCAATTGCCGTAGCCGCCAATGCCTGCAACCACGCCCTGCACGAGGTGTTTCATCTTCGGGTGCTCGGGACGGCCGAAGCGAAGCGCATTGGCGTTCGCCACCGGGCGCGCGCCCATGGTGAAAACGTCGCGCAAAATACCGCCGACGCCGGTCGCGGCGCCCTGATAGGGTTCGATGTAGCTTGGGTGGTTGTGGCTCTCCATCTTGAAGATGGCGGCTTGGCCGTCGCCGATATCGATCACGCCCGCATTCTCGCCCGGACCGCAAATGACCCACGGCGCTTCGGTCGGCAGTTTCTTGAGATGCAGGCGGCTCGACTTGTACGAGCAGTGCTCCGACCACATGACCGAAAAGATGCCCAGCTCCACCAGATTGGGCTCACGGCCCAGCGCGTGCAGGACGCGCTCGTATTCCTCGGTGGAGAGCCCATGTTGCTCGACGACTTCGGGAGTGATTTCGCTCATGGGTCGCGCCCTTACGGTGCAGCGGCGCGAGGTGCAATACGGCAGCGCGTCATGGCGGTGGGCTGGCAACCCCCAGTCCGACGGTCGTGCGGTGCCAGCGCGTTGAGGACACCCATGTCCCAAGGCATATCATAATGGCGAAAGACATCAGGCCAAGTATCAGGAAGCCCGGCCCTGCGGATACCGGTTCCGGCCCGAACCATGCGAAAGCTTGCATCGCCAGCAGGATAGCCAACATGATGATGGGTGGAAGGACCGGCCCCTTGGTCCGTCGCAAATACATCCAGAATGCCAAGCCAAGAATACCAAGTTCCACCCCGATCGTGGCCAGTGGATAGTCCCACAGACCAAGACCGTAAGTTTGCCCGCTCCCTGAAATCGTCAGGTCCGGGCGGTGCGTCAGCCAGTCGAGCACCCAATGCGATATGACCACGATACCGGCCCAACTTGCCGCGACGAGATTGCGCTGCGCGAAGCCGATCACGATCGCGAAGCCGATTGCCCATATCGCGGAGCCGAGCAGGCTGTGCGTGAAGGGATAGTCATAAAGGTCGAGCGGGCTCATGGCGGTAATGCCGGGCGAAATCCGGAAATTCTCGAGCCCCACCAGCGCAAACGAGAAGAAAGCTATGTCGACGAGCTGGGCACCCAGAAACAGGACGCCGAGCTTTGGCGCTTCGTCCGTTAGTGCGCGTGCCGCGAGTGCAGGCGCTAGATGGCCGATGAACATGGCCCTATCCGACCTTGCTGCCGACCCAGCTCACCAAGCCTGTAACCAGCGCCCCGAACATCAGTGCCGCAGCGATGGCAGCGACAATCCACGTCATAATCGCCCCCCTGTTTTGGGGTTTACTTGACCGCGCGCAGACGGGCCGTCAATGCTTGCCTGCAATGGCAGAGGAACAGTCACAGATTTCGGAAATGAGCTTCGAGCAGGCATTGCGCGAACTCGAAAGTGTGGTCCGGCGGCTCGAAAGCGGCGATGTGCCGCTCGATGAGAGCATTACGCTGTACGAACGCGGCGAAGAATTGCGCAAAGCTTGCCAATCCCGTCTCGACGCGGCGCAGGCGCGGATCGAGAAAATCGTTGCCGGAACCGATGGCAAGCCTGCGGGTACGCAGCCTTTCGACGCGGATGGCAACGCGTGAGCGTGACGATGGCGATGCCCGATCTGCTTGGAGAAGCCTTCGAGCGGGTTCAGCAAGAGGTCGACAGCGCTTTCGACGCTTTCCTGCCTGTCCCGGACGATACGCGCGCCCGCTTGATCGAGGCCATGCGCTATGCCACGATCGGCGGCGGAAAGCGCGTCCGTCCGCTTCTTCTGGTCGCCACCGCCGAACTTTTCGGCGTTAACCGCGATGCCGCGATCAATGCGGGCTGCGCGGTCGAGGCGATCCATGCCTATTCGCTGATCCACGATGACTTGCCGTGCATGGACGATGACGATCTTCGGCATGGCAAACCCACGCTTCACAAAGCCTTCGACGAGGCGGCCGCAGTGTTGGCGGGTGACTGTCTGCATGCGCTGGCCTTCGACATTCTGACCCAAGCCGACACCAGCACCGATCCCTTCGTTCGGGCCGAACTCGTCGCCACTCTCGCGCGGGCAAGCGGACATGACGGCATGGCCGGGGGGCAGATGATGGATATCGTCTCTGAAGAGGAAAGATACGATCTGAGGCAGGTCACCCGTCTGCAGCAACTCAAGACCGGTGCCCTGCTCGCCGCCAGCGTGGAAATGGGTGCCATTCTCGGCCGCGTGCCACCCGAAGGCAGAACCCATTTGCGCGCCTATGCCCGCGATATCGGCCTGGCGTTCCAGATCGCGGACGACCTCCTCGATGTGGAAGGTGATGAAGAAAAGGCAGGCAAGGCGCTGCGCAAGGACGAGATACAGGGCAAGCAAACCTTCGTGACCCTGATGGGGCGCGAACAGGCCAGAACGCAGGCGGAAATGCTTGTCGACCAGGCGGGCCGTCATCTCGCCAGCTATGGTGAGGAGGCGCGGTTGCTGGTCGATCTGGCGCATTTCGTCGTGAAAAGGGATCACTGATGGTGAAGCGCATTGGCATTTATCCGGGTACCTTCGACCCGATAACGCTTGGTCATATGGACATTATCGAGCGCGGCGCGAAGCTGGTGGACGAACTGATTATCGGGGTTACCACCAATATCGCCAAATCACCCATGTTCGACGACGACGAGCGTATCGCCATGGTGGAGCGCGAGGTTGCCGGGATCGATTGCGAACGAATCCGCGTGGTCGGTTTCAATTCGCTGCTGGTCGATTTCGCCCGGGATATGAAAGCCGGGATCGTCATCCGCGGCATTCGCGGCGTGACCGATTTCGAATATGAATACCAGCTCACGGGTATGAACCGTCAGCTCAACGATCAGGTCGAAACCGTTTTCCTCATGGCCGACATCGAATTGCAGCCGATCGCCAGCCGCCTGGTCAAGGAAATCGCATTTTACGGCGGGCCGATTGGGAAGTTCGTGACATCGCCCGTGCGGGACGATGTCGAGGCCCGGGTAAGGAAGCTCGGCCTGCGCGGCGGTCGCGGCGAGGGTTGAACCTATTCATTGAACCGACAGACGCCGCTCGCTAGACGGGGCGCAATCCAGGACATTGCTACGGAATGACGATGCTCAAGACTTCGCTTGCCATTGCTGCCGCGCTGACGCTCGCTGCAACTCCCTTCGCCGTCCACGCGCAGGACGAGGCCGCTGCGGCGGAACCTGAACCCGCTGCCGACACGCGCGTCTTCACGCCCGTCAGCTTCGACGTCAACGAAGATCCCGAGAACATCCTGCTGCTCGACCTGTCGAATGGCGAGCGGGTGGCAATTCGCCTGAAGCCCGACTGGGCACCCAATCACGTCGACAGGGTCAAAACGCTGGCCCGCCAGGGCTTTTACGACGGCGTGATTTTCCACCGCGTAATTGACGGTTTCATGGCGCAGACCGGCGATCCCACGGGCACCGGGACGGGCGGTTCGGACCTCCCGGATATCGCCGAAGAGTTCAGCCGGATGCCGCATGTGCGGGGCACGGTATCCATGGCGCGCGCGGCGGACCGCGACAGCGCCAACAGCCAGTTCTTCATCGTGTTCTACCCGCGCCTGAATCTGGACAACAATTACACCAATTTCGGCCGTGTGATCTCCAACATGGCTGCGGTCGACGCTATCGAGCGTGGCGAGCCGCCCGCAAACCCGACACGCATTCTCCAGGCCTCGATCGCGGCCGACAACAAGCCGGTGCCGGTCAACACCGCCCCGCGCGTAGCCGACGAGATCAGCGTGGACGATCTCAACGCGCCGATCCGCGAATAGCATTTGCGCGTAATGGGCCGCGTCCCTAAGCGGCGCTGGCGATGAAAGTCGACCTTTTCGATTTCGAGCTTCCGCCCGAGCGGATAGCGCTACGCCCCGCGCGTCCGCGCGATGCCGCGCGTATGCTGGTCGTGCCCAAGGAAGGCCCCTTCGAGGATCGCGGTGTACGCGATCTACCGAATTTGCTGCGCGCCGGCGACATCCTCGTCTTCAACGATACCCGCGTCATTCCCGCCCAGCTAGAGGGTCGTCGCGGGCAGGCCAGGATCGGCGCCACATTGCACAAGCGGATCGATTTGCGGCGATGGCAGGCCTTTGTCCGCAACGCCAAACGCTTGCGTGTCGGCGATGTCGCGGAATTCGGAGGCGGCGTAACCGCTATCGCCGAACAACGCCTTGCCGATGGCAGCTTCGTTCTGCATTTCGAAGGCGATGAGCCGGTCGAGGTGCTGCTGGAACGGGCGGGGCGCATGCCCTTACCGCCATACATCGCCGGAAAGCGCGACACCGACGAACGCGACCGCGAGGATTACCAGACCATGTTCGCGGCGGAGGACGGCGCCGTTGCCGCGCCGACGGCAGCCCTTCATTTTACGCCTGAATTGATCGCGGCTCTGGAAAGGGCTGGGGTCGGACGCGAGACGCTGACATTGCATGTCGGGGCGGGGACCTTCCTTCCGGTGAAGGCCGAGGATACCGACGATCATGCGATGCATTCCGAGTGGGGACGCATCGAGCCCGACATGGCTTCACGGCTCAACGCGGCCCGCAAGGCCGGGGGGCGGGTGATCGCGGTCGGTACGACCAGCCTCCGCCTGCTCGAAAGTGCCACGGATGAGGGCGGCGTAATCCGTCCTTTTGCCGGAGACACCGACATCTTCATCACGCCGGGTTATCGGTTCCGCGCGGTCAACGGGCTGATGACGAATTTTCATTTGCCCAAATCCACTTTGATGATGCTGGTCAGCGCGCTGATGGGCCGAGAGCGCATGATGGCCGCCTATGAGCACGCCATAGCCAACGAGTACCGCTTCTACAGCTACGGCGATTCTTCGCTCCTGCTTCCCTGATCAGGAAAACAGGTTTTCGGTGTTGAGCAGCCTGTCGATGAGCGCATCGTCGGCCGGTATGCGGCCATCCAGCATGAGCATTGCGATACCATGCGCGATCGACCACGCTTGCAGAGCGAGCGTTTCGGCCCGTTCCGGATTGTCGGCCAGTGCCTGCGTATAGGCAGTCAGCAGTGCGCGTGCTTCGTCGGGCGGGTCACTGTCGGGTACAGGGCGGCCCTGCGTGAACATAAGCCGGAAAAGGGCGGGATGGGCGAGCGCAAAGCGAACATAGGTTCGCCCGGTTTCGGCGAAACCAGCAGACCCGCCACCGGCTTTCGCAGCGGCGGTCTGCTGTTCGGTGGCGAGCAGCTTGAGACCCTCCTGCGCCAGGGCGGCGTCCAAAGCCTGCTTGTCCGGAAAGTGACGGTAAACCGCGGTGGGAGACACACCGACCGCGCGGGCAAGCTCACGCAGCGATGGGGGCTTGCCCGCCGACGCCTCCAGCGCGCCCAGTCCTGCGGCGACAAGTGCGTCGCGCAGGTTTCCATGATGATAGGTTACTGTCGATGTTGACACTGTTACCTTTGCCTTTATGTTTACGCCGTTCACTTTAAACGGAGCGAATCGGGCATGGCAAGCGTCATTGAAAAAACCATCCGCAAGGCAGTCACCCCGGCCATCCAGGCGGTTGCGAGCATCAACCGCAAACGACTGCCCCGTGCCGACGAGAATCCGTTTCTCAAGGGCGTGCACACGCCCTTGAAAGAAGAATCCACTCTCGAAGACCTGGCCGTCACCGGAATAATTCCCGCCGAACTCGATGGTCGCTATGTCCGCATCGGCCCGAACCCGTTCGGCCAGGGCACCAAGGGCCATCACTGGTTCCTTGGCGATGGGATGGTCCACGGTGTGCGGCTGAAAAACGGCACGGCCGAATGGTACCGCAACCGCTTCATCCGTTCCCGCGATCTCGAAGCCAAAGGCGGCCCAGCCGCAGTTGGCGGTCCGCGTCGCGGCTTGGGAGACATGGTCAACACCAACGTTCTCGATATCGGCGGGAAGATCATGGCGCTGGTCGAGGCGAGCAGCTTCCCGGTCGAGCTCGACGACAAGCTCGAGAGCGTGGCCTATTCGGATTTCGGCGGCGGCCTGACCGGCTCATTCACCGCTCACCCGCATCAGTGCCCGACAACCGGCGAGTTCCATGCGATCTGCTATGAGGGCACATCGCAGGACACCATCCGTCATGTGGCCATGGACCGTAGCGGCATGGTGATACGCCAGACCGAGATCGCGGTGCGCCACGGCCCTTCGATTCACGACTGTGCCCTGACGGAAAATCATGTCGTGATTCTCGACCTGCCAGTGACCTTTTCGATGCAGGCGCTGATAGCGGGCCACAAGTTCCCCTATCGCTGGAATCCCGCACACAAGGCACGTGTCGGCCTGCTGCCGCGCAACGGTCGCGGCGACGAGGTCGTCTGGCACAAGGTCGACCCGTGTTATGTGTTCCATGTCGGCAACAGCTTCGAGGACGATGCGGGACGAGTGATCGTCGATTTGTGTGCTTACGAGACGATCTTCGATGGAGAAATGCCCGGCCCCTACGGTAAGTCGCTGGGCCTCGAACGCTGGACCGTCGACGGGAACGGCGGGAAAGTGGTTCGCAATACGCTCGATGCGGCGGGTCAGGAATTCCCGCGACCCGACGAGCGCTATTTCACGAAGCCGTACCGCTATCTGTGGACCATGGGCCTGCCCGAGGATGGTGACCTGGAATTCGTCGCTCCCATGCCGTTGTATCGCCATGATCTCGAAACGGGCCAGCGCGTCCAGCGCGATTTCGGCGAGGGACGTATACCGGGTGAATTCGTGTTCGTACCGCGCAGCGAAAATGCGCCAGAGGGCGATGGCTGGGTCATGGGCTATGTCATCGATCGTGACGAGCGAACCAGCGCCTTGGAGATCCTAGATGCGATGAGCTTGGATCTGCTCGCGGCAGTTCACATCCCGCATGTTATCCCCCCGGGCTTCCACGGCAACTGGATCGCCGCTAGCTAGGAGGACGTGGAGCCGATTCTCGAACTCAGCGGCCTGTCGAAGGTCTATCCCGGCGGGCTGAAAGCGCTCGACGATGTCGATCTCACCATCCGCAAAGGTGAGATATTTGCGCTGCTTGGCCCTAACGGGGCTGGCAAAACCACGCTGATCGGCGCGGTTTGCGGGCTTGTGCGTCCGACCTCGGGGATGATCCGCGCTTTCGGTCACGACATGGCGAGGGACTGGCGCAAGGCGCGCAGCCGGATCGCGCTCGTTCCGCAGGAACTCAGCACCGACATGTTCGAACCGGTTCACCGGGCGGTGAGCTATTCGCGTGGGCTTTTCGGCCTTGCTCCCGATAGGGCACGGATCGAGGAAATCCTGCGCAGTCTCAGCCTATGGGAAAAGCGCAACGAACGGATCATGGCGTTGTCGGGTGGAATGAAGCGCCGGGTATTGATTGCCAAAGCCCTGGCGCACGAGCCCGACCTGTTGTTCCTCGACGAACCCACGGCGGGCGTCGATGTCGAGCTGCGTAAGGGCATGTGGGCAATCATCGACGAGATGCGCTCGCGCGGGGTCACGATCATCCTGACCACGCATTACATCGAAGAGGCGGAGATGATGGCCGATCGCGTGGGCATCATAAATCGCGGGCGTCTCCTGATGGTCGACGAGAAGGATGCGATGATGGCGCGGCTAGGGCGGACCGAAGCACATATCACGCTTGCCGAAGCGCGAAGTTCCCTACCGCCGCAAATCGCGCGTTTCCCGGTGGAGTTGGAAGAAGGCGGTACCTCTCTGCGCTATCGCGGCGGCGATGGCACGGGGAAGGGCAAGACCGAAGTCGCGGATCTCACCAAGGCGCTGATCGCGGCGGGTATAGACTATACCGGGATCGATACGCGCGAGAGCAGCCTCGAGGACATCTTCGTCACGTTCCTCGGCGAAGAGGGGGACGCGGCATGATCTCCTGGCGTTCTACCTGGTCGATCTACACCCGCGAGCTGATGCGTTTCCTGCGCACCGCCTTCCAGTCGGTACTCGCCCCGGTACTGACGACCTCCCTCTACTTCATTGTCTTCGGTGCTGCGATCGGCGGGCGGATGCCCGACCTTGGCGGAGTGGATTACGGGGCATTCATCATTCCCGGCCTGCTGATGCTGACGCTGCTTGGCGAGACTACCAGCAATTCCAGCTTCGGTATCTATATGCCGCGGTTCACCGGGACGATCTACGAATTGCTCAGCGCGCCGGTCGGCGTGGCTGAAACTCTCATCGGCTTCGTCGGCGCGGCGATGACCAAGAGCCTGATCCTGGCCACGATCATCCTGCTGACTGCCCGCCTGTTCGTCGATTACTCGATCGCGCATCCGTTCCTGGCGGTCTTTTATATCATGCTTGTCGCCGCCGCCTTCAGCCTGTTCGGTTTCATTCTCGGCATATGGGCCGACAATTTCGAAAAACTCGGCATCATTCCGATGCTGTTCCTGACCCCGCTGACCTTCCTTGGCGGAACCTTCTATTCGATCGACATGCTGCCCAAGCCTTGGGACACGATCGCGCTGGCCAACCCGATCGTCTATCTGGTCAGCGGCTTACGCTGGACCTTTTACGGATCGGGTGATGTCGACATCTGGATCAGCTTCTCCATCACTTTGGGTTTTCTTGCGGTCTGCGTCGGAGTGATTGCCTATATCTTCAAGACGGGATGGCGATTGCGCGCCTGAATCTTTTCGTCTTTTCTGACCGATCCATTCAGCAAGCCGTAAGTCGCCTGGCAACACATCCCCTCTCGCCCCGTATCCAACGGGCGAACCGAATGAGGACATTAATGAAAACCAAAAATCTCCTTGTCGCAGCACTCGCAACGGGCGCTGCAATCGCTCTTCCTTCCGCCGCTCAGGCGCAGGCCGCCGTTCCCGGCGAAGGCTTTATCGGCGTCTCTGCAGGTGTGCACAGCCTCGGTCTCGAAGACGAGGTGGAAGCCGTCGTTCCCGGCCTCGATATCGACGATTCCAGCCCGATCTTCGGCGTTTTCGCAGGATATGATTTCCCCCTCGGTCAGAGCCTGTTCGCCGGCGTCGAAGCGAATTACAACTTCGGCACAGACGCGCTCGATGGCGATTACGGCGCATCGGCCCGTCTAGGTTTCCGTGCCCCCGGCGGCGTGAAAATCTATGGCCGCGCTGGATATCAGGCGATCAAGGTCGACTATAACGAGATAATCGACGACGATACGGTAAACTTCGATGCTTTCGACGATACCGAAAGCGATTTTCTCGCCGGGATCGGCGTCGACGTTCCCGTGGGCAAGGCTTTCGTCCGCGCCAACCTCGACACGATTTCGTTCGATACCATGCGCGCCACGGCAGGTGTCGGCCTTCGCTTCTGAACATATCGGCGTCCGGATCGCAAAAGCGGCCCGGACGCCTCTCTACGATTGCGGGGTGGCAGTGCGGCGAGGGAGCCGCTACGCGCGCGCCATGCGAACTGTACTGTTTTCCCTCTCAGCTATGTCGCTGCTTGCGGGGGTACCCGCCCAGGCCGAACTGCCCGAAGGTGCTCAGGCGATGATCGATGCCGCCATCGCGACGGGCGACAAGGCGAAAGTGGCCACGGTAATCGAACTGGCGCGGAATACTTGGCCAGAAGATCGCGCCGAAATCGACGCTATCGAGAACGACTTTCGCTCCACCGTTGCTGCCAGAGAGGCAGCAGCGGCGGAAAAGGCGCAGCACGCTATCCGCAATGCGGGCCTCTTCGAGCGCTGGAGCGGGGAGGGCGAGCTTGGGGCCTTCCAGTCGAGTGGCAATACGGAATCGGTCGGCATCGCGGCCTCGCTCAAGCTTAAGCGCACGGGCATCGACTGGACTCATCTCGTTCGTCTACGCGCAGATTACCGCCGCCAGAACGGGGCGACCAACCGCGAACAGTACCTTGCCGCATACGAACCGCGCTGGCAGTTCGATGACGATATCTTCGCCTACGGTCTCGCGCAGTATGAGCGTGACAGGATTCAGGGCTTCTCCGGCCGCTATTCGGTTTCTGGCGGGCTCGGCTACAAGATCGTCGACAGTAAGGCACTCCAGCTTTCGCTCAAGGCCGGTCCGGCCTATCGAGTGACCGAATTCACCGACGGGACGAGCTCGAACAGCCTGGCTGCGCTGGCCGGTTTCGATTTCGACTGGCAATTGCTGGACCGGCTCAAGTTGACGCAGGATCTCAATGCACTGGCGGAAACCGGCGGTGAGGCGACGATCATTCTGGAAAGGGCCAATACCTCGATCAATCTCGTCACCGGTCTGGATTTCCAGGTTAGCGATCGCTTGCGTTCGCGCCTGTCCTATCAGGTCGAATATGACAGCAACCCTCCGCCCGGAAAAGTGAGTACCGATACGCACACCCGCGCGACATTGATTTACGGTTTCTGACCATGGCCGAACGCTTTTCCTTTTCCATACAGGCAACCGATGGCGCGGCGCGCACGGGGTGTATCGAAATGCAGCGGGGGGATATCCGCACGCCTGCTTTCATGCCTGTCGGGACGGCAGCCACCGTCAAGGCGATGAAGCCGGAGACCGTGCGCAAGACCGGCGCCGACATCATCCTCGGCAATACCTATCACCTGATGCTGCGCCCGGGAGCGGAGCGGGTGGCGAAGCTTGGCGGGCTCCATAAATTCATGAACTGGCAGCGCCCGATCCTGACCGATAGCGGCGGCTACCAGGTGATGAGCCTGTCGGACCTCAGGAAACTTACCGAGAAAGGGGTCGAGTTCCGCAGCCATATCGACGGCTCGAAGCACATGCTCACGCCCGAACGGAGCATGGAAATCCAGTGCCTGCTTGGCAGCGATATCGTCATGGCTTTCGACGAGTGTCCGCGCGCCGACCGTCCGCGCGACGAGATCGCCGCCAGCATGGAGATGAGCATGCGCTGGGCAAAGCGCAGTCGCGACGGCTTCGATGCGGGTGGCGAGCATGCGGCCCGTTCGGCGCTGTTCGGTATCCAGCAAGGCGCGCTCGACGAGCAACTGCGCAAGATCAGCGCCGACAAACTCACCGACATCGGCTTCGACGGCTACGCCATTGGCGGGCTGGCCGTGGGCGAGGGGCAGGAGGCGATGTTCGCCACGCTCGATTTCGCGCCCGGCCAATTGCCGCAGGACCGCCCGCGTTACCTTATGGGGGTGGGCAAACCGGACGATCTCGTCGGCGCGGTGGAGCGGGGTGTAGACATGTTCGACTGCGTCCTGCCGAGCCGATCCGGCCGCAACGGTCAGGCCTTCACCTGGAACGGCCCGATAAACCTGCGCAATGCGCGCTTCGCCGAGGACCAGGAACCGCTCGACAGTCGTTGTGCCTGCGACACCTGCAGCACCTATACGCGGGCCTATCTTCACCATCTCGTCAAATCGCAGGAAATCCTCGGCGCGATGCTGATGACCGAACACAATATCGCATTCTACCAGCAGTTGATGCATGCGATGCGCGATGCGATCGGGCAGGGGCGCTTTTCCGCGTTCGCGCGTGAATTTCGCAGGGATTACTTGCGTTAGACCTATCTGGCGATACTCTCGCTGGATGAAAGAGAAACCCCGGCCACTCGTCGTTCCAGCCAAATGGGGCCTGCCTTACGCGGAGGATGACGTGAAACCGGCCATACAGCGTGAACAGAGCTATATCGTCGCCTTCGCGGTGCTGACGATGATTGCCTGGCAGACCGAGATCGGAACGCTGGCATTGATGCCGTTCACTTTGCTCGCGACGTGGTTTCACGAGATGGCGCATGGTCTTTCGGCTGCCGCTCTCGGCGCGGACTTCGATAGGCTCGTGATTTACGCGAACGGTTCGGGTTTCGCCGAATATTCGGGCAGGTTGGGGGGTGTCGGGCAGGCGATCGTGGCGACGATGGGTCTGCTGGGGCCGACAATCGCGGGTTGCCTGATGATTATCGCCGCGCGCTCCCGCCGCGCAACCAGATGGGGCTTGCTGGTGCTGGGCTTGGTACTGGCGATCAGCACGGTGATCTGGGTGCGATCCATTGCCGGGTGGATCGTTTTGCCGCTCTTCGCAGTCGCTGCGTTCGCGATTGCGGTTCGCGGGAACGAGCGATGGCAGCGGATCGGGGTAGAGTTCCTAGGCGTCCAGGGTGCTGTCAGCGTCTATCAAGACCTTGGCTATCTGTTCAGCCCGGGAGGTGTAGTCGGTGATCAGTTCGTGTTGTCGGATACGGGCCGTATCGCGCAAGCGCTGCTCTTGCCATATTGGTTCTGGGGCGGGGCGATCACTATCGCGATTGTCGCGATGGTCTGGAAGTCGCTACAGATTGCCGGGCGCTATTGATGGATAGCCAGGGCCTCGGCAGTTCTCGAACTGCTGAACCGGAAATCTATCGATCAACGGAATGGGAACTTCTTCCAAAGATATGGAGTTACTCCGCAATCGAACTATGCAATTCTACAAGGTCTGCTTCATCCCAGAATTTCGGGTTACCGCGGCCCATATAAACTGATAATACTTGCTTCAAATATTGGGTTGTCAGACCTGCCATCCCGTGTTTATTTTTAGAATTCAGGATGTGAGGGTCGAAGATTATGCAGATACTGTCCAAGGCGGTCGTAGCCGCCAGTCTCCTTGCGCTTGGAGGAACGGCGATTGCCCTGCCCGCCCAAGCAGAAACCCGCGAAGAAACAGCCGCGCGCTATGGGGTTCGTACGTCGGTTCTCGACATCAGCCTTTCGCCATCGGGTAATAAAATCGCGTTCATTGCACCGGGGCCGCAGCATTCGGAAGTGTTGAATGTGATCGATCTTTCCGGCGATGCATCGGTCAAGACGATTGCTGGGAACACCGAGATCAAGGCCGATATGACTCAGTGCGAGTGGGCGACAGAGTCCCGGCTTGTCTGCAAGGTATGGGCGATGTCACAGAATGAGCGGGGACTTTTGTTGCCGTTCGATCGCATGTTCGCGGTGAATGACGACGGGTCGGAATTCCGAACATTGACTGAGCGGCGCAGTTTGAGCGCACTCGGTTACAGGCAAGATGGCGGCGATATCGTTGCCCTGGACGTCGCCGAAAAGGATGGGCACATCCTGATGACCCGAGAATATGTGAAGGAGTTTTCGACCGGAACGCGGACCGCCAATGAAAAAGAGGGGTTGGGCGTAGACTTGGTCGATGTCGTCGACGGCAGCCGCCACCCGCTGGAGCGGCCCGATGCAGAGGCGACCCGCTATATCGCAGATCAGACTGGGAGAGTTCGAATAAAAGTCCGTTCTCTTGTCGATGGTGGGGGGATACTCAAGGGTGATCAGACTTATGTGTACCGCACGAAGGATAGCGATGCTTGGAAACGTCTAGAAGACATCACTATTGATGGAGAAACTGTCAACGGTTTCACTGCTGTTGCAGTCGATAGCGACAGGGACGTCGCGTTTGGGTTCGTAACCCGTGATGGCTTCGATGCATTGGCCGAAGTGACGCTTGACGGATCGGCCAAAGGAAGGATGCTGCTCGCACGGGATGACGTAGACGTGGACAGGCTGATCAGGATTGGTCGCCAGCGCAGGGTAGTCGGGGCCAGTTACGCCACGGAAAAGCGCGAGGTAGAATACTTCGACAAGGAGCTGAAGGCCCTGGCCGGCAGTCTCTCGCAAGCCTTGCCGGAGACGCCGCTCATTAACATCGTCGGTGCGAGTGCGGATGAAAACCGGCTGTTGATTGTCGCTTCCAGCGATACCCAGCCTGGGACCTCGTATCTTTTCGACAAGAAAACAAAGAGCCTCGAACCGCTTCTCGCGATTCGCGATTACCTGGTCGATCGGACGATGGGAGCGATGACTTCGATTGCCTATCCGGCTTCGGATGGGACCAGTATTCCTGGCTATCTCACACTGCCACCCGGGAAAGAAGCCGTGGGGCTACCCGCAATTGTCCTGCCACACGGGGGACCATCCGCTCGCGATGAGTGGGGGTTCGACTGGATCGTGCAGTTCTTCGTCGCGCGGGGGTATGCTGTTCTACAGCCGAATTACCGCGGATCTTCGGGTTATGGTGAAGCGTGGTATGGCCGGAATGGCTTCAAAGCCTGGGATGTCGCGATCGGCGATGTCAACGATGCCGGTCGCTGGCTTGTCAGCCAGGGCATTGCCGATCCGGAAAGGCTTGCCATCGCGGGCTGGTCTTACGGAGGGTATGCCGCGCTGCAATCCCAAGTGCTCGATCCCGAACTGTTCAAGGCGGTTGTTGCAATCGCACCGGTTACCGATCTCAAATATCTCCGCGAGGACGCGCGCGGATATACCAATTCCCGCGTCGTGAGCCGCTTCATCGGTGAAGGCCCGCATATCGATGCAGGCAGCCCGCTGCGACACGCGGAAAAATTCTCAGCACCGGTCGCGCTGTTTCATGGAACACTCGATCTCAATGTCGATGTGCGGCACTCTCGTGCCATGGCACGAGAACTGCGCAAAGCCGGGAAACAGGTCAGCTACAGTGAATACGAGGACCTCCAGCACAACCTGTCCGACAGTAAAGTAAGGACGGAAATGCTGCTGGAGATCGACGCATTTCTGACCAAGGCGTTGGGTGGCTAGGCGAATTGGATTTCGAGACCTGGCCGTAGCAGGAGAGGGTGGTCTTGCATGAAACCCCTCTCCCTATCGTGGCGCTTGCAGGCTCGCATGGGGCGATCTTTGACGGGCAGCTTCTTGCCCCGCCGCACGCAGGGTTTGCGGACTTCGACAAGGTATCGGGCGCAAGCATGGGATAACCGGGAATGTGGGGCCACGTTTCGAGGGCGGTCAGCGTCCCCTTCGGCGCACTAACGTTGTCGCTCAAGGAAGTCCGGAAGCCTTGCGCGCTTCTCTTGCGGCTTTGCCTGCGAGATCGAGCGCGCCATGCGTTCGATCTTTCGGCGCCATTTCGGAAGGCCTTTCTCCCAAGCTCCGTTCTTGATCGGCCCGCATGCCAATACGCGAACGGGTTTGAAGCCGCAAAATCCGAGCACCTGTCGTTTCCAGCGCTTCACCAAGGCATTCCCATACATCAGACGCAGGAACAGAGGCGGCGTGTCCATCGTCGCGATGACATCGGCCGAGCGTCCGGCCATCAGCTTGTCCCACAAGGAGCTGCCTTCGCGATAGGCGAAAGTGAAGCCGGGCAGGAATAGGCGATCAAGCAACCCTTTGAGTTCTGCCGGTTCACTTCCCCACCACATGGGAAAGGCGACAACAAGGTGATCGCAGGCATCGAGTTTGGCCGCGAGTGTTCGCAACCCTGGTTCCCATTCGGTTCTACGGACGTAACCGTGACGCAGGATGGGCGTGAATGTGATGTCGCGGATGGCGACCACCTCCACGTCGACGTCAGGGGGCAAGGCTTGCCGATAGAGATCGAGCAAATGGGACGAAAACCGGTCACGGTCGGGATGTCCGTCGAGCAGCAGAATCTTCATCGTCGGACACTCCCGAGCAGCGATTGACCGCTTCTCGCACCGATTTGCGTCGGACAAAAGAAAAAGGCGGCTCCGCAAGGAACCGCCTTTTTCGTGTCGCGGATTTCGCGGTTTAGCGCGAGTAGAACTCGACCACGAGGTTCGGTTCCATAGTGACCGGGTAGGGCACTTCGTCGAGCTTCGGCACGCGGGTGAAGGTCACCTTGTCGTTGCCGTCGGGCGCGACGTAGTCGGGAATGTCACGCTCGGGCAGGCTCTGCGCTTCGATGACCAGCGCCATTTCCTGGGCTTTCTTGCCGAGGCTGACGACGTCGCCGACCTTGACGCGGGCCGACGCGATGTTGGTCTTCACGCCGTTGAGGTAGATGTGGCCATGGCTCACGATCTGGCGGGCGGAGAAGATGGTCGGCGCAAACTTGGCGCGATACACGACCATGTCGAGGCGCTGTTCGAGCAGCCCGATCAGGTTCTGACCGGTATCGCCCTTCATGGCCGACGCTTCCTTGTAGGTGCGCTTGAACTGCTTCTCGGTCACGTCGCCGTAATAGCCCTTGAGCTTCTGCTTGGCGCGAAGCTGCAGACCGAAGTCACTCATCTTGCTCTTGCGGCGCTGACCGTGCTGGCCGGGACCGTAGGAACGCTTGTTGACCGGGGAATTCGGACGACCCCAGATGTTTTCACCCATCCGGCGGTCGAGTTTGTACTTGGCGCTCTTGCGCTTCGACATAGGTCTTTCCTTCAATTTGCTGAGCCACCCAATGGCGGCCATCCAACCCGGCATCGCACCGCTGGAAAGTGTTCCAGCGCGGCTACCGCTTCACCGGGGTGCGGAGCCAATTCGCGAAGGCGCGCTCCTAGCAATATTGCGCAGCGCGTCAAGCGGTAAGATAGGCGCTCGACAAGTACGTTCAAGCGGGGCAGGGCGCTGCGCCATGAATGACATTTTCAAACTGCCCGAGACCTGCACGAACATGGCGGAAGTACGGATCGGGGTGGACCAGACAGACCGTGAGTTGATGGAATTGCTCGACCGTCGGTTCGGCTATATGCGCGCCGCCGCCCGGATCAAGCCGGATCGCAACGTGGTGCGTGACGAAGCCCGCAAGGCCGAGGTGATCGAAAACGCACGGGCGGATGCCGAGCGCCGCGGGCTGCCAGCAGAAGAGCTTAAGCGAATTTGGGACGATCTGGTCGAAACCTCGATCGCCTACGAATTGGTCGAATGGGACCGGATCAGGACTTAGGTTCGCGTTCCAAACTGGACAATACACCGCGCAGGGTTCGCACCTCCAGATGGTTCCAGCCCGGCTTGGTGAGGACACCCCGCAGGGTCCGGCGGGTTGCTTCGGCGCGGGCTTCGGGCAGAAAATAGCCCTTTGGCTCCAACAGGCGTTCGAGATGCCCGATCAGGCCGTCGAGTTCCCCCTGCGGTGCCGGCGGGAGGAGGTCTTCCTGCGGCGGCTGCACCAGTTCCTCGTGCCTGGACCACTCGTAAGCGCATAGAATTACCGCCTGCGCCAGATTGAGCGATCCGAATTCCGGATTGATCGGGACGGTCAGGATGGCGCGGGCAAGGGCGACGTCTTCGGTTTCCAGCCCCGACCGTTCCGGGCCGAAAAGGATTGCGCTGCGGCCCTGTGCTGCGGCCATCTCCCGGCTTGCCTCTTCCGGAGTGACGACGGGCTTGGTGACCCCGCGTTTGCGAACCGTGGTTGCGTAGACATGCGCGCAATCGGCAACGGCCTCGGCAGTGGTGGCATATACGCGGGCCTGATTCAGAACGACATCCGCGCCTGCGGCGGCCGGACCCGCCGAGGGATTGGGCCACCCGTCGCGGGGTTCGACGAGGCGCATTTCGACAAGCCCGAAATTGAGCATGGCGCGAGCGGCCTTGCCGATGTTCTCGCCCAGTTGCGGCCTGACGAGAACGATTATCGGTTTGCGGGTCTCAGCCGCGCTCATGGGCGGCCGCTTCCTGCACCGTGCTGGCGAATTCCTCGAAATCGCGAGCCTCGCTGAAGTCCCGATAGACGCTGGCGAAGCGGATATAGGCCACGCTGTCGAGACCCCGCAGCCCGTCCATAACCATTTCGCCGATGCGCTGCGAAGGGATTTCAGCCTCTCCGGCGGTTTCCACTTGTCTTTGGATACCGCTGACAAGCTGGTCGATCCTCTCCTGGGGCACATCGCGCTTGCGGCAAGCGAGCGCGATCGATTGCTCCAGCTTGCTTCGATCGAAACTTTCGCGCCGGTTGCCACTCTTGACCACGGTCACTTCGCGCAGTTGCACGCGTTCGAAAGTTGTGAACCGGGCGCCGCAGCTCGAGCATTGACGACGACGACGAATCGAGGTCGAATCCTCGGTCGGACGACTGTCCTTTACCTGGCTGTCGTCATGGGCGCAGAAAGGGCAACGCATTTACGGTCGCAGGCGCTTGTAGAGCATGAAGCCAGCGCCTGCGACAAGACCAAGCGGCCATGTCACCACGGGGAGTATCCCGCCGGCCAGGGCGCCGACGGCGGCGCCTGTCAGCACCGGCTTGGTCGAAGGGTGACTGAGTCCCTCCTTCGCCATGCCCTTGATTTCCGCACCCGCGTCGGAAACCAGATCGTGATCCTGATGCTGCGGTTCTTTATCGTCCATCGCTCGTCTCCTCAGCGGCCCGGATAGACGGGGAAGGCAGCGCAGAGCTCGGCGACCTCGCCGCGCACCCGCTCTTCGACCTGTCCGTCACCTTCGGGGCCATTGCGCGACAACCCATCTACCACTTCGCAGATCAGCGCGCCAATCCGACGGAATTCCTCGGGGCCGAAGCCCCGGGTGGTGCCCGCCGGGGTGCCCAGGCGAATGCCGCTGGTCACGAAGGGGCTGCGGGTGTCGTACGGAATACCGTTCTTGTTGCAGGTCAGCCAGGCGCGGTCGAGACCGGCTTCGGCCGCCTTGCCCGTGACATCCTTGGCGGTGAGATCGACCAGCATCGAATGATTGTCGGTCCCGCCCGAAACGACCCGCAGCCCGTTTGCTTCGATGCCTTCCGCCAACGCACGCGCGTTTTCGACGACGCGGTGCGCATAGTCCTTGAAATCCGGGCGCAGCGCTTCACCGAATGCGACCGCCTTGGCAGCGACCACGTGCATCAGCGGGCCACCCTGCATGCCGGGGAATACCGCCATATTGATCGGCTTGGTCAGCTCTTCGTCGTCCCACAGGATCACGCCCGAACGCGGACCGCGCAAGCTCTTGTGGGTCGTGGTGGTGACGATATGCGCATGGGGGAAAGGGTTAGGATGCGCTCCGCCGGCAACAAGGCCCGAAATGTGGCTCATGTCGACCATCAGATAGGCGCCGACCTCGTCCGCCACCCTGCGAAAGGCTTCCCAGTCCCACACGCGCGAATAGGCAGTGCCGCCAGCAATGATGAGCTTGGGCTTGTTGGCTTTCGCGATCGCCATGACCTCGTCCATGTCGATCAGTTCGTCATCCTTGCGTACGCCGTAGCTCACCGGATTGAACCACTTGCCGCTCATATTGACCGGCGAGCCATGGGTGAGGTGCCCGCCCGAATTGAGATCGAGCCCCATGAAGGTATCGCCCGGTTGTAGCAGCGCGAGGAAGACCGCTTGGTTCATCTGGCTGCCAGAGTTGGGCTGGACGTTGGCGAAGTTACAGCCGAACAGTTGCTTGGCGCGTTCGATGGCCAGTGTTTCGATCACATCGGCATAGTCGCAGCCGCCATAATAGCGCTTGCCCGGATAGCCTTCCGCATATTTGTTGGTGAACACCGAGCCCGTGGCTTCGAGCACAGCACTCGAAGCGATGTTCTCGCTTGCGATCAGTTCGATCTTATCCTGCTGGCGCGCGAGTTCCTTGCGGATCGCAGCGTGGATCTCGGGATCGGCCTCGGCAAGCGTATCGTGCCAGAAGCGGTCCATCGGATTGCGGTCGGTATTGGCGGACTGGGTAGCCAAATCAGATCTCCGGATTGGAAAGCTTGTCGACGCGGCGCTGGTGACGCCCCGTTCCGTTTGGAAGAGAGTCGGCGAATTCGGTTTCAAGGAAGGCTGTAAGGCAGGCCTTGGCCATGTCGCTGCCGGTCAGGCGCGCACCCATGGCGATGCAATTCGCATCATTGTGTTCGCGCGCGAGGGATGCGGACAGGGGTTCCGAGACCAGCGCACAGCGCACGGCAGGGTTGCGATTGACGCTCATCGAAATGCCGATGCCAGAGCCACACAAGGCGACGCCGCGCTCGGCTGTGCCGTCTGCAACGACGCTCGCCAGCTTGTAACCGAAATCGGGATAATCGACGCTATCGGTGGTTTCCGGGCCGAGGTCGGCGACCTCGTGACCCTGCTCGATCAACCAGTCGCGCAGCTCGGTCTTGAGGTCGATGGCGGCATGGTCGGAGGCAATGGCGATACGCATGGGGGCGGCATAGGGATTCGAACGCCTAGCTTCCAGTGCAAATCGGATTTTGGCAGGGGTAAAAAGCTGTGGTGATCGTGAAATGTCCTTTAACCAATCGCGCTTAAGTGTGATTCCATGTCGACTGGTCTCAAGCTTGCCTTACCTGCGGAAAAGCACCCCCTGCGGTTCGAAGCGGTCGAGAGTGAATCGATCCAGCGGATATTGCATACAACCCGTGAACATCTCGGAGCCGAGATCGCCTTCGTCGGACGCTACGTCGATGGGGATCAGCGTGAGTTAATGCACGTCGATACCGATCTTGACCTGCCGATGGGAGCGGGCTTTCGCGAGCCGCGCGAGGACAGTTTCTGCTGGCATATCCTAGAAGGACGTCTGCCCGAGCTCATTCAGGATGCTGCCGACTACGAGCTTGCCAAGAGTTTGCCGGTCACCAACATGCTGCCCGTGGGGTGCCACCTGAATGTCCCCTTGCGGTTTTCCGACGGAGCGGTCTTCGGAAGTTTCTGCTGCGTCAGCCGACAAGCCGATAGGACCGTAACCGAGCGCGACATGAATGTCCTTCGCGCGTTCGGAAGGCTCGCAGCCGAGCATATAGAGAGTTCGATTGCCGAGGACGAGCAATCAATGCGGCTCGATCGGAGTATTTCTGATGCTATCGGACGGCGTGCGATCAACATCGTACAACAACCGATTCATGAGGTGCGAACGCAGCGTGCTGTAGGCGTCGAGTGTCTATCGCGTTTCGAAGACGCGCAATCTCGCGGTCCCGACAAATGGTTTGCGGAGGCCGTTGCGGTTGGACGTGGCGTCGAGCTTGAGCTGGCGGCGATCGAGCTGGCCCTCGAGACGGTGGAACATGTTCCTCCAGGCGCGTATGTTTCCATTAACGCGTCGCCGGAGACCGTGCTTTCGGGCGAGATCGCGCCCCTCTTGGAAAAGCATCGCGCTCGTAACATAGTGGTCGAATTGACCGAGCACGAAAAAGTTAGTGATTTTATACGGCTGCGCGATTCGCTCAGGGAGATCGCAAAGTACGCGCGCATAGCGGTGGACGACGTCGGTGCTGGTTATGCAGGGCTGCGCTACCTCGTCGATCTGGCACCCGACCTTATGAAGCTCGATATGAGTCTGACCCGGAACATTCATCAAGACCTGGCGCGACAAGCCTTGGCAAAGGCGATCGTGAGCTTCGCCGGAGCAATCGGTAGCAAGGTTATTGCCGAGGGCATCGAATGCCAAAGCGAGCTGGATATGCTGACCCGCATAGGAGTGGATTACGGCCAAGGCTACCATTTCGCCGCACCCATGTCGGTCGCCGCGGCATCACGCCATTTGCGGGAGCATGCTTGACGGGACCGCAGGCGGCCCCGTCCGGCACTACTGATCCAGGAACGAACGCATCTTGCGGCTGCGGCTCGGATGCTTGAGCTTGCGCAGCGCCTTGGCTTCGATCTGACGGATACGTTCGCGCGTCACCGAGAACTGCTGACCGACTTCTTCCAGCGTGTGATCGGTATTCATGCCGATGCCGAAGCGCATGCGCAGCACACGTTCCTCGCGCGGGGTCAGGCTGGCAAGGACGCGGGTGACCGTTTCCTTGAGGTTGGCCTGGATCGCCGCGTCGACCGGGATGATCGCGTTCTTGTCCTCGATGAAATCGCCGAGGTGCGAATCCTCCTCGTCGCCGATCGGCGTTTCGAGGCTGATCGGTTCCTTGGCGATCTTCATCACCTTGCGCACCTTCTCGAGCGGCATGGAGAGCTTCTCCGCCATCTCTTCGGGCGTCGGCTCGCGGCCCTGATCGTGCAGGAACTGGCGCGAGCAGCGCACCAGCTTGTTGATCGTCTCGATCATGTGGACCGGAATGCGGATCGTGCGTGCCTGGTCGGCGATCGAGCGGGTGATCGCCTGACGGATCCACCATGTCGCGTAGGTGCTGAACTTGTAGCCACGGCGGTATTCGAACTTGTCGACCGCCTTCATCAGGCCGATATTGCCTTCCTGAATGAGGTCGAGGAACTGCAGGCCGCGATTGGTGTATTTCTTGGCGATCGAGATCACCAGGCGCAGGTTCGCCTCGACCATTTCCTTCTTGGCGATCCGCGCCTCGCGCTCACCCTTCTGGACCTTGTTGACGATCCGCCGGAATTCTTCCAGCGCCATGCCGGTCTGCGCAGCGATATCGGAAATTTCGGCGCGGATGCGCTCGACCGCATCTGCTTCCTTCTCGGCGAAGGCGGCCCATTTCTTGTCCTTCTTCGCGCGCGCCTTGAGCCAGCTATCGTCGAGCTCGTTGCCAATATAGGCATCGAGGAAATCGATCCGTTTGACCTTGTGACGTTCGGCTAGGCGCAGCATCTGGCCGCCCAGTGCGGTCAGCCGACGATTGAACGCGTAGAGGTTGTCGACCAGGAACTCGATCTTCGTCGCATGGAACTGGACGCTTTCCACTTCCGCGGTAAGCTGTTCGGACAGCGCTTCGTATTTCTTTTCCTTGGCGGGCGGGAAAGCATCGCCCTTCGCCATGACATCGACGCGCTCTTTCTGGAGCTTCTCGAATTTGCCGAAGAGGTCGGTGATGCGGGCGAATCGTTCGATCGCGTCGGGCTTGAGTGCGGCCTCCATCTGAGCGAGCGACATGGTGTTGTCCTCGTCCTCGTCGTCGTCGCTCTTGGACGAACCCTCTTCGCCGTCTTCGTCTTCGCTGTCGTCGCCTTCATCGTCGCGTATCGAAGGGCCGGCGGTTTCTTCCGAAATTTCGCCGTCATCGTCTTCCTCTTCCTCCGCCATTTTCTCGGGCGGAGGTTCCTTCGACAGCATGGCATCGAGATCGAGGATTTCGCGTAGCTGCATCTCCTCGGCGTTCAGCGCTTCGGACCACTGGATGATTGCGTGGAAGGTGATCGGGCTCTGGCACAGGCCCATGATCATCATGTCGCGGCCGGCCTCGATCCGCTTGGCAATCGCGATCTCGCCCTCGCGGCTGAGCAGCTCGACCGCGCCCATTTCGCGCAGATACATACGCACCGGATCGTCGGTACGCTCGCCAGTGGCGGTCTTTTTGGCAGCCGGCTTTGCCGCTGCCTTGGTCTTCTTGTCGTCGGTCGCGATTTCCTCGACCTCGGCTGCTTCTTCCGCAGCCGCCTCGGCTTCCTCGTCGTTTTCGACGATCTGCACGCCCATGTCGGAGAGGGCGGACTGGATATCCTCGATCTGGTCCGAACTCATCTCGCCTTGAGGCAGGGCGTCGTTGAGCTCGTCATATGTGACGTAACCCTTTTTCTTAGCCTTGGTGATGAGCTTCTTGACCGACGCCTCGTTGAGATCGATCAGGGGAGCGTCGCCATCGTCCTTGGTCTTCGACTTGGTGGCCATAGAGATTTCAAATCCAGTCTATTCGCTTTGGGCGGGTCGCGATCCCGCCAAGATCAAGTATCCGATTCGCCGTCTGCCGCGGCTTTCCTGCGACCGAAACGCTTCAACCGCTCGTTTAGTGCCAGCAACCGCTCGCGCAATCGGGCCTGTTCGGCGATAGAGCCTTCCGGATCGCGTTCGAAACGCACCGTGGCCGCGCCAAGCGCAGCCTCTAGCGCCGGTCTTTCGACCAGCAGCGATACGGCCTCGGCCAGATCCTCGCGCGCATCACCCGGGTCGGTGCCTTCATCGAGGAAGGCGAAATGAGCTTTTGCCGGTGGGGCGGGAAGGCCTCGTTCGAGCGATATGGTCGATTGCGCGGACAAATCAAGCGTCTCTGCGGCTTCGAGAAGTGAATCGAGCGCCGGACCGACATTTTGGTCACGCCTGGCCAGTTCGGAGAGCGCTTCTTCGTGGCGCAGGATCTGGTCGGGATATTTGACCAACCCGGCAATCACCGCGCGGGTCAGCGAATCGCGCGCACCACCGCCCATCGCGCGGGTAAGGCTGTCTCGGGCCTCCGGCGACAGAGTCGGTGCGGGCTGTTTGAATTGCCCCTTCTTCCAGTCTCCGCGAGACCGGAATTCGCGTTGTGGGCGGGGCGGGAAGGCGAAGGCCGAGAAGCGTTCGAGCAGTTCGCGTTTGTAGAGCGGACCGATATCGGGGTGCTGGATGCTGTCGACATGGCCGAGAAGGCGCGCTTTGAGGCCCGCTTTCTCCTCCGGGGAGTCGAGCGGGGCCGCCGCTTTTTCGAACTCCCAAAGCGTATCGAGCAGACTCGTAGGATGCGCGAGCAATTCCTCAAGCGCGCCGACACCTTTCTCGCGGATGAGATCGTCCGGGTCGAGCCCGGCCGGAAGGCGCACGATCGCCAGCGAATGGCCGGGCCGCAGCATCGGCAGCGCGCGCGATATCGCCCGCATGGCGGCGCGCTGACCGGCATTGTCGCCATCGAAACAAAGGATCGGCCGTTCGACCTGCCGCCACAGCAGCTCGATCTGGTTTTCGGTCAGGGCCGTGCCGAGCGGAGCAACCGCTTCCCGGATACCCGCATTGGCAAGCGCGATCGCGTCCATATAGCCTTCGACCACGATCATCCGACCGCTCTGGCGCGCAGCGGGCGCGGCGCGGTGGAGATTGTATAGCGTGCGGCCCTTGTCGAAGAGCGGTGTGTCGGGGCTGTTGAGGTATTTCGGCGCCTTGGAATTGGCCTCGCTGTCGAGAATGCGCCCGCCGAATGCAATCACGCGGCCGCGCGTGTCGTGGATCGGCAACATCAGCCGTCCGCGAAACCGGTCGTAGGGTTCCTTGTCCTCGACCGCGATCCGCATGCCCGCTTCGATCAGCATGGGCTCCTCAAATTTGCTCAGCGCGCGCTTCAGGGCCTGCCGGTCTTCAGGCGCGAAACCGAAGCCGAATTCGCGGATCGTCGCATCGGAGAAGCCGCGCCGCCCGAGATAGCCGCGTGCCTGCACGCCTTCGGTCCCCCGCAAATTGCTCTCGAACCACTCCTGCGCGGCAGCAGTCACATCGTGCAGGCTGGCGCGTTTTTCCGCTCGCTTCGCGGCTTGAGGGTCGGGGGCGGGGACCTCCATCCCGGCCTCGGCGGCCAGTTCCTTCACCGCATCCATAAAGGGCATGCCGCGCTGGTCGGTCAGCCAGCGGATCGCATCGCCATGGGCCTCGCAGCCGAAGCAATGGTAGAAGCCCTTCTCGTCATTGACGTAGAAGCTTGGTGTCTTCTCGTTATGGAACGGGCAGCAGGCCTTGAACTCGCGCCCCGCCTTGGTCAGCCGCAGGGTACGACCGATCACGGCGGAAAGCGTGGTCCGCATGCGCAATTCGTCGAGCCATTGGGGAGACAGGGCCATAAGGTCGCAGACCTTACCGGACCCGCAGAGGTGCGGCTAGCTCCCGGCGGCGCCCTCCACAGGCTTATCCTCAGGCGGGAAGGGGCCGGTCGCCGCGACCTGATTGCCGTCGACTTCGAACAGATAGGATTCTGCCGGTCCTTGCGGGGGCAGGGTCGATTGCCACCAGAAGGTCACCGTACCGCCGGGCTTCCATCCGGTACCGCGAACCACGCGCCAGATCAGGCTGCCATTATCGTTGCTGATCGAGATCGCATCGGGATCGCCCAGCACGGCCTCGGCTTCGGCGGTCGAATAACCGATCGACTGGTTGAAGCCCGCGGCCTTGCGTATCGTGCGGAACAGGGTGGGTGGGGCCTCGACCACTTCGGGTCCTTCGGCAGGGTCCTCGGACTCGCTTTCCTCTGCCAGCGTGACCGCATGAACGTAAGTGTAGACGGTTCCTTCGGACATCTCGCCAGGCCTGCACTCCTCCACACCGGCAGGGCAGGCGACGTAGCTTACCAGCGTACCGACCTGGCGGTTGCGTGCGCTGAGGACAGTTTCGACCTCCGATCCTTGCGGCCCGGCGATCCTCGCACCGAGCGTCGACAGATCGAGATCTGCGCCGACGAGGGTGCGCGGTGCGGCGACGGTCGGGGTCGGGGTGGGCGCGGGCTCCGGCTCGGGAGAGCCGCACGAGGCGAGGGCAAACATAACCCCGGGTAGGGCAAGGGACGCGAGGCGCATTATCAGGTCATCCCTCGGCACCGGAAACGATGTCGCGATCGCAGGCATTGACCGCATCGGGTGCCTCGCCGGGGTAAGGCCCATTTCCCATGGCCATCGTATAGTTGGCCTCGATCGCATAAGCTTCCACGGGGCCGGCGGGCGGCACGGTCGATTGCCACCAGAAGGTAAGCGGTTCGGCCTGTTCCCACTGGTCGCCGCCATCGCCTGCGCTGACGGTCCAGACCAATGCGCCATCGTCGCAGGTAATCACGACATCGGCCTTGGCCCCGATCGCGGCCATCGCCTCGTCCTTGGAGTAACCCACCGCGCCGGTGAAGCCGGTGGAGGGTCGTGTCATGCGAAAGGCAGTGGCGCGTTCCACATCGGAGGAATCCGCGCCTTCACCGCTGCCGCTGTCGGGCTGGTTATCCTCTCCCGGATATACGATATGAACATACGTGTAGATCGTGCCCTCTGGCGCCGTCGCCGGATCGCATACCGTCATGCCTGCCGGGCAGGCCACATAGCTGCGCATATCGGCGAAATTGCCTTCGGGGTTGGACAGAGCGGCTTTCACCTCGGGGCCTTGTGGGCCGACGATTTTCGCGCCGAGTTCTAGGTCGAGGAAGTCGACTGCTTCGATATTGCGCGCCAGCGCTTCGGCCGCGCCATCGCTTTCGGCGGTTTCGAGATCGGTCGGCGGTTCGTCCGCGTCGGAACCGCAGGCGGCAAGCATGAGGGCGAGCGCCGGGGCGAGGGGGAGGGCGACCGAAATCCTGTTCATGAAAGCGCTTCCTTTACCAGTCCGCTGGCCTTGCTCATGTTCAGAGTAGCGCCGTGGCGGCTCTTAAGTTCCCCCATTACGCGGCCCATGTCCTTCATGCCCTCGGCGCCAAGCTCTGCCTTGATCGCGGCAATCGCGGCGCGGGTTTCGTCCTCGCTCATCTGCTTGGGCAGGAATTCCTCGATCACGGCGAGTTCGGCCTTTTCCTTGTCGGCCAGTTCGGTGCGCCCGCCGTCCTCGTACATCTCGATCGATTCGCGGCGCTGCTTGGCCATTTTGAGCAGCACGTCGGTGACCAGCTCGTCGTCCTCCGGCTTCTTATCGGAGGTGCGCAGTTCGATGTCGCGATCCTTGATCTTCGCCCCGATCAGGCGCAGCGCGGCGGTGCGTTCCTTGTCCTTGGCCTTCATGGCGGTGACGGTTTCGGCCTGAATTTTTTCGCGCAGCATTGGGTTTCCCGGGTGGTTGGTGTCTGATTTCACCGGCTCATTTAGACCAGTGCGCCGATAAGCCAAGGGTTCCGCTTGACGGGACTCGTGCAGGTCCCTAGCGGCTGGGTCTTAGCACACATCGCTGGAAACCTTTTTATCCCGGAGCGCCCATGGCCCTGTCCGCATCTTCGCACGCGCAACCTAAAGATGCCACGGGAGTCCTCGTTCTGGGCGACGGTACGGTCATCTGGGGCAAGGGCTTCGGCGCCACCGGTTCCGCCGTTGGCGAGGTCTGCTTCAACACCGCGATGACCGGATACCAGGAGGTGATGACCGATCCCTCCTACGACAGCCAGATCGTCACCTTCACCTTCCCGCATATCGGCAATGTCGGCGCGAACGAGGAAGATCACGAGAGTCGCGGGCTCGGCGCAGTCGGCTGCGTCACGCGGCAGGAAGTGACCCCGCAGTCGAACTTCCGCGCGCAGAATGAATTCGTCGAATGGATGAAGGATCACGGCAAGATCGGCCTGTCGGGCGTCGATACGCGCGCTCTGACCCGCCGCATCCGCATGTCGGGCGCACCCAATGCGGTGATCGCGTACAGTCCGCGGGGTGAATTCGACCTCAAGGCGTTGAAAAAGCAGGCCGCCGAATGGAGCGGGCTCGAAGGGCTCGACCTCGTCCCCGGCGTGACGCGCGAGGCCCAAGAAGACTGGACCGGCGGCCACTGGCAACTCGGCTTCGGCTATACCAACGGCAGTGCGGAAAAGCCGCATGTCGTCGCGATCGATTACGGCGCGAAGGACAATATCTTCCGCAACCTCGTGAAGGCGGGGGCGAAGGTCACCGTGGTGCCCGCACGCACCTCATTCGACCAGATCATGGCGCTGAAGCCCGACGGCGTGTTCCTTTCGAACGGTCCGGGCGATCCGGCGGCGACGGGCGAATACGCCGTTCCAGTGATCAAGGCACTGCTCGACGCCGATACTCCGCTGTTCGGCATCTGTTTGGGACACCAGATGCTCGGGCTGGCGGCAGGGGCGAAGACCGCCAAGATGTTCCAGGGCCACCGCGGCGCCAACCATCCCGTCCAGCGCGTCGGCGAAGGGTGGGGCGCGAGCGAGGGCCTCGTCGAGATCACCAGCATGAACCACGGCTTCGCGGTCGATGTCGACACGCTGCCGCCGGAGGTGGAGCAGACCCATATCTCGCTGTTCGATGGCACCAATTGCGGGATCAGCATCAAGGGCAAGAAGGCCTTCGGCGTACAATACCACCCCGAGGCGTCTCCCGGCCCCCAGGACAGCTTCTACCTGTTCGAGAAATTCGTGGGGATGTTGGGGTGAGGCGCAGCAATTTGGTTGCTTTTGCATTCGGCGCATTCGCTTCCTTGGTCAGCGTCGGAGTCGCGTCCCAATTCAATGCCGATCCAATTGAGGCCAAGGCATACCGAACAGTTTTTGCGCCGGACATCATCGAGCCTGAAGGCGAGTTGGACGAAACAAGCAATATCGCGTTCGAAGTCGGTGAAGTGCTTCGTGAATGCGGCCTTTCGGAGTTCGATATGAAGCTCGGCGACCTGCATGGAATAACATACGAGATCGAGATCTCAGCGAAAAACATGCGAGGCCTTCACTGCATCGAAGTCCGCGCCCGAGATGTCGATAATGCAGTCAAACTCGGTTTTAAGGTTATCTAATGCCCAAATGCACCGACATCTCCTCGATCCTCGTCATCTCCCTTCCCCTTGGGGAAGGGTTGGGGATGGGGGTCCGGCAGTGATGGGGCTGAGCTACATTTCGGGCGTCGTACACCCACCCCTAGCCCCTCCCTCGAGGGAGGGGGATTGCCAGTTAGGAATGGGCTCTTCAGTGCTGGTTTCGGGCGATTTCGATTTCTTTCATGATCGCTTCCAGCATGCCGTCGGTATTTTCGAGGATATCGTGGTTCCAGAAGCGGATGACGCGGTAGCCGTGGGCTTCGATGGCGGCGCTTCTCGGGGCGTCGGACTCGGCAGAATGCTGTCCACCGTCGCATTCGATCGCGAGCCTGAGGCTACGGCAGGCGAAATCGACGATGTGGTTGCCGATCGGGAATTGCCGTGTGAATTTCGCTCCGAGCGGCCTGGCTCGCAGGTGCGACCAGAGCCGCCGCTCCGCATCCGTCATGTCGCGCCGCAGCTTGCGCGCAACGTCAGTCAGTCGCTTTTCAGCCATCGTGGCATACCCATCCCCAACCCCTTCCCTCAAGGGAAGGGGCTTTCAGTAGCGAAGTCGAGCTAGATGCCCAAACGTACAGACATTTCCTCCATCCTCGTCATCGGCGCCGGGCCGATCATCATCGGCCAGGCCTGCGAGTTCGACTATTCCGGCACGCAGGCGATCAAGGCGCTGAAGGAGGAGGGCTACCGGGTCATCCTGGTCAATTCCAACCCCGCCACGATCATGACCGATCCGGAAATGGCCGACGCCACCTATGTCGAGCCGATCACGCCCGAGATCGTCGCCAAGATCATCGAGAAGGAGCGGCCCGACGCGGTGCTTCCGACGATGGGCGGGCAGACGGCGCTCAACTGCGCGCTCGACCTTGCCAATCAGGGTGTGCTGGAGAAATTCGGCGTCCAAATGATCGGCGCCAATGCCGATGCCATCGACAAGGCCGAAAACCGCCAGCGCTTCCGCGAGGCGATGGACAAGATCGGCCTCGAAAGCGCGCGCAGCGGCGTGGCGAACACGGTCGACGAGGCCTTTGCCGTGCTCGAGCGCACCGGTCTGCCCGCCATCATCCGCCCCAGCTTCACGCTTGGCGGCACGGGCGGCGGCATCGCTTACAACAAGGCCGAGTTCGACAAGATCGTCCGCGAAGGTCTCGACGCATCGCCCACCACCGAAGTCCTGATCGAGGAGTCGCTCCTCGGCTGGAAGGAATACGAGATGGAGGTGGTGCGCGACCGGAAGGACAATTGCATCATCATCTGCTCGATCGAGAACGTCGATCCGATGGGTGTGCATACGGGCGATTCCATCACCGTCGCGCCAGCGCTGACGCTGACCGACAAGGAATACCAGATCATGCGCACCGCCAGCATCAATGTGCTGCGCGAAATCGGCGTGGAAACAGGTGGTTCGAACGTACAGTTCGCAGTCAATCCGAAGGATGGCCGCCTGATCGTGATCGAGATGAATCCGCGCGTATCGCGCAGCTCGGCGCTGGCTTCCAAGGCCACCGGCTTCCCCATCGCGCGCGTCGCGGCGAAGCTGGCGGTGGGCTACACGCTCGACGAGATCCAGAACGAGATTACCGGCGCAACCCCGGCGTCGTTCGAACCGACCATCGATTATGTCGTCACCAAGATCCCGCGCTTCGCCTTCGAGAAGTTCAAGGGATCGAAGAACGAGCTGTCGACCGCGATGAAATCGGTCGGCGAAGTCATGGCCATCGGTCGCTGCTTTGCGGAATCGATGCAAAAGGCGCTGCGCGGTCTCGAAACCGGGCTCGACGGCTTCAACCGCATCACCGAGTTCGAGGGTGTCAGCCGCGAGGTCATCACTGCCTCGCTCAGCAAGCGCACGCCCGACCGTATTCTCAAGATCGCGCAAGCCTTCCGCGAGGATTTCACGGTGGAGGAAGTGGCGCGCATCACCGGGTTCGATCCGTGGTTCCTGCGCCAGATCGAGGCGATCATCTATGAAGAGAAGATGATCGGTCACAATGGCCTGCCGGGCGATGCCGCAGAAATGCGCCGGCTTAAGGCCATGGGCTTTTCGGACAAGCGCTTGGCGACGCTGGCCGTGCGATCGGTCGGCGTGGCGGGAGGCCTCGGCGAGACGCAGGCCAAGCGCTCGGGCCTGCTGCACGACGCATTGCGTGCCATGGCGGGCGCGACCAGTGAGCAGGAAGTACGCGATCTGCGCCGCAAGCTCGGCGTCTACCCGGTCTACAAGCGTATCGATAGCTGCGCCGCCGAGTTCGAGGCGATCACGCCCTATATGTATTCGACCTACGAAGCGCCGAGTTTCGGTGAGCCAGAGGACGAGGCCGATCCGTCCGACCGCAAGAAGATCGTTATCCTCGGCGGTGGCCCGAACCGTATCGGGCAGGGGATCGAGTTCGACTATTGCTGCGTCCACGCCTGTTTCGCGCTGGCCGAGGCTGGGTTCGAGACGATCATGGTCAACTGCAACCCGGAAACGGTTTCGACCGATTACGACACTTCCGACCGCCTCTATTTCGAGCCGCTGACCGAAGAAGACGTGCTCGAAATCATGCGCGTCGAAATGTCCCGGGGCGAAGTGGTGGGCGTCATCGTCCAGTTCGGCGGGCAGACCCCGCTCAAGCTCGCCGCCGCGCTCGAGCGTGAGGGCATCCCCATCCTCGGCACCAGCCCCGATGCGATCGATTTGGCCGAAGACCGCGAACGCTTTGCCAAGCTGGTCAATAAGTTGAAGCTCAAGCAGCCGATGAACGGCATCGCCAAGAGCCGCGACGAGGCCGTGGCCGTGGCCGCGCGCATCGGCTATCCGGTGTTGCTGCGCCCGAGCTACGTGCTCGGCGGACGGGCGATGGAAATCGTCGACAGCGAAGCGCAGCTCGACGATTACATTAACACCGCCGTCAACGTCTCGGGCGACAGCCCGGTGCTGGTCGATCAGTATCTGCGCGATGCGATCGAATGCGATGTCGATGTGGTATCCGACGGCAATGACGTCCGTATCGCGGGGGTGATGCAGCATATCGAGGAAGCCGGGGTCCATTCGGGCGACAGCGCCTGTACCCTGCCGCCCTACAGCCTGCCGCAGGACATCGTCGACGAAATGTCCCGCCAGGCGGCCGAATTGGCCAAGGCGCTGGAGGTCCGCGGCCTGATGAACGTGCAGTTCGCGGTGAAAGAAGGCGAGGTCTATCTGATCGAGGTGAACCCGCGCGCCAGCCGCACGGTGCCCTTCGTCGCCAAGGCCATCGGCCAGCCCATCGCGAAGGTCGCGGCGCGCGTCATGGCGGGCGAGGCGCTGCATACGTTCGAACCCTTCGATCTCACTCCGGGCCACATGGCGGTGAAAGAGGCTGTCTTCCCCTTTGCGCGCTTCCCGGGCGCCGATCCTATCCTGTCGCCGGAGATGAAATCGACCGGCGAGGTCATGGGTATAGATCGCGATTTCGCAGCGGCGTTTCTCAAGTCGCAGCTCGGTGCGGGAATGAACCCGCCTCAATCCGGCACGCTGTTCGTTTCGGTGAAAGATACCGACAAGCCGCTGATCGTGCCCGCGGTTCGGACACTGCTCGACAAGGGTTTCCGGGTCATCGCCACCGGGGGCACGCAGAGCTATCTGGCGGAGCAGGGCCTTGCGGTCGAACCGGTCAATAAGGTCGCCGAAGGGCGCCCGCACATCGTCGATGCGATTATCGATGGCGAGGTGCAGTTGATCTTCAACACCACCGAGGGCTGGCAGTCGCTGCTGGACAGCAAATCCATCCGCGAAGCGGCGCTTGAAAAGAAGTTGCCCTATTACACCACGGCTGCGGCATCGCTCGCGGTTGCGCAGGCTGTAGCCGAGGTTTCACCCGATCAGCTTGAAGTGCGTTCGTTGCAAGACTATTATAGCTGACGAAGAACACGCGCTTATCCCTCCTGACATTCGTATCGATCGGGCACCGCAATCCGGCGGGCCGGGTCCGAATTGTCCCGGGAGGCGCCGAACAGGAAGGACAAAGGGGTCCGATGGAAAAAGTGCCGATGCTGGCCGAGGGCTATGAGAAGCTCACGGCGGACCTGAAAGTCTTGCGTGCCGAGCGTCCTAAGATCGTCGATGCGATCGAGGAAGCGCGCGCGCATGGCGATCTGTCCGAAAACGCCGAATACCACGCTGCCAAGGAACGTCAGGGCCAGGTGGAGGCGATGATCGGCGAGCTGGAGGACAAGATCAGCCGCGCGCAGATCATCGACCCCACGACACTTTCGGGGGACAAGGTAATCTTCGGCGCGACCGTTACCCTGCTCGATGAAAACGATAAGCCGGTGACATACCAGATTGTCGGCCAGACCGAAGCCGATGCCGCAAAGGGACGTATCAGTTACAATTCGCCCCTTGGACGGGCGTTGATCGGCAAACAGCTCGAGGAAGAGGTGGAAGTGACCGTTCCGTCTGGGGACAAATTCTACCTGATCGACAAGATCGAGTTCATCTGAGCCGCTTTTCCATCGCCCAGTTGTGGATCGGGACATCCCGACGCTCGTGGGCGATGGTGAATTCGCGTTTGTTCGTCACGACATAGCCTGCCCGCTCGAAAGCGGGGCGAGCGAGATCGCTCGCCTCGGTATAGATCCGCTCCACGCCGTGTGCCTGCGTATAGATTTCCGCACGCGCGAGCAACTGCGTCGCCAGACCGTGCCGCGTGTGGTCGGGGCGGTTGTAGAGATGGTCGAGATGACCGTCGTGCTCGATCAAGGCATAAGCGACCGGGCTGTCGTCCGCATCTGTGGCGACGAAGATCGCATGACCTTCCGCTACACGCTCCCGGTACCGTCTGGCACCGGGATGTCGCGCGCTCCAGGCAGCGACCTGCTCAAGTGAGTATGCGTGCGGGCCAATGGCGGCAATCGCTGCGGCGATCACCTCGGCCAGCGCCTCGGCGTCATTGTCCCGATATGGCCTTATGGAATAGGCCATGGGACAGTTCAGGCCCCCGGGTCGAGCAGCTTGTGCAGATGAACGATGACATATTTCATCTCGGCATCGTCGACCGTGCGCTGGGCATTCGAGCGCCAGGAATCGACGGCAGCATCGTAGCTGCTGAACACGCCTGCGACATGAAGGCTTTCGGGATCGGCGAAAGTGACGCTGCGCGGGTCTGCGACGCGGCCACCCATGACCAGATAGAGCGTTTGCTTGCTCTCGGTTTCTTCCATCGGATCGTCTTTCTCTAGGGAGGAATGAATCGTTGCGCGCCATAGCGAAAGCGGCGCGACAGGCAACCCCGTCGCGCCGCTACGGCATGCTACTAAATGACTATCATCAATGGGTGATACGAGTACGCAGCGCGCGATAGGCACGGCTGCCCTTGCGGCTTGCTTTCCGGCCCGAGCTGCGCAAAGCATCGCCAGCGACATCGAGTTTATAGGCCGTATCGCGGCGCAGGCCGCGCGCTGCCGTCGAAGCGCTGTCACCGAGATCTTCCATCCGGTCGCCCGCATATTGAGCGCCATCGACGACGCCATCGATCATTCGCGCGCCGTAGGCGAGGGCTGCATCTGCGGCGAGACCGGCCCAAATACTCCCGCGTCGCCCGAGCCTGCGGCCCGGGCGTGTCATGGCGCCAATCGCAAGCCCGGCGACAAGTACGCCACCGACGACAGCGAAGGGGTGTTTCTTGGTGAATTCGATCGCGCTGTCGGCAACGTCTTTCGCCTGATCGGTCAGGCTGCGTTCTTCATTGCGCTTCTCCCCGGCCTCGATGCGGGCGCGCAATTGTTCGCGCTTCTGCTCATCGCTCAATTTCCTGTCGGCGCTGATAGGGGTGACATTGTTTTCGGCCGTGTCTGCCATGATATTTCTCCGCAATGCGTGTTCGTCGAAACAACGGTTCGTAAGGCGCTAACGTTCCGGATTTTCGGTCGCGGCGTCATCCCCTTCATCGGGGTCCCGCCCAAACAGTTCCATGATTGGATTTCGTGCAAACCAGACAACTATCGCCGCAATCAGAGCTGCCAGAGCACCTTTGTTGTCCCCGGCCATATCGGCCGCTTCTTCGTAGAGATCGGTGGCACCTTCTCTCACGCGCTCAATGGCGCGTTCTCCCAACCCTTTATGGGCTAAGTCGGATTTGAGGTGCTCGATATCGGCTTCGACCAATGCGCGAGCGGAATCGCGCATATACTTGTCTTCCAGCATTCGGATCCGCCGATCGCTCATTCGGCGTCCTCCTCTTCGAATGCGTCCCGGATATCGTCGAGGCGCCCTTTCAGCAGTCGCAAGAGAAATACCCCGCCCGCAATCAGCGCGAGCGTTACGATGGCAGTCGCGCCCCAAGGTCCGACGATGGGCGCGAGCGCGATGACGAGCCCAACCGTGGTCGCAATCAGGGCGAGGTGAAAAACGCCGAAAGCGCCGAGCCCGAAGGCGAGGGCGCCCTTGAACCGGTTCCCGATATAACCCGCGCGGCTTTTCTGGAAACGCAGTTCCGCTTCGGCATATGTCTTGCCATCCTCAAGCAGCGCGAGAACATCGTCGGTCAAGGAAAACTGCCGACCGCCTTCATCCTCCTCATTGGGGGATTCGTGCTCGTCGGGCAAATCGAGCGGGCCGGAATACTCATCGACCCGCTCGTCGTTATCATCTCGCATTCAAACCCCCGTCATCGCTCGCTCAACGCGAGCCGCGGAATAGACGCGAAAGCATGAAACCGACAATCGCTGCGATCCCGAGTGCCTTGCCGGGGCTCTTGCGGACGAACTCACGGCCGTCCTCCACGAGATCGTCGACGCTTTTTTCGTCGAGCTTGGCAGCATAGCCATCCAGCGACTTCGAAGCGCTGCGAGCATAGTCACCGTATTTCGCGCCCAGTTTTTCGTCGACCTGATGAGCGTTCTCGTTGACGAGCTTGCTGAGCGAGCGCAGGCCTTCACCGGCCTTGACCTTGCCTTCGGTCGCAAGTTCACGGCCCTTCACCTTCGCTTCTTCGCCATAGGCTTTGGCTTCGGCGGCGAGGTCGTCGCCCTTGTGCTTGGCTTGATCGCGGTAGGCGGTGGCGCGGTCGCGGCCTTCCGCCTTGAGCGCGGCTGCACCTGCCTTTGCCTCTTCGAGAGCCGCGTTGAAGCGGGATTTCGCTTCGGCGCGGTTGTCGGTGGTGGGGGCTTGGGGTGCTGTATCGGTCACGGGGGTCATCTCCTTCGCTACGCCCTTCTTCGCCACGGTCTTGCGCGGCGTCTTGGCGCTCGTGGATTTCGAGGCTGCGGTCTTCTTGGTGGCAGGAGTATTGCGCTTCTTGGGCGCATCGCCTGCGGTGGTTTCTGCCATGATGGTCGTCCTTGCCCTTAATTCGTATTCGTCCGGCGAAATGGCCTTCGATGTTGCAACGCAACTTGCGCGCCAATGTTCCGGCGAATAGAGCGCTGCCAACTCCCCATCTGGGGGTGTTTTAGACGATTACAACACCTTTACCCCGGAGCGCCAGCACCCATGACCGCGATCATAGACATCCACGCCCGCGAAATCCTTGATTCACGGGGTAATCCCACGGTCGAGGTCGATGTGCTTCTCGACGATGGCAGCTTCGGTCGCGCGGCGGTGCCCAGCGGCGCATCCACCGGTGCGCATGAGGCCGTGGAGCTGCGCGACGGGGACAAGGGTCGCTATCTCGGCAAAGGCGTGATCAAGGCTGTCGAGGCGGTCAACGCCGAAATTCGCGATATGCTGGTGGGCGCTTTCGATGCCGAAGACCAGCGCGACATCGATCTTTCGATGATCGCACTCGACGGAACGCCCAACAAGGGCCGCATCGGTGCGAACGCCATTCTCGGCACCAGCATGGCAGTGGCCAAGGCGGCGGCCAATGCGCGCGGCCTGCCGCTTTACAGCTACGTCGGCGGCGTTTCGGCCCATGTGCTTCCCGTTCCGATGATGAATATCATCAATGGGGGCGAACATGCCGACAACCCGATCGACATTCAGGAATTCATGGTCATGCCGGTTGGCGCGGACAGTCTCGCCGAAGCGGTGCGCTGGGGCGCTGAGGTGTTCCACACGCTCAAGAAGAAGCTGCATGACAAGGGCCTGGCTACTTCGGTCGGTGACGAGGGCGGCTTTGCCCCCGACCTTGCCAGCACGCGCGACGCGCTCGATTTCATCATGGCCTCGATCGAGCAGGCGGGCTTCAAGCCGGGCGAGGACATCGCGCTTGCTCTCGACTGCGCCTCGACCGAGTTCTTCAAGAACGGCAAATACGAGATCTCGGGCGAGAACCTATCGCTCACCGGTCATGAGATGGCCGAATACCTCGATAAGCTGTGCCGCGACTATCCGATTCGCTCGATCGAGGACGGCATGGCCGAAGACGATTTCGAAGGCTGGAAGGCGCTGACCGACCGGATCGGCAATACCGTCCAGCTGGTCGGCGACGACTTGTTCGTGACCAACCCTCAGCGCCTGCGCGAAGGGATCGACCAGGGGCTTGCCAATTCGCTGCTTGTTAAGGTCAACCAGATCGGCACCCTGTCGGAAACGCTCGACGCGGTCAGCATCGCCAATCGCGCGGGCTACACCGCCGTGATGTCGCATCGGTCGGGCGAAACCGAAGATGCGACGATCGCGGATCTGGCAGTCGCCACCAATTGCGGGCAGATCAAGACCGGCTCGCTGGCCCGGTCGGACCGGCTCGCCAAGTACAACCAGCTCATCCGTATCGAGGAAGAGCTGGGCGATAGCGCGCATTATGCCCGGCGGCACTGTTTCGGGCGTATCGGGGGCTGAAGCGGGGGTCCCCGTGCAAGCGGGGACCTCGGTCCACCAGGACTGAGGGTCTGAGACGTCCGCTCTAGCGGAAGGTCAGCTTCGGTTCTTCGGGTGGAACCAATATTGCCAAACGCCCCAGGCGTTGATCAGCAGCAGCACGCCGTTCATTGCTGCCAGCGGCAGCGCGTCTTCCGTCAGGCCGATATAGATCCACAGCGCCGAGACGACGCAGAACAGGACAAAGCCCCAGGCGGTTGCGCGGCGCCCCAGATCGAAGGCGATCATAGAGGCGGCAATGACCGCCCCGATCGATGCGGCCCATTCGAAAGGGCCGTTCATGACGTTTCTCCCAGCATGATTGTGACGACGCGCGGCGCCAGCTAGCGTTCCGGGAACCGCTTCATAGAAGACCGATGAGAAGAAAGGGGTGGTTTTCGGGCAGGGCCGACAAAGGGCGATCCAGCCTCGCGACACGGTGCTGGCGAGCATGGCCCGTCCGGCTTGACGACCGTGCTCCCCCTCTATGGATTGATCATCACGTGCACCGTGATTTCGGCCATGGCGTCAGGCGGCGAAGCGCGCCTGCAGATCGAGCAGGGCCATGGCCGCCTTGGCCGCTTCGCCACCCTTGTCCTTCTGGGCCGGATCGGCGCGAACCAGCGCCTGCTCCTCGTTCTCGACCGTCAGGATGCCATTGCCGATCGCCATGCCGTCCATGGTCAGCGCCATGATCCCGCGGGCGCTTTCGCCTGCGACGATTTCGAAGTGATAGGTTTCCCCGCGGATGACCACACCGATGCCGACATAGCCATCGTACCGGCCGCTTTCCGAGGCCAGGGCGATCGCTCCGGGCACTTCCAGCGCGCCGGGCACGGTCAGCGCTTCGACCTCGTGCCCCTCTGCCTCGAGAGCGGCGCGGGCACCCGCGACGAGCATATCGTTGAGATGGTCGTAGAAACGGGCTTCGACGATCAGGAAACGGGCCATGCGTGTCACTCCGGGATAGGTTTATGATCGACGATGTTGAGGCCATAGCCTTCGATCGCCACGACATTGGGTTGCGAATTGCTGAGCAGGATCATGTCCTCGATACCGAGATCGGCAAGGATCTGCGAACCGATGCCGACGTTTCGCTGCGCATCGCTCTCGCTATAGCCCCGGTTAGACGCCGGTCGTCCGGTAATCAGCACGATCACACCGGCTCCGTGTTCGCCGACCGCATGCATGGAGCGCTGAAGCGTGCGCTTGCGCGGTCCCGGCCTGCCGAGCACGTCTTCGAAGATCGAAATCGGATGCACGCGGGCGAGCGTGGGTTGACCCTCCACGACATGGCCCTTCTGCAGGACGTAGCTTTCGCTGCCGTCCACTGTGTTACGATAGGTCAGCAGGCGCCATTCGCCGCCATAATCGGATTCGAAACTGTCTTCGCCGACGCGTTCGACCAGATGATCGTGGCGCATGCGATATTCGATAAGATCGCGGATCGTGCCGATCTTCATATCGTGCTTGCGCGCGAAGGCGATCAGATCGTCGAGGCGCGCCATGGTGCCGTCCTCATTCATGATCTCGCAAATGACACCCGAGGGGTTGAGGCCCGCTAGGCGCGAAATATCGACGGCTGCCTCGGTGTGGCCCGCACGGACCAGCACACCGCCATCCCGCGCGGCGAGCGGGAAGACATGGCCGGGCGTCACGATATCGTCCGGCCCCTTGGTCGCATCGATCGCCACGCAAACGGTGCGTGCGCGGTCGGCCGCGCTGATCCCCGTGGTGACGCCTTCTTTCGCCTCGATCGAAGTGGTGAAGGCGGTCTGCATGCTTTCGCGGTTGTCGCGGCTCATCGGCTCGAGGCCGAGCGCCTCGACACGTTTGCGATCGAGCGAGAGGCAGATCAGGCCGCGGCCATGTGTCGCCATGAAATTGATTGCGCTGGGCGTCGCCATCTGGGCGGGAATGATAAGGTCGCCTTCGTTTTCGCGGTCCTCGTCATCGACGAGGATATACATCCGGCCGTTGCGCGCCTCGTCGATGATTTCCTCGGCGCTCACAATGACCGGCGTGTCGTCATTGGCTTCGAGAAAGGCTTCGAGCTTGGCGAGGGTTTCGGCGGTGGGATTCCAACTTTCCTCGCTGCACTCGCGCAGCGTATTGGCATGAAGGCCCGCTGCACGGGCAAGGCCGGCGCGGGTCATCAGCCCTTGCGAGACAAGCGTGCGAACTTTTTCGATCGTATCCATACGTCGTTGGCTATCACATCACAATGTGATTGCCAACGACGATCGTCACATTGCATGTGATTTGCGCGCGATAGCCCCCTGTCGGGACTCGCCTGAATTGATCGGCTGAAGAAAAATGGTGGACGCACTAGGGCTCGAACCTAGGACCCGCTGATTAAGAGTCAGCTGCTCTACCAACTGAGCTATGCGTCCACACTGCGGCGTGCCGCGGCCTCGTGGAAAGAGGCGTTCCCGACTCGGGAGGCGCTCATATAGCGGGCTCTTTCGAGATGAAAAGCCCTAAATGACCGATCGGGTCGGATGCAACTTGCGCAGATGCGGCACGGCGGCTTTCCGCACCCTCAGCGTTGCGCCGAAAGGGTCGGATGGATTGTCCCCAATGGTAACGAGGCCGTCGGATTCGAGCTTGCGCGCGGCGGCAAAAGCGGCGCGCAAAGGCAGGCCGGTTGGCTGCGGGAGATCCCAGATCGTTATCGGCGTACCTTGTTGGTTGGCATACCAAATTTCCAGCAGAACCCTGTTGCGGGCCTCGTGGCCGATCGTGTCGGCCACATCGCTGCGATTGGAGTCGAGTTCGTCGTCGGCCCGCCGCCGGGGCTTCTCGGGGGTCATAAGTGAGTGCGTCCCTACTTCGCGGAACCTCCCCCCGGTTTCCGCTTGCTGTTTCGCCGGGCAGGTAGCCGGATGGGAATGAGAATCGAGTCCCTCAAGCGGGTGACATTTGCCTGTCGGCGAAGCCGCGCCGCGGAGTCGCGGATGATGGTGCCATCGGCCGCAAGATGTCGCCAGAAAAGCGAAGACCTGTAGGCAGCGGCCCCGGAAGGCGGCAAAATCGGTTTCGCTTGAAGCCTATCGCAACAGCCCCGTGCGGGGCGCAGTCCGGTTCCAGCGATTCACCATCATCAAGGATCCGATGCACACCATGTTGGTTAGCATAGAACTGCCTCCGTGGCTCATGAAGGGCAGGGGAATGCCTACGACGGGGGCAAGGCCCATGACCATCATCAGATTGATCGCGACGTAAAAGAAGATCGAGGCGGTCATTCCAAAAGCCAACAGCTTGTCAAAGCGCTCGGTGCTGGCGCGGGCCACCGACAGTCCCCAGCCAAGGATCATGGCAAAGGCGCCCAATACGACAAGGCCGCCCAGGAAGCCCCATTCTTCGGCCATGGTTGCGAAGATGAAATCGGTGTGAGGTTCGGGAAGGTAATTGAGATGGCTCTGCGATCCTTCGTTGAAGCCCTTGCCGGAAAAGCCGCCAGAACCGATCGCGATCTTCGATTGAGTGATGTGATAGCCATCGCCGAGCGGATCGCTTTCGGGATCGAGAAAGGTGAAGACTCGCTTCTGCTGATAGGGTTGCAGTCCGAAGAAGAAGGCGAGGGGGGCGAGGAGGGCGGCCGCCAGGCCCGCGCCAAGAAACCAACGCAACGGCAGCCCGGCCGCGAACATCACCATGGCGCCGCCGAAGGTTATCGCCAGGGATGTCCCGAGGTCGGGCTGGAGAAGGACCAGGGCCACCGGTGTCAGGATCAAGGCGCCCGCCGGGATTAAAGCCCGCCAGGTCGGCACCATCCCGACCGGAAGCGTCGCGTAAAATCGCGCCAGCATCAGCACGATGGCGGGTTTCATCACCTCGGACGGCTGCAATTGCATGAAGCCGAGATTGAGCCACCGCTGGCTGCCGCCTCCCACGAAGCCGATCACCTCCACGGCGCCCAGCATCAGGAGCACGATCACATAGATCGGGAAGGCGAAGAACATGGCCAGATCGCGGGAAAACCGGCTGAGCACAAAGGCCATGACCAGAAAGACGCCGAACCGGATCACATGCGACGATGCGTAGGGTTCCCAGCTCCCTGCGGCGGCCGAAAACAGAACCAGCGCGCCGAAAGCGATCAGCACGAAAAGGGGGAAAAGCATCTGCCATGGCTGCCGCGCGATCGGCGCGGGGACGATGCCGCTCATTGTTCCGCCTCCGCATTGGCGGCGGCGGACGAGCGCGAGATCTCTTCGGGCGTGCGATCGTCGACGCGCGAGGGATTGGATTCTTCAGCCAGTCCTTCGGGCTGGCGCGCCGCAAGTCGGGCTTCCGCCTCGACCTGGTCGAAAATATCCTCGTCGCGCGCCGGAACCGGCGGGACCGATTCGCCCTGCGCCGCGGCATAGGCACGGTATTTCGAATTCAGCCGCTGCTGCGCATTGCCGCCCCATTGTTCCTCGAGCGCGCGCAGGGCCTGCATGCCTTTGGCCGGGTCGAACATGAAGGTCATCACATCGCGCGCGATCGGATAGGCCGCGCCCGAACCGCCCCCATGTTCGATCACCACCGCGCCGGCATATTTCGGTTTGTCGAACGGCGCGAAAAACACGAACAGACCGTGGTCGCGATACTTCCATGGACCACTGCGCCCGTCCGAGACGCTGAGCGAGACAACCTGCGCGGTGCCCGTCTTACCGGCCATTTTGATGTGTTCGAAAGGCAGGCGAGCCCGCCCGGCGGTGCCCGGGCCGTTGACCGTATCGCTCATTGCCTGGCGGACATAGCCGATCTCTTCCGGACTGAAATCGAAATGTTCGAAGCGCGGCTGTTGGTCCGACATACGCAGGCGCGGCATAACCTTGAAGCCGGTCGCCATGCGCGCGCTCATGACTGCAAGCTGCAGGGGGTTGGTGAGGTAATAGCCCTGGCCGATCGACGAGTTCACCGTATCGTAGGGTTGCCACGCGCTACCGTGGCGGCGCTGCTTCCATTCGGGCGAGGGAACCGTGCCGAAGAACTGGCTCTGCACCGGAAGCGGGAATTCTTCGCCGAGCCCCATCTTGTGCGCCCATTCGGCGACCTTTGCGAAGCCCACCTGCTGGGCGAAGTGATAGAAATAACTGTCGCAGCTTTGATAGATGGCCTTGGCCATGTCGACCCGGCCGTGATTGCTCCAGCAGTTGAAGAAACGGTTGCCGATCCGGCGTCCGCCATTGCACATGATCGTTTCTTCGGGCTTCACCCCAGCGTCGAGAAAAGCCATGCAGTGCATCGGCTTGACGGTCGATCCCGGCGGATACAGCCCCTTGAGCACCTTGTTGCGTAGCGGCACACGCTCGTCATCGCGCAGCATGGCATATTCGACCCGGCCGATGCCTTGCGAAAAACTGTTGGGATCGAAGCTTGGCATGGATGCCATGCACAGAAGGTCGCCGCTCTCGCAGTCCATTACCACAACCGATCCGCTTTCCAGACCGATGCGGCGCGCGGCGTAATCCTGCAATGGCCCGTCGATCGTCAGGCGAACCGGATCGCCCTGAATGTCTTCCCGCGTTTCGAGTTCGCGCACGATCCGGCCCGATGCGGTGACCTCCACCCGCCGTGCCCCGGGGATACCGCGCAAATCCTGCTCGAACTGCTTCTCGAGCGCATCCTTGCCGATCTTGTAGCCGGGCGTGACGAGCAGCGGGTTGCGGTCCTGCTCGGCATATTCCTCGGCATTGGCCGTTCCGACATAGCCGATCAGGTGCCCTACGCTGGGACCGGTCGAATAAAAACGCGAGAATCCGCGCTGCGGCACGACGCCCGGCAGATCGGGCAGGCGCACGCTGACGGCGGCGAACTGATCGTAGCTGATGCCCGAGGCGATTTCCACTGGCTGGTAGCCGGGGCCATCATCGACGCGCTTGCGAATGTCGGCAGCCTGGTTCTCGTCGAGATTGAGGAGGTTGGCGAGCGCGGTGATCGTCGCGTCGGAATCGGGTGTGCGTTCCGGGATTATGTCGACGCGAAAATCCGCGCGGTTCGACGCGAGCGGCGCACCGTTCCGGTCGAGAATCCACCCACGACGCGGGGGTATCAGCGACAGGTTGACCCGGTTGCTCTCGCTTTCCAGTTCGTATCTCTCGTTCTCGGCGATTGCAATGTAACCCATGCGCGCCGCCAGCAGCACGCCGAGACCGCCCATCGCGGTTCCGATGACGAAGGTCCGACGGTCGAAGGCATTGTCGAGCGTCGAGTGGGTAACGACTTCGCGCGGCCGACTCCGCTTGCGCAGACGCATCAGACAGCCTTCCAGCGATGGAGGCGGAAGCGGTCGAGCGTGGCGACGATACGAGCTGCTATCGGGAAGAGAAGGGTGGTAAACACGAGTTGGGGCACAAGAGCGATGAGGGAATGAACATTGGGCTGGCCACCCGAAAGCAACCAACCTGCCAGCAGATAGGCCAATATCAATATACTGGCACTGAACCAGTCCTGCCAGAAGGCCCGCCATGGCATGCGGCTTTCGATCAGTTCGATAGCGATCATGATCAGAGACCAGGTGAAAATGGCGAAACCGAACGGTTGACCGCTATACAGATCGTCTACCAGACCAAGCGGCATTCCGGCCCATACGGGCAGCAGACCGGGACGCACCAGCCGCCATGCAAGCAACATGAGAAGCCCCAGCGGCGGCACCATCGGAAGAGCCGCGGCGATGGCGAAGATCGGCAGTATCGACCCGATGACGATCGAGATCCACGGGACGGCATTGGCAATGATGGGAGAGTGCGAGCGGTTTATCCGGCTACCATACGCATCGCTGCGCGAACGCGGGTCATTGCGCTCCATCACTCGGACAGCTCGCGCTCGACCGGGGTGGTGGCGCCCAGTGCCGCTTCCGGCTCGAAAATTGGCTCCACGCTCACATAGTCGGTTGCCGCCGGATCGCTGACAATGCGGGCGAGCCCTCCATCATCGGTGGTTTCGGTCAGTATGGCGACTGCAATGCCGGGTGGATAATATCCGCCCGCGCCACTGGTGACGAAGACGTCTCCAGGCTCAAGCGGATTGATGCCGAGATTGATCAGCCTGATACGCAGGAGGCCGTCACCGCGCCCTTCGGCAAACGCCACGACTTCGTCCTTTGCACGCCGCACCGGAAGTACGCTTTCGCTGTCGGTGAGCAGCAGAACGCGTGAACTGTCGCCACCGGCTTCGAGAATGCGGCCAACCACGCCGCGCGGCGAACGCACGGGCATTCCGATCGTCACACCATCGTTCAGGCCTGCACCAAGGTATGCGAACCGTCGGCTGCTGGAAGCCGAAGATCCAACGAGCCGGGCAACCGCCACAGGCTTTCGCTCGTCATCCTGAAGATCGAGCAGGCCCTTGAGGCGGGCATTTTCCTGCTTCACCGCCTCCGCTTCGGCCAGGCGAATGCGGGCGATCTCCATCTCGCGCTTGAGTTCGGCGTTCTTCGAGCCGGCCCGATAATACCCGCTGACCGTGTCCCAGAACCCTTTTGAGCCGGTGCGCACGGTCGCGGCGGTTTCCGTCGCCGGGGATACTCCATCCTGCGCCGCACCGCGCAGCCCGCCGAAGAGATGCGGCTGAAAGAAAGACAATACCAGCAGCGTGGCGCCGATCAGCGCACCCACGCCTGCAATAACGTAACCGGTGAAGAGGTTGTATTGCGCCCTTCGAGAATATCCCGAGCGCCGTGAGCCTGTCGGCGCCATCCCCTATGCCTTTCTCAAGCCGTCATCAGGACGCCGCGATAGATCGGGTCCTCCATCGCGCGCCCCGTGCCGAGCGCCACGCAGGAAAGCGGATCCTCGGCGATAGTCACCGGCAGGCCGGTTTCTTCGCGCAGATATTCGTCCAGCCCGCCGATCAACGCACCGCCGCCGGTGAGCACGATTCCCTGATCGACGATGTCCGCCGCCAGTTCGGGAGCGGTGTTTTCCAGTGCTATCCGTACGCCTTCGACAATGGCGCCAATCGGTTCGGACAGCGCTTCGGCGATATGGCCCTGGTTGATGGTGATTTCCTTGGGCACGCCGTTCACAAGGTCACGGCCCTTGATGGTGATGCTTTCGCCAACGCCGTCTTCGGGCGGGCGGGCGACACCGAAATCCTTCTTGATGCGTTCGGCAGTGCTTTCACCGATCAGCAGATTATGGTGTCGCCGGACATAGGACACGATCGCCTCGTCCATCTTGTCGCCGCCGGTGCGGACCGAAGTGGTGTAGGCCAGGCCACGCAGTGACAGAACGGCGACTTCGGTGGTGCCTCCGCCGATATCCACGACCATCGAACCGACCGGTTCGGTCACCGGCATGTCGGCGCCGATCGCGGCGGCCATGGGTTCGAGGATGAGATAGACCTGACTGGCGCCGGCATTCGAAGCGGCATCGCGGATCGCGCGGCGCTCGACGCTAGTCGAGCCGGAGGGGACGCAGATGGTGATTTCGGGGTAGCGCATCAGGCTCTTGCGCCCGTTCACCTTGCGGATGAAATGCTTGATCATCTCTTCGGCCACGTCGAGATCGGCGATCACGCCGTCGCGCAGCGGACGGATGGCCTCGATGCTGTCGGGCGTTTTGCCCATCATCATCTTGGCATCGTCGCCAACGGCCTTGACGCGCTTCATGCCGTTGATCGTCTCGAGCGCGACCACGCTCGGCTCGTTCAGTACGATGCCCTGATCCTGCACGTAAACCAGCGTATTGGCAGTCCCCAGGTCGATCGCCATATTCTGCACGCCGAATTTGAAGAGATTGTTCCAGAAGCCCATTGTTATTCGATTTTCCGTTATGTCGCGTGATCCGGCGAGAGGGGATGCGGCCCGCTCGCACCTCTCCGGAGGGAATGGTGGCGGTGCCTTAGCGATATAATGCTTCGAATGCCAAAAATTTCCGTCATTCCTGCGGGGGATAGATGAACGCGCCATCTCGGATTCGCGACACTTCACCGCTACACTTCATTGCCCATGCCAGAAATCCGCCGCCTGCCTGAAAATCTCGTCAATCGCATCGCTGCCGGCGAAGTGGTCGAACGGCCCTCATCCGCGCTCAAGGAGCTCGTCGAAAACGCGATCGACGCGGGGGCTTCGCGCATTGCCGTGAAGCTGGTCGAAGGCGGTCTCGACAGCCTGGAGGTGACCGATGACGGATGCGGGATGTCGCCCGAACAGATGGCCCTGGCGCTGGAACGTCACGCCACATCCAAGCTGGCCGACGATGCGATTGAACAGGTGTCCACCCTGGGCTTTCGCGGCGAAGCCTTGCCGAGCATTGCCAGTGTTGCGCGCTTCACCCTGGAAAGCCGCCCGCATGATGCGGAACAGGGCTGGCGCCGGGTTGTCGATCACGGCGAAACCGTGACCGAAGGCCCGGCTGCCCTGCCACCGGGTACGCGGGTAAGGGTGGAAAACCTCTTCGGCAAAATCCCGGCCCGGCGCAAATTCCTTCGCACACCGCGCAGCGAATATGCCGCCTGCAAGGATGTGGTCCTTCGGCTCGCCATGGCGCGGCCCGATATCGCAATCACGCTGGACCATGGCGATCGGCGGATATTCGGACTGCAGGGCGGGGAAGGGCTTGCAAACCGCGTGGCGCAACTGATCGCCCGCGAACTCAAGGACAATGGGGTCGCCATCGATATGGAACGCGGCGCGATGCGGCTGACCGGGATTGCCGGCCTGCCAACCTATAATCGCGGCGTTGCCGACCACCAGTATCTGTTCGTCAATGGCCGCCCGGTGAAAGACCGCCTGCTGACCGGCGCGGTCCGCGGTGCCTATGCCGATATGCTGGCCCGCGATCGCCATGCGGTGCTCGCGCTGTTCCTAGACCTTCCGTGCGAGGATGTCGACGTCAACGTTCATCCGGCCAAGACCGAGGTGCGGTTTCGCGATTCGCAGGGGGTGCGCGGCTTTATCGTTTCGGGCTTGCGACAGGCGCTGGCCACGGGCGACAAGCGCAGCGCGCAAACCCCCGATGCGGGCGCCATGGCCCGCTGGCAGCAGGAGCCTGCCGGGGACGAACCGGCTCCGGCGCTTCGCTCGATCTTCAACGGGCGGGACTGGTCCGGCCCGCAGCATCGCGTGTCGGAAGCGAATACGGCGTGGCGCGCGGTGGAGGCGGACGTCATGGCCGAGCCGCATGGCCGCGCCGAGGAGGCGGCGCCGGTCGCCCAGGACACCGAAGACTATCCACTCGGTATCGCGCGCGGGCAGGTGGCCAACACCTATATCGTTGCCGAGGCCAAGGACGGGCTGGTGCTTGTCGATCAGCATGCGGCGCATGAACGGCTCGTGCTCGAACGGTTGCGCGCTGCCGGGGCGGAAGAGGCGGTGGCAAGAAGCCAGGCACTGCTCATCCCCGAAGTCGTCGAACTGGACGAGACGAGCTGCGACAGGCTCGAGGAAGCCGCACCGAAACTTGCCGAGCACGGGCTCGCGCTGGAACGCTTCGGGCCGTCGGCCATGCTGGTGCGCAGCCTGCCGCATGCCATCGCGCGGACCGATCCTGAAAAACTGCTCCGCGATATCGACGACGATCTTGCCCTCAATGGCGAGGCCTTGTTGTTGGGCGAGAAGCTCGATCTCGTGCTTGCGACCATGGCCTGCCACGGTTCGGTCCGGGCAGGCCGCGTGTTGCGGGTCGAAGAAATGAATGCCCTGCTGCGCGAAATGGAGCGTACACCGCGTTCGGGCCAGTGCAATCACGGCCGCCCGACTTGGGTGAAACTGTCGATGGACGACGTCGAGAAACTCTTCGGGAGGCATTGATGCGCGCCGGAATTCTCTTGCTTGTGGTGGCACTGGCCGCCTGCTCGAACGAACCGACCGAGGAGGAACGGCAGGCCGCCGTGGCCGAGGTGAAGGCCAACCAGACACCGGCGCCCGAAAACCTCGATCTCGGCGCGATCCGGTATCGGGAAATCGAACAGCATGATCTTTATGGCGCCGGATGCAGTTTCGCGCCCGAAGGCGGCGGTTTGTCGGCGGTCGCCCTGGCCATGGCGGAGACCGGGCATTTCCTGCGCGGAACCGAACTGATGACGCTGGCTGCGGACAAGGGCAGCGCCGAACTGCCCTATCTCGCGCGGCGCAAATATGACGGAACGGAATATTCCATGACGCTCGACCTGGATGAGGCCGAGGGTGAGCAGGTGGGCGAGGAAGTCAGCGATTTTCCCGCGACGCTGACGATCCGCGATGCGGCCGACCAGATCGTCTACCGCAAGGACGGCATCGCCCAATGCGGAGCCTAGTCTAGGCTAGCCTAGACTAGGTTAGGCTAGTCGGCCCCGTTGGGATCGCGCGTACGGATCAATCCGTTGGACTGCATTTCCAGCACGACTTCGTCATGCTGGTTGAGCGTCCTGATCCGGGTTTTGAAAATGCCCATCTCAGGTCGTGACTGGCTGCGGCGCTTTTCGATCACCTCCGTCTCGCAGCGCAGAGTGTCCCCGGGATAGACCGGCTTTTTCCATCGCAGATGGTCGATGCCCGGAGATCCGAGACCGGCCGATTTCTCCTGTTTCATATTCTCGACCATCATCGCCATGGTCATCGAGCAGGTATGCCAGCCACTCGCGGACAGCCTGCCGAAATGGGTCTGCGCTGCCGCCTCCTCGTCGAGGTGAAACGATTGCGGATCGTATTTGGAGGCAAACTCCATCACCTCTTCCCGCGTAACCTGATATTGGCCGAAGGCGCGCTCCCGCCCGATCTCGATGTCTTCGTAGAACTGCATTGCAAATTGCAATGGATCACAATGCTGGGCGAAGCAACATCCAAATTCCCATGCCCATCATCGCGAGGTTTTCGGTCAGCGAGATAAACCCGAGCGGCACATTGGCGCTTCCGCCCACGCAGGCGCATTTGATTTCGCGCTTCTGGATATAGACGGCATAGAACACGCTGACAGCCCCGACCGTGCCGATGAACAGGGCAATGGGGATCGACAGCCAGGGTAGCAATCGGCCCGCCATCAGGACGGCTGCGGCGGCCTCGAGAAAGGGGTAGGCATAGGCATAGCGAACCCAGCGCTGCCCCAGCAGGTCGTAGCCGACGAACATGGTCGAGAACTGTTCCACGTCCTGCAGCTTCAGCATGGCCAACATGGCCATGGAAAATGCCACGAACCATTCGGCGGTGCGGATCGTCAACGGGGTTCCGAATACGAACTGGCTGAGGGCAATGGCGAGGGCGGCGCCAACGGCGAAGACCGCGATCACGGGGCGGTAGCTGGTCGCATCCGGATCGCGGGCACGTCCAAAATGTTCGGCCAGATCGGTGTATCCTCCGACACGCTCGTCGGCAATGAAAGCCTGCGGCGTCGTCGATACATCGAACCTTTGCTTGAACGCGTCGGTTTCTTCGCGGGTGCTGAGGTGATGATCCTCGACCCGGTAACCTTCGCGTTCCAGCAGCCATTTGGCTTTGATTCCATAGGGACAGACATGCTTGTCCATCACCATTCGATAGAGTGTGGCGGTCTTTTCCATGCGCGCCAGATATACCCCCAGGGGGTATAAATCAAGTCAAGCGCGAAATTGCGGAACCCGACCGTCGGAGCCCATGTCCGGAATAATCCTGTAGCGCGACAGCACGAGGCTGAAGAGACCGAATGCGAGCAGTCCGATGGCAACCAGAGTGAAGATCACGCCTTCTCCGGCCAAGCTGGCGACGGCATCGCCCAGCGTTTTGATCTGACCGGCCGAGCCAGACAGAAAGCCGGCCTTGAACAACGACCAGCCAATCACGAGGAACACCACTGCCCTGGCGACATAGCCGATGCCCCCTATCATCCGTGTCTGAGAAGGGGCCGCGCCACTGATACGGTTCATGAAGCTGCCCGTGAGCCCCTTCTTCGCCTGAAATACGGCAGTGACGAAAAAGGCAACTCCCAGGAGGCCCAGCAATGCGCCGCCGAATTCCATCGAGAGAACGCCCGAAGCCGCATCCTGTGCGCCGCTACCGCTGTCGCTGCCGGAGGTGGCGAATTTATACGCGGAATAGGCCAGTGCCAGGTGGCCGATGGCGCTGCCCGCGTGCCCGATACGATGAGCCCAGCCGGTGGTGTCGCTGCCGTGATTTTCGATATCGAAGAAGGTCGAGGCAAATCGAAACAGGGCATAGGCGAACAATCCCACGACCATCAGCCAGAGAATCGCGGTGCCGAGCGGGAATTCGTGGATCGCCTCGAAAATGCCGTTGGTGCCTTGGCCGATCTTGCCTGCACTGGTGAGCGCGATGAGGCCGAGAACCGAATAGAGAATGGCGCGGCTGAAATAGCCGACGCGCACCAACGTACTGAACTTTTCCGATTTATCGACCACGGTCGTCTCCCCGTTGAACTTTGAATGGCAACGGGGAGGGAGCGCGCTCGTTCCGGTCGACCCCTAATTTTGCGCCGCGAGCGCCGGTGCGACATCCGCCAAATCGCCGTCCGCGCGGCTTGCCTGAGGAAGCCCGACCAGATGGCGCAGCAGCGGCGCGACCGCAGTGTTCTGGAACGGTGCCAAGGTTGCCCCCCTGCGGAATGCGGGACCGTGTGCGATGAACAGCGCGGCCATTTCCGGCGAGAAGGGATCATAGCCATGGTTTCCGCCGCTCCAGCTTGTACCGGAAGCGGTGGCCGAAATCGTCCAGCCGGTTTCGGGCAGGCAGAAATAAGACGGGATCCGGTCGTGCGTCCCATATTGATAGCGGGCCGGGATCTCGCCCTTGCGCCAACATTCCATCCGATCGTGTTCGCGTAGAAGCGCGGCTTCCAGCGCCGCTCTGTTACCTTCGGTCGGCTCGAAGGTCGCATAGGCGCCGCCTTCGACCAGACGATAGAGCGAGGGGTCGACGATATCGGCAAGCACGATCGTCTTGTCGGAACCCGTCGCGGCCATGCCATGATCGGAGACGATCACCAGATTGGCGGGCTGGCCGAGCGTTTCGAGACCGGCAACGAGATCGCGGATATGGCTGTCGATATCGCGCAGGGCGGTGTCGATCTGTTCGCTCTCCGGCCCCCCGCCATGGCCGGCGCTGTCGACGGTGTCGAAATAGAGCGTCACGAATTCCGGCCGGATATCGGCGGGGCGCCGCAACCAGTCGAGCACCGAATTGACCCGCTGGGTGTTCGATACCTGCATGCTGAAGGCCTGCCAGTCGCTCGCCATGATGCCGTCGGCGACTGGTCCGTAGCGTACGGCGGTGCCGCCCCAGGGCACGGCCGAGCCGGGCCAGAACATGGCCGCGCTGCGAATGCCTGCCTCTTCGGCCTCAACCCAGACGGGCTTCGCTTCGCTCCACCAATAGGGATCGACCGTGGCCATGGTGAAGGGGGCTTCCGGCCTTCCGGTATCTTCCATCCGGTTGGCGGTGATGCCGTGATGGTCGGGCACCAGCCCAGTTACCAGCGTCCAATGGTTGGGAAAGGTCTTGGTAGGGAAGGACGGGCGCATCGCGGCGCTTGCCCCTTCCGCCGCGAGACGGGAGAGGGTGGGGGTCAATCCGCGTTCGAGATAGTCCGGGTGGAACCCGTCGATCGATACGAGAAGGGTAACGGGATCGCGCTGTTCGACCGGAGCGCTGGCGATCGGCGGTTCGGCATAGGTAGCGCACCCGACGAGAACGCTGGCAAGGCCAAGGGCGAGAGCAGCGGCGATCCGGTTCATGGGGGTGTCCTCAGACGTTGAATTTGAACAGCATCACATCGCCATCCTGGACGAGGTAATCCTTGCCCTCCTGCCGCAGCTTGCCCGCTTCGCGCGCACCGCCTTCACCGCCGAGAGCGATGTAATCATCGAAGGCAATTGTTTCAGCTCGAATAAAGCCACGCTCGAAATCGGTGTGAATTTCGCCAGCGGCCTGCGGTGCCTTGGCGCCAACGGGGAAGGTCCAGGCGCGCGCTTCCTTCGGACCGGCAGTGAAGAAGGTCTGCAGGCCGAGCAGTTTGTAGCCAGCCCGGATCACGCGGCTCAGGCCGCTTTCGTCGAGGCCGAGCTCGGAGAGGAATTCCCCCCGGTCTTCGGCCGGCATGGCGACCAGTTCGGCTTCGATAGCGGCGGAAACGACGACAGCCTCCGCGCCTTCGGCGGCAGCCTTGGCGAAGACCTGTTCGGACAGCGCGTTGCCGGTAGCCGCGTCTTCTTCGGCTACATTGCAGACATAGAGCACGGGTTTGGCGGTAAGCAGTTGCGCCTGGCGGAACACGCGGGCCTCTTCCTCGTCCTTCGGCTCGGTGAGGCGGGCGGGCTTGCCGTCCTTGAGCAGGTCCAGCGCCTGCCCGAGAACCGATGCCATCAGCTTGGCTTCCTTGTCGCCGCCGGTGGCCCGCTTGGCCGCGGCGGGGACGCGTTTTTCAAGGCTTTCCAGATCGGCGAGCAGCAATTCGGTTTCGACCACTTCGGCATCGGCCAGCGGATCGACCTTATTGGCGACGTGCTGGATGTCGTCATCCTCGAAGCAGCGTAGCACGTGGACGATCGCATCGACTTCGCGGATATTGCCGAGGAACTGGTTGCCGAGGCCTTCGCCCTGGCTCGCGCCTTTTACCAGACCGGCGATATCGACGAACGCAAGCTGCGTCGGGATCACCTTGGCCGATCCGGCAATGGCGGCGATCTTGTCGAGCCGTTCGTCGGGGACGGCAACCTGGCCGACATTCGGCTCGATCGTGCAGAAGGGATAGTTCGCGGCCTGCGCGGCCTGCGTTTCGGTCAATGCATTGAAAAGGGTGGACTTGCCGACATTCGGCAGGCCGACGATCCCGCAACGGAAACCCATTAGAAACTCCGGAAAAAGTGTGTGGCGCGCGCCTTAGCCGCCCCCTTCACGAATTGCCAGAGCGTGAGACGTCCCCCGCGTCAGACATTGTGCACGGCCCGGATCATCGGGCCGTAGGGCGACTCGCCAAGCCAGCCCACCTGCACACTTGCGCTGACTTCGTTGATCGGGACTTGCGGTTTGGGGCCTGGGTGAACGGGTTTGCGCAGCGGGCGTGTGCCGGGCGGCATCGCAATGATCGCGGCGATGGCATTGGGCACGTCCATCGGATCGGTCGATCCGCCGCCGCCACCGCGCCCGCGCAATTGGTCGATCATCGCCGGATACCCCGCGAGGTGCGTTTCGTCGGCGCGGTCGAGCAGGGCAATCGTCAGGCGATTGGCATTCTCCCAGATCTTGGTCGGATAACCGCCCGGCTCGATGATCGTCACGTCGATGCCATGCGGCACCAGCTCATAGGCCATCTGCTCGCTCATCGCCTCTAGCGCGAATTTGGTGGGCGAATATTGACCATATCCCGGCACGATGACGCGTCCGAGCTGCGAGGTCACATTGACAATCTGCCCCGCTTTGCGTGCCCGCATCGCGGGGAGGGCTGCGCGGGCGAGCCGGTGCGGGCCATAGACATTGGTATCGAACAGCGAGTGCGTGGCCTGCATGTCCTGGATTTCGATCGGTCCGGCGGTGGAAATACCCGCATTGTTGACCAGGACATCGAGCGCGCCACCCGCGATACGTTCGGCTTCGGCAACGCCCGCGGCAACCTGGGCATCGTCCGTGACGTCGATCTCGATCACATGGAGATCGAGGCTTTCCGCAGCGGCCAGTGCGCGCAATTCGTCGGCTTCGGGACGAGGCAGGTTGCGCATGGTAGCGAAGACCCTGGCGCCCTTGCGCGCGAAGTCTTCCGCCATCAACCGCCCGAAACCGGACGAGCATCCGGTAATCAAGATCGCTTTGCCCGTCAGTATCGGTGCGGTGTCGAGCTGGTCGGTCTGGGCCAGCGACGCGGTCGCGGCCAGGGCACCGGTGGCGGCGGCTCCGGCAAGCAGGGTGCGGCGGGTGAGATCGGGCATCGTTCGTCTCCTCTCGCGCGCATGATGCCCCGTGGCGGAGGAAATGGCCAGCGGTTCGGGCCTAGTGCGTTCTTCTTTCGAACGACGATCGGCGCCGCTAGCAAGGGTGTGTTTCCCGGTGCTGGCGGCGCTTATGCGCTAATTCTTCTACGCGTTAATTCTTCTGTTTACGCTTCTTGCGGCGATACAGGGCAACCGCTGCGCCGTATCCCGCAACGCCGGTTCCCATCATTGCAAGAGCGCCGGGTTCGGGTACGGAAGTGCCTCCGCCTCCGCCGGGTTCGCTTGGCGGCTTTGTAAGAGCAGCGGCCGGTGTAGCCGCCGCCAGTAACGAAGCGCAAACGAGTGCAATCTGGCAAACACGCATTCTTGAATTCTCCGTGGTCAGGAAAGACCGGCTATCGCACTATGGTATCCGACGCACTGGCCGTATCCAGACTGTTTCTTGGTGGGACAGTTACGACGCAAGTGGTGAACAAGCTCCTTACATCCGCAGGGCAAGCTCGCTCATGAAACGGGGATCGTCGTCTTTTGCCAGCCATTCGGCCTCCGCCGCGATAGCTCCCAGCATTGCGGCCAGCGGGTCCATCTCCGACTTCGCATAATTGCCCAGAACGTGACCATGCACGCGCTCTTTCGAGCCTGGATGTCCGATGCCTATCCGGACGCGGCGGAAATCGGGGCCGAGATGCTGGTTGATCGAACGCAGTCCGTTATGACCGGCAAGGCCGCCACCCCGGCGAACCTTCACCTTGAAGGGCGCCAGGTCGAGCTCGTCATGGAAGACGGTCAGCGCATCGGGTTGGAGCTTGTAGAACCGCAGCGCCTCACCGACCGCACGGCCGCTTTCGTTCATGAAGGTCGCCGGTTTGAGAAGCAGTATCTTCTCGTGCCCGATCCGCCCTTCCTGCACCCAACCCGAGAACTTCTTCTGCACCGGGCCGAATCCGTATGTTTCCGCGATGACGTCCACCGCCATGAAGCCGACATTGTGCCGGTGAAGCGCGTATTTGGGTCCGGGGTTTCCGAGGCCTGTCCAGATCTGCATGCGCGCCCCTTAGCTTCGCTGTTCCCAAAAGCAAAACGCCGGCCCCTTGCGGGACCGGCGCTTCGATTGCGATACCGGAAGTGCGGATCAGTCGTCGGACTGGTCGGCTTCGCCTTCGACGGTTTCGGCGTTCTGTTCGGTGACTTCGGTTTCTTGGACCTCGTCGCCTTCCTGCGTGGTGTCGCCTTCGGCCTTCTTGAGCGCCGAGGGAGCGACCAGCGTGGCGATGGTGAAGTCGCGATCGGTGATCGCGCTTTCGCTGCCCTCGGGCAGGGTCACTTCGCTGATATGGATCGAATCGCCAACTTCCTTGCCGGTGACATCGATTTCGATCTCGCCGGGGATCTTGTCGTTTTCGCAAACCAGTTCGAGTTCGTGACGGACCACGTTGAGAACGCCGCCCTTCTTGAGGCCCGGGCTGGCTTCTTCGTTGAGGAATACGACAGGAACCGAGACTTCGATCTTGCCGCCCTTTGCGAGACGGAAGAAGTCGACGTGTTCGGGACGATCGTTGACGGGGTGGAGCGACACATCCTTGGGAAGCGTCTTGATCTTCTTGCCACCGAGCTCGATCTCGACGATCGAGTTCATGAAGTGGCCGGTGCCGAGCTGGCGGACCAGTTCCTTCGCTTCCACGTGGATCATCGTGGGTTCTTCCTTGCCGCCATAAATCACGGCGGGGACGCGGCCTTCGCGACGCAGTGCACGGGAGGCTCCCTTGCCAGCCCGTTCGCGCGTCTCGGCCGGCAGGGTCAGAGCATCGCTCATGTCGCTTACCTTTCGAAATACGTTTGGTTACATGTTCGGTCCACCACGCCTCCAGGGATGACCATGGTGCCGAAGGGCGCGCGCTTAGCAGGGCGTGCGTGAAAAGCAAGCGCGAAGGTGCGGGGCAGGGCGCCCTATTCGATCCGGCGGACCGTATATCCACGGGCTTCGAGCAGGGCGGGCAAACCATGATCGCCCAGCAGGTGCCCGGCGCCGACCGCGATCAGCGGCTTGTCGCGGGCCGAGAGAAGGTTTTCGATCTGCGCCGCCCAATCGGCATTGCGATCGCGCAGCAACACCTGCACCAGTTCGGGGTCGGCCAGAATTCCGCGACGGGTCAATTGCGTAAGCCGTTCGGTATCGCCTTCCAGCCAGGCGTTTGCCAGCGTCCCGATCTCGCCCTGATAATCGCGCGATTCTTCCAGAACCGCATTGAGCAGATCGCGCTGCTCGTCTTCGGGCAAGCTGTCGAAGATCGCAAGCTGGCCGTGTGCGCCCTCCAGTTCGACCACCTCGCGTTTGTCGAATGCGGCAAGCAGGGCGCGATCGGCCCCGTTTTCGGCCTTCGCCGTTTGCGCCACCTGTGCCAGCGCCAGCGCCGCAGCCCAGCTTTCCATGGGATCGAAATAGCCGCGCCGCACCTTGGCCTTGACCAGCAGTTCCTCGAACTCGCCGCGCAGCTCGGGATCGATCCGTTCGGCGATCGGTCCGGCCGGGCGATCATAGGCCATCTGCTCGAACAAGGCGGAAAGCGCCTCGCCATTCTCGAGATTTGCGACCTCCACCACCAGCATGTCGGCCTGGCCCACCACCGTATCGAGCCGTTCGGAGCGCCATCGGGTGCCATCGGGCAGGGCGTGGATCGTGCCGAACATCCAGCCTTCGGTAGCGCCATTCCCGTCGGCAATTTCCCACAAAGCGGGATAAGGTCCTTCGGGCTTGGCGGTATCCGCCTGCTTGCCGCACGCGGCCAGCAGGAACGTCAGGGCCGCAGTCAGGCCGAGGAGAAAGCGCGAGGTCATGCTGTTCGAGTGCATGGTTCGGTGGCGCTGGCAAGCCTGCAATGACGCCTGACCGGACATGGGACGGTTACTGTACCCGCGTCACGGTCAGTCCGCTGCCGGTGAGATAATCCTGCACACTGTCCTGACCGGCAAGGTGGCCTGCGCCGACCGCGATGAACACGGTGCCGGGCCGATCGAGCCGCTCGTCGATCCACTCTGCCCAGCGTTTATTGCGCTGATAGAGCAGGGCATCGGCCAGCACCGGATCGGTCAGCCCTTCATTCATGAGCGCCGCCAGACCATCGGCATCGCCTTCGAGCCATTCGGCAACCATCCGGTCCATCATCGGAACGACTTCGTCGATATTGTCCGCCGACGCCATCAGAAAGGCGAGCTGCGATTCGACCGGCAGCGTGTCGAAAAGTTCGATCTGCCACTCCAGCGTCTCCAATGCGCCGCGCGCCGCATCGGCAGGCGCCAGCTCCTCCAGCTTCGTTTCCACACCGCTTTCGGCGGCATAGCCCGCCTGCATTAGCGGAACCACGGCCAGCGTCATGCCCGCGAACCAGGGTTCGAAACGATCGAATGCCGCGGGCGGCAGGCCGAGCCTGGTCAGCGCGATCTCGTAACTCGTCCGATCCGGTTCACTGAGAATATCGCGCAGAGATTCGTCGGCGGGCAGCAAGGCTTTGGCCATGACCATTTGCTGCGATGCCGGGTCTTTCGCGGCACCATCGGGGATTTCGGTCACCAGCTCCTGCGAAGCGGCCAGCGCGCTTTCTATCGGCCCCTGATACCATTCGACGCTTTCGGGAAGCGCATGGACCGTTCCGAAAAGGTAAATCGTGGTGTCCTCGTCGGCGACTTTCCACAGCCCCGGCCCTTTAGCGACAGCCGCTTGCGCCGCGACGGGCGCAGTCGCGACATCGGTTTCGGGATAGGCCGCGCATCCCTGCAGGGCGAGCGTCAGCGGGGCAAGGCAGGCAATGGCCTGGCGGACAGTAGGACGGGTCATGCGCTGCGATTCCTTTTGGATTGGTTTCCCGCGATAGCGAGACGGCGTAGTATTTGCCAAGCCGGATGCTCGAGCGGTGTGTGCTGCTGTCGCCGCGCTGCGGCATTGACCGTGCAATTCGCTTGCGCCATTGCCCCGCGCCATGGACCGCAATCCGCAAAAATCCTTCCAGGACATGATCCTCGCGCTGCACGATTTCTGGGCCGCGCAGGGGTGCCTTATCCTTCAGCCATACGACATGCGCATGGGTGCCGGCACCTTCCATACGGCGACCACCTTGCGCGCGCTCGGCCCCGAGCCGTGGAACGCCGCCTTCGTGCAACCGTGCCGCCGCCCGACCGACGGCCGCTATGGCGAGAACCCGAACCGGCTGCAGCACTATTACCAGTATCAGGTAATCCTCAAGCCGAGCCCGCCGGACATTCAGGACCTCTATCTCAAGAGCCTCGAAGTCATCGGCATCGATCCTTTGAGGCACGATATCCGCTTCGTGGAAGACGACTGGGAAAGCCCGACGCTCGGGGCCTGGGGCCTTGGCTGGGAAGTCTGGTGCGACGGGATGGAAGTGACCCAGTTTACCTATTTCCAGCAAATGGGCGGCTTCGACTGCAAGCCCGTTGCGGGCGAACTGACCTACGGGCTCGAACGCCTCGCCATGTATATTCAGGGCGTCGACAATGTGTACGACCTGAATTTCAACGGGGGCACGTCCTCAAGTAGCGAAGCGGTAGGACGCGAAAGACTCGTGACCTATGGCGACGTGTTCCTCGAAAACGAGAAGCAGATGTCGAAGTGGAACTTCGAGGTCGCCGAGACCGATGCTCTGTTCGACCTGTTCAACAAGGCCGAGGCCGAGTGCAAGAACGCGCTCGCCAACGACGTGCCCATCGCCGCTTACGAGCAGGCGGTGGAGGCGAGCCACATCTTCAACCTGCTGCAGGCGCGCGGTGTGATCAGCGTGCAGGAACGCGCCAGCTATATGGGTCGGGTCCGCGACCTCGCGCGCGGATCGTGCGAAGCGCATATGGAAAAGGAAGCGCCCGTGTGGGCCGAGAAATATCCGGAGTGGTCGAAATGAGCGACTTTCTCCTCGAACTGCGCAGCGAAGAAATCCCCGCCCGCATGCAGGCCGGTGCGCGCGCCGAACTGGAAAAGCTATTCCGCCGCGAAATGGAAGCTGCCGGTGTCACGTCGGGCGACATCACCGTCTGGTCGACCCCGCGCCGTCTTGCGCTGATTGCGCGCGGCCTGCCGGAAGCGACCGAGGCTGTCAGCGAGGAATTGAAGGGTCCGCCGGTCGGCGCGCCCGATGCAGCGCTTGAGGGGTTCTGCCGCAAGGCAGGCGTCGATCGCTCCGATCTCGAAGAGCGCGATGTGAAGGGCAGGGCGACCTACTTCGCCGTCAAGAACATCCCGGGCCGCGTGACGAGGGATTTGCTGGCGGAAGCGATCCCCGCGATCATCCGCGACTTCAGCTGGCCCAAGTCGATGCGCTGGGGTGCTGCCTCGATCAGCACCGAGAGCTTGCGCTGGGTGCGCCCGCTGTCGGGGATCGTCGCGCTGCTGGGCGATGACGTGATCGAATGCGAGGTGCATGGCGTCACCTCCGGCGCGGTCACGTTGGGCCACCGCTTCCACCATTCGGGCGACATCACCATCGGCAATGCCGACGATTACGCGATGAAGCTGCGCGCCGGCCATGTGATCGTCGACCACGAGGAACGGCAGGACCTGATCCGCTCGGGCGCGGCCAAGGTTGCTTCCGAAGCCGGTCTCAAGCTGGTCGAGGACGAAGGGCTGGTGATCGAAAACGCCGGTCTCACCGAATGGCCCGTCCCGCTGCTCGGCCGGTTCGAGGAGGATTTCCTCGAGGTCCCGCCCGAGACGATCCAGCTCACCGCGCGCGTGAACCAGAAGTATTTCGTGTGCGAGGACGACAAGGGCGAACTCGCCAACGCCTTCATCTGCACCGCCAATATCGAAGCGGAAGACGGCGGCGCGCGCGTGGTCGACGGCAACCGCAAGGTCCTCGCCGCCCGCCTGTCCGACGCGCGCTTCTTCTGGGACGTCGACCGCAAGAAAACGCTGGCGGAGCATGCCAGCGGGCTGGAGCGGATCACCTTCCACGAAAAGCTGGGCACGGTCGCCGACAAGGTGGACCGTGTGGCGAAGCTGGCAAGGTGGCTGGTGGAAGAGGGTATCGTCACCGATGCCCCCCTCCCCACGGGGGAGGGGCCGGGGGTGGGGGGTACCACCTCGCAGACGTCGAACACCCATCCCCAACCCCTTCCCTCGAGGGAAGGGGCTTCCTTGGCCGACCTCGCCGAACAGGCCGCCCGCCTCGCCAAGGCCGACCTCGTCACCGAAATGGTCGGCGAGTTTCCCGAACTGCAAGGCCTGATGGGCGGCTACTACGCCCGCGCCGAGGGCCTGCCCGACGAAGTCGCCGACGCGATACGCGATCACTACAAGCCGGTCGGGCAGGGCGATGAAGTGCCGACTGCGCCGGTGACGGTGGCGGTAAGTTTGGCGGACAAGCTGGATACGCTGGCGGGGTTCTTCGCAATCGATGAGAGGCCGAGTGGTTCAAAGGATCCGTTCGCTCTTCGCCGTGCCATCCTTGGCGTTATATCTCTCATTCGATCGTCGGGTCTCCGCGGTTCTACGGAGTCCATGTTTTTGGCGGCGTTTCAGCCGCTTGCTTGGATGGCTCAACTAAGCGTCATCGGCGACAATTTCTTCAAGGACGTTTCGCGTCACGAATACTGGCTAGAGTTGGTCCGTGATCGCGATAAAGTCGTGTTCGATTTCGAGGACTCAAAAAACTTCAAGATCCATGTAGGCTCTCAATTGATCGCAGCTTCAGGAAGCGCGACCCCTGGGATCAAGTCAATTATCGTTCCACAAGAGATAGTTGCTGAAGGACTCAGCGCCCTTTTGATAGACCGCCTCAAGGTCCAGCAGCGCGAAGCGGGCGTCCGCCACGACCTCATCGATGCGGTCTTCGCGCTTGGCGGCGAGGACGATCTCGTCCGCCTGCTCGCCCGGGTGAAGGCGCTCCAGTCCTTCATGGACAGTGAAGACGGCGCAAATCTGCTCGCTGGCTACAAGCGTGCGGCCAACATTCTCAAGAAGGAAGACTGGCTCAAATCCTCTGCCGTCACCCCCGCGCAGGCGGAGCTCCCGCTGCCTTCGGACGCGACCGCAGAAGACAAGCGGGATTCCCGCCTTCGCGGGAATGACGGGGTTGCAGTCGAACATACCGGCGACGAGGACCCGCTGGAAAATGTCGACGACCCGCAAATGCGTGAAATCTATGCCGCAGCCGCCAAGGCGAAACAGCTTTCCTACACGCCCGAACCGGCGGAAAAGGCGCTGATGGATGCTCTGGCGACTTCGGAACCGGAGGCCGCCAAGGCGATCGAGGTGGAAGACTTCTCGGCCGCGATGGCGGCGCTTGCAGGTCTTCGCGCCCCGATCGACCGTTTCTTCGATGAAGTGACGGTAAACGCGGATGAAGAAAACAAGCGGGCACATCGCCTCAACCTGCTTGCAGCCTTTCGTGCTGCAGTGCACAAAGTGGCCGATTTCTCGCGTATCGAGGGTTAGGTCGGCCGTGTTCCGGGTGTAGGGAAGAAAAGTCGGCCGATCTGTCACCCTGGGCACCGAGATGTATGACAAGCACCTGAAAACAGGTGCTTTCTTTTGTTGGAAATAGGGTGACACCCCTGTAACTTCGTGTCACCTACAGGCACCCGGACAGGAGCTTTCATGTCGGAAACAGTCTTCACCTTCGGCGGCGACGCGCCGCATACGAACGCAAGGCAGAAGGACAAGACCGTGACCGGCGGCAAGGGAGCCAATCTGGCCGAAATGGCCAGCATCGGCCTGCCTGTCCCTCCCGGCTTCACCATCGCGACCGAGGAATGCCTCAAATATCTCGCGGGCGGTTCGGACTTTTCGGAGAAGCTGCGCAGCGACGTCGTCGAGGCGCTGAACCATGTCGAGAAGACCGTGGGTAAGGATTTCGGCGATGCCGCCGATCCGTTGCTCGTCTCGGTTCGCTCGGGCGCGGCGGTGTCGATGCCCGGGATGATGGACACCGTGCTCAATCTCGGTCTCAACGACGAGACGGTAGAAGGCCTTGCCAGGACCAGCGGCGACGAACGTTTCGCCTGGGACAGCTATCGCCGCTTTATCCAGATGTATGGCGACGTGGTGCTCGGCGTCGATCACGGCCTGTTCGAGGAAGCGCTCGAAATCGCCAAGGAAGACAATGGCTATTACGCCGATACCGAGCTTTCCGCCGAAGAGTGGAAGGCCCTGGTCGCGCAGTACAAGTCCATCGTCGAGGAAGAGCTGGGCAAGCCGTTTCCGCAGGACCCGGTCGAACAGCTCTGGGGTGCGATCAGCGCCGTGTTCGATAGCTGGGATACCGAACGCGCCAAGATTTATCGCCGCCTAAACGACATACCGCATGACATGGGCACGGCGGTCAATGTGCAGGCGATGGTCTTCGGCAATATGGGCGAAACCAGTGCCACCGGCGTCGCTTTCACGCGCGATCCCTCGACCGGCGAGAAGGCCTATTATGGCGAGTGGCTTGTCAATGCGCAGGGCGAGGATGTGGTCGCGGGCATCCGCACGCCGCAATATCTGACGAAGGCGGCGCGCGAGGCAGCCGGGGCCGACAAGCCGAGCATGGAGGAAGCCATGCCCGAGGCCTTTTCCGAACTGGCGCATCTCTTCGACCTGCTCGAAAAGCACTATCGCGACATGCAGGATATCGAGTTCACCGTGCAGCAGGGCAAGCTGTGGCTGCTGCAGACCCGCAATGGCAAGCGCACCGCCAAGGCGGCGCTCAAGCTGGCGGTCGACATGGTGGATGAAGGGCTGATCGACGAGAAAACCGCGATCCTGCGCGTCGACCCGATGGCGCTGGACCAGTTGCTTCACCCGACGCTCGACCCGGATGCGCCGCGCGATGTGCTGACCACGGGCCTGCCGGCTTCGCCCGGCGCGGCCAGCGGCAAGATCGTGCTCGATGCGGACACGGCGGAGCTATGGGCCAATCGCGGCGAGAAGGTTATCCTAGTCCGCGTTGAAACCAGCCCCGAGGACATTCACGGCATGCACGCCGCGACCGGTATTCTGACCGCACGCGGCGGCATGACCAGCCACGCCGCCGTGGTTGCGCGCGGTATGGGCCGACCCTGTGTTTCGGGCGCCTCGCAGGTCTCGATCGCGCGCGAAGGGCGCACGCTTGCAATCGGCTCGCGCGAATTGAAGGAAGGCGACGTCATCACCATCGATGGCGCCAACGGCCAGGTCATGGCGGGCGAAGTCGCGACCATCGAGCCTGAACTCGCGGGCGATTTCGCCACGCTGATGGAATGGGCCGACCGGCATCGCCGGATGAAGGTCCGCACCAATGCCGAAACCGAGACCGAATGCCGCATGGCGCGTCAGTTCGGCGCCGAAGGCATCGGTCTGTGCCGGACCGAGCACATGTTCTTCGATGCGAGCCGGATCAGTGCGGTGCGCGAGATGATCCTGGCGGATACCGAGGCAGGCCGCCGCGCCGCGCTCGACAAGCTGCTGCCCGAACAGCGCAGCGATTTCGTGACCATTTTCGAAGTCATGGCCGGGCTGCCGTGCACGATCCGCCTGCTCGACCCGCCACTGCACGAGTTCCTGCCGCATGGCGATGCCGAGTTTGAGGATCTCGCCGCGGCCACCGGTGTCGACATCGACAAACTTCGTCGCCGCGCGGGCGAACTGCACGAATTCAACCCCATGCTCGGCCATCGCGGCTGCCGCCTCGGGATCACCTATCCCGAGATATACGAGATGCAGGCGCGTGCGATCTTCGAGGCGGCCTGCCAGGTCGCCAGGGACAGCGGCGAAGCTCCGGTGCCCGAAATCATGATCCCGCTGGTGGCCACGCGGCGCGAGCTGGAGCTGCTCAAGGCAGTGGTCGATCGTGTCGCGGGCGAGGTGTTCGAAGCCTCGGGCTGCAGGCTGGATTACCTCGTCGGCACGATGATCGAATTGCCGCGCGCCGCGCTGATGGCGGGCGAGATTGCCGAAGTGGGCGAGTTCTTCAGCTTCGGCACCAACGATCTCACCCAGACCACGCTCGGCGTAAGCCGCGACGATGCGGGACGGTTCCTGACGACCTATGTCGACAAGGGCATCTTCGCCCGCGACCCCTTCGTCAGCCTCGATATCGACGGGGTGGGGCAGTTGGTCGAACTGGCGGCGGAGCGAGGCAGGGCCACACGCGACGGGCTCAAGCTGGGCATTTGCGGCGAACATGGGGGCGATCCCGCCAGCATCGCTTTCTGCGAGGCGACCGGGCTCGATTACGTCAGCGCCTCGCCCTACCGGGTGCCGATCGCGCGACTGGCAGCGGCACAGGCGAGCCTGAAAGACTGATCCCCGCAAAGCCGGGGGGCTCAGCCCGAAATGCCGAGCTTTTATGGGCTGTAAAAATAGAAAGAAATTAATTTTTCCAGCCTGTTAAGGTCAGTATCTCGAAACTTTCGAGAACCCGACCTTGATCGTTGGCAGTGTCCAGAAACGCTGCCCCCGCACGCGCTTTCGCCGCTTTGTCGAGAGCAGGGGGCGGATTTGCCAAGGCGCTGCCCAGGCCTTGATCGCGCAGGTCCGACACCAGCCGGTCGAGCGAGCCGAAGGAGGCAGTGAGCGTGCGGCTGTCGACCACCTGCCGTTTGAACAGCGCCCGCTGCATCAGCGCGGAAGCCGCCTGATTGTCGACCAGCGGATGCATGCGGGCCGCGGGCCTGTCCGGCTCGGCGGCCAGCATGGCGCGGCGCAGATTGACGAGGCTTCCCGCGCCAAGGAAACTGGCGATCATCATCCCGCCTTCCGCCAGCGCATTGCGCAGGTGGAGCAGCGCGCCGGGAAGATCGTTCACCCGGTCGAGCGAGCACAGGCTGACGATGAGGTCGTAGGACTCGCTCTCGACCGGATGTTCTTCGTCGAGCGTGGCGACGTCATGTTCGGTTACATCCGATCCGCCGCCGCGCAGCGAAAGGGCCAGCGTCCCGGTCCAGTCGCCGATAACCATAACGCGCGTCGGCGACATACGGATGAATTCGAGCCGGTCGAGCACGTCCTCCACCATGTCGTCGAGGATGTAGCGCGCCGCATCGCGCTTGGCCTGCCTCACGCGGGCGCGGCGCAATCCGGCGATCCTTCGGCGGCGTGAGAAAATCTGCGGAGGTACCTGGCTTGCCATCGGGCCACGCCCTGCCGCGCTTGCCAGCCTCGCGCAAGCGGGGCAGCATGCGAATGTGTCGACAAGCCGCCTCCTCGCCGCCAGCTTCGCGCCGCTGCTCGATTTCGTCTATCCGCCCCGCTGCCCTGCCTGTGGCAGTGCGGTCGGCGAGCAGGGGGGGCTGTGTTTCGAATGCTGGGACGAACTGGTCATCCCGTCCGATCCCTGCTGCGAAAGCTGTCAAAGGCCGTTCGGCGATCGCGGCCCCGGCGAAGGCGCGACCTGTGCGGTCTGTCTTGCCCATCCGCCCGTGCATGACGGGATCGCGGCGGCCACGCTCTACACCGAGGTATCGCGCAAGCTGGTGCTGGCCCTCAAGCATGGCCGCCGGATCGCACTCGCACCGATGCTGGCCAGGCTTATCGCCGCGCGACTGCCAGAACCGGATGACAGCCGGGTGATCGTGCCCGTGCCCCTGCACCGTCGCCGGTTGTGGCAGCGCGGCTACAATCAGGCGGTCTTGCTCGGTCGGCAACTGGAAAAAGCCGGGCACGGAACCATGCAGGTCGACGCTCTGCTCCGCACGAAGCCGACACCGAGCCTGGGCGGGCTCGGGCGCAAGGCGCGGGCAAGGGCGCTGTCTGGGGCGATCGGGGTCAATCCCAGGCGCAGGATGGCGATCGCTGGCCGCGATATCCTGCTGGTCGACGATGTGCTCACCAGCGGGGCGACCAGCACGGCCTGCGTCAAGGCGCTCAAGCGAGCCGGCGCCCGGCGGGTGACGATCGCCTGTTTCTCGCGAGTACTCGACGAAGCGCTTGCGAACTAAGATTGCGCGGGAAGTAACCGGCAAACGAAACGCCCGGAACCTTGCGATCCCGGGCGCCACGTGACGAATATTACCGGACCTACCTTGCGGCGGCGGTGCAGCCCCCCAGCATGCACCTCGGTCCATCCCTCATCGTTGTTGGATGCGCCACGTACACCCTCGTTCGCGGCAGCGGATCCATTGACCCCCTGAACCTGGCGCTCTGCGACGCCGCTGCTCCGGTGGGCAGGCCTCACTTGCCTGCAAGGCCGTTTGTTCCTCAAAAAAGGCCTTTATCAAACAGTCATCTACCGATGTTCCCAATTTTGGGTCGACTTTGTGGTTATAATGCAACAAACGCCTTGTTCGGGAACACATCGAAAGGCGCCTTGATGAGCGAAGCGACCGAACGTGAAGCGGGCAGAACCTTTATGCCCAAATTCGACGAGAAGGGGCTGTTGAGCGCGGTCGTCGTCCATCATGAAACGCGCGAGGTGTTGATGGTCGCTTTCATGGATGCCGAGGCTCTGGAGGCCACGCAAGCAACGGGCTTCGCGCATTTCCATTCTCGTTCGCGCGGTAGGCTGTGGAAGAAGGGCGAGACATCCGGAGATGTTCTCGAAGTGCGCGAAATCCTGGTCGATTGCGATCAGGACGCGCTTGTCATGGCGTGCGAGCCGGCAGGCCCGACTTGCCACACCGGAGCGCGCAGTTGTTTCTATCGGCGTCTCGACAAGGGTGTTCTCGAACCCGTCAAGACTTGACGCTTACGTAAACGTGCGATTATGGAAGGGGCATGACACAGCCGCTTCCCAAGGATGTTCCTTCCGAAACGGGCGACCGGCGTCATGCCGGTGCCCATATCGAACGGCCGGACGAACTCGGTCGCGAGCAATATTCGATCTCGGACCTTACTAGCGAGTTCGACTGCACGGCACGAGCCTTGCGCTTTTACGAAGACGAGGGCCTGATCGCGCCGTCGCGGGTCGGCCTGACGCGTATCTATTCCAAACGCGACCGCGCACGGCTTGCATGGATTATGCGCGCCAAGAATGTCGGTTTTTCGTTGACCGAGATTCGCGAGATGATCGATCTTTACGATCTCGGCGATGGTCGCGTGGAGCAGCGTCGCGTCACGATTGAAAAGTGCAAAGCGCATGTCGCCAAGCTCAAGGAACAGCGGGACGATATCGACAGTTCGATCAGTGAACTCACCGAGTTCATCGAACACATCGAAACTCTCGATTTCGACTGATCCCGCCTGCAAGATTTTCACCTAAACTCCCCAAAAAAAATCCAAGGACACGCCGATGCCCATCTATTCAGCGCCCACCCGCGATACCCGCTTCGTCGTCAACGAACTGCTCGATCTCGCCGGCTATGGAAATCTGCCGGGCTTCGAGATGGTCAGCCCCGATGTGACCGACGCGGTCCTGAATGAAGGCGGCAAGTTCTGTGCGGAGGTTCTCGCGCCGCTCAATCAGTCGGGCGATCAGGAGGGATGCGTCCGGCATGACGATGGGTCGGTCACCACCCCCAAAGGCTTCAAGGAAGCATTCGACAAGTTTCGCGAGGCGGGCTGGGGAACGCTGTCGCAGCCGGAAGAATTCGGCGGGCAGGGCATGCCGCACGTGCTGGGTTTCGTGCTGGAAGAATTCATTTCCAGCGCCAACCAGGCTTTCGGCATGTATCCGGGCCTTACGAACGGCGCGGTCTCGGCCCTCATCGCCAAGGGATCGCAGGAGCAGAAGGAGAAATACCTCCCGAAGATGATCTCCAACGAATGGACCGGCACCATGAATCTGACGGAGCCGCATTGCGGCACGGATCTGGGTATGATCCGGACCAAGGCCGAACCGCAGAGCGACGGCAGCTATTCGATAACCGGCACCAAGATCTTCATCTCTGCCGGCGAGCACGACATGAGTGAGAACATCATCCACCTCGTGCTGGCCAAGACACCCGGCGCGCCCGATAGCACCAAGGGCATCTCGCTCTTCGTCGTGCCGAAATTCCTCGTCAACGAAGATGGTTCGGTGGGCGAGCGCAACGGCGTGATGTGCGGCTCGATCGAACACAAGATGGGCATCCACGCGAATTCGACCTGCGTGCTAAACTATGACGGGGCGAAAGGCTGGATGGTCGGCGAGGAGAATAAGGGGCTCGCCGCGATGTTCATTATGATGAATGCCGCGCGCCTCGGCGTCGGGATCCAGGGGCTGAGCCAGGCGGAAGTTGCGTACCAGAACGCGGTTGCCTATGCGCTCGACCGCCGCCAGGGCCGCGCCCTGACCGGCCCGGCCGAACCCGAAGCGCAGGCCGATCCCATTTTCGTCCACCCGGACGTGCGCCGTATGCTGATGGATGCGAAGGCCTTTACCGAAGGAATGCGTGCCCTGTGCCTGTGGGGCGCGTTGCAGGTCGACCTGACCCATAAGGCGCAAACCGAAGAGGAGCGCGCCGAAGCCGACCAGATGATCGGTCTGCTGACTCCGGTCATCAAGGGGTACGGCACCGACAAGGGCTATGAAGTCGCCACCAATATGCAGCAGGTCTTCGGCGGCCACGGCTACATTGAGGAATGGGGCATGAGCCAGTTCGTTCGCGACGCGCGCATCGCCCAGATCTACGAAGGCACCAATGGTGTGCAGGCTATGGACCTGTGCGGCCGCAAACTCGCCAGCAAGGGCGGGGCCGCGATTCAGGCCTTCTTCAAGACGGTCGGTGACGAAATCGCGGCTGCCAAGGGTGACGAGAATCTCGGCGCGATGGCCGAGCAACTCGAAAAGGCGCTCGGACAGCAGCAGGCGGCGACGATGTGGTTCATGAACAATGCGATGCAGAACCCCAACCACCTCGGTGCAGGCGCGCATCACTACATGCATATCATGGGCATCGTAACTCTGGGCTGGATGTGGCTCCGTATGGCCAAGGTCGCGCAGGCCGCTTTGGCGGACGGCACCGAGGACAAGGCGTTCTACGAAGCCAAGCTCGCCACCGCGCGCTATTACATGGATCGCTTCCTGCCCGATGTCGGCGCGCTGCGCCACAAGCTCGAAAGCGGTGCTGACAGCATGATGGCGTTGGGTGAAGACGCGTTCGCCACGGCTGCGTAGTCTTTCGTCGGCTTCAATATCGGATCGGCCCGGGCGGAGACGTCCGGGCTTTTTCGTTTCCGTCCAGGACCTCGCTGAAAAGGCTCCGCAGTTTGCGCATAGAGGCGAAGGCCTCATCGAAGTTGGAGGGAGCTTATGCTCGGTGGTAATTACTGGTCAGGACGGCAAAGTCCGCCTCGGCGAGTTGCCGAGCTCTCGCCTCGACCCTAGGGTCGAATTCATGAACATCGGATAGACCGCCACTGCCGCACGGGGCACTCTATCCGACGACGGGTGCGCGTGAAGGGCGGTCGGTTCGACCACCCCACCGCTTAAACCGGGCCTTCGCGAATTACGTCACTCCGGCAGGAAGTCCGGCACCGACAGATACCGCTCGCCCGTGTCGTAGTTGAAACCGAGCACGCGCGATCCCGCAGGTAGCTCGGCCAGTTTCTGCTTGATTGCGGCCAGCGTGGCACCGCTCGAAATGCCGACCAACAGACCTTCCTTTACCGCGCATTGGCGGGCCATTTCCTTGGCCTCGGCGGCATCGACGGGGATTGCCCCTTCGATGGCGTCGGTGTGGAGATTGCCGGGGATGAAGCCCGCGCCGATGCCCTGGATCGGGTGCGGGCCGGGCTGGCCGCCGCTGATGACCGGCGAGAGTTCGGGCTCGACGCCCCAGGCCTTCATGTTCGGCCAGGTCTCTTTCAACACTTCCGCACAGCCGGTCAGGTGGCCGCCTGTACCGACGCCGGTGATCAGCGCGTCGATCGGCGTGTCAGCGAAGTCGTCTAGGATTTCCTTTGCAGTGGTCCGGGCGTGCACCTTCCAGTTGCTTTCATTGTCGAACTGACTGGGCATCCAGGCGCCCTCGGTCTTTTCGACGAGTTCCTGCGCGCGCTCGATCGCACCTTTCATGCCCTTTTCCTTGGGGGTCAGGTCAAAGGTCGCCCCGTAGGCCAGCATCAGGCGGCGGCGTTCCACGCTCATGCTTTCGGGCATGACCAGCACGAGCTTGTAGCCCTTGACCGCCGCGGTCATGGCGAGGCCAATGCCGGTATTGCCGCTGGTCGGCTCGATAATCGTGCCGCCTTCCCTGAGCTTGCCCGCCTGCTCGGCATCTTCGATCATGGCGAGGCCGATCCGGTCCTTGATGGAACCGCCCGGATTGGCGCGCTCGTTCTTCACCCAGACCTCGTGATCCGGAAACAGGCGCGACAGGCGAATGTGGGGGGTGCCGCCAATGGTGGCGAGGACAGAGTCGGCTTTCATGGCATCTGCTCCTTCAATTTCTCTTCGGGGGGAGTTTCTAGCAATTCTTCTGGTGGGTCAAAGGTTCGCGTCGTGCGCAGAACCGGAAAAATCCGCGCCCAGAGCGCGACTGTGACGATCGCTCCCGCGCCGCCGCCGACGACCGCCAACACGGGGCCGACTAGGAAAGCGAGGCTGCCGGAAAAGAAATCGCCGAATTCGTTGGAGGCGCTGATCGTGAGCAGGCTGACGGAAGACACGCGGCCGCGCTTGTCATCGGGCGTGTGTAGCTGGATCAGCGATTGCCGGATATAGACGCTGAACATATCCGCCGCCCCCACGATGACCAGCATGGCGAGGCTGAGCGGCATCGAGGTCGAAAGGCCGAAGACCACGGTGGCCAGTCCGAATATGGCAACAGCCCAGAGCATCTTCGGGCCGACATTGGTCTTGAGGGGACGGAAGCTGAACCACAATGCGGTGAGCGCGGCGCCAACGGCGGGCGCCATGGCGAGCTGGGCCAGCCCTGTCTCGCCGACCTCCAGAATGTCGCGCGCATAGACAGGGAACAGCGCGGTCGCCCCGGCAAGGAAAACGGCGAAGAGATCGAGCGTGATCGCACCCAGCACCATTTTGTTGCGCACGACATAGCGCAGCCCCTCTACCATCTGATGGATCGGGCGTTTGTTGGCTTCCCTCGGCGGCTGCTGGACTTTGCCGATAAAGGTCAGTGCAATCAGCGATAACACGAAGAGAACGCAGGCAGTCAGATAGGGAAGGGCGGGCAAGATCGCATAGGTGTATCCGCCGATCGCGGGGCCGACGATCATCCCGACTTGCCAGGCGATGCTGGACAGCGCGATCGCATTGGGCAGGATGGCTTTGGGCACGAGATTGGGCGCGAGAGCGGAGAGTGCCGGTCCGTTGAAGGCCCGGACTATACCCAGCACGATGGCAACCCCGAACAGGGCGAAAAGAGTGAGATTTCCGCTCCAGGTCAGCCAGGCAAGCGCTGCTGCGCATCCCAATTGCGCCAGCACTGTAAGTCGGGCGATATTGCGGCGGTCGAAATGGTCTGCGGCCCAGCCCGAAAATGGTGTGAGCAGGAACAGCGGCACGAATTGCAGCAGGCCAATGAGCGCGAGCTGGCCAGAGGCTTCGGCAACGCTCATCCCCCCATCGCGAGCGATATTGTACGTCTGCCATCCGATGATCAGCATCATCGCGTATTGCGCCAGAGTCATCGACAGGCGGCTGACCCAGTACGCTCTGAAATTGGCGATCCGCAGGGGCGATCGATCGGGGGTGGGGGTGGCGGTTTCGGTCACGCCGGACACATGACAGGCCCGCCTTCACTTGTGAAGACGGGCCTGCTTGTCGTTCTAGTAGAAGGCGTTGCGGATCAGCGCAGCTTACGCAGGCGCGGATTGGGCTGCAGCGTGTCGATCATCGCCAGAAAATCGTCGACCCGAATGATGCGTTCGAACTGAAAGCCCGCCCGATTGTCGCGGGTCCAGATGCAATAGGCTTCGATGCGGCCGATCACCGGCAGGCGCACGATCACTCGTTCACCGCGCTCGATACCTTCCGCATTGTCGATCATGAAGCCGTTGGCGGAAATATTGGCGATATGAAGGCGCACATCGCCCTTGCCGAAATGTTCGGCGATGACCGGGTAATCGACCGGGTGACGCGTCATGCGCCGTTGGTCGGTAACGCTCAGTTGTGCTCCGGCACTCATGCGGGCGGCCCCTCTGCGATGAAACGATTGCCCGACTTTATGGGCGTAAAAGGCTGCCAATTGGTAAACCGGTCCAGCGGTTCATCCCTCACGGAGGAACGGTTCACCGACAATTAGCGGCGAATAATCGCGTGCTTCTTTTTACCCAGGCTGAGCTTGGATTCAGTGCCTTCATCGATCGCAACCAGAAAGCCCGGATCGGTCACCGGTTTTCCATCCAGTTTAACCGCGCCTTCGGCCAGCTTCCGCTTGGCCTCCCCGTTCGAGGCGGTGAAGCCAAGCGCAGTAAGCACCGCGCCGATCCGCATACCGTCATCGCCCACTTCGAGCGATGGAAGGTCGGTCCCGGCGCCGCCTCCGGCGAAAGTTTCGGCAGCGGTGCTCGCGGCCAGGACGGCGGCGTCCTCGCCGCGCACCAGCTTGGTTACCTCATTGGCGAGAACCGTTTTCGCTTCGTTGATCTGCGCACCCCCGAGCGATTCGAGACGCGCGATCTCCTCGAGCGGGAGATCGGTGAACAGGCGCAGGAAACGGCCCACGTCGCGATCGTCGACATTGCGCCAGTACTGCCAGAAATCGTAGCTCGGCAACTGCGCTTCGTTCAGCCACACGGCCCCGGCGGCGGTCTTGCCCATCTTGGCGCCGTCGGCGGTGGTCAGAAGCGGGGTGGTCAACCCGAACAGCTCAGCGCCGTCCATGCGGCGGCCGAGTTCCATCCCATTGACGATATTGCCCCACTGATCGCTGCCGCCCATTTGCAGACGCACGCCCATTTCCTGCGACAGGTACCGGAAATCGTAGCCTTGCAGGATCATGTAGTTGAATTCGAGAAAGGTCATCGGCTGTTCGCGTTCGAGCCGCAGGCGCACCGAATCGAACGTCAGCATACGATTGATCGTGAAATGCGTGCCGACCTTCTGCAGCATCTCGATATAGCCCAGCTTGCTGAGCCAATCCTGGTTATCGACCATGACCGCATCGGTCGGTCCGTCACCGAATTTCAGCAGCCTCTCGAAGACTGTGCGAATACCGGCGATATTGGCCGCGATCGCCTCGTCGGTCAGCATCTTGCGGCTCTCGTCGCGGCCCGTGGGGTCACCGATCCGCGTCGTCCCTCCGCCCATCAGAACGATGGGTTTGTGACCGGTCTGCTGCAACCGGCGCAGCATCATGATCTGGACCAGGCTGCCGATATGGAGCGAGGGCGCGGTCGCATCGAACCCGATATAGCCGGGCACGATCTGTTCGCCTGCGAGCGCGTCGAGGCCCTCGGCATCGGTAATCTGGTGGATGTAGCCACGCTCGTCGAGCAGGCGCAGGAGATCGGAGGAGTAGTTGCTCATGACGAAGCGCCCGCTAGCAGGTAAGAGGCGGCATGAAAACGTATCGATTGCACCCGCATCCGGCCCATCCACCTTTGGCTGTTTCGAGTGTGGAAACGCGGATCGTCGGGTGGGATCGGAACTGGTTGCGCCTTCGCTGGCGCATCGAAGGATCGGGCAAACTGGTGGTCCCGCCATTTGCGGGCAAGGGCAGGGCGGATGACCTCTGGCAGACGACCTGTTTCGAAATGTTTCTAAGGCCCCCGGGAGACAGTTCCTATTCGGAGTTCAACCTGTCTCCTTCCGAACGCTGGAACGCCTACGATTTCGCGACCCGGCGGACGGGCATGACCGAACGGCCCATGCCTCGCGGCTCGGTGTGCACCATGCGTCCGGGAAGCGGTTTCGCCATCTTCGATGCTGCAATTCCTGCAGCAGGATTGCCGCAGGAAGAATGTTGCATGGCGCTCGCCTGTGTCATCGAGGAGGCTGGCGCCCAAAAGAGCTACTGGGCGCTGGAGCATGGCGGACCCACGCCCGATTTCCACGATCCGGCTTGCTTCACCGCACGGCTTGGGGCACCGACCGACACATGAAATTCGGTATTGATCGCCTCCTCGCGGAAGAGGAACTGCGCAGACCACTGGAGAGCAAGCGGGTGGCGCTGATCGCCCATCCTGCCTCGGTCACGGCCAATCTCGACCATTCGCTCGATGCGCTGATCGAGCGCGGCGTGAAGGTGTCCTCCGCCTTCGGGCCGCAGCACGGGCTCAAGGGCGACAAGCAGGACAATATGGTCGAAACCGGAGACGAGACCGATCCGCGATACGGTATCCCCGTTTTCAGTCTCTACGGCGAAGTGCGGCGCCCGACCGGCCAGATGATGTCCAGCGCCGATATCTTCCTGTTCGACCTGCAGGACCTTGGCTGCCGCATATACACCTTCGTCACGACGCTGCTCTACCTGCTGGAAGAAGCCGCCAAATCGGGCAAGAGCGTGTGGGTGCTCGACCGCCCCAATCCCGCCGGCGGCCCAGTCGAAGGAACTCTGCTCCTGCCGGGGCAGGAAAGCTTCGTCGGAGCCGGACCGATGGTCATGCGTCACGGCCTCACCATGGGGGAGATGGCGCGCTGGTTCGTCGATCATTTCAAGCTCGACGTCGACCTGCGCGTGATCGAGATGGAAAACTGGAAACCGGGCAAGGCGCCAGGTTATGGCTGGCCCGAAGATCGCATCTGGATCAATCCCAGCCCCAACGCCGCCAATCTCAACATGGCCCGCGCTTATGCGGGAACGGTCATGCTGGAAGGTACGACCTTGAGCGAAGGGCGGGGGACGACCCGACCGCTCGAAGTGCTGTTCGGCGCGCCCGATATCGATGCCAAGGCGGTGCTTGCGGAAATGCAGCGCATGGCTCCCGTATGGCTGCGCGGCTGTGCCTTGCGCGAATGCTGGTTCGAGCCGACTTTCCACAAACATGCCGGCACGTTGTGCAACGGCTTGATGATCCATGCGGAAGGCAAGTTCTACGATCATCATGCTTTCCGGCCGTGGCGCTTGCAGGCGCTGGCATTCAAGGCGATCCGCTCTCTTTACCCGGATTATCCGATCTGGCGCGACTTCCCCTATGAATACGAGTTCGACCGGCTTGCCATCGATGTCATCAACGGGGGGCCGAGCCTGCGCAAATGGGTCGACGACGGCGAGGCCATGCCCGACGATCTCGATGAACTCGCCGCAGCCGACGAGGCTGCCTGGCGCGAAGCGATCGCCCCCCACCTGATCTATAGCTGATCCGGCAGCGCAGCCGTGAAGAGGCACCCCATATCGGTAAGGCGCTGACCGACCCGATCTTCGATTTTCGACGAACGGGCTTGACGAAATCGCCTTTGGCATGGAGCTTGTGCCCCAGCGACGGGCATACCCGCGCTTCGGGAGAGAGTCTTCATGGCCACTGCGGCAGCGCGCCAGACCGGCGGATCGGTCAGAGTCACCCTGTGGATTCTGCTGATCGTCTATATCTTCAATTTCATCGATCGGCAGATCGTCAACATTCTGGCCGAACCGATCCGGCTCGAACTCGGGCTGAGCGATACGCAGATCGGGCTGATGACAGGGCTGGCCTTCGCGCTGTTCTACACCATTCTGGGCCTGCCGATCGCGCGCTTTTCCGACCGTCCTACGACGCATCGGCCCAAATTGATCGCGGCAGCGCTTGCAACCTGGTCGGCAATGACCGCGCTATGCGGCATGGCGCAGAATTTCGTCCAACTGCTGCTCGCCCGCATCGGGGTAGGGATAGGGGAGGCCGGCTGCACACCGCCCGCGCATTCGCTCATCGCCGATATGGTCGAACCGAAAAAGCGCAGCTCGGCTTTGGCCTTCTACGCCCTGGGCATACCTGTCGGCACTCTTTTGGGCATGATGATCGGCGGCCTGCTTGCCGATTTCGTGGGTTGGCGCAGGGCGTTTTTCATCGTCGGAGTGCCAGGTGTCCTGCTGGCGATCGTCGTCGCCTGGGTACTCAAGGAGCCGCGGCGGCACCTGACGCAAGCACAAGCCGCATCGAACGCGCAGCAAACCATGCCCCTGGGGCAAGCAGTCCGCTCGGTAATGGGATCCAAGGCATTCGTACTGCTGCTGGTGGCGGGGTCGGCCGCGGCATTCCTTGCTTACGGGAAGACCACCTGGACCACGATCTTCTTTCAGCGCACTCACGGGTTGACGCCGGGTGAAGTCGGCTTCTGGTTTGGCGTCGTCAATGGCGCCGCCGGTATCGCAGGGACATTTCTCGGAGGCTGGCTGGCGGATCGCTACGGCGCCGAAAATCGTCGGCACGTCCTCACGGCGCCAGCGGTGGGCATGGCGCTGGCAGTGCCGCTCGCATTCCTTGCTTATCGGGCGGACAACTGGCTCTTCGCGCTGACGCTGCTGTTTCTGCCCACACTGTTCAACTCGCTCTATTACGGGCCGACCTATTCGGCGGCACAGGGGCTGGTGCCATTGCGCGCACGGGCGATCGCGGCGGCGGTGCTATTGTTCTTCCAGAATCTTATCGGGTTGGGGCTGGGGCCGCTGTTCTTCGGCACGTTGTCGGACTGGTTGCGCCCGGAATTCGGCGAGGAAAGCGTACGTTACGTGCTTTACGGCGCGGCCTTCCTCGGTCTGCTTCCCGCCTTCTTCTTCTGGCGCTGTTCGCTGCGGCTGAATGAGGAGCTCGACCAGAAGGATTAACCGGGCTTTCGCACCGGCGAAACCAGTTCGACCAGGACGAAGCTGATCAACATCAGCAGGAACCAACTGCCGAGCTTCGCCAGGCTGACCATTTTCCAGCCATCCTCCTGTCCGGGATAGGTCCAGGCCCGTGCGAAGGTGCCGATATTCTCCGCGCCCCAAATGAACAGCGCGACCAGCAGGAAACCCAGCAATAAGGGCATCCAGCGATGGTCGCGCCAGTTACGGAAATGGACGCGCGTTCGCCAGAACAGAAGGATCGTTGCGGCGAACAACAGCATGCGAATATCGGGCAGCCAGTGATGCGCGAAGAAGTTGATGTAGATCGCGGCGGCCAGCAGCCATGTGGTCCAGCGCGCGGGATAGCCCGTGAAGCGGAAGTCGAAGATCCGCCAGACGCGCGCGATATAGCTCCCCACGGCGGCATACATGAAGCCCGAGAACAGCGGCACCGCGCCAATGTGGAGAACGCTTGCTTCGGGATAAATCCACGATCCGGCGGCGGTCTTGAACAGTTCCATCACAGTGCCGACGATATGGAATATCAGAATGACCTTCGCCTCGGCCCAGGTCTCGAGCCGGAAGGCCAGCATGGCCGCCTGTATCGCAATCGCGGAGAGGGTGAGAAAGTCGTAGCGATGAAGCGCTGCGTTTTCCGGATATAGGAAATGCGTGGCCAGCAGGAGGGCCAGCATCAGCCCCCCGAACAGGCACGCCCAGCCCTGTTTGAAACCGAACAGCACGAACTCGTAGAGCCAGAGCCGCCAGCCCGTGCCCGGATCGAATCGTTCGAGGCGGAGGCGAACCGCCTCGAAGCGGCTGTGTCTCAACTCAGGCGCCTGTTTTGCGGCTCAACTCGCGCATCGCATCGTCGAGACCGTCGAGCGTCAGCGGATACATCCGGTCGTTGACGAGATGCTTCATAACCTTGGTCGACTGCGAATAGCCCCACTGCTTTTCGGGCACGGGATTGAGCCACACGGTCGCGGGATAGGTGTTGGTCACGCGCTGCATCCAGGTGGCGCCGGCTTCCTCGTTCATATGCTCGACGCTGCCCCCCGGATGGGTGATCTCATACGGGCTCATCGCCGCATCGCCGACGAAGATAACCTTGTAATCATGCCCGTATTTGTGGAGCACGTCCCAGGTCTTGGTGCGTTCCTGCCAGCGGCGGCGGTTGTCCTTCCACACACCTTCGTAAAGACAGTTGTGGAAGTAGAAGAATTCGAGGTTCTTGAATTCGGCGGTGGCGGCGCTGAACAGCTCTTCGCACATCTTGATGAAGGGGTCCATCGAGCCGCCGACATCGAGGAATAGCAGCAGCTTGACCGCATTGTGCCGCTCGGGCCGCATATGGATGTCGAGCCAGCCCTGCTTGGCGGTACCTTCGATGGTTGCGTCGAGATCGAGCTCGTCCGCTGCACCTTCGCGAGCGAAGCGGCGCAGGCGGCGCAGGGCCATCTTGATGTTGCGCGTGCCCAATTCCTTGGTGTTGTCGAGGTTTCTGAACTCGCGCTTGTCCCACACCTTCAGCGCGCGTTTGTGCTTGCTCTCGCCGCCAATGCGCACGCCCTCGGGATTGTAGCCCGAATTGCCGAAGGGTGAGGTGCCGCCCGTCCCGATCCATTTATTGCCGCCCTGGTGGCGCTTTTCCTGTTCCTCGAGCCGCTTCTTCAGCGTCTCCATGATCTCGTCCCAGTCGCCCAGGCTCTTGATCTTCTCCATCTCTTCTTCGGAGAGGAATTTTTCGGCGACGGCCTTGAGCCAGTCTTCCGGGATATCGACCGGGTTCTGCCCGTAATCGGTCAGGATACCCTTGAACACTTTCTGGAAAACCTGATCGAACCGATCGAGCAGGCCTTCGTCCTTCACGAAGGTCGCGCGGCTGAGATAATAGAACGCTTCCGGCGATTGCTCGATCACATCGCGATCCAGCGCCTCGATCAGCGTGAGGTGTTCCTTGAAGCTTGCGGGAATGCCCGCAGCGCGCAGCTCGTCGACGAAATTGAAGAACATATACGAGGGTCTAGCGCGTGCCCGCGGCCCGCACCAGTGCTCGATTTACGACTTTGTCTTTACCGTCCGCTAACCATCCTGTCCTACGCAGGTCGCGTGAAAATCCATTCAGGGGTCAGTTTGACAATGGAACTTAGCGCGATCGATGCTCGGGGCGGATCGGCTCTGGACGAGATACCGGAAGCTTGCGGCAGGGTCACTGTCGGCTGCTCGGATGTTGCGGGCATCGTTCAGGGTGTGATCGATTCCTTTGGCCATCTACGCAGCGAATATGTCGAATTGCAGGGCACGGTGCGCGCGCTCGACGAAGACCAGCACAAGGTTCTCGAAGCGAGCGACGAGGCCCGCCTCTTGTCGGAACGGGCGATCGAGCGACTGAACGATGGTTCGTTGATGATCAACAACTCGCTGAACGAGATCGGCAATCTGCTCAGCCTCGTCGAAACTCTCACCGAGCATGTCACCGGCTTCGCTGCGGCGATGGATCAGGTACGCCGTTCGAGCCAAGAGATCGACCAGATCGCAGAAACCACAAATATCCTGGCGCTGAATGCCACGATCGAGGCGATGCGCGCGGGTGAGCAGGGCCGAACTTTCGCCGTCGTCGCGAACGAGGTGAAATCGCTCGCCAGCGAAACGCGCAAGGCTACCGAGGAGATCGGTCGCACAATCGACATGCTGGACAATGAAGCCGGGCAGGTGATCGAAAAAATCCAGACCGGCGCGGAGGCCAGCAGCCAAGCAAAGAACTCGGTCGGATCCATCGAAGACACGATGCGCAGCGTTACCGAACTGTTGCTGGAGGTGGATGGCCAGCAGGATCAGATCGCGCGTAACACGGCGACCATTTCGGACCATGTTCATCGTGTTCAGGATGTGCTTGGCGATTTCGACGGCGCAGTCAGCGAAAACGAAGATAAGCTCGCGACTGCACACGACCGGATGGAAAGCCTCGAATTGATCGCCAGTGAAATGTTCGACAAGCTGGTCAAGGCGGGCCTTTCACCACAAGACAGCGCGATGGTCGAAAAAGCGCAAGGCCACGCGCAAGACATCGTCGCCATGGCCGAAGAAGCCATAGCCACAGGCGAGCTGACAATCGAGCAGCTCTTTGACCGGGACTATCGCCCGATCGAAGGATCGAACCCCCAACGTTTCCAGACCGGATTGATGGAATGGGCGAACGAGCATTGGCGCCCTGTTCTCGACGCTGCGGCAGGCGCAGAGGGCGGCGACATTCTCGGTTCCGTCTGCAGTGATGTGAACGGCTATCTTCCGACGCATCTCACACGGAACTCGCAGGCTCCGACGGGCGATCTGGCTCACGACACCCAATATTGCCGCAATGGCCGTATCATCTTCAATCCCATAGACCAGAAGGCGAAGAAGAGCGGTGCAAGCTACATGATGGCAGTCTATCGTCACGAAAATGACGGTCAGTCTTATCGAGTGGTCCGCAATGTCTACGTCCCGCTTCTCGTCAACGGGCGCCGTTGGGGCGATTTCGAACTGGCTTACAGCTTCTCTTGAAGGGTTTCCGGGCGGCGCCATTCGGGCGATCCCGGACCGGCCTGTAGCACAGGCATGCCTTCTGGGAAGGGCGCCCAGCTTGGCGCGCTCGGCCCCCAGATAATCAGGCTGGGCGGGCATATCTCAGGATCGTCCAGCGTTCCGGCACGTACCCGCATGGGTTGCTGCGGGCCGATGACCGTCTTGCTGTACATTTGCGAGCCGCATTGCGAGCAAAATCCCCGTTCGACGGTATTGCCGCTGTCCGCGACCAGACGCATCGTCGTCATCTCACCCGAATACGCCACTGCTTCGGATGGAAACAGCACGTTCATCGTCGCCATACCCGACGCGATCCGTTGGCAATCCCGGCACCAGCAATACCGTGCTCCGATCGGGTCCGCGGTAATCTCGAACCGAACGGCGCCGCAAAGGCAGCCACCCTGATGGGGCATCAGCTTTGCCGCCGCGCCATGAAGGCTAGGCGTTCGAACATCATCACGTCCTGCTCGTTTTTGAGCAGCGCGCCGTGCAGCGGCGGAATAGCCGCGTTGGGGTTCGCATCCTGCAGCACGTCGAGTGGCATGTCCTCGTTGAGCAGCAGTTTGAGCCAGTCGAGCAACTCGCTGGTCGAGGGCTTCTTCTTGAGGCCCGGAACGTCGCGAATCTCGTAGAAGATCTCCATCGCTTTGGTGACGAGGTTTTTCTGAATGCCGGGGAAGTGGACCTCGATGATCTCGCGCATCGTCTCAGTGTCGGGGAATTTGATGTAGTGGAAGAAGCAGCGGCGCAGGAAGGCGTCGGGCAGTTCCTTCTCATTGTTCGACGTGATGACGACGATCGGGCGTTCCTTCGCCTCGATCCGCTCATGCGTTTCGTAGACGTCGAAGCTCATCCGGTCGAGCTCCTGCAACAAGTCGTTGGGAAACTCGATATCGGCCTTGTCGATCTCGTCGATCAGCAGCACGGGAAGCTGTGGTGCGGTGAACGCCTCCCAAAGCTTGCCCTTCTTGATGTAGTTCGAAATGTCGTGAACGCGCTCGTCGCCGAGCTGACCGTCGCGCAGGCGGGCGACTGCATCGTATTCGTAAAGGCCCTGCTGGGCCTTGGTGGTCGACTTGACGTTCCACTCGATCAGCGGTGCATCGATCGCCTTGGCGATCTCGTGCGCGAGGACTGTTTTGCCCGTACCCGGCTCGCCCTTGACCAGCAGCGGACGGCGCAGCGTGACTGCGGCATTGACCGCAACCTTGAGGTCGTCTGTGGCGATATAGGATTTCGTACCTTCGAAACGGGTCGGTTCGGTCATCGGTTTTCCCTTGCAACTTTACGTAAGCGTTAGGGGCCGGGCACGAGACACGCAAGGGGGCGTTGTAACCGCGAGGCCCCGACCTACGGATGTGGAGAAACTATGCCGACCGAAAAGATCACCATCGCCACCGAAGCCGGACACGCCCTGGAAGGTTCGATAGAACTGCCCACCGGCCTGGTGCGCGGCGCGGCCCTGTTCGCGCATTGCTTCACTTGCACCAAGCAGAGCAAGGCTGCCGTGAGCGTTGCGCGAGCGCTGGCGAGTAAGGGCATTGCCTGCCTGCGGTTCGATTTCACCGGGTTGGGCGGCAGCGAAGGCGATTTCGGGCGTGCCGGTTTCGCGACGGACGTCGCGGATTTGGTTGCGGCGGCAGAAACCCTGCTCGATCGCTTTGCGCAGCCGATTCTGCTGGTGGGGCACAGTCTGGGCGGGGCGGCGGTGCTCGCGGCGGCGAACGACCTCGGTTCCGAAAAGGTCGCGGCGATCGCGACCATCGGCGCGCCGAGCGACGTGCCGCACGTCCTTCAGCGGATCGATGGCGACATCGAAGCGATCCGCAAGGAAGGCGAGGGCGAAGTCACAATCGGCGGGCGGGATTTCGCACTCAGTCGCGATTTCCTGGAGAAGGTCGAAAACATCGATTTGCTGGAGGAGGTCGGGCGGCTGAAACGCCCACTACTCTTCCTTCATTCCCCGACCGATGATGTGGTCGGGATCGAGAACGCCAGCGCACTTTTCGGCGCCGCGAAGCATCCCAAAAGTTTCGTCAGCCTGGAAGGGGCCGATCATCTTCTGTTGGAGCAGGCCGACGCCCAATTCGCCGCCAGCGTGATTGCCGCCTGGGCGAGCCGCTATATCCCGATGCGCGAAGACTGGCCGATGCCGGATCAAGGCGTGGTCATAAAGACCGGGCATGGCAAATTCGGCACCGAGGTTCACACCAAAACACACCGGTTCGTCGCCGATGAACCGAAAAGCTATGGCGGCGATGATTCCGGGCCGACGCCTTACGATCTGCTCAATGCCGCGCTGGGCACCTGCACGGCGATGACGATGAAGATGTATGCGGATAAGAAGGGCTGGCCGCTTGAAGGCGTGACGGTGCAGGTCACGCATGAACGCAATCACCGGGATGAATGCGATCATGTGGAGGCTATGAAAGAAGGCCGACAGATGCAGGCGCTGAATCGCCGGATCGAATTACATGGCGATGCACTCGACGAAGGTCAGCGTCGCAAGATCGTCGAAATTGCCGACAAATGCCCGGTGCACCGCACGCTTGAAGGGGACCTGCACGTCCATACTCGAAGTTAGCGCGGGCAGTCATCCCGCTCGGTATCATATGCGGCCTGCGTCAGCCGATAGCCGGTGCGCCCGTCCCTCGGCTCTACCCGCTCGCGCCAGGGTGTCGGCTCATCCGTGAGCACAGCCTTGAGGTCGGCGCGCCCGATACAGGTGTCGAACACGTCGGAATGCCGGTTGAAGCCGCCCGATGCGGCACCCGATGTTTCGACGATGCTGAGACCCGGTAAATCCGGCCCGAGGTGACACTCGCCGTAGCGCCCCCGGTCCCGTTCCTCATAGTTCACGGAATACCGGCAGTCGGAACTCCCCAAGCGGCTGTATCCATGCAAACGGCGGGAGGTGCGAAGCGGGAAATCCTCTTGGGAGGAATAAATCGTTACGGAACGTCCTCCATGAAGCAGTGCTTCGACTGATCCCTTTTCTCGCAATACCCGATCGCGATCGACATCGGGAGAAACGAGGATGATCTTCCGGATATTGGCCGCCGCCCCTTCGTCTTCCAGATTCAGCCGTTCAACCGCTCCGATCAGCGCACGACTACCCATGCTATGCGCAACCAGCGTAACGTTGTCGATCTTGTGAACCAGCCTTCGGAGGAGGCGATCTACATGGCTCTGCGCCCATCCGATGCTCGACGCGTCGTAGATGTAGCCAAGATACCGCTTTCGGGACGGCCAAACGATCGACACGGTCGGGACCGCATAGGGATAAAGGTTTCTTACGGTGACGGCGCGTTGTAATCCGTCGTGGAAATTGTTCCGATAACCGTGGACGAATATCAGGAGCTCCTGCTGCTCTCCCAAAGAATTGACCTGGTCGACCAAGGTTTCGACCCAGTCCTCTTCGCGCAAGAGCTTGGCTTCGTGGGTCTGCCAGGGCTCATCATTGCTCCCTCTCGGCGTTACGAAACCGTAAGAAAGCGCATTCGACCGGAAGGGGGCGAACCGCAGTTCCGGTTTTCGGCAATCCGCCATGCTGCTGGCCATGAAAAAGACGTCCGGACTGCGCACGACATCGGCTGAGGAGAATTGAGCGTCGCAATCGGCACTTCGTAGCGAAAGGCTTGGGGCAGGGACGCCGCAAGAACCCAGCGCCCCGGCCATGGCAATTGCGATTAGGGAAAATCGACCGTTCATGATCCGTCCCCTTGATTGGCCGACGAAGACCATATCGGACAAATGCTCGGTGACGCAAATCTGTTCGGTAGACTCGTTACGCGTCGATCATCTCACGGTCCATGTCACCGGCATTGTTCTGGATGAAGTTGAACCGATGTTCCGGATTGCGGCCCATGAGCTGGTCGACCAGTTCCTTCACTTTCACGCGGTCTTCGAACTCGGGCGGCAGCGTGATGCGGATCAGGCTGCGTGTGTCGGGATTCATGGTAGTCTCGCGCAATTGCGCGGGGTTCATCTCGCCCAGGCCCTTGAACCGTCCGACATCGACCTTCTTGCCCTTGAACACCGTTTCCTCAAGCTCCGCACGGTGCGCGTCGTCGCGAGCATAGCGGCTCTCTTTGCCCGAAGTGAGCCGGTAGAGCGGTGGCTGGGCGAGATAAAGATGCCCATTGCGCACTATCTCGGGCATTTCCTGGAAGAAGAAGGTCATCAGCAGCGTGGCGATATGCGCGCCGTCGACATCGGCATCGGTCATGATGATGATGCGGTCGTAGCGCAGGTTTTCCGGGTCGCAATCCTTGCGTGTGCCGCAGCCCATTGCCAGTGTGAGGTCGGCGATTTCGCTGTTCGCGCGGATCTTGTCGGCGGATGCGCTGGCGACGTTGAGGATCTTGCCGCGGATCGGCAGGATCGCCTGCGTCTTGCGGTTGCGCGCCTGCTTGGCGCTGCCGCCTGCGCTGTCGCCTTCGACGATGAACAGCTCGGTCTCGCCGTTGCCTTCTCCCGAGCAATCGGTGAGCTTGCCCGGTAGGCGCAACTTCTTGGCATTGGTCGCGGTCTTGCGCTTGATCTCGCGTTCCTGCTTGCGGCGCAGGCGCTCGTCCATCCGCTCCATCACCTGGCCGAGCAGCGCCTTGCCGCGATCCATGTTGTCGGCGAGGAAATGGTCGAAATGGTCGCGTACCGCATTTTCGACCAGACGCGCGGCTTCCGGGGAAGTCAGGCGGTCCTTGGTCTGGCTCTGGAACTGCGGATCGCGGATGAAGACACTTAGCATCACCTCGGCGCCGACCATGATGTCGTCCGCGGTCAGATCCTTGGCTTTCTTCACGCCGGTCAGGTCGCCGAAAGCTCGCAACCCCTTGGTCAACGCCGCGCGCACGCCCTGTTCATGCGTGCCCCCATCGGGCGTGGGCACGGTGTTGCAATACCAGCTCGTGGAACCGTCCGAATAGAGCGGCCAGGCGATCGCCCATTCGACGCGTCCCGCCTCTTCAGGAAAGTCCTGACTGCCGGTAAAGGGCTGCGCGGTTACGCATTCGCGGCCGTCGATTTGCTCGGCAAGGTGGTCCGCAAGGCCGCCTGGGAACTTGAACACGGCCTCGGCAGGCACGTCCTCGCTGGCGAGGCTGTCGGCGCATTTCCAGCGGATCTCGACCCCGGCAAAAAGATAGGCCTTGGACCGCGCGAGCCTGAACAGCCGTTTCGGGTTGAACTGACGGTCACCGAAAATTTCGGTGTCGGGCACGAAGCTGACCGTCGTGCCACGCCGGTTGGGCGTCGGGCCGAGCTGTTCGATCGGGCCGAGCGTCTGTCCCTTGGAAAAGCTCTGCGCATAGAGCTGCTTGTCGCGCGCCACCTCGACCCGCGTATCGCTCGACAAGGCATTGACCACCGAGACACCAACGCCGTGCAGTCCGCCACTGGTGGCATAGGCCTTGCCCGAGAACTTTCCTCCCGAGTGGAGCGTCGAGAGGATAACTTCGAGCGTCGACTTGCCCGGATATTTGGGATGCTCGTCAACCGGGATGCCCCGACCGTTGTCGGCGATAATGACCCGGTTGCCTTCCTCGATGCGCATTTCTATGCGCGTCGCATGGCCTGCAACCGCCTCGTCCATTGCATTGTCGAGCACTTCGGCGACGAGGTGATGCAGCGCCCGATCGTCCGTCCCGCCGATATACATGCCGGGGCGGCGGCGCACCGGTTCGAGGCCTTCCAGCACCTCGATCGAGGAGGCATCGTAATCGCCGCTGGAGGTGGGCGTGTTTTCGAACAGATCGTCGGACATGACTGCCAGCTATATCGCGCTGCTTCGCCGCGCCACAAGCGGACGAGGCGGGTTATCCGCGCTGCTCAGAACCGAGTCGGCGCATTGTCCACAATCACGACCGTTCCATCGCGTACCTCGCGCACTTCGAAAGCACGCTCGACCAGGCCGTCGCGTCCGAAGCGGAAGGCACCGTCGAGCCCGAGAAAGCCATCCCTGGTGCGCAGTGCCCGGTCCGGGAAGTCGCGACCCACGCGCCAGTCGCGCGCAACCCGCAAGGTCAGCAGGACCGCATCGTATCCGAGCGTCGCGATGCGATAGGGCTGGCTGCCGAACCGGGCCTCGTAACTGTCGACGAAGCGCTTGTAGCGGTCATCGGAAACGGCCGAAAAAAGAGCACCCTGAAGCGCCGAGGCGCGGGTGATCGAACCTTCGCCGCTCCACAGTTCGGTGCCGAGCAATTGGGTTGCACCGCCACCGCCGGGCGAAAGCACGCCCGCGGCCTGCGCGGCCAGCCTCGGTCCGTCGGCGATCAGGACGGTATCGAAGCCGCCATGGGCTTTGAGCCGCTCGGCGGCGCTTACTACCGAAGTGTTCCCGCGCGCATAGCGTTCCGTCCAGACGACCGTGCCGCCATAGGCCGAAACTGCCCGCCGCATGGCTTCCTCGGACCGCGCGCCATACGCGCCATCGGGCGCGATGATCGCGAAGTTCTGCGATCCGCGTTCACGCGCATACTCGACTGTGCGCATGATCGACTGTTCGGGAATATGGCCCATGATGAAGACATCGGGGCCTGCCGCACCGGTATCGTTGGAAAAAGAGATTACCGGGACATCGGCCGCCCGGGCCGGAGCGAGGACCGACGGAATGTTCGATCCCAGCAGCGGACCGAGGATCAGCTTGTTTCCTTCCGTGATTGCCTGCCGCGCGGCGGCCTCGGGGCCTTTCGCGGTGTCGTAAGTCGTGATCCGCAGATTGCTCGCATTGGTGTCGAGCAAGGCCATGGTGGTGGCATTGGCGATCGCCTGACCGACCGGGCCATTCCGCCCCGACATTGGGACGAGCAGGGCGATACGATGACGCGTCTGGTCGGTGGGCAGCGCCTCGGTCGGCTGCGGTGTCGGCGTGGTGTCGACAGGCTCGGCGCGATCGGTCCCGCGTGGGAGAATCGTGGAACACCCGGCGAGCAACGCCGCGAGGCCTACGGTGACGATCGTCCGACGGTTCAAACTCCAGCGCTTCATGCTTGCCGCGTCCCTCATTGATGTTCATTGAAGGAGGGTGAACGAAAAAGCCCCTCCCGAAGATAGCCTTACACCGGGGCTCTATATCGTCGCCACCCCGATCGGCAACCTTGGTGACATAACACTGCGGGCCGTCGACGTGTTGCGGCGCTGCGATGGCATCGCCTGCGAAGATACGCGCGTTACCGGCAAGCTGCTCAAGCACCTCGGCATTTCCAGGCCGATGTGGCGCTACGACGATCACAGCGAGCATCGCGATCGTTCGCGCCTGGTCGATTCGATGCGTCAGCGTGCGGTGGCACTGGTCAGCGACGCAGGCACGCCGATGATATCCGACCCTGGCTATCGCCTGGTCAATGATTGCCGTGCCGAGGGCATTCCAGTGACCGTAGTCCCGGGGGCCTGTGCCGCGATTGCCGGTCTCGCGCTGTCGGGCCTGCCCAATGACCGCTTTCTGTTCGGCGGCTTCCTGCCCAGCAAGGACAAAGCCCGGCGTGAGGCGCTGGAGGAACTGGCCGGTGTCGATGCGACATTGATATTCTACGACACGGCTCCCCGGCTCGGAAAGTCACTGGCAGCGATAGCCGAAACGCTTCCCGACCGTGAGGTGGCGGTCGCGCGCGAACTCACCAAGCTGCACGAGGAATTGCGGCGCGGGCTTCCCGCCGGGCTAATCGCCTATTTCGAAGCCAACCCGCCCAAGGGGGAAATCGTCTTGCTGGTCGGGCCGCCGCCCGAAAGCGTTGCCCGCGAAGAGGATACCGACGCCATGCTGATCGACGCCTTGCGCACGATGAAGGTTTCGCAGGCCGCGGCGCAGGTGGCCAAGGCCACGGGGATGGATCGCAAGACCCTCTATGCCAGAGCGATGGAATTACGCTCGGCATGAAACGCCAACTGGCCGAAAAAAGCGGCCGCGAAGGCGAAACCCGCGCTGCAATGTGGCTCAGGGCAAAGGGTTGGCAGATCCTCGACCGCCGCGTGAAAACAGCGGCGGGGGAGATCGACCTGATCGCCAAGCGGCGTGGAGTGATTGCCTTCGTCGAGGTCAAATGGCGACGCAGGCGCGCCGACCTCGACCATGCGATCGACGAATACCGGCTGTCGCGCGCCGCCGCCGCCGCCGAAGCGGTGGCGCATCGTTATGCGCTGGACGGCGAAGACATCCGCATCGACGTGATCCTGCTTGCGCCGGGCAGCTTCCCTCGCCACATCGCCAATGCCTGGCAGCCGTAATCGCAAGGCAGGCGAGGATGATCGGAGACTAGAATGCCGCTACGTGTCGCCGTCCAGATGGACCCGCTCGAAACTATCAATATAGCGGGCGACAGCTCATTCGCGCTGATGCTGGCCGCGCAGGCGCGCGGGCATGACGTGTGGCATTACGATGTCGCCAGCCTTGCCTACGAAAGCGACGGGGCGCCCGGCGGCTTCATCACGGCCCATGCTGCCCCGGTGCGCGTGCAGCGGGTGGAGGGCGACCATTTCAGCGCCGGCGAACGTCGCCGGATCGACCTCGCGCGGGATATCGATGTCGTGCTGATGCGGCAGGACCCTCCGTTCCATCTGGGCTATATCAGCAGCGCTTTGCTGCTCGACCGGCTTAAGGGCACGACGCTGGTGGTCAACGACCCGCGCGAAGTCGTGAACGCGCCCGAGAAAATGTTCGTGCTCGATTATGCGCAGTATATGCCGCCAACTCTCGTCGCTCGGCATCTGGACGATCTGCGCGATTTCCAGAAGAAGCACGGTTCGGTGGTGGTCAAACCGTTGCACGGCAATGGGGGCAAGGCGATCTTCCGGATCGATGCGGAGGGGACGAACCTATCGGCTCTGTCCGAAGTTTTCGACCAGACCTGGCCCGAACCGCATATGGTCCAGCCCTTCATTCCCGAAGTCAGCGAAGGCGACAAGCGGATCGTGCTCGTCGATGGGGAATTCGCAGGGGCAATCAATCGTTTCCCTGGCGAAGGTGAGTTCCGTTCGAACCTGGCGCAAGGGGGACATGCCGAAGCGACAACGCTGACGGCGCGCGAAGAGGAAATCTGCGCCGCGATGGGGCCGGAATTGAAGCGCCGCGGTCTGGTTTTCGTCGGTATCGACGTGATCGGCGGCAAATGGCTGACCGAAATCAACGTCACCTCTCCTACCGGCATCGTGGCGATCGACACCTTCAACGGTACGGATACAGCCGCGCTGATATGGGAGGCGATCGAGCGGCGTCACGCGGCGATGTGACCGTGCCGGTTAGCGCGCGATGACCGAATTCATCATCCGCACGATCGAGCTCGGCGGTCTGCTGGGTATCTTCGTGCTGATGGCGTTGGAAAACATCTTCCCGCCGCTCCCTTCCGAAATCATCATGGGGCTGGGCGGGGTCGCGGTGGCGCGCGGCACGATGGAGTATTGGCCGCTTCTCCTGGTGGGCAGCGCGGGAACGACGCTGGGCAATTACTGGTGGTACTGGATTTGCGATCGCTGGGGGCGGACGCGGCTCGAACCCTTCGTCACGCGCCACGGTCGCTGGCTGACGATGGAGTGGCACGATGTCGAACGCGCGCAGGCGTTCTTTCGCAGGCATGGCTCGTGGGTGGTCTTCGCCATGCGATTCACGCCGGTCCTGCGCACACTCATCTCGATCCCCGCGGGATTATCGCACATGGGGGCTGTCCGGTTCCTGGTCTATACCTTCGCGGGCGCTTTGGTTTGGAACCTGGCCATGGTTGAACTGGGCCGCAGGCTGGCCCGTTCGCAGGAATTGCTGGGTTGGCTCGTCCTGGCGATCTTCGTGGCCGCATTCGGTGGGTATGTGTGGCGGGTACTGACCTGGAAACCGCGGAAGCGCGATTAGTCCTTTTCGCGCGGGTGGGCGCTGCGATAGGTATCGAGCAGCCGAGCCGCGTCGACCTTGGTGTAGATTTGCGTCGAGCCCAGACTGGCATGTCCGAGCAGCTCCTGCAGGCTCCGCAAATCCGCGCCTGCGCCAAGCAGGTGAGTGGCAAAGCTGTGCCTTAGTGCGTGGGGCGTGGCGCTGTCGGGCAAGCCCAGTACTTTGCGCGCTCGTGCCGTCGCCTTCTGAATCATTCCTTGCGACAGCGGCCCGCCCCTTGCACCCCGAAACAGTGCATCGTCCTTCGCCATGGGGTAGGGGCAGCGCGCGGCATAATCCGCGACAGCCTCGCGCACGATGGGGAGCAGCGGCACAACACGCTGTTTGCCGCCCTTGCCGCTGACGATCAGCCTCTCGCCCAGCGGCAGCGCGCTGCCGGTCAGCGACAGCGCCTCTGCGATCCGCATCCCCGCGCCGTAGAGCAATAGCAAAACCGCGCGATCGCGTGCGCCGATCCAGTCTTCAGCGGCCAGCGCCTCGACCGCATCGGCGAGCCCGATTGCATCGTCGGGCGTGACCGGGCGAGGCAGGCCTTTCTTTATGCTCGGCCCCCGCAGGCGCGGCGGGTCGGACACGGCATGTCCCGCCTGTGTCCGAGCGAAGGCGATGAAGCCCTTCAGCGCCGAAAGTTCACGCGCGGCGGAGGCATTGGAAAGTCCCTCTGCGCGGCGCGATGCGAGATGCGTGCGCAGACGTGTTGCCGTGATTTCGGCGACGGCGTCCCAGGACGAAAGACCCATTCGCGTAAGAAGACGCTCCGCCGCCTTGTCATAAGCGCGCACTGTGTGATGGGAGCGGCGCAATCCAAGTGCCAGGTGATCGTGCCAAGCCGCGAGCAGGTCGGCCCTGCTCATGACGTCACGAGGTCGGTGCAGACCACTTCGCCAAGCAAGGCATCGAGCAGCGGCATGCCCTGCGGCGTGACGCCGATCCGTTCTTGCTCCACCCAAACAAGGCCGAGATCGCGATACAGTGCCAGTTTGGCCTCGTCGACCAACGCAGCGGGCGCTGCGTCGAACCGGCGGGCCAGTGCCGCGAGATCGACCCCTTCGGCCAGCCGCAGTCCCATCAGCAACGCTTCGCTAGCCTGTTCTCCGTGAGCTAGCGGACGCGCTTCGGCGATCCCGTGCCCCTGCGTCGCCACTGCGGAGAGGTAGTTCTCGGGCTTGCGGTGGCGTATCGTCGCGACGTCGCACCGCCGTCCATGCGCACCGGGGCCGATGCCGACATAATCCTGATAGCGCCAGTATGTCAGATTGTGGCGGCTCTCCTGACCCGGCCGGGCGTGGTTGCTGACCTCATAGGCCGGGAGGCCGGCAGCTTCGGTCATCTCGCGAGTCAGAGCAAACAGATCGGCCGCATAATCATCGCCGAGGGGTTCGAACACGCCGCGCCGCACATCGGTCGCGAAGCGCGTCGCGGGCTCTATCGTAAGCTGATAGAGCGACATGTGATCGGTACCGAGCGCCAGTGCCTCGCCCAGTTCTACTTGCCAGTCCGCCTCCGTCTGGTCGGGTCGGGCATAGATCAGGTCGATCGAAACGCGAGCGAAATGCCGCTGCGCCACCGTCACCGCCTTCAGCGCTTCGTCGACGCCATGCAGCCTGCCGAGAAAACGCAACACCTCGTCGCGCAGACTCTGCACGCCCAGCGAAACGCGGTTGATCCCCGCTGCCGCGAGTTCGGCGAAATTGCCCGCTTCGACACTGCTGGGATTGGCTTCGAGCGTAATCTCGATCGCCGGATCGAAGCCCCACAAGCGCTCTACTTTCTCCAGCAGGGCGGAAACGAGGGTGGGAGGCATGAGAGACGGAGTTCCTCCGCCAAAAAAGATACTTGCGAGGGGTTCTTGCGACTGTGTCTCATCATGCTCATGCTGCATGTCCGCCACCAGCGCAGCTTTCCATTGCGCGATATCCGCAGTTTCCCGGACATGGCTGTTGAAATCGCAATAAGGACATTTCGCGATACAGAAGGGCCAGTGAATGTAGAGAGCGCGGGCCAAGGATGTCTTCAGCTAATCTTAATCATCGGAACGGAATTCCACCTGTCATGGATGGGTCGAAAAAATGGATCGCGTCGCTGGGCGGCGCCATTGCCGTGCTATGTGCCACGGTCACTGCTGCAGCCGCAAGCGGGGCGTCGAAACCGCTCGATTTGCGCCGCGCCGACCCGGCACCGCGCTCGATTGATCGCCAAGGCACATCCGACCTGCGCATGGCGGCCCGCATTCTGGACGCCCATAATCGGGAGCGGGACCGGCTGAGCCTGCGCCCGCTGAAATGGAATGTCCACCTCGAACGCGAGGCGCGGGAATGGGCGCATCATCTCTCCCGCAAGGGCAAGCTTCAGCATGCCGACGGGAAAACACGGAACCGGACAGGTGAAAACCTCTGGATGGGCACAGCCGGACATTGGCCCGTTGAAACCATGGTCGGCATGTTCATCGAGGAAAAGCAACACTATCGCCACGCTCATTTTCCCGACATCTCCAAAACCGGGAACTGGGCCGATGTCGGGCACTATACACAGGTGGTCTGGCGTGAAACCAAGGAAGTCGGTTGTGCAGTGGTGAGCGCGCGCGGCAACGACGTGCTTGTCTGCCGTTACTGGCCGGCCGGAAACGTGTGGGGACAGAAGGCCTTCTAACCGTCAGCCAAACTGGTCGGCGACGAGCTTGGCAAAAGCATCGGCGCGGTGGCTGATGGCGTGTTTCTCTGCCGGATCGAGCTGCGCGAACGTTTGCTCGCGCCCCTTGGGCACGAAGACGGGATCGTATCCGAACCCCATGGTGCCGCGCGGCGGCCAGGTTAACGTGCCGGGGGCGGTGCCTTCATAGACCGCTTGCTCGCCATCGGGCCAGGCGACCGCGAGGACGCAATGAAAAGCGCAGGACCGATCGACCTCGGTGCCTTTCTCCTGCAGCATGCCTTCGACCTTGCCCATCGCCATATACCAGTCGCGCCCCGGATCGCCTTCGAACCACTGTCGTTCGGCCCAGTCGGCGGTGTAAACGCCGGGCCGTCCGTCGAGTGCATCGACGGACAAACCGCTATCATCCGCCAGGGCGACGAGGCCCGATGCCTCCGCCGCAGCACGTGCCTTGATCAGCGCGTTCTGAACGAAGGTCGTACCCGTCTCGGCAGGTTCGGGCAGGCCCAGCGATCCGGCCGAGATACATTTGACGCCATGCGGTTCGAGCAGAGCGGAAATTTCCTTCAGCTTGCCTTCGTTATGCGTGGCGATTACCAGCGTGCCCGAACCGATGCAGCGTGTCATTTCCGCGTTGCCTCGTCTTGGGCCTTGAAGATGTCCGCGCAGCCCATCTGAGCGAGGCGGAGCAGGCGCAGGAAAGCTTCCTCGTCATAGGGTGCGCCCTCGGCCGTGGCCTGCGCCTCCGCGATCTTGCCGCCTTCGATGAGTACGAAATTGGCGTCCGCATCGGCATTGCTGTCTTCGGGATAGTCGAGATCGAGCACCGGCGTACCGTCATAGATGCCGCAGGAAATCGCAGCGACCTTGGCCGTAATCGGATCCTGGGTGATCGCGCCGGATTTCATCAGCCCGTCGACCGCGAGACGCAGGGCAACCCAAGCACCGGAGATCGAGGCTGTGCGCGTGCCGCCATCGGCTTGGATCACATCGCAATCGAGCGTGATCTGGCGCTCGCCGAGCTTCTTATGATCGACCACGGCGCGCAAGCTCCGCCCGATTAGGCGCTGGATTTCCTGCGTTCGTCCGCTTTGTTTTCCCTTGGCCGCCTCGCGCTGGCCGCGCGTATGCGTAGCGCGGGGGAGCATCGAATATTCGCCGGTCACCCAGCCTTCGCCCTTGCCACGCAGCCATGGCGGAATGCGTTCTTCGACACTGGCGGTGCACAGCACGCGCGTTTCGCCGAAGCTGATAAGGCAGCTACCTTCGGCATGCTTGGTGTAACCGGTTTCGATGGTGATGGCACGCATTTCGTCGGGCGCACGGCCGGAAGGTCGCATAGGGGTCTCCATTGCAGTCGAATCTCGGGGACGCGTGTGGCGCATGGGTCTTGAGGCCGCAAGGGGAGTGGTTAGATAGGCACTATGAATTCTCCACCGCTCACTGATTTGTCGGACCGCGCGCGGGATATCTTCCGTCTCGTGGTGGAAGGCTATCTCGACAGCGGCGCGCCGGTGGGATCGAAAGCTCTCGCGAGCGAGAGCGGAGTAAACCTCTCACCGGCCTCGATCCGTTCGGTTCTGGCCGAGCTCGAACAACGCGGCCTGCTGGCGGCACCGCATACCAGTGCCGGACGGATGCCGACCGAAAGCGGCCTGCGCCTTTTCGTCGATGCGATGATGCAGGTTGCCGAACCGTCTCAAGAGGAGCGTGCCGCCATCGAACAGCGGCTGGCGGAACCGGGGCCGATCGAGCGTGCACTCGAGAAAACCAGCGCACTTCTTTCCGATCTTTCGGGCGCTGCGGGGATGGTCATGGTGCCCACGCGCGAACCTCGGTTGTCTCAGGTTTCGCTGACCGCGCTCGATGCCAACCGGGTGCTCGCCGTGCTCGTCGGCGAAGATGGGCATATCGAGAACCGCATTCTGTCGCTGCCGGTAGAAGCGCTCGGCACCTCGCTTGAGCAGGCCAGTAATTATCTCACCGCGCGCACGTCGGGCCGTACGCTGGCCGAGGCCGCCAGCACGGTCGAAGAGGAAATAGCCAGCGGCAGATCCGCTCTCGACGAGGCAAGTCGCGATCTCGTGCAGCGCGGACTTGCTACCTGGAGCGAGGATGCAACCAACCGGCCGGTGCTGATTGTGCGTGGCCAAGCCAATCTGCTCGATGACGTGGCGCTGGGGGATATCGAACGTGTGCGTTCGCTGCTCGACGATTTGGAAAGCAAGCAATCGGTCGCCAGTCTGCTCGATCGCGCGCGACGGGCAGATGCCTTGCGGATATTCATCGGCAGCGAGAACCGGCTGTTCTCGCTTTCTGGGTCCTCGGTGATCGCTTCGCCCTATCGCGATCGCGAGGGCAGAGTGGTCGGCGTGCTGGGTGTGATCGGTCCGACGCGGTTGAATTACGCGCGGGTCGTCCCCATGGTGGATTTCACGGCCCGATCCTTGGGCAAACGAATAGGCTAACAGGGTTTTTCCAGTGAACGACGAAAACAACAAAGAACCGCAAGACAAGGCGGTCGACGAAGAAGTGGCACGCGAAATGGAAGGCGTCCCGGAACATCTGCGTGACGATGGTGAAGCTGCCGATGAAGATAACGGCCTCGAAGAAGCGCTCGCCAAGCTGAAGGGCGATCTCGATAGCGCAATGCAGGACGTGCTTTATGCCCGTGCGGAAACGCAGAATGTACGCCGCCGCCTCGAAAAGGACGTCCAGGATGCCCGCAATTACGGCGCGACCAGCTTCGCTCGCGATATTCTGAGCGTGGCCGATAATCTCGCACGCGCTCTTGACCACGTGCCGGAAGAGCTGCGCGAGCATGAGAAAGCGAAGAACTTCATCGCCGGGATCGAGGCCACACAGCGCGAGCTGGAGAAGGTGTTCGGCCAGAACGGTATCACCCGTATCGCCGCCAAGGGCATACCGCTCGACCCGAACCAGCACCAGGCGATGATGGAAGTGCCGACCGACGAGGCAGAGCCCGGCACGATCGTGCAGGAAATGCAGGCCGGCTACATGATCAAGGACCGGCTGCTGCGCCCGGCCATGGTCGGCGTGGCGAAGAAGCCCGACTGATCCGATTAGGATAGGGGAAAGACGATGAGGACTGCTATTTTCGGAGCGGCGGTCCTCGTCGCTGCCACCTGTACCACGCCGCTTGCCGCGCAAGAGAGCGCCGATGAGCGGCTCGAGGCGCTGGCGGATGACTATTACGATTATCAGCTCGAACAATTCGGGCTTACAGAAAATGCCAATGGCAGCACCGAACAGGGCGATCGGCTGTGGTCGGTTGCCCCGGAAGCGCAGCGGGCGCGCGCTGCGCGACATGCCGAATATCTGGCCCAGCTCGACAAGATCGATATCTCGAAGTTGAGCGAGACGGCGCAGACCAATGCGCTGGTTTTGCGCACTCTGCTCGAAGCTGAAATTGGCGATGCGCGCTTTGCCGAATGGGAAATGCCCTTCGACAGCGATAGCAATTTCTGGTCTTACCTTGCCGCGCGCAGCAGCTTTCCCACGGCTGAGGAATATGAGAATTATATCGGCCGGATGCGCGATATTCCGCGCTATTTCGCCGAACATACAGCCAATGCAAAAGCAGGGCTGGAACGCGGATTTTCCGTTCCCCGGATCACGCTGGAGGGGCGCGATGTCTCGATCAGTTCCTATGTCGTCGACGACCCCGAGCAGAGCCCCTTCTGGTCACCTTTCGCCGATATGCCGCGCAGCATTCCCCAGGCGGAACAGGAGCGTTTGCGCGCAGCCGGACGCGCAGCGATTCGTGAAAGCGTCACCCCTGCCTATGCCGCGTGGCTTGCCTTTTTCCGCGAAGAATATCTGCCCAACACCCGCGCCACATTGGGGGCAAGCGAGTTTCCCGATGGCCCGGCCTATTACGCCCAGCAGATCCGGCAATATACGACACTGGATCTGACCGCTGAGGAGATCCACCAGATCGGTCTCGACGAAGTGGCGCGAATCACCGCCGAAATGGAAACGGCGAAGGAAGAGGCCGGATTTGACGGGACGCTGGACGAATTCATCGCCTTCCTGCGCAGCGATCCGCAATTTGTGGCCGATACGCCGGACGAACTGATGGGAGTGGCGGCCTATACGGCCAAGCGAGTCGACGACAAGCTGGACGAATATTTCGGCTTCCTGCCGCGCTATCGCCATGGCCTGCGACCGGTCGATCCGGCCATCGCGCCTTACTATACGGCGGGCAGGGGTGGGCTGGAGTTCTGCCAGATCAACACCCACGATCTACCCTCGCGTCCGGTCTACAACATTCCCGCGCTGACAATGCACGAATGCGCGCCGGGTCATTCCTTTCAGGCGGCCATCGCGCTCGAGCGCGACGATGCACCGCGCTTCCGCCGCCAAACCTATTTCTCCGGTTTCGGCGAGGGCTGGGGGCTCTATGTCGAATATCTCGGCAATGAGATGGGCATTTACCGCAATCCCTACGAGCGTTTCGGCCAGCTATCCTACGAGATGTGGCGTGCCGCGCGGCTGGTGATCGACACCGGCATTCACCATTATGGGTGGACCCGCGAGCAGGCGATCGAGTACCTCTCCAGCCACACCGCCCTGTCGGATCGCGAGGTCGGGACCGAGATTGATCGCTACATTAGCTGGCCGGGTCAGGCGCTGGCCTACAAGCTGGGCGAGATGACGATCCGCCGCGTTCGCGCGAAAGCGGAAAAGGCGCTGGGCAAGGATTTCGACATCTGCAAATTCCACGATGTTGTGCTCTCGCTTGGTTCGGTGCCGCTGCCCGCGCTCGAAGCCCGGATCGATGCCTTCATTGCCGATCGCGGGCAGGGTCTTTCCGGTGTGATATACGACTGAGGAACAGGCGTGCTTCTCGTCCGTAAAACTACCGACAGGGAAGCCGACGGAGAGAACCGATGAATACCAAATTGTTACTCGCGCCCGCACTTTTGGCTTCAAGTTTGAGTCTCGGCGCCTGCGCGCAAAACTACGCGGTCGAAGGCGCGGTTGCCGGTGCCGCTGCGGGCGCCGGGCTGAGCGCACTTCTGGGCGAAGATCTCGAAACCTACGCGCTCGCTGGCGCTGCGATCGGCGGGGTCGTCGGCTACGTCAACGACAAGAACGACGATTGCGACGGCTATTACGGCGACGGGCGCTATGTCGACGACGATTGCCGCTATGATGACCGTTATGCGCGCTACTGGCGCTAGGGCATCGAATCGATCCCGCTGAATGATGAGCCGTCCCGCAAGGGGCGGCTTTTCTTTGCTAGCCGCTTACGGACCTACCCCCGGCGCCGCGAAAGCGCACCAGCAGATCATAGGTTGCGGGATCGGCGACCCCCGCGACTTTGATACCGTTGCGGAGCCAGAAAGCATGCTTCACGATTTCGGCCTGCTGTTCGATGCCGTAGCGTTCGAGCGGCCATCCCGGCCTGAGCGCATAGTCGTAGCGCGCCCAGGGCATGCGCCGGGTAACGAGGAACCACTTGCCGCGCGTCTGGACCTGCCAGACATGCACCAATTCGTGAATCAGCAGTCCCTGACGCGGGATGTCGGCCTTGGAGAAATCATCGCAATAGGCTTCCGCGCGCGGGTGGAAGTGCACGTGGCCCCGGGGGGCCATGGTGATCGTGCGGGGCTGAAACGGAAACCATTTACGGCGGCGGATCGTGACCTTTTCATAATCGATCACGTCGCCGAACACCGACCGTGCAAGTGCAATTTCGCCTGGCGTGAGCGCACGTTCGCCGCCCGCCGGACAAGAAGGCGCGACAGCTTCGTCGTGGGTCTCAAGCCCGAGGCTGTCGCGCGCATCGTTCAGCGTTCGTCACCCGCCGCGCGGATTTCCACCGGAAAGGATTTTTTCTTCCCGCCGACGACTGTGAGTGTCATTTCGGTCGTTCCTCCGGCTTCCAGCGACGGATCGAGATCGAAGACCATCACGTGAAATCCGCCCGGCTCGAAGCTTTCGGTGCCGCCGGCATTCACAAGGACCTGGCCGACGCTGTCCATCATCATCTGACCGTCCATTTCCATCGAGCCGTGCAGCTCCGCATTCCCTGCGCCTTCGACATCGGCACGGCGGATCGCGTAGTTTCTGTCGCCAGTGTTCTCGACATCGAAATATATCGCCCCGGGTCTGTCCGAAACCGCCGGAAGCATCAGCCGCGCATTGCTGACCTCCAGGGAAATTCCATCGGATGCGGGAGTGGTGGATTCTTCCGTTTCACTGGCGCAACCGGCCAGTCCAATCGCGGCAAAAGCAAGCGCAAAGGGCGCGAAATGCGTCATTTTCATGGATTTGATCCCCTCTTGGTAGTGTCGAAAAACTAGCGGCGCCTCTCCCTTGTGCCAAGAAAAACCGCACCTATATCGCCCGGGTAACACACCACCGGATAGAGCCGCCGACCGGTTCCGCCAGGATATGGGGAGCCAACGAAGCGGTGTCCAACGACTTGAAACAGATGGGGAAACCATGAGCAAAGTTATCGGTATCGACCTCGGCACCACCAACAGCTGCGTCGCCGTGATGGACGGGGGCAAGCCCAAAGTCATCGAGAATTCGGAAGGCGCGCGCACCACGCCTTCGATCGTCGCCTTCACCAAGGATGGCGAACGCCTGATCGGCCAGCCGGCAAAGCGCCAGGCCGTGACCAACCCGGACAACACCCTTTTCGCGATCAAGCGCCTGATCGGTCGCCGTTTCGACGATCCGCTGACCAAGAAGGATATGGAGCTGGTCCCCTATGACATCGTCAAGGGCAAGAATGGCGACGCATGGGTCGAAGCCGGCGGCGAGGAATATTCGCCCAGTCAGGTTTCCGCCTTCATTCTTCAGAAGATGAAGGAAACCGCCGAGAGCTATCTCGGCGAAACCGTCACGCAGGCCGTGATCACCGTTCCCGCATACTTCAACGACGCGCAGCGCCAGGCGACCAAGGACGCCGGCCAGATCGCAGGTCTCGAAGTGCTGCGCATCATCAACGAGCCGACTGCGGCCGCGCTCGCCTATGGCATGGACAAGGAAGACGGCAAGACCATCGCCGTTTACGACCTTGGCGGCGGTACCTTCGACGTCTCGGTTCTCGAAATCGGCGACGGCGTCTTCGAAGTTAAGTCGACCAATGGCGACACCTTCCTGGGCGGTGAAGACTTCGACAGCGCGATCGTCGAATATCTCGCGGACGAGTTCAAGAAGAAGGAGAACATGGATCTCCGGACCGACAAGCTCGCCCTGCAGCGCCTCAAGGAAGCAGCCGAAAAGGCCAAGATCGAACTGTCGAGCTCGGCCCAGACCGAAGTCAACCTGCCCTTCATCACCGCACGCATGGAAGGCGGCAGCTCGACCCCGCTGCACCTCGTCGAAACGATCAGCCGCTCGAAGCTCGAGCAGCTCGTCGGCGATCTGATCAAGCGCACACTCGAGCCCTGTAAGAAGGCACTCGCCGATGCGGGCGTTTCCAAAGACGAGATCGACGAGGTTATCCTGGTCGGCGGCATGACCCGCATGCCCAAGGTCCGCGAAGTGGTGGAGGAATTCTTCGGTTCGAAGCCGCATACCGGCGTGAACCCCGATGAAGTCGTGGCCATGGGTGCTGCCATCCAGGCTGGCGTCCTCCAGGGCGACGTCAAGGATGTGTTGCTGCTCGACGTGACCCCGCTTTCGCTGGGCATCGAAACGCTGGGCGGCATCATGACCAAGATGATCGATCGCAACACGACGATCCCGACCAAGAAGACGCAAACCTACTCCACCGCCGAGGACAACCAGAACGCGGTGACGATCCGCGTTTTCCAGGGCGAACGCGAGATGGCGCAGGACAACAAGATGCTGGGCCAGTTCGATCTGGTCGGCATCCCTGCAGCACCTCGCGGCGTCCCGCAGATCGAAGTTACCTTCGACATCGACGCCAACGGCATCGTGAACGTGTCTGCCAAGGACAAGGGCACCGGCAAGGAGCAGCAGATCCGCATCCAGGCGTCGGGCGGTCTGTCCGATGACGACATCGAGAAGATGGTCCAGGACGCCGAAAAGTTCGCCGACGAGGACAAGAAGCGCAAGGAAAGCGCCGAAGCGCGCAACCAGGCCGACAGCCTCGTCCATGCGACCGAGAAGCAGCTCGAAGAGCATGGCGACAAGATCGACGCTTCGCTGAAGAGCGAAGTCGAAGAAAAGGTCGCGGCGCTCAAGGCCGCGCTCGAAGGTGACGATGCGGCCGACATCAATGCGAAGGCCCAGGATCTGTCGCAGTCGGCGATGAAAATGGGCCAGTCGATCTACGAGCAGGAACAGGCCAATGCCGCGCCTGACGCCCCGGAAGGCGATGCATCCTCCGGCGGTGGCGCGGAAGAAGAGGTTGTCGACGCCGAATTCTCCGAAGTCGACGAAGATTCGAAGAACTGATTGCCTGATGAGAAGCCAATCGCCATCGGTGCATTCCCGCACCGGTGGCGATTAGCCATTGGAAAGCCATGTCGACGACTGAAACCGATCTCTACGAACTGCTCGAGGTAAGCCGCGACGCCGATGGCGCGACGATCAAGTCCGCCTATCGCAAACTGGCGATGAAGCACCACCCCGATCGCAATCCGGGCTGCACCGAAAGCGAAGGCAAATTCAAGGCGGTCAGCGCCGCCTACGAAGTGCTCAAGGACCCGCAAAAGCGGGCAGCCTATGACCGCTACGGACATGCCGCCTTTCAACAGGGCGGCCCGGGTGGTGGGCCGGGCGGTGCCGATTTCGGGGATCTCGGCGATATTTTCGAAACGATTTTCGGCAGCGCTTTCGGTGGCGGAGGCCGTGCGCGTCCGCGCCGGGGTGCGGATTTGCGCTACGACATGCAGATCGATCTCGAAGAGGCCTTTCACGGAAAATCGACCGAAATCGAAATCGAAGTCTCGCAGAATTGCGAAACCTGCCACGGTTCGGGCGCCACGCCCGGCACGCGCGCTCGTACCTGCAATCTTTGCCATGGCCAGGGCAGTGTCCGGGCCAAGCAGGGGTTCTTCGTCGTCGAGCGACCTTGTCCCAATTGCCATGGCAGCGGGGAAGTCATTTCGTCGCCCTGTCGCGATTGCCGCGGCGAAGGGCGCATCGACAAGGTTCAGGCGCTCGAGGTGGGCATCCCGCCCGGTGTCGATACCGGCACGCGTATCCGTCTGTCGGGCAAGGGCGAGGCCGGGCCGCGCGGTGCGCCGCCGGGCGATCTCTACATCTTCATTCATGTGAAACCGCACGACATCTTCCAGCGCGAAGGCACGACGCTGGCTACGCGTGTGCCGATCAGCTTCACAGCAGCCGCACTCGGCGGATCGATCGATATTCCCAATATCGATGGGGAAGAGGTTACGATCGAAATCCCCGCAGGCATTCAGTCGGGTAAGCAGTTGCGGCAGCGTGGGGCAGGCATGCCCGTGCTGCAGGGCCGCGGTCGCGGCGATCTCGTGGTGGAAATCGCGGTCGAAACGCCGACCAGGCTAAGCAAGGAGCAGCGCGCGCTGCTCGAACAGTTCCGCGAGATGGAAACCGGTGAGGAGTGCCCCGAAAGCCGCGGCTTCTTCGACAAGCTCAAGGATGCCTTTGGCGGGTGATTGCCAAGTGACGTAGGGGCCGCGATAAGCGCGCCCCATGTTGCCTTCGCTGACCATTATCGACGATTTTCTGTCCGATCCCTGGGCCGCGCGCCGGGCGGCGCTGGCGCTGCGATATGCGCTCCCCGGCACTGGCGGAAATTATCCGGGCCGGGATTCGACTTCCGCTCTGGAGGTGGATGGCATCAATGCCGCCGTTTCGCGCCATATCGGTATCGACTTGGCGGGAGCGGAGGGCACCGAACACGGACACTGTCGGCTTACGCTGAAATCGGACAAGGGGCGGAGCGGCGTACACGTGGACCCGGCCTTCCATTCCGGCATCCTCTATCTCTCGCGGCCCGAGGATTGCGTGAAGCCTGGAGCCGGTGGAACCGATTTTTTCCGCCACAAACGTACCGGTCTCGAACGGGTACCCACGAATGGCGCAGAGCTTGCCGCGACCGGATATGACAATCTCGACGATCTCGTCGGCACCGTTGTAAACAAGGATACGATGCACCCCGCCAAGTGGGAGCGCGTGATGCGCGTGCCGATACGCTTCAATCGGCTGCTGCTGTTCTCACCTTGGCAATTCCACAATTCGGCTCCGGGTTTCGGCACCGATCCGGAAAGCGGGCGTCTGGTGATGCTGCTCTTCTTCGCCAAGGCAAAGGGTTAGGGCAGGCGCTCGACGATTTCGGCGCGAAGCGTGTCGAGCAGCCGCTGGCCGCAGCGGCCCGCCTCTTGCTCCTCGTCGAGAATGGCGTGAAATGCCTCGCGCTTGAAGGACCGGCAAGTCTCTACCGCAAAAGGAGTGCCGAGGGTCGAGCAAACTAGATCGATCATCCGCTCGGCGCCGTGCAATCGGCCCCAGAGATAATCGTTTTCACGATAGGCCCGGCTGAAAAACGCCCCGAAATTGTAAAATTCGATACCGCGCAGCGTCGCTTGCGTGCCCCCTTCGCGAATGCTTCGCGCATCTTCGGGACTGATCCGATCGACCTTGACCGGATCGAATTCGGTCAATCCCTCGTTGCGCAGCAAAGGCAGTGTGGCCACATCATAGAAGGGAAAGCCGAGATAGGTCAGCAGCATGCGCCGCCGCAGGTTCTTGGGCATGTTCTCGAGCGCGGTAGCGAGCATTTCCTCGGCCCGTTCGTCCAGCGCGGGCAGCAGGCGCCGTGCCTCGATCAGGTCGAGTAGCGTTCCGGGATCGCGCATGACTTCTTCGGCGAGTGGTTCGAACGCATCGCCGAGAGCCGACAACCCTTCCTTTTCGAAATAGAGCGCAAGAATCTCATAAACCGCATCACGTCCCGTCTCGAGCGCATCGTCGGGAATATCCGGATCCGCTTCCCAATCTCGTGCAAGCCGGCGGGCAAGCAAGCGCAGGCGGCGGATACGGAATCCGATATCGTGTTCGCGAAAGAAAGCGATCGCGTCGGCCGATGCGCCACCGGAAGGCGCCGACAGTGTATCGAGACCCCGGCGCATGAGTTCCTGGCGCAGCACGCTTTCGATGGGCGCGGGATCGTCCAGGCCGAGTTTGGGCGCCGATTGCAGTGTAAGCCGCGCCAGCCTGCCAACGATGCCGGTGAACTTGGCTTGGGCATAGGCATGGAAGGCATAACCCGCCCGTTCCGCGGCGGCCTGCTGCGCCTTTTGGCGCCAGTTCTTGAGCCGTGCAGGCGTCGGCCGGTCGAGAAACAAGGTACGGCCGAACAGCTTTTCCACCGCCGCGTCGACTTCGGGGCGCAAGGCGGCCACCATCCGGCTCAGCCGTTCGGCCTCCTGGCTCTGCTCTTCGAGTTGCTCCAGATTGTCCCGTATCGGCTGTTCGCGCGGAAGGGTCGAGAGCGAACCGAAGATAGCCGAGAAGAAACCGACCGGCTCGCTTTTCTCGGCGGTACGATCACCGATCCGTTCGGGACGCGGATCGACATAGACGAACCGCCGGTCGACCTCACGCTGGGCAGGCCTGCCCTGCAGCGCGGCAATGGCCCCGGCAAACGGTTTGTTGACCAATACCGAACCATCGATAAGCGATACGTTATCAAGTGTTTGCCGCGCAACATGAACCGGCATTATGCGGTTCAGAAAGCTCTCCCGCTCGGGCCAGGTGCGTTCGGTGAGGTTGGATAGCCGGTCGATCTCCTCGATCCGCAAGGGAGGAAAGGCTCCCGGAAAACTCGCCGTAGCGCGCGCGGCGAAGACCAGTTCGAGAGGATTTGCCAGATCATGGCCACCACGATCCGGTGTCCGCGCGCGGAACGCGATCGGCATCCGGTGTTCGGTATCTTCGACGACCGTAGGGCTGTGCAGCCGCAACATTTCGAGATGGCCGTGAAAGTCGGTCGCCGTGACATAGAGATCCAGCGGGTGACCCGGCGGCAGCAGCGGCGCATCGATCGGGTTGGCGGCCATCGCCGAGAAGGCCCGCTCCAGAAGCCGCGAGAAGCCCAGCCCGGAGAAGGGCGGTTCGAACCAACGTCCACGAATGAGATGCGAGACCTTGCGCTCCACCTCGGCCTGCGTTTCGGCGGCGACTTCGCCCGCGAGGTTGCTACCGGGTCGGCTCAGCAGCCAGGTGGCGAAGGGTTGTGCCCAGAACTTCGAGAACCGCCATTTTATTCGGGCGGCCGGATCGACCAACTCGTCCACATCGGCGATTTCGAGCCACAGGTCGGTGAGCGGTTCGAGCGACTGCCCCGAATGAATGGCCTGCGCCAGAAAGACGGTATTGATCCCGCCCGCGCTCGCTCCGCTCATGATGTCGGGCAGGACCCGAAGCCGGAGCCCTTTTTCCTCTTCGATCGTCTCCAACAACGCGCGATAGACCGCGTCGACCCCGCCGCGTGGCGAAGCCCGTGTGTGGAAATCGCGACTGGCGCGGGCAAGCTGCCACAATTCCCGCGTCACGCCGTGCATATAGATCGCCAGACTCACGCCGCCATAGCAGACCAGTGCGATCCTCAATTCCTTTTGACGCATCGCGCACCGTCATGGCGGGATAAAACGCGCAAGGCAATTGCGTTCCGCAAATGTTCCGTTTAGCGATACGCCATGGCGAAACCGAAGAAACGCTATGTCTGTCAGGCTTGTGGCAGTGTCTCGCACCGCTGGCAGGGGCAATGCCCCGACTGCGCGGAGTGGAATACGCTGGTGGAGGATGCTCCTGCCACCGTGTTTTCGATGAAGCACGATCTGTCCAGTGGTGGCAGGGCGGTGCAGTTCGTCGATCTCGACAAGCCCGGCGAATTGCCAATACGCCAGCCGACCGGCCTGGCGGAATTCGACCGGGCGCTGGGCGGGGGGCTGGTCCCCGGCTCCGCCATTCTTCTGGGCGGCGATCCCGGTATCGGAAAATCGACCTTGCTGCTCCAGGCGGCGGCGCGGATCGCGCGCGAAGGGCATGGCGTGGTCTATGTCAGCGGCGAGGAGGCATCGGGTCAGGTGCGTATGCGCGCCGCACGGCTCGGTCTGTCCGACGCTCCCGTCAAACTCGCCGCCGCGACGGGCGTGCGCGACATTCTCACCACACTTGGCACGATGGATACGCCGAAGCTGATGGTGATCGATTCGATCCAGACCATGCATTCGGACACGATCGAAGGCGCACCCGGAACGGTCAGCCAGGTACGCGGCTGCGCTTTCGAACTGATCCGCTATGCCAAGGAAAACGGCGTTGCGCTGGTTCTGGTCGGGCACGTGACCAAGGACGGCAACATCGCCGGCCCGCGCGTGCTCGAACATATGGTCGATGTGGTGATGAGCTTCGAGGGCGAGCGCAGCCATCAGTACCGCATCCTGCGCGCGCTCAAGAACCGCTTCGGCGCGGTCGACGAGATCGGCGTCTTCGCCATGGCGGGGGAAGGGCTGGAAGAGGTCGACAATCCTTCGATGCTGTTCCTGTCCGGCCGCGACGAGCCGATGGCGGGCAGCGCGGTGTTCCCGGCAATCGAAGGCACGCGGCCGGTGCTGGTCGAAATCCAGGCGCTGATCGTGCGGCTGCAATCGGGCGCGACGCCGAGGCGGGCGGTTGTGGGCTGGGACAATGGCCGCCTTGCGATGCTGCTGGCGGTGCTGGAATCGCGCTGCGGGCTGAACTTCTCTTCGGCCGAGGTCTATCTCAATGTCGCTGGCGGTTATCGTCTCTCCGATCCCGCCGCCGATCTGGCGGTTGCCGCGGCGCTGGTCAGCGCGATGGCCGACAAGCCGCTTCCACCGCGCAGCGTCTGGCTCGGCGAAGTGTCGCTTGCCGGAGAGATCCGGCCTGTGGCCCATGGCGGTTTGCGGCTGCGCGAAGCGGCCAAGCTTGGCTTCGATTGCGGCTTCGGGCCGTCCGACGTGAAGAGCAGCTCGTCCGCGCTTCGCTATGACGGTTTGGGACAATTGGCCAATCTCGTTGACCGGATAATCGGGAACCCATAAATCCGCCATTTCAAGGAAGGGTCATGACGGGTTTCGATTACTTAGTCCTGCTGATCGTCGGCATTGCCGCGGCCGGTGGATTCATGCGCGGTTTCATGCAGGAAATCCTGTCGCTGGCCGCCTGGATTCTGGCGGCTTTCGCGATCCGTTTCCTGCACACGCCTCTGACGCTGGCGCTGGAAGAGTATATCGGCCCCGAAATCACGACTTCGCTGCTATCCTTCACCCTGCTGCTTCTGATCCCCTATGCCGCGATGAAAGTCATCGCCAGCAATGTCGGAACCGCTTCACGCGGTTCGATCATGGGGCCGATCGATCGCGTATTGGGTTTTGGCTTCGGAGCCTTGAAGGGGGTGTTAATCGTGGTCATCGCTTTCTCGCTGCTTGTGCTGGGTTATGACGGGATTTGGGGCTATAAGGGGCGACCGAGCTGGATCACTACCGCGCGGAGTTATGAGCTTGTCGATGCAAGTTCACGCGCGCTGGTCGAAGCCCTCGCGGAACGCCGGTCGCGCCTGCGCGAGCAGTCTGCCGACGGGCAATAATGGACAACCCGCGCGCACCCGCGCTTTATTCACCGCAGCTCTTGGCACTGGCCATCGAACTGGCGGACTATCCCTTCGACGGGGCCGCTGCGGCCACCGGGCGCGCGCGATCGCGTAGTTGCGGCAGCGTGATCGAGCTGTCATCGTCCGGGTCCGAACGGCTCGCGGACATCGGATTAAAAACCACAGCCTGCGCGGTCGGGCAGGCCTCGGCAGCTATCTTCGCCGGGGAGGCGCAAGGCATGGACCGGGCAGAAGTCGGCGATATGCTTCGCGCCTTGGAAAGCTGGCTGGCGGGCACTGCTCCGAGTTCGATCCTGCCGCGGCTCGAATTGCTCGAGCCCGCGCGTCGGCATCACGGCCGGCACGAAGCGATCCTGCTGCCGTGGAGAGCGGCGCTGGACGCGCTTTCCAAGCCCTCTGACGCTCGCTAGACCGACATGTCGAGAAGATGAATATCGCGAAGGAGGGAGCGCGAAATGATCGAGGGTGCCGTCACGCCGCACAGGGAGCCGACGGAAAAGGAGATCCGTCTCGTGATCGCCGCGAGCAGCGCCGGCACGGTCTTCGAATGGTATGATTTTTTCATCTATGGGACTCTCGCCGGACTGATCGGCGCGGCCTTTTTTCCCAGCGATAACGAGACGCTCGAAATCTTGCTGGTCTGGGCAGGCTTCGCGGTCGGTTTCGGATTTCGTCCACTTGGCGCAATCCTTTTCGGCTTTCTCGGCGACCGACTGGGCCGGAAATATACCTTCCTCGTCACGGTCACGCTGATGGGTATTGCGACGGCGGGCGTCGGCCTGATTCCGAGCGCGGCCAGCATCGGCTTGGCAGCGCCGATTATCGTGATCTGCTTGCGGATATTGCAGGGCCTGGCCCTGGGCGGCGAATATGGGGGCGCGGCAATCTATGTCGCCGAACATGCCCCGCCGGAAAAGCGCGGTTTCTATACCAGCTTTATCCAGGCGAGCGTGGTTGGCGGCTTCGTGCTGTCGATCGCGGTGGTGATTGCCTGCCGCGCCCTGATCCCGGCCGACGATTTCGCGGCCTGGGGCTGGCGCATTCCCTTCCTGCTGTCGATCGTGCTGCTGTTCATCTCGCTCTGGATGCGGCTGAAACTGTCGGAAAGCCCCGTGTTCCAGGCGATGAAGGCTGCTGGCGAAACCAGCGCCAATCCGTTCAAGGAAAGCCTGACCTATCCCGGCAATCCGAAGCGGATTTTCGTGGCCTTGTTCGGCATTACCGGCGTTCTCACGACGATCTGGTACACAGCCTTCTTCTCTGGCCTTTCGTTCCTGCGCGGGCCGATGCGCGTGGACGAAAGCGTGGTGGAATGGATGCTGCTGATCGCGGGCACGATTTCGATGAGCTTCTACGTCGTGGTCGGCAAGTGGTCCGACAGGGTGGGGCGCAAAAAACCGATCATTATCGGCGCCATTGCTTCGCTGGTTCTGCTGTTTCCCGTGTTCTGGGCCATCGGTTCGCTGGCAAATCCAGGGCTGGAGCGCAGCGCGCGCGCTGCCCCGGTGACGGTCAGCGGGCCTGCATGTGAATACGACCCTTTCGCCGAGGTTCAGGCCAGTCCGTGCGGCCGCGCGCTTCAGGACCTTACCGCGCTCGGCATTCCCTATACCATCGATGACGCGGCGGCAGCCCAGCTTGCCATCGGAAGCAGGATCTATGGCTACGAAGACCTGCCCGACGATACACGCCGGGCGAGCATTCAGTCATGGCTCGAAACCAATGGATATGATTTCACCCGCCAGACACCACCGCTCGCGAGCCTGGTCGGGATCGTCGCCCTGTTGCTGTTGCTGGGCGTGTTGTCGGCGCTGACCTACGGCTCGGTCGCGGCCTTGCTGTCGGAGATGTTTCCCGCGAAAATCCGGTATAGCTCGATGTCGATCCCATACCATATCGGTGCGGGCTATCTCGGCGGTTTTCTGCCACTGATCGCCGGCTATATCGTGGCGATGACCGGCAACGCCTATGCAGGCCTTTGGTACACGATAGCGGTAGTCGGCTTTGGCTTGATTGTCGCTTGGTGGGGTCTGCCGGATGGGCCGCCGCGCGATTTCGAGGATAGCGGGCAGGACCCGCCTGCGTCCCCAGTTCTTCCGTGAGACCCGCATGACCGAACTCCCGCCGCCGACCTTGCGGCTGCATATCGATGACGCCGCGTTGGCGAGCAACTGGCGCGCACTCGACACGCTTTCCGGAAAGGCTCGCGCGGGGGCGGCGGTGAAGGCCGATTGCTATGGCTTGGGCGTGGATCGGTGCGTGCCGGTCCTGCGCGATGCGGGCTGCCGCGATTTCTTCGTCGCGCATTGGAGCGAGGTGCCCGCTGTCCTCGCGCATGTTCCGGCCGATCGGGTGGCGGTGCTTCACGGCCCGTCGACATCGGACGATGTGGAGTTTGCCCGCGCTACCGGCGTCCGTCCGGTTATCGACAGCTTGCGGCAGGCCACGCTCTGGACGGAGGGCGGGGGCGGTCCCTGCCACCTGATGATCGATACGGGCATTAATCGCCTCGGCATTTCGCCCGGCGAAGCGGATGCCCCTGCCATTCAGGCGCTCGATGTAGAGGTGGTGATGAGCCACCTGGCCTGCGCCGACGAAAATAGCGCCATGAATGCACGCCAATTGGCAGCATTCCGTGCTTGTCTTCCGCAGGTATCGCACAGGGAGGCAAGTCTCGCGAACAGCGCGGGGATAGCCTTGGGCGCCGAGTATGGCTTCGATCTGACGCGGCCCGGGCTCTCGCTTTATGGCGGCGTTCCTAGAGACGAGCTTGCCGATGACATAAGGCAGGTGGTCCGCCCGCAAGCCGCGCTGATCCAGACCCGCGAAATCGATGCCGGGTCGACCGTCGGCTACAACGCCACCTTCACCGCACGGCGCAGGATGAAGATCGGGGTCGTCTCGCTCGGCTATGCCGATGGCATTTTACGCAGTTGGGCGGGGGCGTATTTTACACAAGGAGACAGGCGTCTGCCGGTTCTGGGAAAAGTATCCATGGATATGATCGTCCTCGATCTTTCCGAGGCGTCCGAACTTGCCGAGGGCGACTGGGTCGAACTGCCTTACCATCTGCCCGATGCTGCGCGGCAAACCACTCTATCGCAATATGAATTGCTCACCGTACTCGGCAATCGCTTCGGTTGACCTTTGCGTCATGTTGCGCCGCAGTTTGTGCACATGCTAAGCCCCTTGCAACGCACAATTGGGGAGCATGCGCATATGGCAAAGCGGACCGCCGAGGGCGAACCGATCATCATCAAGAAATACGCCAACCGGCGGCTCTACAATACCGACACCAGCAGCTACATCACGCTGGACGATCTGGCCAAGATGGTTCGCGAGAACGTCGACTTCCACGTGCTCGACGCAAAGTCCGGCGATGATATCACGCATACCATCCTGACGCAGATCATCGTCGAAGAAGAAAGCCACGGCACACAGATGCTGCCCGTCAGCTTTCTGCGCGATCTCATCTCCATGTATGGCAATTCGATGCAGGCGATGATGCCGAGCTATCTCGAAGCCAGCATGGCGAACCTGCGCAAGAACCGCGAGCAGTTGCAGGCAGCCTTTGCCAAGGGAATCGAAAGTAACCCCCTGGCCAAAATGGCCGAAGCCAATTTCAAGATGATGCAGAATGCCGCCGAGGCCTTTATCCCGGGCCGAGCGAAGAGTCCCAAGCCTGACCAGTCCGACGAGTTGGCACAGATGCGCAAGCAGATGGCCGAAATGCAGAAGAAGCTGGACGAGATCAGCAAATAGCGGCATCGGCCCGCGCGCCGATCCGACCAGCAATTACGGGAAATACAACGTGGCCCACATCCGCCATGCCTTGAAGACCAAGCGCGAAGACGATTTCGCCGCCTGGTACCAGGAAGTTATCAGCGCCGCCGAAATGGCCGAGGAATCGGGCGTGCGCGGTTGCATGGTTATCCGACCGTGGGGTTGGGGGATCTGGGAGCGGATGCAGCGCCTGCTGGACGACCGGATCAAGGCGACGGGACACGACAACTGCTATTTCCCGCTGTTCATCCCGCTCTCCAATTTCGAGCGCGAAGCCGAGCACGTCGAAGGTTTCGCCAAGGAAATGGCGGTCGTCACCCATCATCGCCTCATCGCGGGCAAGGACGGCGGGTTGGTCCCCGATCCCGAAGCGAAGCTGGAAGAACCGCTGGTCGTTCGCCCCACTTCCGAAACCATCATCGGCGATGCCATGGCGCGCTGGGTGCAAAGCTGGCGCGACCTGCCGTTGAAGCTCAACCAGTGGGCCAATGTCGTGCGCTGGGAAATGCGCACCCGCATGTTCCTGCGCACCAGCGAGTTTCTCTGGCAGGAAGGCCACACCGCCCATGCCGACGAGGCCGAGGCGAAGGACCACACGCTCACCATGCTCGAGGTCTATCGCGCCTTTGCCGACGAGGATCTCGCGCTGGCCGTCATTCCGGGCGAGAAGCCCGAGAACGAACGCTTCCCCGGCGCGGTCGAGACCTGGTCGATCGAAGCCATGATGCAGGATGGCAAGGCGTTGCAGGCCGGCACCAGCCATTATCTCGGTACCAATTTCGCCAAGGCCAGCGGCATCAAGTTCCAGAACAAGGAAGGCAGCGAAAGCCTCGCCCATACCACCAGCTGGGGCGTCTCCACCCGGATGGTCGGCGGTGTCATTATGACGCATGGCGATGACGACGGCCTGCGCCTGCCGCCCAAGATCGCACCGCAGCAGGTCGTTATCCTGCCGATGCTGCGCGACAAACCCGAGGACGAGACGCTGGTCGACTATTGCGAGGCGCTCCGCGCAACGCTCGCGGGCCAGAGCGTGCTGGGCGAGCCGCTGCGCGTGCTGCTCGACACGCGTCCCGGCAAGGCGGCGCAGAAGCGCTGGGACTATGTGCGCAAGGGCGCGCCGATCATCGTCGAGGTGGGCAGCCGCGACATGGAGAACGGCGTCGTCAGCCTGCTGCGCCGCGACCGGCTATGGGATGCCGAAACCGGCAAGCCCGCCTTCCAGAACCCGACCCGCGAAGTGGCCGGGAAGGCCATTCCCGATATCCTCGCCGACATGCAGGCCGCGCTGCTGACCGAAGCGGCCGAACGCCGCGATGCCAACATTACGCGCGGCGTCACCGATTTTTCCGAGGTCGAAAAGCACTTCGCGGCCTCGCGTTATCCCGGCTGGATCGAGGTCCAGTGGTCGAAGCCCACAGGTGCGGCGCTTGAGAAGGTCGTCGAGCGGCTCAAGGAGCACAAGCTCACCATTCGCAACGTGCCGATGGATGCCGCGCCTGCCGACGGTAGCTGCATCTTCACCGGAGATCCGGCAGTGGAACGCATCCTTATGGCCAAGGCTTACTAGCACGCGCGTGACATGGGGACTTCGGGTCCCCATATTGCGCGCATGACAAAACAGAACAAATTCCGGAAGCCGCAGGGGCTTCCGACGAAAGACCAGATTCTCGAATTCATCCAGACCTCCGATATCCCCGCTGGCAAGCGTGAAATTGCCAAGGCGTTCGGGCTGAAAGGTCAGGAAAAGATCGCGCTGAAAAAGCGCCTCAAGGACATGGCCGAAGAAGGCCTGATCGACGGCAAGCGCACCGCCTATCACCGGATGGGCGGCGTACCCAAGGTAACCGTGCTCAAGATCGTTGCGATCGAGGATGGCGAACCTGTGGCCGAGCCCGAGAACTGGGCTCCCGACAACAAGGAAAAGCCGCCGCGCCTGATGGTGAAGGAAAGCAAGAAGATGGCCGCGCTCAAACGTGGCGACCGGATTCTTGCGCGCAATGAAGAAACCGAGCGCGGGTGGCGCGCGACGCCGATCAAGAAGCTGCCCGCGCGCACCGAAGGGCTGATGGGCGTCGTCGAAAAGGATGGCAGCGGCAATTACTGGCTCGCGCCCGTCGACAAGCGCGTACGCGAAAGTGCGCCCATCGGCGATGTGGGCGAGGCGAAGGAAGGCGAGTTGGTGCTGGCCGAGCGCATGGGCAAATCCGCCCGCTCCAAGGTCAAGGTGGTCGAAGTCGTCGGCGACCCGCTCGCGCCCAAGGCCTTCAGTCTGATCGCCATCGCCAAGCACGGTATCCCGCATATTTTTCCGCAGGAAACCATCGCCGAGGCGGAGCGGGCAGTCGACCTGCCGCTTTCGCCCGACCATCGCGAAGACCTGCGCGACGTGCCTATCGTCGCCATCGATCCGGCCGATGCGCGCGACCATGACGACGCGATCTGGGCCGAGCCGGACGGCAAGGGCGGCTACCGCGCGATTATCGCGATCGCCGATGTCAGCTATTACGTCCGCCCCGGCGGTGCACTCGACCGCGAGGCGAGGAAGCGCGGTAATTCGGTCTATTTCCCCGACCGTGTGGTGCCGATGCTGCCCGAAGTGCTGAGCGCCGACGTTTGCAGCCTCAAACAGGATGTCGACCGCGCGGCGATGGCCTGCCACATCCGTATCGACAAGGACGGCAAGGTCAGCGACTGGCGCTTCACCCGCGCGATCGTGCGGCTCGCAAAGAACATCGCCTACGAGGACGCGCAGGCCATCGCGGATAATCGCTTCGAGCCCCTCCCCGAGCGGGGAGGGGTTGGGGAGGGGCGTACCACGCCTGAAACATCGAACACCCACCCCTCAATCCCCTCCCTCAAGGGAGGGGAAGATTTGCCACGAGTCCTGGAGAATCTGTGGGGCGCGTGGAAACTGCTGTTCAAGGCGCGGCAGGCGCGAGATCCGCTCGATCTCGAATTGCCCGAGCGCCAGGTGCGCCTCAACGACGAGGGTGTGATCGAGGAGATCGCCGTGCGCGAACGGCTCGATGCACACCGCGTGGTCGAGGATTTCATGATCGCCGCCAATGTCGCCGCGGCCAAGGCGCTGGAGGCCAAGGCCGCGCCGGTCGTCTACCGCGTGCACGAACAGCCGAGCCGCGAGAAGCTGCTCGCCTTCCGCGAATATCTCGCCACGCAGGGCAAGAAGTTCGCGCTGGGCCAGGTGATCACACCGGGGATCTTCAACCGCATGCTCAAGGACATCGCCGATCCGGCCGAAAAGGCGCTTATCATGGAAGCGGTGCTGCGCAGCCAGACGCAGGCTTTTTACGGGCCGCAGAACGCGGGGCATTTCGGCCTATCGCTCGGCTCTTATGCGCATTTCACCTCGCCGATCCGCCGCTACGCCGACCTTCTCGTCCATCGCGCGCTGGTCGATGCCTATAAGCTGGAACAGCCCGAACCGAAGATAGACCTGCCAGAGACATCGGGCCTTTCGGATCGTGACAAGACCGCGCTGCACCAGATCACCGATGCGATCAGCCAGACCGAGCGCCGCGCGATGGAGGCGGAACGCGACACGATCGATCGCTATGTCGCGGCCTGGCTTTCGGGCCGCGTGGGCGAGACCTTCGATACGCGCATCACAGGCGTTCAGGGCTTCGGCTTTTTCGCCACGATCGAGAAGCTGGGCGGAGACGGCCTTGTCCCGGTCAGCACGCTGGGTCGCGAATATTTCAGCTATGACGAGAAAGCGCAAAAGCTGATCGGCGAAAGCAGCGGGACCGAATATGCCGTGGGCGATCGTCTGAAATTGAAGCTCGCCGAGGCCAATGCGCTGACCGGCGCACTGAAATTCGAAGTGCCCGACAGCGATGGATCGGGTATCGAACCGCGCGGCAATCGCGTTCGCGCGAAGAAGCGCACGCATCAGAAGCGTGGCCCGAAAAAGCCGCCGGTCAAGGGCAAGGGCGCTCCACGCCAGCAGCACGATCAGGGCAAACGCGGGCGGCCGGGGAATATCCGGCACCAGGGGCGCAAGAAGAAGTGAGATAACGGGTGGAGCGCGGCTCCGCCGACCGATTTCGACAGGGAGGGGCAGGCGGATATGGCCGCGAACACAGAAGGGTCTTGTAGTTGCGGCGCCGTCCGGTTCCGGGTCACGGGGCCTTTCGAGAGCTTCTTCCTGTGCCATTGTCGGCGCTGCCGCAAGGATACCGGATCGGCCCATGCCGCCAATCTCTTCTCGCAGGCGGCCGAGCTCCACTGGCTTCGCGGGCAGGACACGGTCAGGACCTATCGCGTACCGCACACCGGGCATCGGAAGAGCTTCTGCACGATTTGCGGATCATCGGTCCCGCACAGTGCTGACGACGGGGCGGGGATTGTGGTGCCGGCAGGCTGTCTCGACAGCGCCATCGATCTTCTGCCCGACGCACATATCTTCTGTGCAAGCAGGGCGGAATGGGATGTGCGCCTGGAAGACATCCCGCATTGCGCCGCTCTGCCGGGTTAGGCCAGCGCGTCGATCTGTTCGCGGCTCAGGCCGCCGGGGACGAGGTAGAGCGGGCAGGGCAGGCTGCTCGCACTTCCCGCGAAATGCGTCACCAGCGGGCCGGACCCGCCTTCGGCACTCGTCGCCAGAACCAGTGCGGCGATATTGCCGTGTTCCTCGATATATTTGCGGATAACGTCGGCCGGCGAGCCCGGACGCACGGCGATGGTCGGCATCTTGCCCATCTCGCCGAAAATGTTTCCCGCCGCGCTATTGGCCATCACTTCGGCCCGCTCGCGCGCTTCCTGCTCGATCGTCGCCTGAACGCCGCCGAACGCGTTGAAGGTTTGCTGCGGTACCAGCGCCAGAATATGGACCGATCCGCCGGTTTTCTGCGCCCGCAACGAGGCAAAACGCAGCGCCTGTCTGGCCTCTTCGGTCTCGTCCATGACGACAAGGTATGTACGCATCGATGCTCCCCGGCTCCCTCGGCAGCGGACTACCCGTTAATTCGTGTTCTCCGCAAGGACCTTGCAGTCGACCGACCTTTTCGCCAGAGGTGCGATCGAACTCATTCCCCAGCGAGGACGTAACGTCAACACCATGCCCACGCCGATCAAGATGCCCGCCCTGTCGCCCACCATGGAGGAGGGCACGCTCGCCAAATGGCTGGTAAAGCCGGGGGACACGGTCAATGCCGGCGACATCATGGCCGAGATCGAAACCGACAAGGCGACGATGGAATTCGAAGCCGTGGACGAAGGCACGATCGCCTCCATCGCGGTGGAGGAAGGGACCGAGGGCGTGAAGGTCGGCACGGTCATCGCCATGCTTGCCGAAGAGGGTGAGGATGTGGACGAGGCCGCTGCGGCGGCGCCTCCGGGCGATGCTCCTGCTAAAGAGCCCACCGAAACCAAGGAAGAAGAAAAGGGCGTCGTCCCAGCGAAAGCTGGGACCGCTAACGGCTCCGCTCAACCGAAAGCGACCCCAGCGTCCGCTGGGGTGACGGACAAGGACCGTATCATCGCCTCGCCGCTCGCCAGGCGCATTGCCGAGCAGAAGGGCATCGATCTGTCGAGCCTGAAAGGCAGCGGCCCCAACGGCCGTATCGTCAAGGCGGATGTCGACGGCGCGCAGCCCGGCGCCGCACCCGCCAAGGCCGAAGCTGCCGCGCCTGCGCCGAGCGCCCCGAAACCGGCGACGCTGGGCGGCGATCTCGACGCGCCTTACGAAGCGCAAAAGCTCAACAATGTCCGCAAGGTCATCGCCAAGCGCCTCACCGAGGCGAAGCAGACCATCCCGCATATCTACCTCACGGTGGACGTGCGGCTCGATGCGCTGCTCGACCTGCGCAAACAATTGAACGCCTCGCTGGAGGCGGACGGCGTGAAGCTGTCGGTCAACGATCTGCTCATCAAGGCGCTGGCCCGCGCGCTCCAGCGTGTGCCTGCCTGCAATGTCAGCTTCCAGGGCGACGAGCTGTTCCAGTATGCGCGCGAGGATATCTCGGTCGCGGTCGCCGCGCCTTCGGGCCTGATCACGCCGATCATTCGCGATGCGGGCCGCAAGGGCCTCGCCCAGATCAGCACCGAGATGAAGGACCTTGCGGGCAAGGCGCGCGACGGCAAGCTGCAGCCGCATGAATTCCAGGGCGGCACCGCCTCGCTCTCCAATCTCGGCATGTTCGGCACCAAGCAGTTCGACGCGGTGATCAACCCGCCGCAGGCGATGATCCTCGCAGTCGGGGCGGGCGAGCAGCGCCCGCATGTCATCGACGGCGCGCTGGGCATCGCCACCGTGATGAGCGCCACCGGCAGCTTCGACCACCGCGCCATCGACGGCGCCGACGGAGCGCAATTGATGGAAGCTTTCCAGCAACTGGTCGAGAACCCGATGGGGCTGGTGGTTTGATTTCGGAAGAGGCCAAGGCACTGCCGGGAGGCTTTCTTGCGATTCTGCTCTTGTGGCTCGGTGCAGGCTCGCTTTTCGTTAGCCTACTGCTCCTGGCTCTGCAGGCTGGTTCGCCGGGATTTCTGGGCGGAATGTCATCCACATGGTTGGCTATCCCGGCCTGGGGACTCGTGGCGATGACACTGGCGATCATCTTGCGGCGAGGGGAAAATCCGACCGCCCGCGTCGCTGCAGCGATATGGCTTTTGCTCGGCGTCGTTTCGCTCATTGCTCTCGAGCTCAACCTAGAGAATCTCCCTTTTGCCTGAACGCTCCCCCCTCATCCGCGTCACGGCCATGCCGACCGACCTCAACCCTTATGGCGGGGTGTTCGGCGGGTGGCTGATGAGCCAGATGGCATTGGGTGCAGGCTCGCTCGCCAGTCGTCATGGCAAGGGCAAGGCGGTGGTCGTCTCGGCAAGTGATTTCGCCTTTCCCGGCGTCATGCAGGTGGGCGACGAGCTGTCGGTCTATTGCGAGATCGCCGCCACCGGCAACACCTCGCTCACTATCGCCGCCGAAGCCATCGCTCGCGAGCGTAATGGCGAGGCCGAGACCAGGGTGGCGCAGGGCACGTTCAAATTTGTCCTGCTCGACGATAACGACCGTCCGCGCGCAGTGGCGGAGCGGTGGGCATGATTGCCGCGCTGCTCCTTTCGCTGGGGACAGTCAGCGGCCCGCCTGCACCCGAGGCCGAGAGCTTTCCCGAGCCTCGCGCGCCGATGATCGGTCTCGACGGGCCGAGCCTCGATGCATGCGGCGGGCTTGGCCGGGTCGGCGGGGCATACCGCAAGCAGGTCATCCGCGACGCGCCCGAAGAAGGCGCGCGCACCAGCGACACGCTCGAGCAGAGCACGCTTGTCTGGCTGTGCGAGGCCGAGGGCGACTGGCAGGGCGTGGTCTATGCGAGCGGCGAATTCCAGGAACCCGGCGATTGCCGCGTGAGCAGTCCGGTCGCCGAGCCTCGCGCCTATGACGGGCCCTGCCGCGCCGGTTGGGTGCTGGCGAAAGATGTAGAATTTCTCGCCGGGTAAGCGGCGAACCATTTCGGAGTTATCATGGCTGACAAATACGACGTCATCGTTCTCGGTTCCGGGCCTGGCGGCTATGTCGCGGCGATCCGCTGCGCGCAGCTTGGCCTGAAGACCGCCATCGTCGAGCGCGAACTGCTCGGCGGCATTTGTTTGAACTGGGGCTGCATCCCGACCAAGGCGCTGCTGCGCAGTGCCGAAATCCTGCACTACGCCCAGCACGCCAAGGACTATGGCCTCAAGATCGCGGGCAAGATCGAAGCCGATCTCGAAGCTGTCGTGAAGCGCAGCCGGGGGGTGGCCAAGCAACTCAATCAGGGCGTCACGCACCTGATGAAGAAGAACAAGATCACGGTGCATATGGGCGAAGGGACGCTGACCGGCCCCACCAGCCTCACCGTGAAGGGCGAGAAGGGCGAGGAGAAGCTCAGCGCCAAGCACGTGATCGTCGCCACCGGCGCGCGCGCCCGCGACCTGCCCTTCGCCCCGGCCGACGGTAAGCGCGTGTGGACCTATCGCCATGCGATGACCCCGCCCGAAATGCCGAAGAAGCTGCTCGTCATCGGCTCGGGCGCGATCGGGATCGAGTTCGCCAGCTTCTACAACGATATGGGCTGCGAGGTGACCGTGGTGGAAATGCTCGACCGGATAGTGCCGGTGGAAGACAAGGACGTTTCCGCCTTCCTCGAGAAGAGCCTGACCAAGCAGGGCATGACCATCATGACCGGCGCCGGGGTCGAGGACCTGAAAGTCTCAGACAAGGGCGTGAAGGCCAAGATCAACCCCGGATCTAAGTCCGGGGCTCCGGGCAAAGCGGTCGAGACCGAGTTCACGCACTGCATCGTGGCCATCGGCATCGTGCCGAACACCGAGAACGTGGGGCTGGAAAAGCTGGTCGAAATGGATCGCGGCTTCATCCAGATCGACGACTATGGCCGCACCAAGTCGAAGGGCCTCTGGGCCATCGGCGACTGCACGCCCGGCCCCTGGCTGGCGCACAAGGCGAGCCATGAAGGCGTCACCACCGCCGAAGCAATCGCCAGGGAACTGGGCAATAAGGATGTTCACCCCCATCCGCTCGACCGGGGCAACATCCCGGGCTGCACCTACTGCCATCCGCAAATCGCGTCGGTCGGAATGACCGAGGCCAAGGCCAAGGAAGCGGGCCATGAAGTGAAGGCGGGCACATTCCCCTTCATCGGCAATGGCAAGGCCATCGCCCTCGGCGAAGCGGACGGCTTCGTGAAGACGGTGTTCGATGCGAAGACCGGCGAGCTGCTGGGCGCGCATATGGTCGGCGCCGAAGTCACCGAGATGATCCAGGGCTTCGTCGTCGGCAAGACGCTCGAGACGACCGAAGCGGAACTGATGCAGACCGTCTTCCCGCACCCGACAATCAGCGAGAGCATGCATGAAAGCGTGCTTGCGAGCTACGGCAGGGCGCTGCATATATAGGAGAGCTTCCATGGCTGCGACCACCCAGTCCGAACTGCTCGCCCTGACCGAGAAGGAGTTCGCGAAGCTCGACAAGCTCATGAGCAGCATCCCGGCCGATATCGCTCTGCGGAAGGATGAGGAGGATACCTCGATCAAGGATGTCGTCGCCCATCGCGCGAATTGGATCGCCCTATTCCTCGGATGGTATTTCGACGGGCTCGCGGGCAAGACTGTCCACTTTCCCGCCGAAGGGTACAAGTGGAACGAGTTGAAGCGATACAACGCCCGGCTCCGCGAGAATCAGGCGAGTTTGAGCTGGGACGAGGCGCGAGCCTTGCTGCGGGACCGGCACGTGCAGCTGATCTCGTTTATCGTGGAGCGGGACGATGAGAGCCTTTATTCCGGGCCCATGAAGGGCGCGAACAACGACTGGAAGCCCGGTCGCTGGGCCGAGGCAGCGGGGCCGAGTCATTACCGGTCTGCCGGAAAATACATCCGCGGCCGTTTGCGTGAGATGGCCGCCTAGATGCTCCACAGCCTGGTCATGGCGCGATTGGCGCTTGGGCAAAGGGGGATCGTGAAATGACCGGGTTCCTGATCCTCGCCTTCCTCATCCTCGTCGCAGGTGTAGTCGCCGTTCCGCTGGCGAGCCGGTTCGGTCTCGGATCGGTACTGGGCTACCTTCTGGCGGGCATGGCGATCTCGCCGGTGCTTGCCTCGCTCAATGTCGATGTCGACGCGTTGCAGGTCTTCGCCGAATTCGGCGTGGTGATGATGCTGTTCATCATCGGCCTCGAAATGGAACCCAGGCGGTTGTGGGCGATGCGCGGCAAGCTGGCCGGGCTCGGCGGCGGTCAGGTTCTGCTGACCACTCTGGTCATTACCGGTATTGCCCTGATCGATCGCCAGTCCTGGCAGACGGCGCTCGCGATCGGAATGGTGCTTGCGCTCAGCTCGACCGCCATCATCGTCCAGACACTGACTGAAAAGGGGCTGCTCAAGACCGAGGGCGGCGAGGCCAGTTTCTCGGTGCTGCTGGTGCAAGACGTCGCCGTGATCCCGATTCTGGCACTGCTGCCGCTGCTGGCACTGCCCGACCTCGCGGCGGGGACGGTGGCCCATGGTGGGAGCGGCGCGCATGGCGGCATCGACCTCACCGCGCGCATGTCCGGATGGCTGGCAGGCGTCACCAGAATCGGCGCTGTTGCGACAGTGATCGCCATTGGAATCTATGCGATCCGGCCGCTGTTCCGTTACATCGCCGAGGCCAATCTGCGCGAACTGTTCACGGCCGCCGCGCTGATGGTCGTTATCGGCATCGCGCTGCTGATGTCGCTTGTCGGACTATCGCCTGCGCTGGGCGCTTTCGTGGCGGGCGTGGTGCTCGCAACCAGCGAATACCGCCACGAATTGGAAAGCGATATCAACCCGTTCAAGGGCCTGCTGCTCGGACTGTTCTTCATCACGGTCGGCGCGGGGATCGACTTCGTGCTGGCCAGCACGATCTGGCAATCGGTGGTCTTCTGGGCGGCTGTGACGATCGCGGCGAAGATGGCGGTGCTGCTGACTATCGGCTGGCTCTACGGCCTGCGCCGCCAGGCACTGTGGCTGTTTTGCCTGAGCCTGCCCCAGGCAGGGGAATTCGCCTTCGTGCTGATCGCCTTCGCGGTCGGCAATGCGGTGTTCGACCAGGCCTTCGCCGATCAATTGCTGCTGATCGTGGCGTTGACCATGTTGGCCACACCGCTGCTCTTCATCCTGTACGACAAGCTGATCGCGCATGCCTATTGCACCAGCCAGACCCCCGACGAGGCCGACACCATCGATGAGGAAAACCCGATTATCATCGCCGGACGAGGGCGTGTAGGCGGGATCGTCGATCGCATGCTCGATGCCGCGGGACACCGCGCGACGGTCATCGATTACAACAGCCAGCACCTCGAAAACCTCAAGAAATTCGGCATAACAACCTATTACGGCGATGCGACGCGCCCCGATCTGCTGGCAAGCGCCGGGATCGAGCGGGCGCGCATCCTGGTGGTCGCGCTGGACGAGCGCCAGCAGATCGACAAGCTGGTCCGCTATGCCTGCGAAGCCTTTCCGAATTTGCATGTGGTGGCCCGCGCGAAAGATCGCGACCATGTCTATCACCTATGGGCCATGGGGTGCCGGGACATCGTTCGCGAGACCTACGACAGCGCGCTGCGCATGGGACGCTCGGTCTACGAGGCGCTGGGCCATGACCGCCAGGCCGCGACTGCGATGGTGGAGGCATTCGAGGAAATGGATCGCACATCCATGCGCGAAGTCGCCGATGCCTATCGACTCGACATTCCGCCTTATGAAAACGAGGAGCTCCTGGCCAAGATCAGGGAACTGAAGGCCGAATGGGACCCGAAATTGCGCGACGCGATGGACGAAATCGCAGGGAGGGGAAAGTGATACGTACCCTGCCACGGTAAGACCAAGGGGTCGCACGCCGCCATGGTATCCGATGTCGCTTTGGCGGCGCGGTTGTGAAACCTGCCTTTGATCTCACTGCCAGGGCGCCTTGCCGCCATGTCTGGACATGATAGCATCGACCGGCGTTTACCGAACGAAGGAGTAAACGCATGGAATACGAGATCGACGATGATCCGCAGGATAGCGATTGCATATCCGAAGGTCAGCGCGATGGCGGCCTGATCGAAGACCATATCGCGCTTCGAAATCAATCGAGCGTTCAGCCGAAAGACTATCCCTCTGCCGACCGGGAGGACCAATCGGTCGGAAGAGCACCGCCTCGCGGCGAATAGCTGGCGGACAGGGTGGGATTCGAACCCACGAAGGGCTTGCACCCTTGCCGGTTTTCAAGACCGGTGCATTCAACCGCTCTGCCACCTGTCCGCGAGCGCGGCGCTAGCTACCCACATAGAGTGTATTTGTCACGCCCCGAGGAACTTCGATGGATAGTTTTCCGTAAACGGTGAATGACACTTGCCGTTAAGCTTCCCTCTGCGACAATGAGCGTATGATTTTTCGCCGCTTTCTTGTCGCCCTCGGGGCCATCGCCCTCTCGCTTCCTTCCGTCCCCGCGCAAGCGCAGGAGGATATCGGCTTCGACGCCTATCTACAGCTTTTGATAGCACGGGCACGCGCCGAGGGAGTCAGCGAAAGTACGCTCGCCCGGATGACCGCGGGTCTGGAGCCGAATTATCGAGTCATCGAATTGGATCGCAACCAGCCCGGCGCGCCGACCAGCACCGGCTATCCGCCGCTGGCGCCCTATATAGCGAGGCACGTCGATAGTGCTCGTATCATGGGTGGCCGCAGAGCGTATTCCCAGTATTCGGGCACCATCCGTTCTATCGAGCGGCAATACGGCGTTCCGGGAGAGATACTCGTGGCAATCTGGGGTCACGAAACCGCCTATGGTGCAGTCAAGGGCGGCTTCGATCTGTCGCGGGCTCTGGCGACCATGGCGTGGGAAGGGCGTCGCCGCGATCTGTTCGCCAGCGAATGGGTCGCGCTGATGAAGGTTGCCGACAAAGGCTATTCCCGCAGCGAGCTCAAGGGCAGTTGGGCGGGCGCGTTCGGCAATCCGCAGTTTCTGCCCTCCGTCTACCTTCGCCTCGCGGCCGACGGGAACGGCGATGGCCGCGCGGATATCATGAATAGCGGCGCTGACGCCCTTGCATCCATCGCCAACTATTTCCGCGATGCCGGTTGGCGCAGCGGCCAGCCTTGGGGTGTGCGAGCATACATCCCCTCCAATTTCGACGTCGCTTCCCACCGTACCGAGATTGTCGCTCCGGTTTGCGCCAGGGTGCATGAGCGCCACAGCGTCTACAAGACCGTTCGAGAATGGCGTGAACTGGGCATTCAACCCCAAGGTGCGATCGGTGACGATCTGCTTGTGACGCTCTTTCAGCCCGATGGCCCCGGAACATCCGCTTGGCTGTTAACGTCGAATTATCGGGTCATTCTCGAATATAACTGCTCGAATTATTACGCCATGAGTGTGGGATTGCTGGCCGATGAAATTGGAAACTAGGATCCTTGGCGCCGCACTGGCCGGGCTGAGCTCTTTCGGCCTGGGTGCTTGCGCCAGCATCGCGCAGGACGCACCGGCACCTGCAGCACGGCCTATCGGCAACGGACCTTCGGCCGATTATCCGATCGTCATTGGCGATCCTTTCACCATAGACGGTGTGACCTATACACCGCTCGACACGATGAATTACGATCAGGTCGGATATGTCACGGTGGACGAATCCGGTACGAAAGGCATTACCGGCGCGCACCGCACGCTCCCCTTGCCAAGTTATGTCGAAGTGACTGCTCTCGATACGGGAAGAACGATCCTGGTGCGGGTCGAGCGGCGTGGTCCGATGACCAATGAACGCCTGCTGTCATTGTCGGCTAATGCCTTGGGTCAATTGGGTGCGGAGGAGGGGGCTCCGATACGGGTCCGCCGAGTCAATCCTCCCGAAGAACATCGCGCTGAATTGCGTGCCGGGCGCGAAGCGCCATTGCGCATGGATACCCCGCAGGGCCTGCTCGAAGTGCTCAAACGCCGCTTGCCCGAACGCGGTTCCGCCCCTCTGGGGGATGCCCGGCAGGCGCCGGTGAGCGGCGCGGTGCCCGTCCCGGATATCGCAACAGTCGATCCCGATGAGGAGGCTGTCATGCCATCGCCCACGCAAGAAACCGACGCTAGTGACGAGGCCCAACCCGCCCCGCGAAACGGCGCGCTGCGCCCACAATTGCCCATGGCGGTTGAGGGTGGCCCCACACCCGCGCCGGTCATGGTGGAGACGTCCGAAGATGGGAAATTCGCGGTGCAACTGGGTGCCTTTTCAGTGCGATCCAATGCCGATAGCCTGGCCAGGCGGGTTCAGGGCTATCTCGAAACGAGCGGCAATCTGACTCTCGTCCGTGTCGGGCCATTCGCAACCCGTGGACAGGCAGCGCAGGCGCTCGCCATGCTGCGAGAGCGGGGCTATAGCGACGCCGAAATTCGTTTACTCGACTGACACGGCCGTGGCGCTTGCCTCGGCGAGAGGGAGCCCATTTGAGTTATCGTCTGACTTCGCTCGCCGTTCTGGCAACGGTTTTGGTCGCCGCACCACTGGGAGCGAGGGATAACCCTGGTCCCGCCATACCCAGCGTGGAAGACGCGCCGATCGCTTACCTCCTCGACTCGTCGAGCGGACAAGTCCTCTTCGAACGGGATATCGACCGTCGCTTCATGCCGGCATCGATCACCAAGGTGATGACCACTTTCCTGGCATTCGAGTGGATGGAGGAGGGGCGGCTTTTCCCCCAGCAGGTTTTTGGAATCAGACCTGAAACGTTCCGCCAATGGAGCCGCAAGGGATCCACCATGTTCCTGCCGGCGGACGCGCGCGTTACGGTTGACGATCTGCTGCATGGGGTCACTACCGTTTCGGCCAATGATGGCGCCGTCGTTCTGGCGGAAGGAGCCGCCGGATCGGTGGAAGATTGGGTCGCCGCGATGAACGCCAAGGCCCGCGAGATAGGCATGGCAGACAGCCGGTTCGGCAATCCCAACGGGTGGATGGATGAAGGCAGGACCTTTGTCACCGCCCGCGATCTGGGAACGCTGGCGCAGGCCATGGTGACACGCCATCCTTCGAAATATCGCCATTTCGTGGGTGCCAGGGAATTCGAGTATAACGGTATTACGCAAAGCAACCACGATCCGATTTCCGGCGTGGTGAGAGGCGCGGACGGAATCAAGACAGGTTTCACCAATCAGGCGGGTTTCGGTTTCCTGGGCTCGGCACAACGCGACGGGAGGCGCCTGATCATGGTCGTTGCTGGCAGTCCAAGCGGGCGTGTCCGGGCGTATGCCTCCCGTTCCCTTGTTGAATGGGGTTTTGAGGCGTTCGACAGTCGGACGCTTATCGATCCTGGCGAACGCGTTGCGAGCGCCCGTGTGCAAGGTGGAGGCGCATCCGAGGTCGGCTTGACGACGCTGCGGGGCATACGGGTATCCGTACCGAAGGGCAGAGAGCCGCAAATTTCACTCTCGGTCCGCTATGAAGGGCCGTTGCGCGCGCCGATCGCCAAGGGCGAACATGTTGCCGAACTTCTCGTCACGGTGACGGGCATGCCGAGTTACCGCGTCCCGCTTGTGGCCCGAGAGGAGGTTCTCGAGGCGACGGTGATTCAGAGGGTATTCAATGCCTTCAGGAGCTGGCTTACGTGATGCCGGGCCGTTTCATCGCATTCGAGGGTGGCGAAGGCATGGGCAAGTCGACCCAGGCTCGCTTGTTGGCCGAATTTCTGCGTGGAGAAGGCCGTTCGGTTGAATTGACGCGCGAGCCGGGCGGAACACCCGGTGCGGAAGCGATCAGAGAGCTGCTCCTTTCGCCACCCGGGGAGGGCTGGACTCTCGAAGCGGAGGCGCTGCTTTTCGCTGCCGCGCGGGCCGATCACGTTGCCCGCAAAATTCGCCCCGCGATCGAGGCCGGCGACTGGGTGATCTGCGACCGCTTCCTCGATTCCAGTCGCGCCTATCAGGGCCGAGCGGGCGGGATGGGCGATGATCGTGTGAGGACTTTGCACGAGATAGGCAGCGCCGGATTGGTGCCGGATGTCACAGTCGTCATCGACGCGCCCATTGGCGATGTCACCGCGCGTCTGGTCAATCGCGACGGAGAGGAAAGCGATGCGATCGGCGGGAGAGCAGCCGAGTATCACGCATCCGTAAACGCTGCCTTTCTGGAATTCGCGCGGGCCGAGCCGGATCGATTCGCTATCGTCGATGGCAGGGGGTCCGTCGAGGAGGTGCACGAAAAGGTCCTCGATGCGCTGTCACGCTTTTTGGGAACCCCCTGATGCTGCTTGGCCATGAAACCGCCTGGCGCGAGTGGCACGAGGCGCTGGCAGGGGAAAGGATGCACCATGCCTGGCTGCTGGCGGGGCGCCGCGGCGTGGGTAAGGGCAGCTTTGCCCTGGCGGCCGCGCGCGAACTCGTCGGAGCGGATCAAACCGAGGCCCAGCACCACCCGGACATCCATGTTCTCACATATGCTCCCAAGGACGACAAGGAAGAGCGCAAGCGCGCCGATGGTAAACCTTACGAATTGGCCCGAAGCATCCGCATCGCACAGATCCGAGCCATGCAAAGCAGGCTGAGTACGCGGCCGACAATGGGCGACAGGCGTGCCATCATCGTCGACCCGGCCGACGATCTCGAGCGCAACGCCGCCAATGCTTTGCTCAAAAGTCTGGAGGAACCACCAGTGGGGACATATTTCCTCCTGGTTTCCCACAGCCCGGCCCGGCTGTTGCCCACTATCCGCTCGCGCTGCCGTGTATTGCGCTTCCCGACCGTATCCGAAGCGCAAATGGACCTTCTATTACGCGATCTGGCGCCGGATGCGGATGACGCAACCCGGGCGGCAGCCATTGCGGCTGCTGCGGGGTCTCCGGGGGCCGCTCGGCAATTCGTCGACATGGAACTGGGCAAGGTCGCGCAGGCCATGGGGAACATCCTCGACCGGGGAGATCCCGATTTTCACCTCCGGGGCACGCTGGCCGGCTTGATCGGCGCCCGTCCGGACCGCGAACGCATCCGCGCCGTCCTGGAACTTGCGCGATCGGTGGTGGCGCAGCGTCTCGAGGCTTCGCTGGACAATCCGCACAGGATAATCGACGCGCATAGCGAGCTGGTACGCCTGAGCGGCGAGCAGCCGACCTACAATTTCGACGCCGGGCTTCTGGCGATGGAAATCGGCACCTTGCTCGCGAAGGCCGCTGCGGCTAGCGAGCGGGCCGATGGCTGAACCTTATTACCTTACGACCGCGATCCACTATCCCAATGGCAGGCCGCATATTGGCCATGCCTATGAAACGATCGCGGCCGATGTAATCGCCCGCTTCCAGCGCCTTCGCGGGCGCGAGGTCCGTTTTCAGACCGGCACCGACGAGCATGGGTTGAAAATGGCCCAGAAAGCACGCGACATGGGCAAGACGCCGCGTGAACTCGCGGATGAAATGTCGGGCTATTTCAGGGAGCTGTTCGATGTTTTGAACATCTCCTACGATCGTTTCATCCGCACGACCGATTCCGATCATCATCGTGCCAGTCAGGCGATCTGGCAAGCGATGGAGGCAAAGGGAGATCTCTATCTCGATCGCTATGAGGGGTGGTACTCGGTCCGCGACGAGGCTTATTATGACGAGAAGGAGCTTGTCGAAGGGGAGGGGGGCGAAAAGCTCTCACCGCAAGGCACGCCGGTCGAGTGGACCGAGGAAGAGACGTGGTTCTTCCGACTGTCGCGATATGCCGAACCGCTGCTCAAATTGCTCAAAGCGCCCGGTTTTCTCGAACCGGCAAGCCGACGCAACGAAATGGTCGCGTTTGTCGAACGCGGTTTGCAGGATCTGTCGGTCAGCCGGACGAGTTTCGACTGGGGTGTCAAGGTCCCGAACAGCGACGGTCACGTCATGTATGTCTGGGTCGATGCGCTGACCAATTACATCACCGGCGTCGGCTATCCCGATGGCGGCGAATTGTGGGAAAAGTTCTGGCCGGCCGATCTGCATCTGATCGGCAAGGACATCGTTCGCTTCCACACGATTTACTGGCCGGCCTTCCTGATGAGTGCCGATCTACCGCTGCCCAAAAAGGTTTTCGGTCATGGCTTCCTGCTCAATCGCGGGGTCAAGGAATCGAAATCGCTGGGCAATGTCACCGACCCGATGGAGCTGGCGGAAAAGTTCGGGGTTGATGCGCTGCGCTATTTCCTACTGGCCGAGGTGACCTTCGGACAGGATGGTAGCTATTCGGCAGAAGCACTTGTAAATAAAGTAAATGCAGAGTTGGCTAATAGCTTTGGCAACCTCGCGCAGCGCACGCTATCGATGATCGCCAAGAATATGGATGGCGTATTGGAAGTTTTCGAGCCGTCGGACGACGACAAGGCTTTGCTTGCCAAGGTCCGCGAGGTCTGCGCCGACATCCTGCCGCGCGAATTCGAGCAACTCGCGTTTTCCATCGGGATCGAAGCCTGGCTCAAGGCGGTCTACGCCTGCAATGCCTATGTCGACGAACAGGCGCCTTGGGCCCTCAAGAAAACCGATCCGGAGCGGATGAAGGCCGTGCTTCAGACGCTTTTCATGGCGATCAGGGATCTTGCCATCGCTATTCAGCCCGTAGTGCCGGAGAAGGCCGCTGCGGTGCTCGACCAGCTTGGCGTTCCGGCGGAGAAGCGGGCTTACGCCGATCTCGCGGACGATGGTTGGTTCCGCGCGCTCGCTGGTGCCGGGCACTCGATCGGCAAGCCCACACCGGTCTTTCCGCGCCTCGAACTGCCGGAAGAAGAGCCCGCCTGATGCTGGTCGATAGCCATTGCCACCTAGAATACGAAGGCCTCGTCGAGGAGCAGGGCGAGGTGCTGGACCGTGCCCGCGGGGCAGGGGTGCAGGCCTTCCTCAACATCTCGACGAAGCGTTCGGAATGGGGGCAGGTGATCGGTACGGCCCAGGCCGATGCCGACATTTTCGCCAGCGTCGGAATTCATCCGCACAACGCGGATCAGCATCTCGACCTGACCCGTGACGAACTGCTGGAAGCCTGTCGGGAAAAAACGGTGATCGGGATCGGCGAAACCGGGCTCGACTACTATTACGATCATTCAGATCGCGCCGCGCAGCAGAAACTGTTCCGAATGCACATCGACGTAGCGCGCGAGCTTCAGCTTCCGCTGATCATTCACACGCGCGATGCCGAAGACGACACGCTCGAGATACTCGAAGATGAATTGGGGAAGGGGCGCTTCCCGGCACTGATCCATTGCTTCACCGCTTCGGCCCAATTCGGCGAGCGCGTGCTGGAGCTTGGACTGTCCATTTCGATTTCGGGTATAGTTACCTTTAAGAATGCCAAGGACTTGCAGGCTTTCGCCAAAGCCATTCCTCAGGATCGGCTATTGGTCGAAACGGATAGCCCTTTCCTCGCGCCGGTCCCCCATCGCGGTAAGACCTGCGAGCCCGGTTTCGTGCGCGACACGGCCCAATTCCTCGCGGATTTGCGCTCCGAAAGCCTCGTAGATTTGGCAGAGTATACCACGCGCAATTTCTACACACTGTTCAGCAAGGCGGTCGCATGAAACTGCTGATGCTCGGCTCCGGCACGTCTACAGGTGTGCCGAGGATCGGCAACGACTGGGGCGAATGCGACCCGCACGAGCCGCGCAACCGGCGTATGCGTGTATCGATTATCGTCGAAAACGATGCGGGCCGAAAGCTCCTCGTCGATACCTCGACGGACTTGCGGGCGCAGCTTCTGGCCAACGGAGTTGCGAAGGTCGATGCGGTCTTCTGGACGCATGACCATGCCGACCATTGCCACGGTATCGATGACCTGCGGGTCATGCGGTATGATCGCAGCAATCCGTTACCGGGCTTTGCGAGCAAGGTGACCTGCGAACGGTTGCGGCGGCGTTTCGATTATGTCTTCGAAGGTCAGTTCGGTTATCCTACCCTAATCGATCTTCGGGAAATCACGCAAAAACAACTGATTGCGGGCTTTTCCTTCGACCATGTAGAGATGCCGCATGGTCCGGTGACAAGCACCGGCTTTCGCTTCGACGCCGACGGTAAATCGATCGTATACGCCACCGATTTCAGCGAGATCACACCGGCAATGGTCCGGTGCTTTCAACGCGCCGATATTCTGGTGGTCGATTGCCTGCGCAGGCGGCCGCATCCAACGCACGCCAATCTCGATATGGCTCTCGAACTGGCGCGCAAGGCCAAGGTGCGCAAAACCGTGCTCACGCATATGGACAAGAGCATGGACTACCGCAGTCTATGTTCCGAAGTCCCGGCGAATGTCACCGTGGGTTACGATGGATTGGAGATGGCCGCGTGAACGAATATCAAATCGTTTCGCTGGTTTCCTTGCTTGGGTTCCTGATCCTCGTCGCATCGGGTTTTCGATCGCATCAGGTCGGCTTACGAAGGGGATTTTTCATGGCAGGGGCATGGGCTGGAATCTTCGCCATTGTCATCCTGTTCATCGACATGGTTCGCTAAACGCTGGATCGTATTTAACATAATATATATTATCACGCTGATCGTCGCGGTGGACAGCTATGGCTTGCAGCCCTTCCGGTCCCGCGCCGCTCTGGTTAGAGCAACGCCATGTCCCATCAAACTGACAGACTACTCGCGATCATGGCCCGCCTTCGCGACCCGCAGACGGGATGCGAATGGGATACGGCTCAGAATTTCGCCACCATCGCACCCTATACGATCGAAGAAGCCTACGAAGTAGCGGACGCTATCGAACGCGCGGATATGAATGATCTGCGAGGGGAACTTGGCGATCTGCTGTTTCAGGTCGTCTTTCACGCGCGTATGGCGGAAGAAGCCGGCGACTTCTCCTATGAAGACGTCGCACGCGAGATTTCCGATAAGATGATCGCCAGGCATCCGCACATCTTCGGCGACGAAGGCGGAGTCATGGAAGACGAGCGCTGGGAGGATATCAAAGCTGCGGAGCGTTCGGCCTCGGGTGCGACGAGCGCGATGGACGGCGTTGCCCAGGCTCTTCCGGCTCTTCTCCGCTCGCACAAGCTGCAGAAGCGCGCGGCCAGGGTTGGTTTCGAATGGCAGGACCTGGAAGGCCCGATCGAAAAGTTGCAGGAGGAACTGGCCGAACTCGCCGCTGCTGCTACACACGAGGAACGGGTGATGGAGGCTGGCGACGTGCTCTTCGTGGTCGTGAATATCATCCGCCGCTACGGCGTTGATCCGGAACAGGCTCTACGCGCTTCGAACGCCAAGTTCGAAAGACGCTTCAGGGAGATGGAACGCCTATCCGAAGCGGAGAACGAGGATTTCGCGAAACTCGATCTTATCTCGCAAGAGACATACTGGCAGCGTGCGAAACGAGAGGTCGGTTAAGCCAGCGCCTCATACTGCCCAAGCTCTTTCGGATTGAGCCTTACGGTGATCAGCCGAATTGCCCCGTCACTTTCGTCCGCGACATTCTCGATCACCTCGCCATGGGCATGTAGCCATGCAATTCTGCGGCCATCGCTCGCCGCGACCTCGAACGTGCGCAGGGCAGCATTGCGCGTCAACATTTCGCCAAGCCGTTCGAGCAGGACATCGACGCCCTCCCCTGTGATGGCAGAGGTGGCGACTATCCCCTCGTCGGCTTCCACCTGCGCCGCCAAATCCTCGGCATCCGCGGGGGACAATTGATCCCACTTGTTCCAGACTTCCAGGATCGGGATCGAGGAACCCTCCCCTTCTCCGTCGAGCACGCCCAGGTCGCGGAGGACCTGGAGAACCTGCGCCTTCTGAGCGGTAGTCGATGCATTCGAAATGTCGCGCACATGGCAGATGACATCGGCCGAAGTCACCTCTTCCAGAGTTGCTCGAAAGGCTGCAACCAGTTGGGTGGGAAGATCCGAGATAAAACCCACCGTATCGGACAAGATTGCTTTCTCAACTCCGGGCAGCGCAATCGCACGCATCGTCGGATCGAGAGTGGCGAAAAGCAAATCCTCGGCCATGACTGCCGCCCCGGTAAGGCGGTTGAACAGCGTCGACTTGCCGGCATTTGTATAGCCGACCAGAGCGACAACCGGCCAAGGCGCGCGTTCGCGTCGTTCGCGATGGAGGCCACGGGTCTTGCGGACCTGCTCCAGCTCCTTGCGCAAACGGCCCATGCGCTGGCGGATCATGCGCCGGTCGGCTTCAATCTGCGTTTCGCCGGGTCCGCCAAGGAAGCCGAAGCCGCCGCGCTGACGCTCCAGATGGGTCCAGCTACGGACCAGGCGGCTTTGCTGGTAATCGAGATGGGCCAGCTCTACCTGCAGCCGTCCTTCCGCGGTTGCGGCGCGTTCGCCGAAGATTTCGAGGATCAGCCCGGTGCGATCAATGACCTTGCGCGCGAGCTTTTCTTCAAGATTGCGCTGCTGAATCGGGCTGAGAGCACCATCCACCACGACCAGCTCGGCCTCGTTCTGCTCGCAGGCGATACGGATGTTGTCGACCTGCCCCGCCCCGAACAACAGGTTCGGACGCACCTCGCGAACCGGCAGAACGAAGCTTTCGGCGATGACGATACCGATCGCCAACGCCAATCCCTCCGCTTCGGCAAGACGCGATTGTGCATCGAGGTCATAAGCCATGCCTCGTATATCCGGGCACACGATAAGTGCCCGCGCACCGCGCGACACCTCGCCCATCAGGTCGTCATCGAAACTCAGCTTTCGCCCTCTTCCCAATCTTCGGTCAAATCGACCGGGGTTGCGGGCTGGATCGTGGACACGGCGTGCTTGTATGCGAGCTGAACATATCCGTCCCGTTCGAGCAGCATGCAGAACAGGTCGTAGGCGGCGATTTTGCCCTGCAGCATCACGCCGTTGACCAGGAACATGGTAACCTGCGCTTCCGCCTGGCGTACGCGGCTCAGGAAAACGTCCTGCAGCAGGCGCTGTTTGGCGCCGGAGCCCTGGCTCGCAAACTGGCTGGTATCGACCGGCTGTGCCGGCATGATGGTGCTGATCGCATGCTTGTAGACGAGCTGTGATTGCCCGTCACGGCGCAGCAGGATCGAGAAATTGTCGAACCAGGTTACGATGCCCTGAAGCTTGACGCCCTTGACGAGAAACATCGTCACCGGCGCCTTGTTCTTGCGCAGCAGATTCAGAAATGCATCCTGCAAATTCGCAGGGCGATTACCCTGCCCGGATTCGGGCTGTTTTGGACGCGGTCGTGCCGATAGCGTTCGATCACCGGACATGTCTTTTTCCCGTTTCTTGGCAGACCTAATAAAGGCCGCAATCTGGGCGCCCACCACGCCCGAGTTTGTTTGGATCTCCTTCCAGACACAATCATTGTGGAAGAGAATGCCTATTCGCGCAACGAATTCCTGATTTTGTCAGAGAACGTATCCCTTTTCGCTCCTGCCTAATTCTTGCGCTCTTGCCCCTTGCGTTCGACCATCCCGAGCAATTTCAGTTTGCGGTGCAATGCCGATCGTTCCATGCCGATAAAGTTCGCCGTCTTGGAAATGTTCCCGGAGAATCTGCGGATTTGAACGGTCAGGTACTCGCGTTCGAAATTCTCCCGGGCTTCCCGCAAGGGCGCGCCCATCATCGCTCCTACACCGCCATTGCCGCCCGCCTTTCCGCCCATGACCTCCTCGGGCAACATATCCGCTTCGATCTGCTCCAAATCTTCGCGCGGCGTCAATATGATGGTCCGTTCCACCACGTTGCGAAGCTGGCGGACATTTCCGGGCCAGTCATAGGCCTGTAGAGCGGCCAGAGCCTCTTCGCTGACCGTTGGAGGACGCAGGCCCTGTTCGGTCGCGTAGCGAGTAAAGAAGCTGTCGGCCAGTGCGGGAATGTCGTCGCGCCTTTCGGCGAGCGAGGGAACCTCCACGGGAACCACGTTCAGGCGATAGAACAGATCCTCGCGAAACCGCTGCTCTTCCATTTCCTTCGCCAGATCGCGCGAGGTAGAGGAAACAACGCGCACGTCGACCCCAATCTGCCGCGTCCCGCCGACCCTGACGAAACTCTGTTCAGTCAGAACCCGCAATATGCGCGCCTGTGTCGACAGTGGCATGTCGGCAACCTCGTCGAGATAAAGCGTGCCCCCATCCGCCGTCTCCAGCAGACCCGGCCGAACCAGCTTGCCGTCGGATTCCTCGCCGAACAGTTCTTCTTCGAAACGTTCGGGAGTGATGCGAGCCGAATTGACGATGACGAATGCCTTGTCCGCACGTGGGCTCCAACTGTGCAGCAACCGAGCGGCGACCTCTTTTCCCGCTCCGGCAGGGCCTGTGACGAGAACCCGGCTTCCCGTACTTGCGACCCTCTTGAGAGTTGCCCTCACTGCGTTGATTACAGCCGAGTTACCGGTGAATTCATCACCCTGGGCAAGGTTTTCCCGCAATCGCGTGTTTTCGCGGCGCAGGCGCTCGGTCTCCGTTGCCCTTTCGACAAGGTGGAGCAGGCGCTCGGCCTCGAATGGCTTTTCGATGAAATCGACTGCACCGCGGCTCACCGCGCTAACGGCGGTGTCGATGTTGCCGTGGCCGGAGAAGATGATCACCGGCAGATCCGGTTCGCGCACTTTTATGGCATCGAGCACCTCAAGCCCGTCCATTGGACTACCGTGAAGCCACACATCGAGCAGAACCAGGCTCGGCCGCTTCTCATCGACCGCTTCGAGAGCGGCCGTACTGTCGCCGGCAGTGCGGCATTCATAGCCTTCGTCGCTCAACACTCCCGCTACCAGTTCGCGGATGTCGCGTTCGTCATCGACGATCAGAATATCCAGCGCCATGATGCGTCCCTATCCTTCTCTTTGACTATTCTTCTGCGCATCGCCCGTTTCGGCGAGCGGATCGCGCGCAAATCGCATGATCACGCGCGTGCCGCCGGTTTCAACCGAGGTGAATGTCATTTCCCCGCCATGCTCCTCGACGATCTTGTTCACGATCGCGAGGCCCAGGCCAGTGCCCTTCTCGCGTGTCGTCACGTAAGGCTCGAGGATGTTCACCCGGTCCTGCGGCAAGCCGATACCATTGTCCTGCACGGAAACGGTCACGGCTTCTTCGTCCGCCTGGACCTCCACCAGAATTTTGCCGCGGTAGTCGACATCGGCAGATTGCGATTTTGCCTCAATGGCTTCGTAAGCATTCTTGAGTGTATTTGTAAGTGCCTGGCCGAGTTGATGCCTGTCACACTGTATACGTTGGGGGCCATCGGGCGCCTGCAAGCGGTAATCGACGGCGGGATGCGCGACCTCCTGGAGGAACAGCGACTGCCGAATGAGATCGAGCGCGTCCTCAGGTCGGAAGCTCGGTTTGGGAAGGCGCGCAAAACTGGAGAACTCATCCACCATTTTGCGCAAGTCACCCACCTGCCGAACGATCGTGCTGGTCAGCTCATCGAACAATTCGCCATCGCTTTCGATCTGCTTGCGATAGCGCCGTTTGAGACGCTCGGTAGCCAATTGGATCGGAGTCAGGGGATTCTTGATTTCATGCGCGATCCTGCGTGCGACATCCGACCAGGCGGCCTGCCGCTGATCCAGCAATTGGCGCGTGATATCCTCGAAAGTGATAACGTGGCCGTCGCTTTCACGCCCGATCTTGACGGCAAGCGTCAGGAGTTCGCCCTCGCGACTATGCGATACGACACCTTGCGAAAGCCCTCCGCGCACCATCGATGCGATCTGCGGTGCCAATTGGTCGAGCGTCGCATCCGGACCATTCCCGCTCGCGGACCTGCCGAGCATGGCCTGCGCTGGACCGTTCATCAGCAGGACATTGAGATCCTCGTCCACCGATATGATGCCGGCACTGACGGATTCCAGAACAGCCTCGATAAAGCCACGGCGCTCCTCGAGCTCGGTATTGGCCGAGAGCAAAGCATCGGTCTGCTTTTCCAGTTGCGCTGTCATTCGGTTGAAAGCGCGATTGAGCAGGCCGATCTCGTCCGCTCCCGTCCGCCCTTCGACCCGCAAAGCGAAATTCCCCGCACCGACCTTGCGGGCCGCCGCAACGAGATCGGTCAGAGGTTCGACCTGGCGATCGGCGAACCGCAACGCGAACCACACGGCCAGGCCGACCAATGCCAAGGATACGAAAAACAGCGCGAGATTGAACCGTAACTGCAATGCGCGGGCGCGCTTGGTCAGTTCGTCGTAGGCGGTGGAAATCGAACGCGCGGATTGCCAACTGCGGAAGGTCCCCGCTTCGGCATTGCGAGCGGTGTAGAGATAGATTCCCGCATCGCGGTCGATGGGGGCGACCGCTTCGATACGTTCGGGGCTCCCCCGCACGGCCACCTGCTCGCCGCCGGAAAGGACTTTCAGCGAATCCTGGGCAAAGGCGCGCGGGTCGCTATCCTCGTTGAGGCCGTACACGACGGCCGTGCGCATCGTCGTATCCGGCATCGCCTGCAAAATCGCGCTTTCGATGACATCGCGCGGCTCGGCCTGGTACTGATAAACGAGCGCGAAATTGGGATCGGTTACTTCGACCCTGCCGAGGATTGCGCGCATATCCATCGCCATGGAGATTGTCTCGTTCGCAAGATCGAGTTGGTTCTCTTCGTAATATCCTTCCGCGAGCTGGTTGGCATTTTCCATCAGTCCACGGGAATCATCGGAGAACCAGAAATCGACCCCCGACTGAAACAGAAACGCCGCGAACCCCGCCACCAACAGCGTGGGGACTGCCGCGATCATGGAGAAGAAGAATACGAGACGGACGTGCAAGCGTGCCGTGCTCCCCGCAGCGCGCCGCAGCGCGATCCTGCGTCCGGCCAGAACCAGCAAGGCCATTGCGGGAATGAGCGTTCCGATCAGCAGCCCTGCCACTTGTCGGGATGGCAGCAATGCGCCATTCGGAGGGGCATTGGTGAAGGTCGCCCAAGTGCTCGCCACCATGACGAGGAAGGCAATCGCTGCTACGACTTCGACATAGGCGATGAAATTCTGACGTCGCGAGGCCACGATGAACCTTCGCCACCAGCGCGGGGTTTGTCGTCTCGTATCTGCAAAGCTGGTGGCCATCGTGGCGCGCATACAACGCCACTGTTGCACGTTTGCAAGTATAAATACGACAAAAGGAGGGGTGTAGCGGTCGAGCGCCCTTCCCTCAGCGCCTTGGGCCGAAATCCTCCGGCGCGATTCCAAGCTCGGACAGCCGTTTGCGCAAGGTGTTGCGATTGATCCCCAGCAACCGGGCCGCGCGCAGCTGATTGCCGCCTGTCCGCGCGAGAGCGAGTTCGAACAGCGGGGTTTCGAAAGCAGCGAGGGCGGCATGGTAAAGCGTCCCATCGGGGGGATGCGCGTCCTCTACCCAATCCTCTACGGCCGCCTCGAACCCACACTTTTCCCCGGTGTCCGGATCGAGAGCCGACTGGGGCAGAACATCTTCGACGGCCGAGCGATCGATCACGTCGTCGCGCGCCATGAGCGCGAGACGGAATACCGCGTTACGCAATTCGCGGACATTGCCACGCCAATCGCGCTGTTCGAGCGCCTCCACGCCGCTGGATAGTGCTTGTCGCGCAGGTAATCCCTCCGCTGCGGCCTGCCCCAGAAAATGCCGCACCAGAGCGCCGATGTCCTCTCGCCGCTCGCGCAGCGGGGGAAGATGGATCGGGACGACATTGAGGCGATAATAGAGATCCTCGCGGAAGCGCCCGTCGGAAATCATCGGAGTCAGATCCCGGTTCGTGGCGGCGACGATGCGCACGTCGACGCCGATTTCCTGCCGACCGCCCACACGGCGGATCTTTCCCGACTGGAGAGCGCGCAAGAGTCGGGTCTGTGCCTCGGCAGGCATGTCTCCGATTTCATCGAGGAACAGCGTGCCGCCATTCGCCTGTTCGAACTTGCCGATTTGTTGGCCCACGGCCCCCGTGAAAGCGCCGCGCTCGTGTCCGAAAAGTTCGCTTTCGAGAAGATCGTGCGGGATGGCCGCCATATTGACCGCGACGAACGGGCCGGTCTTGCGTGAACCCAGTTCATGGATGGCCTCCGCCACCAGCTCCTTCCCCGTGCCGCTTTCCCCCGTGATCAGCACGGTAAGATCGTTGCGCAAGACGCGGGTGATCATCCGGAACACGCCTTGCATGGCAGGGCTGCGCCCGATCAGCGGCAAGGCGTCGTCATCGTCCGCAGCTTGATCTTGGGACGCGGGTCGGCTCGCAACCGCCTGAGTCACGGCCTGGGTGAGCTCATCCAGGTCGAAAGGTTTGGGAAAATACTCGAACGCATCGCTGTCGCTCGCCCTGACTGCGGTATCCAGCGTGTTCTGCGCCGAGAGGACAATCACCGGCATATCGGGGGCCTGCGCGCGCACGGCCTCGATCGACGCCAGACCGTCGCCATCCTCCAGAACCACATCGGTCAGCATGACGTCGAAACGACGCTCGGCCAAAAGGACATCGCGCTGGGCAATACTCTCGCACCTCGTCACATCGAAGCCATCGTCGCGCAGCGCCTCGGTGATGACCGTCGCTATGCTCTTATCGTCTTCGACCAGCAGAACCGCGTGCGCCATGAAATGTCCTACCCTGCCGCTACCGGCAGATTTATCCGAAAGTGGGTTTCGCCAGCGCGCTCGTCGCGCTCGTGCGATATGCGCCCTCCCATGTCGCGCAACAACTTGCGTACGAGAGCCAGACCGAGGCCCTGCCCCTGAGGTTTGCTCGACACAAAGGGCTCGAACACATGTTCGTGAAGCGCTGGATCGATGCCCGGGCCGCTATCGATCACAGTGATTTCGATCGGCAGGCGCGTGACCTTGCCAAACCGGATGGTATTGAAAACCAGACCGCTGGCGAAGCGCGTGCGAACCTTCACCCGGGCATCGTCGATTCCCGCGCTGGCATCACATGCATTCGCCATCAGATTTATGAGGACCTGCTCGAGCGCGCCCTGATCTGCCGCTACCGGAGGGAGCGATGGGTCGAACTCTTCCACCAGTTCGCAAGGCTCGGCACGGCCCGCCCGCACGGTGCCCATCGCATTGCGGATGGCCTCGTGCAGATTGCACGGGCCTGTGATCTCGACCGGCTTTGCCCCGAGTTGCTGCATCCGATCGATCAATTGGGCAATTCGGTCGACTTCGGCGGATATCATTCGCGCCAGAGGTTTGTCCTTTCCCGCAACCCGCCGCGCGAGCAACTGGCTCGCCCCGCGAATGGCGGAGAGTGGATTCTTGATTTCGTGAGCCAATACGGCCGGAGCCCGCAGCTCTACCCGTTCGTTCTCGTCGTCATCGATCTCGGGTTGACCGGCGTCGGACAGTGTCAGCACACGCCATCCGGCAGCGCCATGCAACGGCGAACTGCTGATATTTACCCGCCGTTCTCCTTGCGCCGTCGCGATGGTCACGCCCCGAGCGACGATCCGCGCCTCCGCACTGCGCAGCGTCTCGCTCAACCGCTGGTCGGAAATGCCGATCACATCCCAAAAGCGCTTCTCGCACAGCTTGCGCGCGCTGCGACCGAACATCTCCTCCGCTGCATGGTTGGCCTCCACGATGAGATCATCCTCGTCGAGCAGCAATACGGCGAAGATCAGCGCGGCGATCTGGGCACGCGCGTCGGGTACGCCCGTGCTTGTGGTCACGCAGCGCGGCGATGCATGAAAGGTTCGTAAAAGCGCTCGATCTCGTCGAGGACCGTGGCGGGATCGTCGATGAAATTGACGAAATTTCTGAATTCCGCCGAACCGTGCAAACCCTTTGTGTACCAGCCAAGGTGCTTGCGCGCGATCTTGGTGCCGACACCTTCGCCGTAATGGTCGAGCATCATCTTGTAGTGTTCTACAAGTACGGCATACTGCTCGTCGAAACCGGGGCTCTCGAGAACTTCGCCCGTTCGCCACCAATGCATGACCTGGCCGAGCAGCCATGGTTTGCCGTAGGCACCGCGACCGATCATGATGCCGTCGGCACCCGACTGGTCCAGCGCCCTGGCGGCATCGGCAATGGTGCAAATATCGCCATTCGCAATGACGGGAATCGACACAGCATCCTTCACCTTGCGGATGAAGGCCCAGTCGGCGCTACCCTTGTACATCTGGTTACGGGTGCGACCGTGAACGGTGATCATTCTGACGCCCAGATCCTCGGCAATGCGTGCCAATTCGGGGGCGTTGAGATCGGCATGATCCCAGCCCATGCGCATCTTCACCGTCACCGGAACGTCGACCGCCTTCACGGTCGCTTCCATGAGCCTGGTCGCCAGGGGCACCTCACGCATCAGGGCCGAGCCTGCCAGTTGGCCGACCACCTTGCGCACCGGGCAGCCGAAGTTGATATCGATAATGGCCGCGCCATTGTCCTGCTGAAGTTTCGCGGCTTCGGCCATGCTATCGGGATCGCAGCCCACGAGCTGCATCGAAACCGGCTCCTCCGTCGTATCCCAAGCGGCCTTCTGAATGCTTTGGCGCGTTTCGCGGATCGCGGCTTCGCTGGCGATCATTTCGGTCACATTGAGGCCTGAACCATAGCGGCGGACCAGCTTGCGGAACGGGAGGTCGGTAACCCCCGTCATCGGCGCGAGAACGACCGGGGTATCGATCGACACGTCTCCGACAAGGATCGGCTTCGGCGGCGCCGCTGGAAAAGGGTGTGTGCTCATCGGAAATTCAATGCCTAAATATTGGGCAGCCACATAGTGCGTTGCGACCAAAACGGCAAGCGGCTAGCGCGCAGCATCGATATGCAGGACACAGGCCCCCTCCCCCAATTCGCGGCGATCGTCGTTGCCGCCGGCAAGGGTCTGCGCGCGGGGCAAGAGCTGCCCAAGCAATTCGCGATCTGGAAGGGCAAACCGGTATTGCGGCATTCGGTTGAAACGCTGATCTCGGCCGGCGCGGATCCGTTGGTTATCGCGATTCCCCCCAATGGCGAACGCGCAGCGCGACATGCGCTCGCCGGGCTGACGGGTTTTACGCTGGTCGTCGGCGGCGAAACACGGCAGCTTTCGGTCGCCCGCGCGCTCGAGGAAGTTGGCGAGGCCGACCGGATTCTGATTCACGATGCGGCGAGACCGCACCTGCCCGTCGAGGTCATCGATCGTCTGCTGTCCGCATTGGAGAACACGGAGGGTGCTATCCCGGTCCTCCCGGTCGTGGATAGCCTGTCGATCGACACGGACGGTATGATGGCTGGAAGCGCGCAGCGCGAACAGCTTCGCCGTGTTCAGACACCGCAGGCCTTCCGATATCGGCATATTCTCGAAGCCCATCGCGCCTGGGATGGCGAAACCGATGCGGGGGACGATGCTCAGGTGCTGCGCGCGGCAGGGGGCGATGTTGCCCATGTGCAGGGCGACGAACGCCTGGCGAAACTGACATTCGCGGAGGACTTCATGAAGGTTGCACCAGCCATTCGTACCGGAATGGGGTTCGATGTCCATCGCCTCGCCGAAGGGGAGGAGTTGTGGCTCGGCGGTATTCGCATCGAGCATGACAAGGGGCTCGCCGGGCACAGCGATGCCGATGTCGCGCTACATGCCATTGTGGATGCCTTGCTCGGCGCCGTCGCCAAGGGCGATATCGGCAGCCACTTTCCGCCGAGCGATCCGCAATGGAAGGGAGCCAGCAGCGATCGCTTCCTCATTCATGCCGGTAAGCTGGTCGGCGACTCCGGCTATCGCGTCGGCAATATCGACCTGACGATTATCTGCGAAGCGCCCAAAATCGGGCCGTATCGCGAGGCGATGCGCGAACGGATCGCCAATCTGCTCGACATTGACATCGGAGCGATATCGGTAAAGGCCACCACGACCGAACGGCTCGGCTTCGCCGGACGCGGCGAAGGCATTGCCGCGCAGGCAATCGTTTCGGTCATCAGGGAGTAGGCGAATGGGCATGAGACGGAACAGCAGGATAGTCACGACATTCATGACCGCCATCGCGCTCGTCCAGGCACAGTCCGCGCTGGCGCAGGCTTGCCTCGCCCCCGACGATGTGACCGATGCCGGGATTTATGCGATCCCGGTCGTGGCCGACGGTTTTCGCGTGTCATGCACCCCGCATCTTGCCGCAGACGGTTTCTTTGCGACGCAAGGCGAGGACTTCGTTGCTCCCTACAGCGCGATGCAGAGTGAACATTGGCCGGGCACGCTGCGCGTGTTCCTCGCTCTGGCCGCCAGTGACGGGACCGATGAACGGGCCGATGCCTTGGGCGAACTTCCCGCCGATGCGCTCCGCCCGCTCGTCGACGCGTTTCTTGCCCAAAAGATCGGCGAGGAGATCAAACCGAAGGACTGTTCGAAGCTCGAACGGGCGATGGAACTGCTCGCGCCGTTACCGCCCGAAAACCTCGGCGGCCTGCTGACCTTCATCCTCGACGTTACCGGCGTCAAGGAACCCGCGATCTGCGAGACGGAAACGCAATGAGCGACGGTCTCCTCCCGCCCGAGATCGAAGAACTCGCGAAGCGCGTGATCGAAGCGAACAGCGCAATAGGCCGCAAGGTGACAGTGGCGGAAAGCTGCACCGGCGGTCTGGTAGCCGCCGCTCTGACCGAGGTGCCCGGGTCTTCCGCCGTGCTCGACCGCGGTTTCGTGACCTATTCGAACGAATCGAAGAGGGAATGCCTCGATGTCTCGCTCGAGATCATAGAGACTTTCGGTGCCGTATCGATCGCTTGTGCTTGGGCCATGGCGAAGGGCGCACTGGAACGAAGCGACGCCGATATCGCGGTCGCGATCAGCGGGGTCGCGGGCCCTGCCGGAGGCACCGATCTGAAACCCGTGGGGACCGTGGTGTTTGCCCGTGTGGTTCGCGGTGAGGAAGGCGAACCAGAAGGCGAACTCAAGCGCTTCGAACCCATTTCGCGCGCGGAAATACGCCGCGAAGCAACGATATGCGCTCTGGAATTGCTCCTGCCCTAGAGATTGGCCACCGCGTTTTCGCGGCCATAGAGTTCGTCCGCGCGATCTTCGAAAGCCTGCACCATCTTGCGAAACGCGCGGTCGAAATACTGCCCGGCCAGCGCTTCGAAGACGGCATTACGGAAAGTGAATTCGACGCAGAAATCGACTTCGCACCCCCCATCATCCGTGGCGGTGAATGTCCAGTTATTGTCGAGATCCTTCAACGGGCCATCGACGTAGATCACCTCGATATGATCGGGCCGGTGCTTCAGGACCCGCGAGGTGAACTTCTCCCGGATCGCCTTGAAGCCAATTAGCATGTCAGCGACCATCTCGGTTTCGCTGTCGCTCCGCACCCGCGTCGCGACGACCCAAGGCAGAAACTTGGCATAGTTTCCGACATCGGCAACCAGATCGAACATCTGTTCCTGACTATATGGAAGACGACGTTTTTCGCGGATACCGGGCATCAGGCACCCTGTTTGGCGAGTTTCGCTTCGCGCGCCGCGCGCATTTGCGCAAAATCGTCACCGGCATGATAGCTCGAGCGTGTCAGCGGGCTCGAGGCTACCTGGAGGAAACCCTTGGCTCGGGCAATCGCGCCATAAGCGGCGAATTGCTTGGGCGTGACGAATTCCTCCACCTTCGCATGTTTGGGTGTCGGCTGGAGATATTGGCCCATGGTGATGAAATCGATATCCGCGCTGCGCATGTCGTCCATTACCTGGTGCACTTCGAGCCGGGCCTCGCCGAGGCCCAGCATGATACCCGACTTGGTGAAGATCAGCGGATTGTGCGCCTTGACCTCTTCGAGCAGGCGCAGCGAGGCATAGTAGCGCGCGCCTGGGCGGATGGTCGGGTAGAGCCGCGGCACGGTCTCGAGATTGTGGTTGAAGACGTCGGGACCCGCTTCGCAGATCTCGGCGATCGACTGCTTCATCCGCCCTTTGAAGTCGGGGGTGAGGATTTCGATCGTCGTATCGGGCGTCTCGCGGCGCAGCGCGGTGATGACCTTCACGAACTGGCCCGCACCCCGATCCGGGAGATCGTCGCGGTCGACGCTGGTGATGACAATATGTTCGAGCCCCATCGCGGCGGCTGCGGCGGCAGTGTGTTCCGGTTCCAGCGGGTCGACCGGCATCGGCATGCCAGTCTTGATATTGCAGAACCGGCAAGCGCGGGTGCAGGTATCGCCGAGGATCATCACCGTGGCGTGCTTCTTGGTCCAGCACTCGCCGATATTCGGGCACGCCGCTTCTTCGCACACGGTGTGCAGGTTCAGGTCGCGCATCAGCTTACGCGTTTCCTGATAGCCTTGGCTGACAGGCGCCTTCACCCGAATCCAATCGGGCTTGCGCTGCATCTGCGGGCGATCGCCCTCGGGCTTCGGCGGAGAGGAGAGGTCGTTCATGTCGCGGCCCATCTAAGCCCTCGCAGTCCGGGCCGCAACCATGGCATTCGTATTAGGAAGCGGGCTCCGATAGATCGATGGGAATGCGCTCTCCCGTGAGAGGATCGGATGTGGCGAGTGTTTCCTCCTCGCCCTCGGGCAAGGGAATGAGTTCGCTTCGTATCTCACGCCGATCAAGGTCCATTATGGCCCCCTTCCCGCTGATCATATGGGCGATTGCCGTCAGCCCGATCGTCACTGGTTCGGGATCGATGGCCTCGAGCGCTATATCGCTCGCTTGCAGGGCGACCTTCGTTCCGGAAACTTCCGAGCCGATGTAATACAGTTCGGCGTAGTAGCCGTCCTTCTCGATCAGCAGTTCTCCTCCGCGGGCGGTGAGCAAAGGCAGCTTGCACGGCGTTCGACAGGAATTGCCGAAATTGTTGCTGACGAGGGCTCCTGCGGGCGCAGTGACAATATCCACCTGCTGCGCGGGTTTGAGGGCGTGGCCTTTGACGAAATAGTTTGGACCGCACGCACTCAGCGCCAAGAGGCTGGCCGCAGCAATAGCGATTTTTCTTTTCATATCCTCTCCCCGATCCTGTCGAGGACTGGTGCGCGCACTGTGAACTCGCACTGAATGCCGCTTGCCGCGCGTCGAAGCCAGAGCTACCGCGACGGACATGGACGCTACGACACTCCAGACATTCACCTCTCCGGTGGTGCTGTTCTTCGTTCTTGGCCTGCTGGCAGCTTTTGCACGGTCTGATCTCGCCATTCCGGAAGCAATTGCCAAGGGGATGTCGCTCTATTTGATGGCGGCAATCGGCCTCAAGGGCGGTGTCGCGGTTTCCGAATCGGGATTCAGCCTGACGGTTGCCGTCGCGCTCATCGCGGGTATCGCCGCAGGGTTCATCCTGCCGGTCTTCGCCTTCTGGCTGATCCGCGGTTTCGGGCGACTGGACCGGATCAACGCCGGTGCCGTGGCCGCTCACTACGGCTCGATCAGCGTCGTCACCTTCGTAACCGCAGTCGAGATTCTCGAATTTCAGGGCAAGCCGTCCGCTGGCTACATGGTCGCGGTGATGGCCACAATGGAAAGCCCCGCTATCCTTGCCGGTCTGCTCCTTGCACGCGGCTTTGGCGACGACAATGGCCAGAGCATGCGCGAGATGCTGCACGAAGTGTTCTTCAATTCTTCGGTCGTGCTGCTGCTGGGAGCTTTCGCCATCGGCCTGATCGGTGGGACCGACGGATTTGCCGATGTCAGTCCCTTTTTCGAAGCAGGGTTCAAGGGCGTGCTGTGCATCTTCCTGCTCGACATGGGATTGATCGCGGCGCGGCGCATGATGGATTCGCGGGCCGTTACTTGGCGCCTCGCCTCGATCGCGATTTTCCTGCCGCTGGTAAACGGTGCGGCGGGCACGATCCTTGGCACCGTCGTCGGGCTCGACGTCGGTTCGGCCGCCGCGCTTGGCGTGCTCTGCGCCAGCGCCAGCTACATCGCGGTCCCGGCAGCCATGCGGCTTGCCCTGCCCGAAGCCGATCCAGGTATCTACCTGACCATGTCGCTCAGCATCACCTTCCCCTTCAACGTATTGATCAATATCGGCCTGATCAGTGCCTTCGCGTCGATGATCGCCGGACAGGGAGGCCTCGCGCCATGATCGAAACCGTAACCCGCAAGCGGATCGAAATCCTTACCGACGTGGCGCTGGTACGCCGCGTTACCGACGCCATCGATCGCGCCGGGATCACCGGATGGACGATCACACCGGTGCAGTCGGGCAAAGGCCGCGACGGCCGCTGGCGCGAGGAACGTGTGATGGGGACCGACAAGGTATTCGTGCTCACCATTGCCCCGCAAGACAAGGCCATGGCGCTAGCCGAGGATCTCGCACCGATCCTGACCAGCCACGGCCTCTTGCTGACGATGTGGGATATTCAGGTCATACGCGGAGAGCGGTTCTGATGCCCGAATTCGCCGAACTGCTCGAAGGGTACAAGCGCTTCCGCAAGCAGGGATACCCGCGCCAGAAAGCGCGCTACGACACTCTGGTCAGCGAAGGACAACATCCGAAACTGATGATCATCGGCTGTTCCGACAGCCGGGTGGACCCGGCCCAGATCTTCGATGTCGATCCGGGGGAAATCTTCGTGGTGCGCAATGTCGCGGCACTGGTTCCCCCCTTCGAAACGTCGCCCGGGCAGCATGGCGTTTCGGCCGCGCTCGAGTTCGCCGTGCAGTTTCTTCAGGTTCGTCAGATCGTCGTGATGGGCCATGGCATGTGTGGCGGTTGCAGGGCCGCGCTGACGCAGGACCTGTATGGCAACCGGTTGGGGGAAGGCGGCTTCATCGCCAATTGGGTTCATCTGCTCGACGAGGCGCGCGATCCGATTGCCCGACGCTATGGGACCGAGAGCCGCGAAGCGGAACGAGCGATGGAAATGGCTGCGGTCGGCGTCAGCCTTCAAAACCTGCGCACCTTCCCATGCGTACGCGAGAAAGTTGCGAGCGGAGACCTCAAGCTGCGCGGTGCGTTCTTCGCCATTTCCGAGGGCGTGCTCTATGTCCGCAACGAAGAGACGGGCGAATTCGAGCCCGAGGAATAAGTCCTTGAACGGCGGGCCTGGGCAAGACATCTAGCGATGCCATGGCAGACTTCGAACAGCGCAACATCGCCCTCCTCATCGATTCCGACAATGCGAGCCCGGCCGGCATCGATCCGGTCCTCACCGTCCTGGCGGAACTCGGCCAGGTCAACATCCGCCGCGCCTACGGGAACTGGCGCAAGACCAGCCTCAAGGGGTGGATCGACCTGATGCACCGCTATGGCATAGAACCGCAGCAGCAGTTCGACATGACCAAGGGCAAGAACGCCACCGACATGAAGATGACCATCGACGCGATGGACCTGCTTTATCGCGGACGTGTCCACGGCTTCGGGATCATGAGCTCGGATAGCGATTTCATGCCACTCGCCATGCGCATCCGGCAGGATGGCCTCCCCGTCTACGGCTTCGGCGGCGCCAAGACCCCTGAGGCCTTCCGTCAGGCCTGCACGCGCTTCATCGACGTGAACGCCCTGATAAGGGCTGAAAAAGAACAGAATGGTAAAAGCGGGCCGAGCAGCGATTCCAACGTTCTCGACCAGGACTTGCTCGACTTGTTGTTCGATGCCTATGCCGCAAGCAAGCGTGACGAAAACGGTTTCGCGAAGCTGGCGGAAGTCGGCCAACGGGCAGGCAACCGGTCGAGTTTCGACACGCGCAATTACGGTTTCGCTCGGCTCACCGACCTTATCGAGGCTATCCCCAACTTTTCGGTCGAGCGCCGTGCCAACGGCCAGAGTTTCGTAAAACGGCTGCGCTGACGAAAAAAGGGCGCGAACCGAAGATCGCGCCCTTTTTCGTGATGGGTGAGCACCGCCTTTACATCGCGGCGCCGCTTGCCTGCTGGGTAGCGTAGATCGCCCAAAGGTTCGCGATCGCCTCGCGCGCGCCCTCGACTTTGTCGAAGGTCGCCTTCGCCTCGGCCAATTTACCCTGATCGAACTGCGCGATACCCAAGCGTGTAAGGACCATCGGCGCGTTTGCGCCCGGCATGTTCACCGCCTTCGCATAATAGGTCTCGGCGTCCGCCGGTTCGCCCAGGGCGAGAAGCGTATCGCCAGCAGCAAGAACTGTGGCGATCGAGGCGCCAGCCTTGTCCGCATCAGCCTTCAGACCCGCCAGGTCGGCACGGTCCTTGGCAGCGCGTTCCGCGGCCTGACGGCGTGTGTCGACGACATAGGGATCGGTCTTGTCGAGAACACCCTTCGCGTACCCCTCGTCGATGAGCGAAACGACTTCCGCCGGAAGGCGGCGATAATCCGCGGCATCCATGTATTCGAGATAGAGCTTAGCATCGTTCAGCACGCCGGCACGCTGACCAAGCCGAAGCAGGTCGAGAATTTCGGGGTTCTGATAGCCTCCCGTGTTAAGCAGGATCGCCACGGCGTCGCGCCAACTCTCGTCGCTGGGGTGCTGGGTGACATACCAGGTGGAATACTTCCTCACCTCGGAGTTGAGCTGATTGTTGTAGGCCTGCGCAAGCCCGCGCCGCAGCCAGCCCTCGTCAACGGTCTCGCCCGCTGCGATTTTCGCATTGATAAGATCGCTGAGATAAGTGAGGCCCTGTTGCGGCTGGTCTTCGGCGAAATAGCTTTCGGCCACGAAAATCATCGGATCGTTTTCGGTATAGCCGGCGTCGGCCGCAGCCTGGAAATAGGGGCGCGCCTTCGCATAATCCTTGGCCGCATACGCCACCTGTCCGGCCACGAAATTGAACTGGCCAATCTTGTCCTCGGGAACCTTGCCGCTCTTCAGCATCATTTCCATACCCTGGAGGGATGCTGCCTGATCCTGGTTCTTGGCACCGTTGGAATAGATGAAGCTGCCCGCCGCATACCGATCGTCATCGGTTTCCACGGCCGCCACGAGGCCGGGAATACCCGCCTTGATCGCCGGATAATCGACCGGCTCCGCCGCAGCGATCGTTTCGAGCGGTTTGTAGGTTTCGATAAAGCCTTTCGAATATTGCGGTTTGGCCTTCTTTTCCTTCTTCTGCTTTTGCGCGAAGGCCGGGGCTTCGAGCGCAGTCACGGCAAAAGCCCCACCGGTCGCAAGCGCGATGGCAAGAGCGAAGGTCGAAGCCGCGCTATTCTTGCGGCCGAGACGAGTGAAAATCATGTGAAAACTCCCAAGAGTGGACAGGGGTTCGAACGCACGGTCGATGGATCCCATTGAGCAGAGCGGCACATGCCGCCTGTGCGTTCTCATTGCAAATATTTCTACCTTATCTGGCCTGAATACGGATTGAATGCGCGTTCTGTTCCTCGTTCATGGTCATTGCTGGCACAAGCTTACCCATATGTGGAAAAAGCACCCGAAACCGGACGATGGTTCCCGCATTGTGTGGCGCTGCTTGGCCGTTTGGCCTAAGGTTGGGCGCACCAGAACATAAGCAGTTCGCAATACGGAATTTCACGTTTTGTCCAACGAAACCGACATCCTGGATACCCCCGCCCCCGGCGGAGATGATTACGCACGCATCGACATCGTCGATGAGATGAAGACGAGCTATCTCGATTACGCGATGAGCGTGATCGTCAGCCGCGCTTTGCCCGACGTGCGCGACGGTCTGAAGCCGGTCCACCGCCGCATTCTCTTCGCCAGCCAGGAAGGTGGTTTCGTCGCGGGGCGCCCCTATCGCAAAAGCGCGAAGATCGTCGGTGACGTGATGGGTAATTATCACCCGCACGGCGATTCCGCGATTTACGATGCACTTGCCCGCATGACGCAGGACTGGTCGCTGCGCGTGCCGCTGGTCGATGGCCAAGGGAACTTCGGTTCGATGGACCCCGATCCGCCCGCCAGCATGCGTTACACCGAGGCGCGGCTTGCCCGTGTTGCAAATGCCCTGCTCGACGATCTCGACAAGGATACTGTCGACTTCACCGACAATTACGACGGATCGCGGAAGGAACCGACCGTCCTTCCAGCCCGCTTCCCCAATTTGCTGGTCAACGGCGCCGGTGGGATCGCGGTCGGCATGGCGACCAATATCCCGCCACACAATCTCGGCGAAGTGATCGATGGCTGCCTTGCTTTCATCGAAAACCCGGCCATCACCTCGGAAGAGCTGTTCGAAATCATTCCGGGACCAGACTTCCCGACGGCTCCCCTGATACTCGGCAAGTCGGGCGCGCGCGCAGCGTATACCACGGGACGCGGTTCGATCTTGATGCGGGCGCGCCATGAGGTCGAAACCAAGGGTAATCGGCAGGCGATCGTGCTGTCGGCGATCCCCTATCAGGTCGGCAAAAGCGGCTTGGTCGAGAAGATCGCCGAAGCGGCCAAGGAGAAGCGGATCGAGGGAGTCTCGGACATTCGCGACGAATCGAGTCGCGAAGGCGTGCGGGTCGTCGTCGATCTCAAACGCGATGCCTCGCCCGAAGTCGTGCTCAACCAGATTTGGCGTTACACGCCCGCGCAGGCGAGTTTTCCGGCCAATATGCTCGCCATCCGCGGCGGTCGACCGGAGGTTCTTACCCTTCGCGACTTCGTGCAGGCTTTTATCGGCTTCCGCGAGGAAGTCATCATTCGGCGTACCAAGTTCGAGCTTAACAAGGCGCGCGAACGGGCGCACATCTTGCTCGGCCTAGTAGTCGCCGTCTCGAACCTCGACGAGGTAGTGGCGATGATCCGCGGATCGTCCAACCCCGCCGATGCCCGCGCCAAGCTGCTCGCCAAGGAATGGCCGATCGGCGATATCGCGCAATATATAGCGCTGGTCGAAGCGATCGAACCGAATGACGAGCAGACCGGCGGCACCTATCGGCTGTCCGAACGTCAGGTGAAGGCCATTCTGGACCTGCGTCTCCACCGCCTGACGGCGCTGGGTCGGGATGAGATCGGCGATGAGCTCAAGGAACTCAGTTTCGCCATCGAGGAATATCTCTCCATCCTGGCGGATCGCGCAAAGCTCTACGGCGTGATGCGCGAAGAACTCGTTGAAATCCGCAACACCTACGCGACCCCGCGCATCACCGAAATCGCACCGGCCTGGGACGGGATCGAGGATGAGGACCTGATCGAGCGCGAGGAAATGGTCGTGACGGTGACCCATGGCGGTTACATCAAACGCACCCCGCTGGACGCTTTCCGCGCACAGAACCGCGGCGGCAAGGGCCGCAGCGGGATGGCGACCAAGGATGAAGATGCCGTGGTCGAAATGTTCGTTACCTCGACGCACAACCCGGTGCTGTTCTTCACCAATACAGGTCGCGTTTATCGCCTGAAGGTCTGGAAACTGCCCGAAGGAGGCCCACAGACCAAGGGCCGCCCCATGGTCAACCTGCTGCCGCTGGGCGACGACGAACGCGTGACCAACGTCCTCCCCCTCCCCGAGAACGAAGCCGAATGGGCGAAGCTCAATATCGTCTTCGCGACCGAACAAGGCATGGTGCGTCGAAACTCGATGGATGCCTTCACCAACGTACCCAGCAACGGCAAATATGCGATGGGCTTCGTCGAGGGCAGCGGCGACCGCCTTATCGGCGTGCGTTTGCTGACCGAGGATCAGGAGATCTTTCTCGCTTCCGATGCGGGCAAGGCGATCCGCTTCGCTGCCAGCGACGCGCGCGAGACGAAAAGCCGCACCGGCATCGGGGTGCGCGGCATGAAACTGAAGGATGGGGAAAAGGTCGTCTCGATGGCCGTGCTCGACGCAGGCGAACGCGATACCGAGGTTCGCGATGCCTATCTGCGTGCGGCCGACTGGAAGAACAACGAGAACGCCCCGACGCTCGACCGGGATAAGATCACCGAAATGGCCGAGGCAGAGGAGTTCATTCTCACGCTGACCGCCAACGGTTATGGCAAGATTTCCTCCGCCTACGAATATCGTACGACCGGGCGTGGTGGCCAGGGCCTGACCAATATCGGCGAACCCTCGAGCAATCCAAACCGGAATGGCCATGTCGTGGCCAGTTTCCCGGTCCGTCATGGCATGCAGTTGATGCTGGTGACCGACCAGGCCAAACTGATCCGTCTGCCGCTCACTTTCCGCCATCTGATAGACGGCGGGTTCGAGAGCCATGAAGGCTTCTCGATTTCGGGCCGCGGGTCTTCGGGCGTGCGCATCTTCAATGTGGCGAAGGGCGAACAAATCGTCAAAGCGGCGAGGATCGACGAAAACGAGGAACCGGAAAACGAAGCCGAGGAAGCCGTGGCGGATGAGATCGCGGATCGTGGCGGTTTCGACAAGACCGAGCCCTACACCACCAAGCATTCGGACAAGAATATCGACGGGGAACCGGGCGGATGAGCCTGACGGTCGAGCCCAGTGGCAAGGCGTGCGGCGCGTATGTCACCGGGCTCGACCTGTCGCATCCGGTAACGGATCGGTTGATAGCTGAAATCCGCTCGCTCTGGCTCGAACACAAAGTGCTGGCCTTCCCCGGACAGTCGATGAGCGATGACGCGCTCGAGGCGTTCACGCTTGCAATGGGGGGCTTCGGCGATGACCCTTTCTTCACGCCGATTGAAGGGCGCGAGCACATCGCCGCCATCCTGCGCGAGGCCGACGAACAGACGCCGCTATTCGCCGAGAATTGGCACAGTGACTGGAGCTTCCTCGAACATCCGCCCGCCGGAACCTGCCTTCTGGCGGTCGATATTCCGCCCAAGGGCGGCGATACGCTGTTCGCCGACCAGGCCGCCGCATTCGCTGCCCTGCCCGACCAGCGCAAGGACTACCTGCGCAGCCTGACCGCCATCCATAGTGCCAAGCTGGCCTACGCGCCTGAAGGTACCTATGGAGAACGCGACGAAGGGCGTTCCATGGCGATCGAACCGGATGAGAGCGCCCGCGCGACGCAACTCCATCCCTTGGTGCAGCGCCATCCCGAAACCGGGGTGGAGTGCCTCTATTCCACGCTTGGCTATATCGTCGGGATAGAAGGCATGGGGCAGGCCGAAGCGATCGCGCTGCTATCCGACCTTGCGCAATGGCAGGCACGCGACGCGTTCGTCTATCGCCACCGATGGGAACACGACATGCTGGTCATGTGGGACAATCGCTCGGTCCTCCACAAGGCGACCGGCGGTTATGAGGGATATCGGCGCGAACTGCACCGGACCACGATTGCGGCCTGGAGCGGCTAAGCCCCCGTGGGGGGCGGGTCCTTGCGCAGGGTCTGCACCACGCCGGTGGCGATCAGGAACTGCCCACCATAATAAAGCGGCCAGATGAGCCACTCGGTCACCGATCTCGGTAGCGCTCCCGCCTCTCCGGCGAAAATCAGCAAATCGCTGACCACGAACATAACCGCGCCGGCCCCGACCCGATAGCGCGGGAATCGGCTCAGCCATGCCGCTGCGGCCATTGCGCCGACCACCCCGGAATAGGCTGTCGCGACATGCCAGTTATCCACCGGATAGGTAATCAAACCGGCAATCACCGGGGTCAGGAGAAGAAGCGCGGCGGCCGTCATCACCTGACTGCCGCTGGCATGTTCGCGCCGATTGCGCACGTAGAGGGCGATGGCAATTACATGCCCCACGGCGAACAGGCTGCCTCCGCCCAGGAAGCTGAGTTCGAGAGCAACGTCGCCCATGGCGCCGAACATGAGAACGGCCGCGATCAGGAGACCATCGACGCCCTTGCCCCGAAACGCCGCGTAAATCGCCAGAAAAGCGACACCGGCGCCCTTCCACAGCATGAGCCAGGCCCCGCCGATCGGATCATCGGACACGAAGAAATAGCTGACTCCGGCAACGAGGCTGGCGAGGAGCCAAGGACGATGTTTGGCAAGAGCGGGATGAGGCATTCAGCCTCGCTAGGCCTTGTCGAGGGGGCCTTGCAAGGATTAGGGGCCGCGCGATGACCCATGATATCCACATTATCGGCGGCGGCCTGGCCGGCAGCGAGGCCGCATGGCAGCTCGCCCGGGTGGGCTGCAAGGTGCGTCTGTCCGAAATGCGCGGCAGCGGGGAGATGACGCCAGCCCACCAGACCGACAGGCTGGCCGAACTCGTCTGTTCGAACAGTTTCCGTTCGGACGATGATACCAAGAACGCAGTCGGCCTGCTGCATCACGAGATGCGTCGGCTCGACAGTCTCATCATGCGCGCGGGCGAAGTTGCGCGCGTTCCTGCTGGGTCCGCGATGGCGGTCGACCGCGATGTTTTTTCCGCCGAAGTCCAGCGGACGCTACAGGAACATCCGAACGTCACCGTGGTGCGTGAACGAGTCGATGCACTGCCCCAGGATGGTCTCGCCATCGTAGCGACCGGGCCGCTGACCGCGCAGGCACTGGCCGACAGCATCGTGCGCGCGACCGGGCAGGACCGGCTTGCATTCTTCGATGCGATCGCGCCGATCGTCCATCGCGACAGCATCGATATGAGCAAGTGCTGGATCCAGTCGCGCTGGAACAAGCGTACCGAAGCCAGCAATGAAGAGGGCGATTACATCAATTGCCCGATGACGAAGGAGCAATACCTCGCCTTCCATCAGGGCCTGATCGACGGCGAGAAGACCGAATTCAAGCAATGGGAGGCGGACACACCCTATTTCGACGGCTGCATGCCGATCGAGGTGATGGCCGCACGCGGGGTGGAGACGCTGCGCTACGGACCGATGAAGGGTGTCGGCCTCGACAATCCCTACGATACGACCGAGGAGCATCCGCGGGGGCGCTGGCCCTATGCCGTGGTCCAGCTACGGCAGGATAACAAGCTCGGCACATTGTGGAACATGGTCGGCTTCCAGACCAAGCTGAAATACGGCGCGCAGGTGGAGCTGTTTCGCACCATCCCCGGGCTGGAGAATGCCGAATTCGCGCGGCTTGGCGGGCTGCATCGCAACACCTTCATCAACTCCCCACTGGTTCTCGACCGGCAATTGCGCCTGCGCGGTAGCGAACATATCCGCTTCGCCGGGCAGATCACGGGCTGCGAAGGCTATGTCGAAAGCTCCGCCGTGGGGCTGATGGCGGGCCTGATGGCAGCCGCGGAGCTGGCCGGGCGCGATTGGACGCCGCCACCGCGCACCACCGCCTTCGGCGCATTGTTGTCGCATATCACCGGGGATGCCGAGGCCGCCACCTTCCAGCCCATGAATGTCAATTTCGGCCTCTTTCCGCCGCTGCACGATGTTGGCAAAAAGGTTCGCAAGGAAGCCTATACCAACCGCGCCAAGGAAGATTTCGGCGAATGGCTGGCGGGGATGGAAGCCGTTCCGGCCTAGCAAGCGCAGCGACGCGTCTTTTTCGGCTTGGGCGCGGTGGTGGCGAATTCACCCGGCGTTAGCTGATTGTCGCCATCGGCATCCGCGCTCTCGAATTTCTCGACCGTCGCCACGGCCCATTCCTCGAAATCGAGGAGGTTGTTGCCGTCCTTGTCGAGCTTCCGAAACCCGTCGGAACGGGTCGAGAGCATCTCGGTTCGCGTAATCCGCCAATCACGGTTGCGATCATAGCGAAAGAAACGGCGCTGTTCCCTGGTGAGCTCGGTAGCCGTTGGCGGCGCCGGGCCGACTAAATCGCCCGGATCCGAGGCCGGTATCTCGGGCAATGGATCGCTGGTCTCGATCGGTGCCGGCGGCGGCGCGCCGCGCTCGATCTGCGCCCTGCCCTGCCACCAGAAGGCGCCAAGCCCGACCAGTGCGAGCGCCACCAACCCTCCCAGCAATATCCGGTTCATCGGCCTATCCCCCTAATCCCGCCGGAACTTAGACTAACGTCCGAACAGGCCCAACCGCAAGGCTACCAAAGGGCTGAGCCGATCGCCCAGCATTTCACGCCCCCCGGAACGTAGCGAACGTCGGGCAAGGCCTCCGACAACGGCGAGTGGTCGCAGGGAACTCGGCAATCTCAGAGCTGGTTCGGCGAGCCGCTGTCCGTGATCGAGCGTCTGTGCCCTTTCGCCATCGTCCTGTGCGCGAACAGCGAGGTCGGCCAGAGCCCACAGCTTGCACGCGCGCGCAGCCTCGGACTTGGCCGAAGCTTCATCGGCACCTTCCGCCAGTCCGATACCCAGCTTCTCCCGCCCCTCTACGAAGCGAGCCATTGCAGACGCCTCGAGCGGTCGCGGTGCGAGCAGGGCTTCCCACCCATCGACGAGCGCCAGAAGCGAGGTTTCGGCCCCCTCCCAGGTCCGGCCGATCAGGTCGAGGAGGATGTTACCACGCGGTCGCTCCGCAGCGGACCGGCCGAACTGATCGCGCCACCAGGCGAGCCGCATCTGGCCCAGCAATGGCTCCCTGGCACCTAGCACCATGCGACCGATCCGCCCGTCCAGCGCGAAGGCTGCCAGCCACATTTCGGGCTTGTCGCGAACGCTCGCAATGGCAACGCGCGAGACCTCTGGACATTCGTCCAGCAAGCCCGTTGCGCCATCGCTACTGTCCTGTGGGTCAGTCGCGATAGCAGACCTTCTTCGCCGCCTTCACGATGCGCGGCGTGTCGATCAGCGCGAGCTTTTCCAGATTGGCGGCATAGGGCAACGGCACATCCTCGTCGCACACCCGAAGAACCGGCGCATCGAGATGGTCGAAACCGTCCTCCATGCAAATGGCCATCACCTCTGCCGCGATCGAGCAGGTCGGCCAGCCTTCTTCCGCAATCACAAGGCGATTGGTCTTGGCAAGCGAGGTGAGGATCGCCTCCTTGTCGAGCGGGCGTAGCGTGCGCAGGTCGATGACTTCGGCATCGATCCCTTCGCCGGCCAGTTCCTCGGCGGCTTCGAGCGCGAGGCCCACAGCGATGGAATAGGCGACGATGGTGACGTCCGAACCTTCGCGCATGATCCGCGCCTTGCCAATCGGCAGGACATAGTCGTCGACATCGGGAACGTCGAAGCTGCGGCCATAGACCAGCTCGTTCTCGAGGAAGACCACCGGGTCCTCACAGCGGATCGCGGCCTTCATTAGGCCCTTGGCATCGGCTGCGTCATAGGGCGCGATGACGATCAGGCCGGGGACGCTGGCGTACCACGGGCCGTAGTTCTGGCTGTGCTGCGCGCCGACGCGGCTCGCCGCGCCGTTAGGGCCGCGGAAAACCACCGGGCAGCGCATCTGGCCGCCCGACATGTAATTGGTCTTGGCCGCCGAATTGATGATGTGATCGATCGCCTGCATGGCGAAGTTGAAGGTCATGAATTCGACGATCGGCCGCAGGCCGCCCATGGCCGCACCCGTTCCGATACCGGCAAAACCGTATTCGGTGATCGGCGTGTCGATCACGCGCTTGGGGCCGAACTCGTCGAGCAAGCCCTGGGTCACCTTATAGGCGCCCTGATATTCCGCGACTTCCTCGCCCATCACGAAGACGCGTTCGTCCTGGCGCATTTCTTCGGCCATGCCGTCACGCAGAGCCTCGCGCACGGTCGTGGAAACGAAGGACGTGCCTTCGGGGACCTCGGGGTCTTTCACATCGACCTTGCGCGCGGGCTTGGCGATTTCGGCTTCGCTCGGCTCGCGCCCGACATCCTTACCCTCACCCGGAACGTCCTCGACGGGAGCAGCTTCCGCAGGTGCCTCGATATCGGAAACATCCTCGCCCTCGCCCGCAAGCATGGCGATGACCGTGCCTACCTTCACCCCTTCGGTGCCCTCCTCGACCATGATCTTGCCGAGCGTACCTTCATCTACCGCCTCGAACTCCATCGTCGCCTTGTCGGTTTCGATCTCGGCGATGATGTCACCGGCAACGATCTCGTCACCTTCGGCCTTGAGCCACTTGGTAAGCGTGCCCTCTTCCATGGTGGGCGACAGCGCGGGCATCTTCAATTCGATAGCCATGGCTCAATACTCCTCCACCAGAACATCGGTGTAGAGTTCGCTCGGATCCGGTTCGGGCGAGTTCTCGGCGAAGTCTGCGGCTTCGGTCACGGTCTTGCGGATGTCCTTGTCGATTGCCTTGAGCTCGTCCTCGGTCGAACCGTTTTCGAGGAGCACCTTCTTCAGTCCTTCGATCGGGTCCTTGTGTTCGCGTACATCCTGCACTTCCTCGCGGGTGCGATATTTGGCCGGGTCGGACATGGAATGGCCGCGATAGCGATAGGTGTTGCACTCCATGAGCACAGGCCCCTTGCCCTCGCGCACATGCTTGAAGGCGATTTCGGCCGCCTGACGCACTTCGAGAACATCCATTCCGTTCACATCCATGCCCGGGATGCGGAAGGCGGTGCCACGGCGATAGAATTCGGTTTCGGCGCTCGATCGTGCCGTGCTCGTGCCCATGGCGTACTGATTGTTTTCGACCACGAACACGATCGGCAACTTCCACAGGCTCGCCATGTTGAAGGTCTCGTAAACCTGGCCCTGATTCGCCGCGCCATCGCCGAAATAGGCAAGGCAGAGTCCGCCATCGTTGTTATACTGGTGCGCAAGTGCGAGCCCGCCGCCGAGCGCAACCTGCGCGCCGACGATGCCGTGCCCGCCGTAGAACTTATGTTCGGTCGAGAACATGTGCATGGACCCGCCCTTGCCCTTGGATATCCCCGCCTCGCGTCCCGTGAGTTCGGCCATGATGACCTTGGGATCGATGCCGTAGGCAAGCATATGGCCATGGTCGCGATAGCCGGTGATGACGCTGTCCTTGTCCCCGTCGAGCGCCGACTGGAGCCCAATGGCAACGGCTTCCTGGCCAATGTAGAGGTGGCAGAACCCGCCGATCAGACCAAGCCCGTAGAGCTGCCCGGCTCGTTCCTCGAACCGTCTGATGAGCAGCATCTGCTCGTAAAAGTGGAGCATCTGCTCCTGGCTCGCGTCATAGCGCTTTTTCTTCTCCAGTGCGTCTTGCAGCGAATGGAGAACGAAGTCGGTATCCTCAGCAGGTGACTGAGCGGGCTTTTTCTTGCTCCGAGGGGCTTTGGCCAAGACTTTTGTCCTTGTACTTCCGGGGAGGAATATCGGTTGCGCCTATAGGCACAGGCACAGGCCTCGCGCAACGGCAGAGCGCGGGTGCATACGAAAAACCCTTACGGAAAGCGAAGGTTTCGCCCCGTCAATCCTCGAGCTTGATCACCACTTCGTCGGGATGGACCACATTGAGCTGGCTACGCAGCAATTCGCCCACCATATCCGGATCGGCATGATCGGGGTGCAGCAAGGCGACGCGATTTTCCAGCGCCTCACGCTCTGCCTCAAGCTGAGCGAGCTGTGCTTCGCGCTGGTCCAACAAGCGCAAATTCTCACTCCAGGCGAGCAAGCCGGAAGGGCCAGCAATCGCCAGACCTCCCATGACGAGCAGCGCCGCCAGTGCAGCATGCTGCATTGCCTTCGCCCGCTGAATCGCCGCCATGGAATTTGTTCGCCGCATAGGGATAGAGAATCACAGTTAACCCCTTCACGCAAGGCAATTCTCTCCTCCGGAACCGCTTCGCCGCAGCAGCGGAACACTGCATGGCCTTGCCTCGTTCGTTTTCTTGACACGATACGGTTGCAGGTGTAACTAGTTTCTCCTGAAACCAAATCACGTGACCAGAGGACTGAAATGCCCGATCTCTTCGAAAACCCCATCGGCCTCGACGGCTTCGAATTCGTCGAATTCTGCGCTCCTGAGAAGGGTGTCATCGAGCCTGTTTTCGAAGCCATGGGCTTCACCCACGTTGCCACACACCGTTCGAAAGACGTGCATCTGTGGCGTCAGGGCCAGATCAATCTGATTCTGAACTACGAACCGAAAAGCGCAGCATGGTTCTTCGCGCGCGAGCACGGCCCGTCGGCCTGTGGCATGGGCTTCCGCGTGCGCGATGCGAAAAGCGCCTATGCCGAGCTGCTCGAACGCGGAGCCGAGCCGGTTGCGGTCGAGACCGGCCCCATGGAACTGCGCATTCCCGCTATCCGCGGGATCGGCGGCGCCATCGTCTATCTGATCGACCGCTATGCGGATCAGGACGGCGACGGCCTATCGATCTACGATATCGATTTCGAGTATCTCGACGGCGTGGAGAAATGGCCGGTCGGCGCCGGTTTCAACGTAATCGATCACCTGACGCACAACGTCTACAATGGCCGCATGAAATATTGGGCGGACTATTACGAGACGCTCTTCAACTTCCGCGAAATCCGCTTCTTCGACATCAAGGGCGAATATACCGGCCTGACCTCGAAGGCGCTCACCGCGCCGGATGGCAAGATTCGTATCCCCCTCAACGAAGAAGGCGAAGGCGGCAAGGGCCAGATCGAGGAGTTCCTGCGCGAATTCAACGGCGAGGGCATCCAGCACATCGCGCTGATCTGCGACGACCTTGTCGGATGCTGGGACAATCTGAAGCAGCTCGGTGTCCCCTTCATGACCGCTCCGCCGGAAACCTATTACGAAATGCTGTCCGAACGCCTTCCGGGCCATGGCGAGGACGAAAACGAGCTCAAGATGCGCGGCATCCTGCTCGACGGCACAACCGAAGGTGGCAAGCCGCGTCTGCTGTTGCAGATTTTCGCGGAAGCGCAGGTTGGCCCGGTGTTCTTCGAATTCATTCAGCGCAAGGGTGACGAAGGCTTCGGCGAAGGAAACTTCAAGGCCCTGTTCGAAAGCATGGAGCGCGATCAGGTGCGTCGCGGCGTTCTCCAGGTCGAAGATGCCGAGACGGTCGAAGCGGAGCCTGCCGAATGAGCGACGTCGCAGACCACCCCGTAAAGCTAGGCGGCGTGCATCACGCCGCTTATCGCTGCAAGGACGCGAAAGAGACCGTCGAATGGTACGGCAAGGTACTGGGCATGGATTATACCACTGCCTTTGCCGAGGATCATGTGCCCTCGACCGGCGCCTATGATCCCTACATGCACGTCTTCCTCGACGCTGGGAACGGCAACATCCTCGCCTTCTTCGAACTGCCCAACCAGAAGGACATGGGCCGCGACGAGAATACACCCGCCTGGGTTCAGCATCTCGCATTTCGCGTGAATAGCGAGGAAGAGCTGCTCTCCGCCAAGGAACATATCGAAGGCCTCGGCATCGATGTGCTCGGCCCAACCCATCACGGCATTTTCAAGTCGATCTACTTTTTCGATCCGAACGGCCACCGCGTGGAACTGGCCGCCGACATCGGGACCGACGAGCAATATGCCGAACTGAAGCGTGTCGCGCCGCTGATGCTCGACGAATGGAGCGAAACCAAGAAAGCGCCGCGCCATGCCGACTGGTTGCACGAGATCGCGCGCAAGGAACACACCCAAAAAGCCAAGGGTTAACCGGCATGGAACACACCTCCGGTTGTCCCGTTGAGTGCGGGACAACCGAGGAATTCCATGCAAGCCACGCAAACCACGCAAACCACGCCGGCCGGCGAAACCTACGACCAGACGGTCAATACCTTTTCCACATTGCAGGACCAGTTGGTCGATATGGCCGAGGGCTTCGTTCGCGCGGTGCCCGGGCTCGTCATCGCGCTGTTCATTCTCCTGCTGACCTGGATCATAGCCAAGTTCGCCGTCCGGATTGCCGACCGGTTGACCGCTGGCACCGAAATCCGTCCGAGCCTCAAACAATTGATCGACACGATCGTACGCCTCGCGATCTGGATCGTCGGGCTGATGATTGCGCTGATCGTGGTCATGCCGGGCATGACGCCTGCCAGCTTGCTGGCAGGCCTGGGTATCGGTGCGGTGGCGATCGGCTTCGCGTTCCAGGACATCTTCGAGAACTTTCTGGCCGGCGTGCTCATCATGGTGCGCGAGAAAATGCGCATCGGCGATGTGATCGAATGCGAAGGGATTACCGGCAAGGTCGAACACATCACGCTGCGCGAAACGCATGTGCGCAAGCTTTCGGGCGAACTGTCGGTCGTCCCCAATTCGATCCTGTTCAAGAACCCAGTCGAGATCTTCACCGATAAGGAACAGCGGCGGCACGAAGTCGTCGTTGGGGTCTCCTACGACACCCAGCTCGACCATGCCGCCGATGTCATTCGCCGCGCGGTCGAGGGTCTCGACGACGTACTGGCGAGCAAGGGCGTCGACATTTTCGCGCAGGAATTCAATTCGAGTTCGGTCGATTTTCTCGTCCGCTGGTGGGCGGGCTCGACGCCTCGCGACGGCTGGGAAAGCAAGGACAAGGTCGTGCGCGCGATCAAGGCTGCGCTGGACAATGCCGGGATCGAGATCCCCTTCCCCTATGTCACTCACACTTTCAAAGAGGCCGTCCCTCTCGGCCAATTGGGTGACACCGATTGCAAGACGCCTTAAGGTTTCGAATCGAGACCGGGTTGCGCGGTCTCCTGGGAGGAGAGACCGATGCAGATACTGCGCACGCCGGCGGAACGTTTTGCGGGCATTCCAGACTACCCTTTCGCGGAAAACTGGTTCGAGGTCGATCTTGGCGACGGGCTGACCGCCCGGCAGCACTATGTCGACGAAGGGGCGAAAGATGCTCCGCCGGTCTTGTTGTTTCACGGCGAGCCGAGCTGGTCTTTCCTCTATCGCAAGATGATCCCGATCCTTGTCGACGCCGGTTTCCGCGTGCTCGCCCCCGATCTGATCGGCTTCGGAAAGAGCGACAAGCCCGACGATATCGGGCTTTACACGTACGCCCGCCATGTCGCGTGGTTGAAACAGTGGCGCACGGCGATCGAACCGCGACCGGCGGCGCTGTTCTGCCAGGACTGGGGCGGATTGCTCGGCCTGCGCATGGTCGCACACGACCCCGACCTGTTTGCCTGCGTCGTCGCCAGCAATACCTTCCTGCCCGCCGGCGGCACACCCAGCCAAGCCTTTCTCGCCTGGCGCGAGTTTGCAAGGAGCTCGCCCGATTTCCGTATCGGCCCTCTGCTTGACCGAGCCACGGCCACTCCGCGCAGCGAAGCCGAGATCGCCGCCTACGACGCCCCCTTCCCCGACGAACCTTCCAAGGCCGGCGCGCGCGCCTTCCCCGCGCTCGTACCGGTCGAGGATGGCATGCCCGGCGTTGACGACAACAAGCAGGCCTGGCCTTCGCTCGCAGCCTACGACAAGCCCTTCCTGACCCTGTTCGGCGAAGACGATCCGGTGACCAAAGGCAGCGAAAAATTTCTGGTCGAGCGCATTGTCGGCGCGAAAGGCCAGCCCCACCGAACGCTGCCGAATTGCGGACATTTCTGCCAGGAGGACCAGCCCGAGGGGCTGGCGCAGGGCGTGATCGACACGGCACGCAAGGCGGGCCATCTGGTTTGAACCAGCCCGCGCGACTGACCGGCGCGCAGGAAACCTCGCTTGCCATTGCGGCAGCGGTGGTGACCGCCAACGCCTATTACATCCATCCGATCATCGGCGATGTCGCCGATCATTTCGGTGTGAGCCACGCGCGGATAGGGCTCGTGCCCGCGCTCAACCAGCTCGCGCTGGCAGTCGGAATTTTCATGCTGCTCCCGCTGGGCGACCGGATATCGAACCGCCGTCTGACGATCGCCTTCGCGACCGGTCAGACCCTGTCACTGGCCATCATGACCCTGGCCGAAGGATTTTCTCTCTTCGTGCTGGGCTCTACCTTGCTGGGCTATTTCACTATCGCCCCGTACCTCCTGCCCGCCTACGCTTCCAAACGCGTGGCACCGGAGCGGCTCGGGCAGGTTACCGCCAAGCTGGCAGCAGGTATCATCCTTGGTATTCTGGTGGCCCGTGTCGGCGCGGGCGTCGTTTCCGAGCGGTACGGCTGGCGCGCCGTGTACTGGATAGCGACAACGCTCATGCTGGCGGTCACCATCGCCTTGCCGCGGTTGATGGAAGGCGGGGAACGCTCCGCCGAGGGGCGCCAGTCCTATCGAGACCTGCTGTTATCGGTCTTCCCGCTTGTCGGAAAACACAAGGAAGTGTTGCTGTCGGGCGCGATCCAGGCCCTCAATTTCGCCCAGTTCATTGCGGTGTGGTTGGGACTGGCGCTCTACCTAACCTCTCCGCAAATGGGATATGGCACCGATACGGTAGGGTATCTGGCAGGTCTGGCGGCGGTCAGCATCATCTCGACGCCGCGACTGGGGCGATGGGCGGATCATGTCGGTCCACGCAAGGCCCGCACCATATTCGCGATGATCCAATTCATGGGGATCCTCCTTCTGTGGCCACTCGGTGGTTCGTTATGGGGCCTGCTTGTACCTCTTATCATCACGAACCTCGTCGGGCCGGGAGTGGACGTGACTGGTCGTATGACATTCCTCGCGCTGGACCCTGCGATCCGGACGCGGCTGACAACCGTTTATGTCGTGATTATGTTCATCGGCGGCGGGCTCGGGAGCTACGCCGGAACTGCCGCTTATGACGCCTATGGCTGGGCCGGGACCTGCATCCTACTCGGCCTGTGCTCGGTGACACTTACCGCGCTCGCCGCGACCGCACGTCGCTTTGGTCGGTGACGCCGTCGGGATCCTTGCCAGGCCTCGCTCCACGCGATGAAGATTTGCGTACGATTGCCAGCGATCCGAGGTAAATTTGGTGCGCCCGACAGGATTCGAACCTGTGGCCCCCAGATTAGGAATCTGATGCTCTATCCGACTGAGCTACGGGCGCTCCGGAGCCTCGTATAGCGGCTCGGACCGAGGTGGCAATCAGTTGAGTTCGTCGGGCGGCGCAACGGGCATAATCAGCGGAGCGACGGCTATTCCCTCGGCAAGCATGTCTTCCGCCTCGTCGCGGGTTGCGCGTCCGTGAATTGGCCCCTCGTCGGCTTCGCCATAATGCATCTCGCGCGCTTTTTCGGCAAACTGGTCGCCCACCCAGGTGCTGTTTTCGAGCGCCTTGGCTTGGGCCTTGGCGAGAGTCGCCAACGCCTTTTTGACCTCCGTCGGCATTTCACCTGTCGCCAATTGGGTGACATCGCCGCCACTTAGCTCGCGCATGCTACCCTTCGCGGGTACGGAAGGCGCCATCGGCGCTTTGGCGACTTCAACACTTCCACATGCCGGGCAGGCCAACAGCCCCTTGGCTTTCTGATCGGCATAATCGTCGGAAGAGCCGAACCAGCCTTCGAACCGATGGCCCTCACTACAAGAAAGGTCGAATACGATCATCGTGTCGGCCTATTTGGCGATTTCGCGGCGATTGGCAAGGCTTGGTACCTGCTCTCGCACGGCAGCGATACGGGTAAGGTCAATATCGGCGAACTCCAAGCCGGCTTGTTCCCCACCGATATCGAGCAGCACCTCACCCCAGGGATCGACGACGAGACTGTGGCCGTAGGTTTGGCGTCCATCCTCATGCTCGCCCACCTGCGCCGCCGCAACGACAAACGCGCTCGCCTCGATCGCCCGCGCACGCTGGAGTACGTGCCAGTGGGCACTGCCGGTCGGAACCGTGAAAGCAGCAGGAATGGCAATGCAGTCGCAGCGCGCGCGCCCGAGCGCCTCGAACAACGCCGGAAACCGGATGTCGTAGCAAATCGATAGACCCAGCTTTCCGACGGGTGTGTCGGCCACGGTCACGACCTCGTCACCCGGCTTGTAGGCATTCGATTCACGCCAGCTTTCGCCGCTAGCAAGGTCGACATCGAACATATGAATCTTATCGTAGCGGGCCACGATTTCCCCATGGGGACCGATCACGAATGCGCGATTAGCCCAGCGCCGTTCATCGGTCGCCACGGCCAGTGATCCCAGAGAGACCCAGATTCCAGCCCTGCTGGCCGCGTCCCGGACCATGGCGAGGGCGGGTGTCTCCTGTTCGATCGAGATCGCGCCTGCAGCGCGTTTCCGATCACGATCGAGCAATCCGGACATTTCGGGAGTAAACAGCATCGCCGCCCCCTCCCCCGCAGCTCGATCTACGGCACCGGCAAGCACATGCGCATTGGCCTCTGGATCGATCCCCGAGGTCATCTGAAGGACGGCAACCCTGGACATTCAGGCAGTCAACAACGCGTCAAGCTTGCCCTCGCGTTCGAGCGCGGCGAGTTCGTCCGACCCACCGACATGCGTGTCGCCGATGAAAATCTGAGGAACGGTCATTGCATTGGGTGCCCGCTGGAGCATTTCCTCGCGCTTGGGGCCGCCCATTGTGATGTCGAATTCGCGGTAATCCACCCCCTTCTGGTCGAGCAGGCGCTTGGCACGGAAACAGTATCCGCAGCCGAACTTGGTATAAATGTCCACTTGGGGTTGGTTCATTGAATGTCCCTTACATCTCAAAGACAAATCTAGTGCGCACTGGCAGCTCTTGAAAGCCCAAATGGCGCGCCTATCTCGAATGCGTCGCCACTATGGGTGTGGCGGCGACGGGGTGCCGAATGCGGACCCCGCCACCATAGAATCGCTCATAAGAGGATTTGTTTCGATGAACCGTATGGACCTTACCCCTTTTCGTCGCTCCACCGTCGGATTCGATCGTGTTTTCGACCTGATGGAACGCCAGGCACGCAATGCCGGTGGCGACAACTACCCCCCCTTCAATATCGAGCGGCGCGGCGATGACGAATATCGCATAACGCTCGCCGTCGCGGGCTTTCGCAAGGGTGATCTCGATATCGTTGCACAGCAGAACCTGCTGGTAGTGACCGGTAAGAAGCGCGACGAACTTGCGGACGGCGAAATGCTGCATGTCGGCATCGCCAATCGCGGCTTCGAGCGCCGCTTCGAACTGGCCGATTACGTCCGTGTGGCGAATGCCGATCTCGCCGACGGCTTGCTCGTCATCGATCTCGTGCGCGAGGTACCCGAAGCGATGAGGCCCAAGAAGATCGCGATCGGCGGCCAGCAACCGCTCGAAGTGGTGAAGGATGACGGGGAAGACGGCAGCAAGGCTGCCTGAACCCGACACTCACAACTCTATTGAAACCGATAGGGGGCGGAACTGGGTTCCGCCCCCGCGACGTTTAACGCCGCCTAACCTCGAAATCGACCGTCCGGGTCGCAGAAGACAGCCGTCATCGAGGCAAGCCCCACCGCTTGCAAGCGAAGCGCATGTCTCAAAAATTCCGCATAAGACTGCGGAAACAAGTGTATTCTGCATTATCTATATCAAAAGATAAACCCGCGGATTCCAGGCACGGGAATTTTGTCGCCTCGTTACAAGTGCCTGAAGATCGCAACTCCGCGATTCCAGCCACTTAGGCAGCTACGCAATTTGGCGGTGTGCTACACCAAACGAGCTTGTTCCAGCGCCGCGCCAACGAATCCGGCAAAAAGCGGATGCGGGTCGAACGGCTTGGATTTCAGTTCGGGGTGAAACTGCACCCCGACGAACCATGGGTGGTCGGGTCGTTCCACGATTTCGGGGAGAAGCCCGTCGGGCGACATTCCGGAAAAGATCAGCCCCTGCTTTTCAAGCGGTTCGACATAGGCGCCATTGACCTCATATCGATGACGATGACGCTCCGAGATCGTCGTCGCCCCTCCGTAGATGTTCGCCACATGGCTATTCGCCGTCAGGACCGCATCATAAGCACCCAGACGCATTGTGCCGCCAAGGTCCCCTCCCGCTTCGCGGGTCTGCAACCCTTCCGCAGTCATCCATTCGGTAATGATGCCAACGACCGGCTCTTCGGTCTCACCGAACTCGGTGGAGGAAGCCTTGTCGAAACCTGCCGTGCGCGCGGCTTCGATACAAGCCATCTGCATACCGAGGCAGATGCCGAGAAATGGTACCTTGCGTTCGCGGGCGAAACGCACTGCGGCAATCTTGCCCTCGCTCCCCCTCTCGCCGAAACCTCCCGGTACCAGAATGCCGTGCATCGGCTCGAGCTTGGCGGCGATCTCGGCGTCTTCACCTTCGAAGACCTCGGCGTCGATCCACTTCAGATTGACCTTGACGCGGTGGGCCATGCCCCCATGCACCAGAGCCTCGTTCAACGATTTATAGGCATCCTGAAGGCCGACATACTTGCCCACCACCCCGATGGTCACCTCACCTTCGGGGTTCGAATGGCGATCGACCACATCGTACCAGCGCGAAAGATCCGGATCGGGGGCGTCGGTGATTCCGAAGGCTCGCAGCACCTCGGTATCGAGGCCTTCGCCGTGATACTGCAATGGCACCGAATAAATCGACGGCGCATCGAGCGCCGGGATCACCGCTTCCTTGCGAACATTGCAGAAGTTGGCGATCTTCTGGCGCTCGCCATCGGGAATGGGATGTTCGGCGCGGCATAGCAGCACGTCGGGCTTGATGCCGAGGCTTGCGAGTTCGCGTACCGAGTGCTGGGTCGGTTTGGTCTTCAGCTCACCCGCCGCCGCGATGTAGGGAACCAGCGTAACATGCACGCTCAGCGTCTGCCATGGCTCCAGATCGTTGCGAAGCTGACGGATCGCTTCCATGAAGGGCAGACCTTCGATATCGCCGACCGTGCCGCCGATTTCGCATAGAATGAAATCGTGGTCGTCCTGCCCGGCCAGCGCGAAGGCCTTGATCTCGTCGGTCACATGCGGAACCACCTGCACCGTCGCGCCGAGGTAATCGCCGCGGCGCTCCTTGGCGATGATGTCCTGATAGATGCGGCCCGAGGTGATGTTGTCGCCCTGATGCGCCGAAACACCCGTGAAGCGTTCATAGTGGCCGAGGTCGAGATCGGTCTCGGCCCCGTCGTCGGTCACGTATACCTCGCCGTGCTGATAAGGAGACATCGTCCCCGGATCGACGTTGAGATAGGGGTCGAATTTCCGAATACGGACCTTGTAGCCACGCGCCTGGAGGAGGGCAGCAAGCGATGCCGCCATGAGACCTTTGCCAAGCGAGGAGACCACGCCGCCGGTTATGAAGATATACCGCGCCATGGGGGTCGAGCCTTAAGCTGAAGAGTTGAGTCGGGGCAAGCGCAAAGACATGACCATCGCGCCGCTAACGCGGCACAATCCACAAGCCTGCGATGTAAAGAGATCTATTGGGTGACGTCGGCCAGCGGATCATCGCCTGCTGGCGCTTCCTCGCCGGTGGTCGCCGCACCCAGTGGATCGGCCGGTGCAGCCGGAGCCACAGTGCGATCAAGCGTGGATTCGATGGCGTCCCCTCCGGTCGTATCGACTGCCACGGCAGCCAGGGCGATCGAGAGCACCACGAACAGGATCGCCAGCCATTTGGTTGAACGGGTGAGGAAATCCGCAGCACCGCGCGCACTGAGCATGCCCGAGGGGCTGCCGCCGATACCCAGGCCGCCGCCTTCGGAACGCTGCATCAGAATGACACCGACTAGCGCGGCTGCGACGATCGCCTGAACGACGGTGAGGAAGAGAAACATGCGAGTACTCTTGGAACTGGTATTGCTGGGCTACCGCGCATCTAGGCGCACGCGTGGCAAACGGCAAGCTTGCGGGGATCAGGCCTCTTCCGATTCCGAGGCGCCGACAACGATACCCAGGAAACTTTCGGCCGACAGGCTCGCCCCGCCGACGAGTGCGCCGCCGACTTCGGGCGTGGCGAGGATTTCGCGCGCATTGTCTGGTTTGACCGACCCGCCATACAGAATGCGGACCTGCGCGGAAGCTTCCTCTCCATAGGTTTTGACGAGCAACTCGCGGATCGCACCATGCATCGAAGCGATATCGTCGGTTGTGGCCGTCCGCCCGGTACCGATGGCCCAGATGGGCTCATAGGCGATCGTAAGGCGCTCACCCGGATCTTCGAACAGGGGCAGCGCAGATTCGATCTGGTTCAGCACGTAGCTTTCGGCTTTCCCCGCGTCGCGAGTCTCGAGCGTTTCACCGCAACACAGGATCACCCGCAATCCGGCTTCGAGGGCCGATTCGATCTTGGCATTAATCAGCTCTCCGGTCTCGCCGTGATCCTGGCGCCGCTCGCTATGGCCGAGAATTACGAATTTGGCGCCGGCATCGGCGATCATCGAGGCGCTGATATCCCCGGTGTGCGCGCCTTCCGCGCCCGGATGGCAATCCTGTGCGCCAACGCCGATCTGCTCGGCTTCGCGGTGCACCGCATGAATCAGTGTGTAAGGCGGTGCGACAGCCACTTCGACCTTCATATACCGCTGCGCAGCCCGGTCGATCGCGCGCGCCTCGGAGAGCATTGCGCGCGTGCCGTTCATTTTCCAGTTTCCGACGATGTAGGGCCGTTCGGCCATGGGTATGTCCTGCGAATTGTCTGAATGAATGGCCCGCTATATGGGGCCTTGTTCGCGCTCCGCTAGAGTAGGTTTCTTCACACGTCAAAACCCTTTCCAACCTGTTGCCGCGAGGTCGCAGGGGGGATAAAGCGCCTCAACCAACTCAGGCACCGCCTGATCGACAGCAGCAAGTCAACCGGATCGCGCGCACATCATGTTCCAGTTTTTCCGCAACTTTTTCAAAACCAAACTCGGTCTGGCGATCTCTCTCGCTTTTCTGGGATTGATCGCCCTGGCCTTCGCCAGCGCCGACGTATCGAGCACTGGAACTTTCGGTGGAATTGCCGGTGGCGATCGTGTCGCGGTGGTGGGAGATGAAAAAATCTCCACATCCGACCTGGTTCGCGCCGCCAATAACGGGTTGGAACAGGTTCGGCAGGAACAGCCCACTGCCACGATGCAGCAGTTCCTGCGGGACGGCGGCTTGACCGCCGCGCTGGATGCCCTGATTCAACGCGCCGCCATAAAAGCCTATGCCGATGAACATGGCATTCGTGCGGGCGACAATCTCGTGAACAGCGAAATCCGTATGATCCCGGCTTTTCGCGGTCCCGATGGGAACTTCAGCGAGGATACCTATCGTCAGGCACTGGCGCTCCAGCGTGTGACCGACGCGCAGCTACGCGAAGATCTGGGTATCGGTTTGCTATCGCAGCAAATGCTGATTCCCGTAGGGTTCGGCGCCAGCGTACCGGACAAGCTGGCCTATCGATACGCGCAGCTTTTCAAGGAACGACGCCAGGGCTCGATAGCGCTTTTGCCAGCGGCCACTTACGCGCCCTCGGATGATCCCGAGACGAAGGTCCTACGAGCATATTACGATGCCAATCGTGCCGATTTCGTGCGCCCCGAACGCAGAAACATCCGTTATGCTACATTCGATTCGGCAGCGCTTGGCGACCGGATCGAACCGACCGATGCCGAAATCGCCGCGCGCTACGAGCGCGACGCCGAACAGTACGCGGCCAGCGAAACCCGTGATTTCACCCAGTTGATCGTCCCCACCGAAGCAGCGGCGAATTCGATCCGCGACCGCGTGGCCGCCGGTGCGTCGTTCGAACAGGTCGCGCGTGAGGCGGGTTTGCGTGCCTCGCCTGTCGTGGATGTCGAGCGTGAGGGACTGGCCTCGCAGGCATCGCCAGCGGTAGCGGCAGCCTATTTCTCAGCCGCCCAAGGCGAAATGAGTAGGCCTGCACGTAGCGCGCTTGGCTGGCATGTCGCGCGAGTCGATGATGTCGAAACCAAACCCGCCCGCAGCCTGGCTCAGGTTCGCGAGGAAATCGCCAAGGACGTGCGCGAGGAAAAACGTGTCAGCGGGCTTGCCAACCTCGCCAGCGAAATCGAAGAGCAACTGGGAGACGGTGCCACGCTTACCGAAGTCGCCGAAGAGCTTGATCTCGACCTTGCCTCGGTCGGTCCTGTCTTGGCCGACGGCCGGCTCGCGGATAATCCGCGCCAGTCGATTCCCGAAGTGTTGCGACCTGCTCTGGCCACCGCCTTTCAGATGGACGAGGAAGAACCCGAGATCGCGCCGGTCGAAAGTGGTCGGACCTACCTGGTCTATGAGGCCAGCAACATCACTCCCGCTGCTGCGGCTCCGTTTGCCGAGATCGAGGAAGCGGTCGAGGCCCGGTGGCGTGCCGCACAGGGTATGAAGGCCGCGCGGGCCGCCGCGGACCGGGTCATCGCCAGGCTCGGTAAAGGCGATTCGATGGCCGAGGCTCTCGCGGCCGAAGAGCGCCGCGTGCCGCCCGCACAGTCCGTCAATATGACCCGCGAGGAACTGGCCCGCCAACGCGACCAGCGTATTCCCCCGCCGCTCGCGCTGCTGTTTAGCATGGCGAAGAACACCACGAAAAAGCTCGACGCCGGAGGCAATATGGGTTTCTTCATCGTGCGGCTGAACGACATCGAGATGGACGATATCGCGGAAGACGACCCGCTGATCGGCCAAGCGAAGCGTCAGATGGGTCCGCTGATCGGCGAGGAATATGTCGAACAGTTCGGCCAGGCCATGCAGCAGGAACTTGGTGTTTCGCGCAACGCGTCGGCCATCGAGGCGGTGCGCAAACAGCTTGCCGGGAACTGAGGCGCGGTTGGACAACGGTCTGAAAGGTGTCGGCCAGGCGCGCGAGGCCTTGGCGCAAGGCAGGTCTGCGCTTATCTGGCGCGAAGTCGTCTCGGACACGGAGACGCCCGTAGGCGCCGCCCTCAAGCTGTTCGAAGAAGGCCGGGGCGACTTTCTGCTCGAATCGGTCGAGGGGGGAGAGATTCGCGGGCGCTACAGCCTTATCGGCCTCGATCCCGATCTGGTCTTCCGCGCGACGGGCGACGATGCGGAAATCAACGGCGATTGGCAGCACCGGCGGGACGCTTTCAAACCATGCGAGAGCGGCACCCTCGCGAGTCTGCGCACGCTGGTTGAAACCTGCCGATGCGATGTGCCCGGCGAACTGCCCCCTGCCCTGGCCTGTCTGGTCGGTTATTTCGGCTACGAAACTATCGGGCTGGTAGAGAAGCTGCCTCGTCCGGCAGAAAGCGAACTGGCGCTGCCGGATATGCTTTTCGTCCGGCCGACCGTTTTGCTGGTTTTCGACCGCCTCAGCGATGCGCTGTTCTGCATCGCGCCGGTGTGGCGCGAAGGCTCGATCGAAAAGGCAGCGGAGCGGATCGACGAAGTTCTGCGAAAGCTGGCTAGCCCGGCCGTGGTGGAAAGCGGCGCCGTGCAACACCATCCGGAACCCGAGCTCATCTCGGCCGTGCCGGCGGACGAATACGAGTCCATGGTCTTGCGGGCCAAGGCCTATATCGAGGCCGGGGATATATTCCAGGTCGTGCTGTCCCAGCGCTTCACGTCGCCCTTCGCGCTACCGCCCATGGCCCTTTACCGGGCGCTGCGCCGGGTCAACCCGTCGCCCTTCCTGTATTTCCTCGATATGCCCGGCTTCGCGATCGTCGGTTCGAGCCCGGAAATCCTCGTCCGCGTGCGCGAGGGCGAGGTCACGATCCGTCCGATTGCCGGTACGCGGCCGCGCGGTGCGACGCAGACCGAAGATCGGCTCGCCGAACAATCCCTGCTGTCCGACCCGAAAGAGCGGGCGGAGCACTTGATGCTGCTCGATCTGGGCCGCAACGATGTCGGTCGTGTGGCCAAGTCGGGCAGCGTGACCGTCACCGAGAGTTTCACTGTCGAGCGGTACAGCCACGTCATGCATATCGTCAGCAATGTCACCGGGAGGCTCGATCCCTCGAAGGATGCGATCGACGCTTTGTTCGCCGGTTTTCCCGCCGGTACCGTCAGCGGTGCGCCCAAGGTACGCGCGTGCGAGATCATCGCCGAACTCGAGCCCGCGACGCGCGGCCCCTATGCCGGCGGGGTTGGATATTTCGCTCCCGATGGATCGGTCGATAGTTGCATCGTCCTGCGCACGGCTGTCGTGAAAGACGGGACGATGCACGTTCAGGCCGGTGCGGGGATAGTCGCCGACAGCGATCCAGCCTATGAACAGAGTGAATGCGAAGCGAAAGCGGGTGCCCTGCTCGCTGCGGCCAAAGAAGCCGTTCGTCTCGCGAGAGAACCCGGGTTCGGCCAATGAGATATCCCATCGCTGCCCTGGCCCTGCTGGTGCTAACGGCCTGCGAGGCTCAGCCGGAAGGCGAACCTGTCGCTCGCGCGCGCATCGACGGGCAGGAGCCTGCCGCCGCCACTCCCACTCCAGAGCCAAGCGCCACGGCTACGCTTGCCAGCCAGGTCGAGAGCGCCTGCCGCTCGATCATTTTCGAGGACACACCGCTAACCCATTGTCTTGCAGTGCCTTCCCGGCATCGGATCGCGATGGACCTCGGACCAAGGGGCGAAGCACCATATCGCAGCCTGACCGATTTCGCTCGCGCGCAGGATCCCGACACTATCGCTTTCGCAATGAATGCGGGGATGTATGACGATGAGGGCGAGCCGATCGGCTACTTCGTCGAGGATTCCGAGCGCCTGCAGGCGCTCAACACCGCCGATGGCGAAGGCAATTTCCACATGAAGCCCAATGGCGTGTTCTACGGCAGCGATGGCAAGTGGGTGGTTCGCAGCACCGACAGCTTTCTCGCGAATGTTACCGAACGCCCGGAATTCGGCACGCAATCTGGTCCGATGCTGGTGGTGGATGGCAAAATCCATCCCACAATAACGCATGACGGGCCTTCGCGCCTGATCCGCAACGCAGTCGGCGTCGACGACAATGGCCGCGCGCATTTCGTGATATCGAATGCTCCGATCTCTTTCGGCAAGCTCGCCCGGTTCTACAAGGACGAGCTGGACGTAAAGAATGCGCTGTTTCTCGACGGCAATGTGTCGCTGCTCTGGAACCCGGCTACCGACAGGCTCGACACAGGCGCCCCCATCGGCCCGATTGCCGTCATCAAGAAAAAGGCTTCCGAATGACCGAACCCCGCCGCACGCTCTATCCCGCGATCGAACCGTTCGAGTCCGGCATGCTCGATGTCGGCGAAGGTCACTCGCTCTATTGGGAACGGGTCGGCACCAAGGGCGCGAAGCCTGCGGTATTCCTCCACGGAGGTCCAGGTGGCGGCATGGCGCCCGATCATCGCAGACAGTGGGATCCGGATCTCTACGATGTGCTGCTGTTCGACCAGCGCGGCTGCGGAAAATCGCTGCCTTTCGCCGAAATCGAAAACAACGACACCTGGCGGATCGTCGACGATATCGAGCGACTTCGCGAGATGTGTGGCCACAGCAAATGGCAGGTCTTTGGTGGCAGTTGGGGATCGACACTGGCGCTTGCCTACGCCCAGAAATATCCGAACCGGGTGAGCGAACTGGTTCTACGAGGCGTTTTTCTCGCGCGGGAGCGGGAAAAGACCTGGCTCTACGGCTACGGGGCGAGCGAGATCATGGCCGAACAGTGGGACCAGTTCATCGGCCTCGTTCCCGAGCAGGAGCGCGGCGACCTGGTGCGCGCCTATTACAACCGCCTGACGAGCGAGGACGAAGCGACGCGGCTTGCCGCGGCGCACGAATGGTCGCTGTGGGAGGGCCATGTCGCCACGCTGTTACCGAACGAATCCCTGCTGGAAAGCTTCGGCGATCCAGCCAAGGCGGTTCCATTCGCGCGCATCTGCGCGAAGTTCTTTCTCGAGGGCTTCTTTCTCGAAGAAAACGAATTGCTCGACAATGTCGATCGGCTCACCGGCATTCCCGGTATCATCGTGCAGGGCCGCCATGACATCTGCACCCCGCCAAGCGCGGCCTGGGCGCTGAAGAAAGCCTGGCCCGAGGCGGAGCTTTGGATGGTCGACGATGCCGGACATAGTGCGAGCGAACCCGGTATCGTCGACGGCCTGGTCCGGGCCACCGACCGGCTGGCCGGGAAGCGGGCGTGACATCACGCTGACGTTTCGCGTCTCGCAGCTTTCCTTGCTTGAAAGCCTGGCGCCAGAGCTTCATTGACGGCATGCATGACCGACAGCCTCTCCATTCTCGTAATCGACAATTACGATAGCTTCACCTTCAACCTCGTCCATTACCTCACGGAAATGGGCGCGGATGTCGAGGTGGTGCGCAATGACGCCATTTCGGCGCGCGAGGCACTGGCGGCAGACCATGCGGGTTATCTGATCTCGCCCGGACCCTGCACACCGAACGAAGCGGGGATCAGCCTCGACCTCGTGACGGCCTGCGCCGATGCGGGCAAACCTCTGCTCGGCGTGTGCCTTGGTCATCAGGCAATCGGCCAGCATTTCGGCGGGCGCGTGGTGCGCGGTGGGCTGATGCATGGAAAGACATCGCCGGTGACGCATGATGCGAGCGGAGTCTTTGTCGGCCTACCCTCGCCCTTTACCGCGACGCGCTATCACTCGCTCGTGGTCGAGGACATTCCCGACTGCCTGGAGATCAACGCCACCAGCGAAACACCGGGTCTCGACGGCAGCAGCGTGATGGGCTTCCGCCATTGCGAACTGCCGATTCACGGCGTTCAGTTCCACCCCGAAAGCATTGCCACCGAACACGGCCACGCACTGCTTGCCAACTTCCTCGAAATCTGCGGTATCGCCGCCAAGGCCCCGGCATGAAACGACTTCCCGATGCAAAGCAGCACCTTGGCGAGAAGGAGGCGGAAGAGGTCTTCGGCTGGATTCTCGATGGCGAGACGTCCGACGAGGACGTCGCCCGTTTTCTCGTGGACATGTCGGCGCGCAGTGAAACGTCCGAGGAAATCGCTGGGGCTGCCCGTGCGCTCCGGACCCGGCTGATTCCGGTCGAAGCTCCCGAAGGGACCGTCGATTGCTGCGGTACCGGGGGCGATGGGCATCACACGCTCAACGTCTCGACAGCGGTGAGCCTGGTCGTCGCGGCATGCGGTGTCCCGGTGGCAAAGCACGGCAATCGCGCGGCGAGCAGCAAATCGGGCGCGGCGGATACACTCGAAGTGCTTGGCCTCGACATGGAAGCTGCGGGGAAAAGCGCCGAGAAGACCTTGGCGGAACTCGGAATTTGTTTCCTCTTCGCCAAAAACCACCACCCTGCGATGGGGCGCATTCAACCCATTCGCCAGAAGCTCGGTGTGCGGACCATTTTCAATTTGATGGGTCCCTTGTCGAACCCCGCCGGGGTACGGCGGCAACTGATCGGCATCGCCCGTCCCGCCTATGTCCCTATCTATGCCGCCGCCAAGGCCAAGCTGGGGACCGAGCGGACCTTCATTGCCTCGGGTGACGAAGGCCTCGACGAACTGAGCCTGGCGGGCGGAAACGAACTGGCCGACGTGACGGGCAATGATTTCGAGATGCGCCGCGTCGTCGCGGTGCAGGCCAACCTGCCTCATTCACCCGTCGAAGCGATCCGCGGGGGCGAACCGGAGCATAACGCACGGGCGTTGGAAGCTCTTCTGTCGGGGACCCCCGGCCCCTATCGCGACGCGGTGTTGTTCAATGCCGCCGCGACGCTCATCGTCGCCGGGCGCACCGACGACTGGACCGAAGGCGCGGAAATCGCCGCCGAAGCGCTGGATTCGGGCAAGGCCAAGACGCTGCTCGAAAAATGGATCGCGATGGCCATCTGACATGAACAAGCTCGAAGAGATTTGCGCAACCAAGCGCGAGGAAGTCGCCGCGCGCAAGCGAGCCCGTTCGCGCGCCGATCTGGACGCGGCGGCGCTTGGACAATCGGCACCCCGTGGCTTCCGCTCGGCCCTGGCACGCGCGCAGCAGAGCGGGTTCGGCCTGATTGCCGAAATCAAGAAAGCATCACCCTCCAAAGGCCTAATCCGAAAGGATTTTCGGCCCGCCGAGCACGCGCGCGCCTATGCTGCGGGCGGAGCTGCCTGCCTGTCGGTGCTGACCGACGCCCCCTACTTTCAGGGTCACGAGGATTATCTCGTCGAAGCGCGCACAGCCTGCCCCCTTCCGGTCCTGCGCAAGGACTTCTTGGTCGATACGTGGCAAGTCGTCGAAGCACGCGCGATCGGTGCCGATGCGATTTTGATTATCGTCGCTGCGCTCGACGATAGTGCCATGCATGAAATCGAAGCAGCGGCATTCGATTACGGAATGGATGTCCTGGTCGAAGTCCACGATAGCGTCGAAATGGAACGCGCCGCCCGGCTGAAATCGCGCTTGATCGGTGTGAACAACCGCGACCTCAAGACCTTCGATACCGATCTTGCGACAACCGAAACGCTCGCCGCCCACGCCCCGGACGGCGCCCTGTTGGTCGGCGAGAGCGGGATCTCGACCCATTCCGATTGCGCCCGCCTCGCTCGTTCTGGCGTGCGCAGCTTCCTTGTCGGAGAAAGCCTGATGCGGCAGCCCGATGTCGAAGCGGCAACCCGCACCCTGCTTGGCGGCTGAAACGGCGGGAGAGGAGCAAAGCGGGAACACCTGTTCCAGCGCAACTTGCTCCAAACCGGGGCTATTGCTTGACTTGTGGAAAGGGGTTGCTTACTTGTTCCGCATTCGTTCACGCGTTTGTGAACAGGCGACACGGGAGTTCGCACCATGCTGACCGCCAAGCAGCACGAATTGATCCGCTTCATCCAGCAAAAGCTGGAGGACACTGGTATTTCCCCCAGCTTCGAGGAAATGAAAGAGGCATTGGACCTCAAGAGCAAGTCGGGCGTCCACCGGCTTATCTCCGCGCTGGAAGAACGCGGTTTCATTCGTCGGCTGCCCAATCGGGCGCGGGCGCTCGAGGTTGTCAAACTGCCGGAAGACGCGGTCATGGGTTCTCCCAAGCCTGCTCCCGCGAACGATGCGGTCGCCACGGCGCTGACCGCGAAGGCAGTCGCGCCCGAGCCGGCCAACGATATCATCGACGTTCCCCTGCACGGCCGCATCGCCGCCGGCGCTCCGATCGAAGCGATCGAAGGCCAGTCGAGCATGCCGGTGCCTGCCGCGCTGCTCGGCCCTGGCGAACATTATGCGCTGGAAGTCTCGGGCGATTCGATGGTCGAGGCCGGTATTTTCGACGGCGATTTCGCGCTGATCAAACGCACCGACAATGCGCGTGACGGAGAGATCGTAGTCGCGCTGGTCGATAATGAGGAGGCCACGCTCAAATATCTGCGCCGCGATGCAGGTCGTGTCCGGCTCGATCCGGCCAATAGCGCTTATGAGGCGCAGATGTACGAACCGCATCGGGTCCAGGTGCAGGGCAAGCTGGCGGGGCTCTTGCGGCGCTACCACTGATGAACGCATTGGCGACTAGCGGACGGAAGCCCGCCACCAGCCATGTTCACCCTGGTCCTGCGCGACCGTCGCGACCTCCCGGGAAGAAAGATAAATCGCCGTCCCTCCTTCCCTCTGGAGTAAGAGGCGGTCTATCTTCAGCCATCGTGGGCGGCAGCTCCGTGGCAAATAGCGTTCGGCGATAACGATATCCGCTCTCTGGCAAGCCGCGGCCAGTGCGCGCTCCGCGACGAGGTCCCGGTTGCGCGCGACGAGGATCGTCCAGTTGCGAGGTTCTTGCTTAGGGGGCCCTCGCTTTACGGTCAGCGTGCAGAATTCCGCACTGCATCGGGCGTGAGGCCACTGGACCAGCGGTATCGGCTCCAGGTCACTTCCGGAAAGCTCAAGCAGATTCTGTCGTGCGTAGTTCGTCTTGCCATCGCGCAGGACCAGCACGTGTTCGGCCTCGTTCGCCACGCCGATATCCCGCCCATCGCGCGTGACGAGAATATCGGGCGCGGATGCCGAAATCATAAGGAAGGCGGCCACAGCAACCGGCGCCAGTCCCCACAGGCGAGCCCTGCCTTGCCATAGTGCCAACCACAACGCGCCGGCGAGATATAGGGTCAAAGTGCTTAACCCGATACGCGGAGCCAGTTTCACCGCGCCGGGCTGCTCCGAGAAGAAATGGGCAATGGCGAGCAGGAGATCGAGCGAATGTCCGACCAGCCACCATGCGGGGGCGCCCGCCCCGACAATATCCAGCAAGAGAGCCAATGCCACGAGGGGCATGGAAACGAATGTCACCAGAGGGATCGCGATCAGGTTGGCTGCCGCGCCATAGACCCCCGCCCGGTGGAAGTGGAACAGGACTATCGGCATGAGCGCAAGCTCGATCACGAGGCCGGTCAGGAATAGCACCGATGCGCGCCGAGCGAGGCGGCGCAACCAGCTTTCTTCACGCGGTGCAAGGAAGTGCCGGATTGCCGGAACGTTGTGGAGGGTAACGATGGCGATAACCGCGGCGAAGCTCATCTGAAAGCTCGGTCCCACCAGCGATTCGGGCCATAGTGCAAGAACGGCGCCTGCCGCCACCGCCACCATCCGCATCGAAAGCGGTTCTCGCCCGAGCGCCAGCGCAACCAGGACGAGCAATGCCCCGATACAGCTCCGAACCGTCGGAACCTCGGCACCGGTCAACAGCGTGTAACCGATGCCAGCAAGGGCAGCCGTACCGGCTGCCAGCAGCGGCAGCCGCACGCGCAAGGTCAGCCAGGGCCAAAGGGCGAGCAGTTTGAGAGCCAGCAGATAGGTTGCCGCAATGATCGCGCTGACATGCAACCCGCTGATCGAAAGCAGATGCGTCAGCCCGGCATCGCGCATAGCCTCTTCGTCCGCCTGGGGAATGGCGCCCCGATCTCCGCTGGCCAGCGTCGCCGCAATCGCGCCGGCCGTGGTGTCCTCGAGCCTATCGCGGACATGCCCCGAAAGGCCTCTCTGGATCGATGCGAGGGATGCCGCCGAATCCCGAGATGGCTCGATCAGCTCGATTTCGCCGACTGCCGATCCGGTCGCCGAAAGTCCCTCGAACCAGGCTCGTCTCGCGAAGTTGTAAGCACCCGGGACGATCGGCGGAGACGGGGGCATTAAACGGGCCGACAGGCGCACTCTCGCCCCCTCGCGCAGCGCCGCCCGGTCCTGCGTCCACGGTATGTTGATCCGGTATGCCACCGCCCGGCCGGTCTGGGAATCGCGAGCGGCAAGGATGAGCCTCACGCGATCTTCCGCAGGCTGTTCCTCGCGCTCGAGAATCCGCCCGTCGATCTGTTCGAAGCGCGGCTGCGGGATGGGTTCCGCTCCCACCATCGCCGAGCGCGCCCAGACCAATGCGATTCCGGCGGCCAAGGCAATGCAGATCGAGACGATTCCGACCAGAGTGAAACCGCGTTTCTGCTCGCCGCGCCATAGAGCGATTGCGCCGAAAGCGGTTCCCAGCGCCAGTCCGATCGCTGCCAGCCACTGCCACCGTGTTCCCAACTGGAACCAGAGACCTATTCCACCGGCAAAAGCCACGACGAGCCACGGCCCGCGATCGAAGCGAGCAGTTTCGAGAAAGGTCTCGATGCGCTGTGCGAAACTGGACAAGAGACCGCGCATGCGCCAATGGCGCGGCACTATCTGGCGGGCTTCTTCGCCCGCTTCCCCCATCGGTATCGAAGGCGTCCCCTGCGTCGCCATGCAAGTGTTTGAAAGGAAGCGTGAGACAATGGCAAGCGATAGTGACAGCAAGACCCGGCAGGTCGTCACCCGCTTTGCTCCCTCGCCTACCGGCTATCTCCATATCGGCGGCGCGCGAACGGCACTGTTCAACTGGCTTTACGCGCGGCATCACGGTGGCCGCGCGCTGTTGAGGATCGAGGATACCGATCGCAAGCGCAGCACCCCCGATGCGATCGAGAAAATCATCGACGGCCTCGACTGGCTGGGCCTCGATTTCGACGAGGCACCGGTGTTTCAGTCCGACCGCGCCGAACGCCATGCCGAAGTCGCACACAAGCTGCTCGAAGCGGGGCATGCCTATAAGTGCTTCGCGACCCCCGAGGAACTCGAGGACATGCGTGCAGAGCAGCGCGCGAACAAGCAGCCGATGCGTTACGACCGACGCTGGCGCGACCGCGACGAGAGCGAAGCGCCCGACGGCGCGCCCTTTGTGATCCGCCTGAAGGTGCCGACCGAAGGGGCGGCGACGATTCAAGACGCAGTTCAGGGCGAAGTCACGGTAAACAACGCCGAGATCGACGATTACGTCCTGCTCCGCGCCGACGGCACGCCGACCTACATGCTCGCAGTTGTTGTCGACGATCACGACATGGGCGTAACGCATATCATCCGCGGTGATGACCACCTCAACAACGCCTTTCGACAATTGCCGATCATCCGTGCGATGGACACGATCGAGGGCGGTTGGCCCGACCCGGTCTATGCACACGTCCCGCTGATCCACGGTTCGGACGGGGCTAAGATGTCCAAGCGCCACGGCGCGGTGGGCGTAGAGGCCTATCGCGACGAAGAAGGCGTTCTGCCCGAAGCCCTTTTCAATTACCTGCTGCGTCTTGGCTGGGGTCATGGCGACCGCGAGGAGATCACCAAGGCGGAAGCCATCGAGTTGTTCGACCTTGATGGCGTCGGTAAAGGGCCGGCGCGCTTCGACATCAAGAAGCTGCAGCACCTCAATGGCCACTATATCCGCGAGGCCGACGATGCGCGCTTGGCGGAAATCGTTGCCGCCAGAATCGGGCCGAAAGCGGATGTCGCGCTGCTGACAGAAGCGATGCCGGTTCTCAAAACCCGCGCGAAGTCCATCGTAGAACTTGCTGATGGCGCAGCATTTCTTTTTGCGAACCGTCCGCTCGAAATGACCGAAAAGGCAGCCAAGCTTCTCGACGACGACGCTCGTCATCGCCTCGCCGGATTGTCAAAAATGCTGCATGTGCAAAATGACTGGACAATCGAGGCGCTGGAAGCCACTACGAAATCCTATGCCGAGCAGCTCGAACTGGGTCTCGGCAAGCTCGCGCAGCCCATGCGCGCAGCGTTGACGGGCACAACCACGTCGCCCGGCATTTTCGATGTGCTGGTCCTGTTGGGCAAGGAAGAGTCGCTCCTGCGTATCGATGCGCAGGTCTCGCCGACAGGCACCGAGAAAAACGAGTAGGAGAAACGCGTGGCCGACAAGCAGGCAACTCTCGATCTGGGCGACAAGACCCAGGAATTTCCCGTGCTGGAGGGCAGCGTCGGGCCGGATGTCGTCGACATTCGCAAGCTTTATGGCACGACCGGCAAATTCACCTACGATCCAGGGTACAAGTCGACCGCGAGCTGCGAGAGTGCGCTGACCTACATCGACGGCGAAGAAGGTGTCCTGCTCCATCGCGGTTACCCGATCGGCCAGCTCGCCGAAAACTCCAGCTTTATGGAAGTCGCCTATCTGCTGCTGAACGGTGAATTGCCGAAGCAGCAGGAACTCGACGATTTCGATTACACCATCACGCGCCATACCATGGTGCACGACCAGCTCCGCCAGTTCTATCAGGGTTTCCGCCGCGATGCGCACCCGATGGCGATCATGTGCGGCGTGGTCGGCGCGCTGTCGGCCTTCTACCACGACAGCACCGACATTTCGGACCCTGAACAGCGCAAGATCGCCAGCCACCGCCTGATCGCCAAGATGCCGACGATTGCGGCGATGGCGTATAAATATGCGGTCGGTCAGCCGTTCCTGCAGCCGAAGAACGACCTCAGCTATACCGGCAATTTCCTGCGCATGACCTTCGGCGTTCCGGCGGAAGAATATGAAATCCACCCCGCGATCGAACGCGCGATGGACCGGATCTTCATCCTCCACGCCGATCACGAGCAGAACGCCTCCACCTCGACCGTGCGCCTAGCCGGTTCGTCGGGCGCGAATCCCTTCGCCTGCATAGCGGCCGGCATTGCCTGCCTGTGGGGACCGGCGCATGGCGGTGCCAACGAAGCTGCGCTCAACATGCTGCAGGAGATCGGTTCGCCCGATCGCATTCCGCACTATATCGAGCGCGCGAAGGACAAGAACGATCCGTTCCGCCTGATGGGCTTCGGCCACCGGGTCTACAAGAACTACGATCCGCGCGCGACGGTGATGCAGCAGACGCTGCGCGAAGTGTTCGAAGCGCTCAACGTGAACGATCCGGTCTTCGAAACCGCGCTTCAGCTCGAGGAGCTTGCGCTCAACGACGATTACTTCAGGGAAAAGAAGCTCTTCCCCAATGTGGACTTCTATTCCGGGATCATCCTCAACTCGATCGGATTCCCGACCACCATGTTCACCGCGCTCTTCGCCCTCGCCCGCACGGTTGGCTGGGTGGCTCAGTGGAACGAAATGATCTCCGATCCCGCTCAGGTGATCGGCCGTCCGCGCCAGCTTTACACCGGTCCGACCGAGCGCGACTACGTGCCCATCGGTCAGCGCTGACAAAGTATTTTGGGGACAGTAAGGGGCGCCATCCGGCGCCCCTTTTTTCATCCGCGATCGAGACCGATCGCTTAGCCATTGTCGCGCGGCTTCGGTATGGTCGGGCCGTCGCGCGGCTCCTTGCGCAAGTCCTCTGCAGCAGGAACGGAAAGCGTAAAGCGCGCGCCTTGTCCCGGTGCACTTTCCACGGTCAGATCGCCATCCATCGCGCGCGCAATTCGCCGGGAGATGTAGAGGCCGAGACCCGATCCTCCATCCCCGCTGCGCCCGAGGCGTTCGAATTTCTCGAAAACGCGCTCCTGCTGTTCGGGTTCGAGGCCATGTCCTTGATCGGCGACGGTTATCAGCGCGCGATTGCCGATCCGGTCAAGCCGAATCCATACCTGACTCTCGTCGGGAGAATACCGGATCGCATTGCCGACAAGGTTGAGCAGAATCTGCAGCACACGCCGGAATTCGGCGATCGCCAACTGGCTTTCGCCCTCGGGCGGTGCGACCAGTGTGATTCCTTTCTCGCGAGCGCGAACGCCCAATATGCCACAAGCCCGGCGGGCAACGTCGGCCAGTTCGATACGGTCGGGCGCGGTCGTGAAATCCTCCGATTCCACAACCTCCAAATCCGACAGGTCGTCTATCAGGGCAAGCAGGTGCTGCGCTGCGGTCGCGATATCGGCGGCGTAGGAACTGTATTCATCGGCGAGAGGCCCGGCGAGCTTGGTGCGGATCGTTTCGGCATTGGCGATGATACGATTGATCGGCTGCCGCAGAACGGGCGTGAGATCCCTCCCGAAGGATGGCGCGTCTTCCCCGTCTGGTTCTCCATCGCCACTACTCTCCGCAAGCGGGCGCTCTGCGGTCAGATAAAGAACGAAACCGGCGCTGCCCGGTTGCGGCTGACCCAATGGTTCGAGATGGGCCGTCCACTTCCGGTTCGATCCGTCGATCTCGCACGTGGCACCGTCGAGCAGACGCCAGTGGAGCGGCTGCTGATGCGTATTGCCCGGCAGGCGGACCAGGTCGGTCCACGGTTTTCCTGCCGCGGCCAGCGCATGTTCGGCGAAATCGGCAAGGTCGGGAGCCTGGGTCTCGATAGACAAAAGCCGCTGGTTCGAATCGAGCCGCGCGGTGCAATCCGCGAGATGCCGATTGATCTCCACCCGGCGCCGCGCCGCCTCGATTTCGTTTTCGGGCGGCAATTCCTCGCTATGCCAGCTCACGACATCGATCGTACAGCCTGCCACCTCTCCCGCGTCATCCGCGACAGGGGCGATCTCCACCCAGGCGGTAACCCGGTTTTCGCCGTCGGTGGCTTCGAATTGCCGAGCCAGCTTAAGCCCGAAACGCAAAGCCTTTTCGACCAAGGCGAGCAGTTCGGGGATCGCAATCCGCGAGCCGATTTTCCCGCCGCAAGCCTGGTGAAGCTGGGCGAGAACGTCATCGGCCTGTACCAAATTTCCATCGGTATCGGCCCTGGCATGGGCGACGTATCGGGTTCCTACGCTCGCCATGGTCATGCCGTTCCCGGAAGTGCTGATTCGGCGAGCAGGCGACGTGCCTCCTCGGCGGCGATACCGGCGATTTCCCGAGGGGGGAACGCTTTGGGCACAAGGCGCAACACCTGGCGCTCGACGTCGGCGCTATCGAGGCCTGCTGCCCGCAATCCCAGTGCCAGGCGGGCTGTCTGCTGGTGATTGGTGGCCAGGACGGCTGCGGTCCGCGACTGCCCCGATCGCATGGCGAGCGCAGTCAGATACAACGCGGTGCCCGCCTGATCGATATCCAGTGCCCTCAACGCGGTATTGCCCATACCCGCCACGACCCGCGCCAGCAGCGCCAACCGGCCCGCCCCCTCGTCGAAGGCATTGCGCAGCTTCGCCTCCGCTCGAATCATGGCGTCGGAGCGTAACTGTCCACCATAGGCGCGCCACCCCATCAGCAGATCATGGAACAGGTCGCCGGGCAATTCCGCCAGAGGCAGTTCCATCCGGCGCTGCGCCTGGGCGAAGCGCGCCTGCGCGGTCAGCAAGGCCATGGCAGCGCTGGCGAGCCCGCTATCGGGCGCGGCGATCAGTTCCTGAACCAGTGGCGAGAGAACCGGATCGATCCCGTATTGCACCTCCAGTTTTTCCGTGAGTTGCCATTCGAGCGCAAGCGCATGGCAATGCGCGAGCAAGGACGGACTACTGAAAAAATGCTCGGCGAGGTCTTCGCCATGGCGTTCGGCGAAGGTCTCGCTACCCACTTGCCCGGCCGCCTCGGCCTGGGCACGCAGAGCCTGCCAGGCAAGGCTATGACACATGCCGCGGACTCGAGCGATGATCTCGTCGCTGAACAGCGAGTGATCCGGAGTGGCGATCAGGTGCGTGAGTATCGGCCCGATCCGCGCAAGCGCGGTGTTGCCCCGCACGAGCGCATCGCGCAGGGGCTCCTGGTCGTCGGCGACCCCGGGGGATGCTGCATCAGGCATCGGCATAGTGTGAAACTAGCAGCGGCATGGTTAAGCGAGCGTTAGTTCCTGGGGTCAGAAGTCACGAAAATCGATATCAAAATCGCGAGCGCCAAAGCCCCGACGACGGGCTGAACGATGCCGAGCAGGACTGCGGGAAGCAATATCGAAACCAGCAGTACCCGATCGGCGTAGCTACGTCGCCAGCGCAGTGCACTCACCCGTTCCCCGAGATGCAACAGACCGACCAGAATCGCGGGCACGAAGAGACGCAGCCATTGGGTGTCTTCGGGGGAAGCGAGAGCGATGAGCAGGACGAGCAGGGGATCGATCAGGACAGTAAGAATTTGCACGATCATCGGAACGCGCGGACGGACCTGTCCGGCAGTGGTGACTCGCCGAACGACTCCCTCCATCGCGAACAACGTTACCGCCAATGCGGCCAGGGCGAAGGCCGAAGATACCCACCCTGCCAGGCCTAGAGACAAAGCGAGCAGGCTTGCAGCGACGGTGCCCAGCGCCAGAAAGCGCGGCAGGCGCTCTCCCGGCGTATCGCGCGCGAGGCGGGCGCCCATACGCTCCGCGATGGCAAGGCCGGGTGCCGTGAATGGCGCGACATCGGCGTGACCGGCCACCCAGCTCCGCTCTCGTTCCGCCAGCTCTTCGGGAGAGGGATCGCGCAGCCAGACATTCTCGTCGAGCAGGCGCATTTCAAGTGGATGCGTGCGCACACCCGATTGCAAGGCGATCCGCAGAAGCGCGGAAGGAGTGTCCACATCGTCGGGTAGCTGCGCCAGATGCTCGACGGCATTGCCTCGAACCAGCAGAGCTCCCGCCCACGCGAAATGCGCATCGATCCTCTCGTACCCTCGATCGACTGCGGGATCCGCGGGGAAAACGAGCACGCCCGGCTTGGCCAGATGCCGCAGGACCGCATCCTCATGGGGCAAAACGCCTGGCGCCAGGACCAGCAATTCGTCGCTTGCCGCGACCATTCCGGACAGCTTACGCGGTTCGCGCAGTGCGATGAAGCGCGCCCCCCCTGCTTCGGCCCGGTGTTGCAGCTCGATCACTTCGCGCCCCACCGTGTCGGCCAGACAGGCTATGACCTCGCATCCCGCAGCCAGCGCGATATCGAGCTGCCGCTCCACGAGGCGCGCACCGGCGAGCATGCGGAAGGGCGCTCGTGTCTTGCGCGGTTCTGATTGGCCATCGAGCACGGACAGCAGGGCGACGCGCACGCTTCACTCCGGTTGCGACGTTTCGGACGAACCCGTCTTCTAGGGCGGTCTTCCACCACAAGCCAAGTCGCGCGGCCAATTTACCCTCAGGCGAGAGCCTCGGCAAAAGCATCGATGCGGCGCAGAACAGTAGGCTCCCCGGGAGCCGCCAAACGCGCCTCGTCGGCCAAATTCATCAGCTCCACGGTATGAAAGCTTGCGGCGATAGCGTGCAGCTTGTCCGCAGCGACTTCCCAATTGGCATCGCAGCGGGCACGGCGCAGCAAATCCAACTGCCGAACCACGCTGCCTGCGAAAGCCGCGCGCAGCTCGCCCTGCAGCGAAGGATCGTCGCCCGCCGCCGTTGCCAGAGCGGCGTCGAATTCGGCAGAATGGTAGGCCATCGATACCCCATGCCCTCGACGCGGTTAATTGTGGTTTAAGCCCGGTCGCTTTGGTGATAGATTTCGTAATCATGACAAAGCGTCCGCTAATCCAGGCCGTCGACGAGACGACCGAAGAAAGTTCCCCGGAAGCCGTTAGGTCCGAGGGCGTTACCGAGGAAACCTCGCTCGAGAATGACGAGGTTGGCGACGAGGATTGGTGGGCGGACGAGGACCCTGGCAGAGCGCGCGCGTGGGTTGTTCCCACTCTCGCCATAGCGGCGACGCTCGGTTGGACGGCATTTTACGGCTGGGCTCACCAGTCGGAAATACTGGTCGGCCCCACCCCGTCCCGATGGACGGAAATCGTCACCCAATGGGCTGTACCGGTGCTGCTCATTGTGTCGCTATGGCTTCTGGCCATGCGCAATTCGACGCGCGAATCGAAACGCTTTTCCGATGTTGCTCAGGACCTGTCGGCCAAATCGGCGGAACTGGAAACCCGGCTCGTCACGGTCAATCGCGAACTCAGCCTGGCGCGCGAATTCCTGGCCACGCAGACGAACGAACTCGATTACCTGGGCCGCATGGCGACAGATCGCCTGTCCGAGCATGCCGATCGCCTGCAATCGCTGATCAGCGACAATGGAGAGCAGGTCGAAGCCATTGCGCGCGTAAGTGTCACCGCCTTGGAGAATATGGATCGGCTGCGTGACAATTTGCCCGTCATCTCGACTTCGGCCAAGGACGTCTCGAACCAGATCGGTGGGGCAGGCCGCGAGGCGCAGCGCCAACTGGACGAGCTGATCGCCGGGTTCGAGCGGCTCAACGAATTCGGGATGGCAAGCGAACGACAGGTGGGCTCGTTGCGGAAACGCGTCGACGCCGCCCTTGAAGAATTATCGGACCGCGCCGAACAGCTCGGCACGATCGCAGAACAGCGTTTCGCCGAATTGCGCGCGAACAGCGAAGCATTCCGCGGGGAGCTGGACAGCCGCGAGGTCGAGGCCCTCGCCTCGATCCGTTCGCGGTTCGAGCGGCTCCGCAGCGAGTTGGCCGAAACCGATGCCGACGCCGCCCGCGAACGGGATGCGGCCATGGAAAGCCTGCGCGAGCGCCTCGTCAGTCTAAAAGACGAAACCGCCCAAACGGCGGGCTCGATCCGCGATGGAGAAGCGCACGCTTTGACAGCTTGGAATGCGCAAGTCGAAGCGATGCAGGAGCGACTGCGCGACGCCATCGCCGAGATTACGCGGATCGACGATTCGGCGATTGCCGCGGCCAATGCCAAGCTGAAGGATCTGTTCGCCGAGGCAGAGACGGTCGACGCGCGCATTGCCGAGCGCAACCGCCTGTTCACCGAGGAAACCTCCCGGCGTCAGGCCGAGCTATCGCAGGCAGAGGACCAGGCGCGCAGCAACATGAGCCAGCGCCTGGCCGAGCTCGATGAAGTGATCGCCGAACGCCGAGCCGCCCAGGCGGAACAATTGTCGCTGATGGCCGCCGAAGGCGAAGAACTTGCCGACCGCATTGCCGCACTCGGAGAGACGTTCTCCACCGTAAGCGAGCAAGGGCGCGAAGCCCGCGAGGAACTCTCATCCGGGATTGCCACGCTCGACGCCAAGCTGGCGGAAAGCCGGGAAGCGCTTTCGGGAACCGATGAGGCAGTCTCCGCCCTGACCGACGCCAGCGTGCGCCTGCTCGAGCTGATACAGGCGAGCGCCAAGCACAGTCGGGACGAACTTCCCGTGGCAATGGCGGCGAGCGAGGATCGTCTGGCGAATATCGAAGAGCGCGCCGAGGAGGTGAAGAATCTGCTCGACCAGGCGAAAACGGCAGGCGAAGCGCTGACCGCGAGCATGGATACCGCGGAGCTGCGCAGCCGCGAAGCGATGGGCGCGGTCGACGAATTCCAGGCCGGCTTCGGCGAAACCGCCGTGGCTCAGATCGACAGTATCGAACGCTTGCGCTCCGCTGTCGCTGCATTGGGCGACGAGAGCGCCACGCTATCCGAGCGGGTACACGGCGAATTGCGCGCTGCGATCGCACAGTTGGAAGAAAGTGCCCGCACCGCCCTTTCAGCGATCGAAAACGAACAGGCGACACGCATTGCCCGCATCGCGGATAAGGTCGGGGAACAGAGCGCGGAAGCAATCGACAGGGCATTGCGCGAACATACCGAAGAGGCGATTGGCGCCTTGGGCGAAGCCACTGCGCGCTCGGCCGAGGCGGGCCGCGAATCCATGCGCCAGCTCCGCGATCAGCTCGCCAAGGTCAACGAGCTTACCGGCAATCTCGAAAGCCGCATCGCGCACGCACGCGAACGCGCGAGCGAAGACGTCGATAACGACTTCTCGCGCCGTGTCGCGCTGATCACGGAAAGCCTGAATTCCAACGCAATCGACATCGCGAAGGTGCTTTCGACCGAAGTTACCGACACCGCCTGGGCCAGCTATTTGCGGGGGGATCGCGGCATATTCACTCGCCGCGCAGTGCGTCTGGTCGACAATACCGAAGCGCGCGAAATCGCGGAACTCTACGATACCGATCAGGATTTTCGCGAGCATGTGAGCCGCTACATCCATGATTTCGAATCCATGCTGCGCACCATGCTGTCGACACGCGATGGCAATGCAGTGAGCGTAACCCTGCTCAGCAGCGATATGGGTAAGCTCTATGTCGTACTGGCGCAGGCGCTCGAACGCCTGCGGCAATAATCACCCCGCATCCGGCCCCCACAGGATCAGATCCTCGACGGTTATCCAGCCATTGATGTAGTTGGCCACATAGACCGCCGTGACGAGAGCGGCGAGCAAGGCCGCGCGCAACAACAGCCGTCCGCCCCGGAATTCCACCGGTGCGCTGTCGGCCTGGCCGGGGATCATCTCGATACCCGCCTCGTCATGCGTGCGCACGCCGAAAGGAAGCAGCACGAAGGCGCTGAAGACGAAGAACAGGAAATAGATCGCGAGAATGCTGGTCCATTCCATGGGTCAGGCTCCTACAGATTGGGCAGAATGACGCGAACCTGCGGGCGTTTGCCCGACCAGCGCTGGGCCGCGCGGCGGGCGGCGAGGCGCGCGGCCTCGTGGATGCTCGCCTCGTCGCGCCGGTCGCGCCCGCGCAGCTTCGCTATCGCGGCACGAATATCGTCCGCCGCTTCCGCGAGAAAATCCCCGTAATCCTCGTCCAGCGGCAGGCCGATGCTGTCGAGACGCGGATTGAGATCGCCGTCCAGCGCAACGATGACCACGCCTTCGCGCATGATCCGGCGGCGCATGGCGATCGCCTCGCCATCGGCGGGAACGATGATGTCGCCATCGAGGACGAGCCTGCCTGCCCGCACTTCGGCCACCTTGCCCGGTGCGCCCGGCGCGAGGCGGACGATATCGCCGTTCTGCTGCACGACCTGATCGGGAATGCCATTGGCCTTACCCAGCCTGCCCTGCTCCTGCATATGGCGCATTTCCCCGTGAACGGGAACGAGGAGGTCCGGTCGCAGCCACCCATAGAGCGCTTCCAGTTCGGGGCGTCCCGGATGGCCGGATACGTGGATCATGCTCTGGCGATCGGTGACCATGGTGATTCCGCGCGCGGCCAGCTTGTTCTGCACCGCCCCGATCGAAATCTCGTTGCCGGGGATCTGGCGGCTCGAGAACAGAACGACATCGCCGCTTACGAGTTCGAGCGGGTGGTTCTCGTCGGCAATCCGGGCAAGCGCCGCGCGCGGCTCGCCCTGCCCGCCCGTGGCCAGGATCAGCAATTCGCCGCGCGGCAGGCCCATCGCGGTGTCGAAGTCGAGCGGCTCGGGGAAGTCCAGCAGATAGCCATTATCCTGCGAAACTTCGATGATCCGATCGAGCGACCGCCCGGCGACACATATCCGCCGTCCGGTTTCGCGCGCGACATCGCCCAATGTCTGCAAACGCGCGACATTGCTGGCGAAGGTTGTGACCAGCACACGCTTGCCAGCGTGGCGCTGCACCTCTTCGAGCAGCCCCTTGTGCACCGCCCCTTCCGAGCCGCTGGGTGCGGGATTGAAGACATTGGTGCTGTCACAGACCAGCGCAAGCACGCCCTCATCGCCGATTTCGGTCAGCTCTTCTTCGGTGGTCGGCTCGCCGATAATCGGGTCTTCATCGAGCTTCCAGTCGCCCGTATGAAAGATGCGCCCATGCGGCGTATCGATCAGCAGCGCATTGCCCTCCGCGATCGAGTGGGCGAGCGGGATATAGGTAATCTCGAACGGACCGATGGCAAAGCTGCCATGATCGTCGGAAATGACATGCACCTCGACCTGGTCGACCAGCCCGGCTTCCTGCAGTTTCCGCCGGACAAGCTCGGCAGTGAACGGTGTCGCATAGATCGGCACATCGAGATCGGCCGCGAAATAGGGCACCGCACCGATATGGTCTTCATGCGCGTGGGTCAGCACGATCGCATCGAGCTTGTCGGCGCGGTCTTCGATGAATTCGAGATCGGCGAAGACGAGATCGACGCCAGGATATTGATCGCCCGAAAACGTCATGCCGAGATCGACCATCAGCCACCGACCCTGGCATCCGTAGAGGTTGACGTTCATGCCGATCTCGCCCGAGCCTCCGAGCGCGAGGAAGAGCACTTCGTCTTCGGGAGTGAAGTCCTTCTTCAAGCTGCGCGCTCCGCAAGAATGGCAAGCCCTTCAAGCGTTAGATCGGTATCGACCACGTCGAAAAGCGCGGTGTTTTCATCGAACAGAATCGCCAATCCGCCGGTCGCCACCACCTTTGCCGGTCGGCCAATTTCGTGCTTCATTCGGGAAATCAATCCTTCGATAAGTCCCACATAACCCCAGAATACGCCAATCAGCATCTGGTCTTCGGTATTGCGGCCGATCACGCTGTCATTGTCGGGTCGCTCGATCGCTATGCGCGGCAGCTTGGCGGTATTGCCGACCAGCGCATCGAGCGAGAGGTTGATACCCGGTGCGATGATCCCGCCCTTATATGCTCCGGTGAAGTCGACCGCGTCGAAAGTGGTCGCTGTTCCGAAATCGACCACGACCAGGTCGCCATCGTATTTCGCATGGGCCGCAAGTGTGTTGAGCGCCCGGTCGGCGCCCAGCGAACTGGGCTGTTCGATATCGAGTTCGAAACCCCACTGGGCGCTACCTTGTCCCGCGATCAGCGGCGTTATGCCGAGGTACTTTTCCGACAGGACGGTAAGGTTGTGGATCGCCCGCGGCACAACCGAACCGATTATCATTTGGGTGATATCGCCCTTGTCGAAGCCCTGGAATTCGGCGAGCTGCAACAGCCATACCGCGTATTCGTCGCCGGTCCTGCGCGGGTCGGTGGCGATGCGCCAGCGCGCCTTGATTTCGCGCCCGTCGATCAGCGCGAAGACGACATTGGTATTCCCCACATCGGCTGCCAGCAACATGGCTCAACTCTCCTCATTCGCGAGCATTACATCGCCCGCATGGATGGCACGGGTGGAGCCATCGGCCAAGCGCAACGAGAGCGCGCCATCGGCCGTCAGACCGGCGAAGCTTCCTTCTATCCGGTCTTCGCCCGGTGGCTGGACGACCAGCGATGTTCCGGCAGGATGTGCGACCGCAACCCAGCGGCGCACGAGCGGGTCGAGCCCATAGGTCCGCCAGCGCTCCAGCTCGCGATCGAATTCCCGGGCCAGCGAATGGGCGAAAAGGTCGCGGTCGGGCACCGGTCCCAGCGCAGACAGCGCGATTGTCTTGCGATCGGGCAATTCGGGTGCCGCCGCCAGGTTCACTCCCATGCCGACAATGATCGCATCGCCTTCCCGTTCGAGCAGGATGCCGGCAAGCTTCGCCTTGCCGAGCATGAGATCGTTAGGCCATTTAAGGCGCAACTGGCTGGGGTCGGCGAGTACCTTCGAGACCGCCTCGTAGGCCGCGACGCCCGCCACCAGCGCAAGGGTTGCGGGATTGGGATCGCGCGGGGCGATATGAACCGCGGTGGAGCCCATGAAGTTGCCCCCGCCATCGAACCAGGTACGGCCCTGCCGCCCTCGCCCCGATAGCTGCCGGTCGGCAACCAGCCACTGTCCCTCGGCCACCGTTTCGCCCGCGCGTAATTGCGCGGCGAGATCGGAATTGGTGGAACCGGTCTCGGTAACGAAGCGGATCACATCGCGGCGACGAAGGACGCCGCCGCCTGCGCCGTCCACTCACCCAGCGGGATGGTCAGCAGGTAGCCGAGCGGCGAAATGATCGCGACACAGATGGCCAACACCGCCCAGTGTCCCATCGGGCTGCTCGCTTCGACTTCGCGCACCGGCTCGTCGAAGAACATCACCTTGATGAACTTGAGGTAGTAGAAGGCGCCAATCACGCTGGCTGCGATACCGATGGCGGCCAGCGCGACGAGATCGGCTTGCACCGCGGCCTGGAACACCACGAACTTGCCCCAAAAGCCGAATAGCGGCGGAATGCCGGCAAGGCTGAACATCAGGGCCAGCAGTGACCAGGCAAGTGCGGGACGCCTGGTCGACAGGCCGGAAATGTCTGCGAAGGTTTCCAGATTGTTGCCCGTCGGATCGCGCAGCATGAGCAGGGCCGTGAAGCTGCCGACCACCATCGCCACATAGATGGTGAGATAAGTCAACGCACCGGCCACGCCCGCCGGAGTGGCCGCTGCCAGACCGATCAGGATAAAGCCGACATTGTTGATCGACGAATAGGCAAGCAGGCGTTTCAGGTTCTGCTGGCCGATCGCGCCCAGCGCACCGACCACGATCGAGGCCAGCGCGGCGAAGATCACGATTTGCCGCCAGCTATCGACTTCACCCGCGAAGGGATCCATCGCCATTCGCAGCAACATCCCCATTGCCGCGACTTTCGGGGCACTGGCGAAGAAAGCGGTGACGGGTGTCGGAGCGCCTTCGTACACGTCCGGCGTCCACATGTGGAACGGCACGGCACTCACCTTGAAAGCCAGCCCCGCCAGCACGAAAACCACGCCGAATAGCGCACCGGTCGAAAAATCGGTGTCGAAAGCGGCGCGGATTCCTTCGTAATTGGTCGTGCCGGTAAAGCCGTAAATCAGGCTCACGCCGTAAAGGATGATGCCCGAAGCCAGCGCGCCGAGAACGAAGTATTTGAGCCCTGCTTCGGCGGAGCGGTCATCCTGGCGCAGGAAGCTTGCGAGGATGTAGCTCGACAGGCTCGACATTTCGAGGCCGATATAGAGCGTCATCAGATCGCTGGCCGACACCATCATGCCCATGCCGACCGCGTTGAAAAGCATCAGCACAGGGTATTCGCCGCGATACCCGCCGACTTGCGCGAAGAAACGCGGTGTCACGACGAGAACAGCCGCGGTCGCAAGATAGATCAGAACCTTGGCGAAGCTGCCGAAAGCATCGGCGCGATAGAGATCGCCAAAGGCGCGTCCTGCTACGTCACCGGTTGCGCGGTCGAAAAGGTGGGCGCTGAACACCGCAGCGGCGAGGAGCGCGGCTCCGGTAATTACCGTCAGCAGACGTCCCGACTTGGGACCGCTCCAGGCACTCACGAGCAGAAGAACGAGCCCAAGCAGCGAAAGCCCGACCTCAGCCCCGGTCAGGTAAAGAGAGCTTGCATAGGACATCAGTGCGCTCCCTCCTCACCATGGGCCGCCGCGACATAATTCGCATTATGCTCGCGCGGGGTGCCGATCACATTGTCGGCGTCGAAATCGGGTGCGGCACGCGCGATACGCGCCTCGAGTGCGGCAATGTCCTGACGCATGGGGGCAAGGAAGCTTTCCGGATAGACACCCATCCACAACACGGCGGCTGCGATCGGGGCGAGCATGGCCCATTCACGGGCGTTGAGATCGGGCATGGCGGCCGCATCGGCGTTCTTCTGTTCGCCAAAGGCCACGCGGCGATAGAGGTAAAGCATATAGGCGGCGCCCAGGATGATACCCGTGGTGCAGACCAGCGTTACCAATGTCGAAACCTTGTAGATCCCGGCCAGCGCGAGGAATTCGCCTACGAAATTGCTGGTCCCCGGCAGGCCGATGCTGGCCATGGTGAACAACAGGAAGAACAGCGCATATTTCGGCATGTTGATGCTGAGGCCGCCATAGCGCGCAATCTCGCGGGTGTGCAGGCGATCGTAGATCACACCAACGCACAGGAACAACGCGCCCGAGACGAGGCCGTGGCCCAACATGATCAACACCGCGCCTTCTATGCCCTGCACGTTGAAGGCAAACAGGCCAGCAGTCACGATCGCCATGTGCGCGACAGAGGAATAAGCGATCAGTTTCTTCATGTCGTTCTGAACCAGCGCCACGAGCGAGGTATAGATCACTGCCACCATCGACAGGAAGAACACCAGCCACGCAAACTGCCCACTCGCTTCGGGGAACATCGGCAGGCTGAAGCGAAGGAAACCGTAACCACCGAGCTTCAGCAATACGCCGGCGAGGATCACCGAACCGGCAGTGGGCGCCTGAACGTGCGCGTCGGGCAGCCAGGTATGGACCGGCCACATCGGCATCTTCACCGCGAAGCTGGCGAAGAAGGCGAGCCACAGCCACGTCTGCGCAGACGGGTCGAAATCGTAATTCAGCAGAGTCGGAATGTCGGTGGTGCCCGCCTGGTTCACCATCCACATCATCGCGATCAGCATCAGGACCGAGCCGAGCAGCGTGTAGAGGAAGAACTTATACGAGGCGTAGATCCGGTTATCGCCGCCCCACACGCCGATGATCAGATACATCGGGATCAGACCGGCTTCGAAGAAGATGTAGAACAGGTAGAGGTCCTGCGCAGCGAACACGCCGATCATCAGCACTTCCATCAGCAGGAAGGCGCTCATGTATTCGCCCACGCGCTTGGTGATCGCGTCCCAGGAGGCGAGAATGCAGATCGGCATGAGGAACACGCTGAGCATGATCAGCATCAGCGCGATACCGTCGATCCCCAAGGCGTAGCTGAAGACGGCGAAGATTTCGGCGCGCTCGACGAACTGCCACTGCGGCCCGCCTATCTCGAAATTCACCCAGAGGAGAATGCCGAGAGCAAGGTTGACCAGCGTGGCCAGCAACGCGGTCATCCGCGCGGCCTGTGCCCCTAGGAAAAGGCAGGCGATTGCGCCGGCCATCGGGACGGCGAGCATCAGGGAAAGGATGGGAAACTCCATCAGAACAGCACCCAGGTGATCGCGGCGACAAGCCCGAGAAGCATCACCAGCGCATAGCTATACAAATATCCGGTCTGGAACTTCTTGGCGCCGACAGCGCCCTTCTCGACCACCCAGGCCACGCCGTTGGGGCCGAAGCGGTCGATTGTGCCGACATCGCCGAGTTTCCAGAACTGGCGGCCAAGCCAGAAGGCCGGGACCACGAAGAGATAGTGGTAGAGTTCGTCGAAATACCACTTGTTGTAGAGGAAGCGGTAGATCGGGCCGAGCTGTTCGGCCGTCTTACCGGGAATAGTGGTGTCCTTGATATAGGCCAGCCAGGCGACGAACAGACCGATGAGCATGACGACCAGCGCCGAATACTTCACCCAGTAGGGCACCGCGTGCATCGCATGGATCAACGGCTCGTTGTAGAAGATCGAGCTGCCCCAGAACGCCGCATCGTCGAGGAAGGTCGGTGCGAATATCTGCCCGGCCAACACGGCACCGATCGACAGAACGCCAAGTGGGACAAGCATCGAAATCGGGCTTTCATGCGGGTGATAGCCCCCAGTGGTGTCCTCGCCCGCTTCTTCCGGCGTCTTGTGAACGCTGTGCTGGATGTGTTCGCTCTCGATCCAGCGCGGCTTGCCCCAGAACGTAAGGAACATCAGGCGCCAGCTATAGAAGCTGGTCAGCAGCGCGGCGAACACGCCCATCCAGAAGGCGAACATGCCCAGTTCCGTGCCGCGTGCAAAGGCGACTTCGATGATCGCATCCTTCGACCAGAAACCGGCGAACCCAATCCCGAGGTCATAGATGCCCACCCCGGTAATCGCCAGCGTGCCCATCATCATCGCCCAGAAAGTCAGCGGGATATGCTTCCGCAGATTGCCGTAATAGCGCATGTCCTGTTCGTGGTGCATCGCGTGGATGACCGAGCCCGCGCCAAGGAACAGCAACGCCTTGAAGAAGGCGTGCGTAAACAGGTGGAACATGGCCGCGCCATAGGCGCCGACGCCTGCGGCAAAGAACATATAGCCTAGCTGCGAACAGGTCGAATAAGCGATGACCCGCTTGATGTCCCACTGCGTCGTGCCGACGGTTGCGGCGAAGATACAGGTCGCGGCACCGATAAAGGTCACCAGGCCAAGCGCGATAGGAGCTGTTTCGAACATGGGCGATAGCCGGACAACCATGAACACGCCCGCAGTGACCATCGTAGCCGCGTGGATCAGCGCGGAGACCGGGGTCGGGCCTTCCATCGCATCGGGGAGCCAGGTGTGCAGGCCGAGCTGCGCGGATTTGCCCATCGCACCGATGAACAGCAGGATGCACAGCACATCCATCGTGTAGACATTGTAGCCGAGGAAACCGATCGTCGCCCCGCTCATGCCGGGCGCGGCCGCCAGAATCTCGCTGATCGAAACCGTGTCGAACACCAGATAGGTGCCGAAAATGCCGAGCATGAAGCCGAGGTCGCCCACGCGATTGACCACGAAGGCCTTGATCGCGGCCGCATTGGCGCTGGGCTTCTTGAACCAGAAACCGATGAGCAGGTAGCTGGCGAGGCCCACGCCTTCCCAACCGAAGAACATCTGTACCAGATTGTCGGCGGTCACCAGCATCAGCATGGCGAAGGTAAACAGCGAGAGGTAGGCGAAGAAGCGCGGCTGGTCCGGGTCTTCTTCCATATAGCCCCAGCTATACAGGTGGACGAGCGCCGAAACGGTGTTGATAACCACCAGCATGACCGCCGTCAGCGTGTCGACACGCAGCGCCCAGTCGAAGGTCAGCGTGCCCGACTGCACCCATTTCAGCACCGGCACGACCGTCGGTTCGTAGGTGCCGCCGACGAAGCCGAGAAAAATCGGCCAGCTCAGCGCGGCGCTGACGAACAGCGCGCCAGTCGTGATCGACTTGGCGAATATGCTGGGCGCGGCCTTGTTGGTCAGGCCGGCAACGATCGCCGCAAGCAGCGGCAGGAAGACGATAAGAAGGATCGGATGCACCGTGGCTTACCCCTTCAGCCGGTCGACATCGTCGACCGCGATCGTGCCGCGGCCACGGAAATAGATGACAAGAATTGCCAGCCCGACAGCCGCCTCTGCCGCAGCGACCGTCAGGACGAACATGGCGAACACCTGTCCGACGAGATCGCCGAGGAAGGCGCTGAAAGCCACCAGTTGCAGGTTTACGCTAAGCAGTATGAGTTCGATCGCCATCAGGATGACGATGATGTTCTTCCGGTTCAGGAAGATGCCCAGCACACCCAGCACGAAAAGCAGAGCGCTGACGACGATATAGTGTTCGATGACGATCACAGCTCTACCCCCTTGCCCACTTCGGGCTGCCTCATAACGGTCGCTTCATCGGGATTGCGACGATTCTGCTTGCCGATATCCTGATGACCGCGCCTGCCGCCGGGGTGCTTGCGATGGGTGAGAACGATCGCCCCCACCATGGCCACGAGCAGGATGATACCGGCAGCCTCGAACAGGAAGACGTAGTCGCTGTAGAGCAAAGCCCCGATACTGGCCGTGTTCGAAGCTTCGAGCATCGGCGATGCGAGCCCATCCGCAACCCCAAGGTCGAGCTGCCCCGCTTGGTAGGCCCCGATGCCGAAAATCAGCTCGGCAGCCAGGATCAATGCGATGGCTATGCCGAGCGGAAAATTCGCGATGAATCCGGCGCGCAGTTCGGCGAAATCGATGTCGAGCATCATCACGACGAACAAGAACAGCACCGCGACCGCGCCGACATAGACAATCAGCAGCAGCATCGCGATGAATTCCGCGCCCACCAGCACCATCAGGCCGCTGGCATTGAAGAAGGCGAGGATCAGCCACAGCACCGAATGCACCGGGTTGCGCGCCATGATCACCATGACGGCGCTGGCGATGACCAGTGCAGCGAACAGGTAGAAGGCGATAATCTGAATCATTGGCCCCGTTTCTCGTTGGCGCGGCGGTTAGCGATAGGGCGCGTCGGCTTCAAGGTTCGCGGCAATCGCACGCTCCCACTTGTCCCCGTTGGCCAGCAGTTTCGCCTTGTCGTACAGCAATTCCTCGCGCGTTTCGGTCGCGTATTCGAAGTTCGGCCCTTCGACGATCGCATCGACCGGGCAGGCTTCCTGACAGAAACCGCAATAGATGCACTTGGTCATGTCGATATCGTAGCGCGTGGTGCGGCGGCTGCCGTCCTCGCGCGGTTCGCTCTCGATCGTGATCGCCTGCGCGGGGCACACGGCCTCGCACAGCTTGCAAGCGATGCAGCGCTCTTCCCCGTTGGGATAGCGGCGCAGCGCATGTTCGCCGCGGAAACGCGGGCTGATCGGGTTCTTCTCGAAGGGGTAGTTGATCGTCACCTTGGGCTTGAAGAAGTATTTCAGCGTGAGGGCGTGTGCCTTCACGAACTCCCACAGGGTGAACGACTTGATCAGATGCGCGACGCTCATGCGGCGGCTCCATAGTGGCCGGTGGCCATGAGATATCCGGAAATGACAACGACGAAGAACAGACTCATCGGCAGGAAGACCTTCCAGCCCAGGCGCATCAACTGGTCGTAACGATAGCGCGGAACGGTCGCCATGACCCAGCTGAACATGAAGAAGAAGAAGAAGGTCTTCAGCAGGAACCAGACGATCCCCGGCACATCGAACCACGGAATGAGATCGATATCGAGCGGGGGCAGCCAGCCACCGAAGAACAGGACCGTGTTGAGCGAGCACATCAGCAGGATGTTGGCATATTCGCCCAGCCAGAAAAGCGCGAAGCTCATCGAGGAATATTCTGTCTGGTAGCCGGCGACGAGCTCGCTCTCGGCCTCGGTCAGGTCGAACGGCACGCGCTGCGTTTCGGCCAGGCAGGAGATGAAGAACATCACCCAGATCGGGAAGATCAGCGGATGCACCACATAGGCATTGATGATGCCGAGGCCGAATTCCTGCTGAGCTGCGACGATGCCGGACAGGTTGAACGTGCCTGCAAACAGCACGACGCACACGAGGATGAAGCCGATCGAGACTTCGTAGCTGATCATCTGCGCGGCGGCGCGCATCGCCGAAAAGAACGGGTATTTCGAGTTACTCGCCCACCCGCTCATGACCACGCCGTAAACGCCCAGCGAACTGATCGCGAGAACGTAGAGCAAGCCGACATTGATATCGGCAAGCACCACGCCCGCATCGAACGGGATCACCGCCCAGGCGAGCAGCGCAACGGTGAAGGTGATGATCGGGGCGAGCAGGAAGATGCCCTTGTTCGCCGCGCTCGGGATAATGGTTTCCTGCAGGAAGACCTTCAGGCCGTCGGCGAAACTCTGCAGCAGACCGAAGGGGCCGACCACATTGGGGCCGCGGCGCAAATTGATCGCCGCCCAGACCTTGCGGTCGACGTAAATGATCATCGCGACGGCCAGCATCAGCGGCAGCGCGATCAGCAGGATGCCCGCGATGGTGGCGGTGAACCACGCCCATTCGTAGGTCATGCCGAGGGATTGGAAGAATTCGGTCATTCCGCAGCCTCCGCAAGCTCGCCGCTGCCGAGCAGTTCGCTCGAACACTGCTGCATCACAGCGCTGGCGCGGGCGATGGGATTGGTGAGGTAGAAGTCCTTGATCGGATAGGACGAGATCGTGCCTTCGGCCTTCGCGTTTGCATCGGCCCGGGGCAGCGCGCCGTAGCTGGCGAGACCTTCTTCGCCCAGCGCGGGCACTTCGGCGATCATCGCCGCCTGAAGCTGTGCGAAACTGTCGAAGCCGACCTCGACCTTCAGCGCATCGGCCAGCGCGCGCAGGATCGTCCAGTCCTCGCGCGCGTCACCCGGCGCGAAGACGGCCTTTTCGGCGAATTGCACGCGCCCTTCGGTGTTGACGTAGGTCCCGTCCTTCTCGGCAAAGCTGGCGCCCGGCAGGACGATGTCCGCCGCATGCGCACCGCGATCGCCGTGGTGGCCGATATAGACCTTGAGCGCGTCGGCGAAGGGTTCGAAATCCATCTCGTCCGCGCCAAGGCTGATGACCACCTTGGGCTTGGCCGCGGCAATATCCTTCATTCCGCCCTTCAGCGCGAAACCGAGCATAAGCCCGCCCATGCGCGCGGCGCTGAAGTGCATGACGTTGAAACCGTTCCAGCCATCCTTCGCGAGACCGTAAGTCTCGGCGAAGGCAAGGCCCGCGCCGAGCGCGCCCTTGGCGAGAGCCGCACCGCCCATGATGATAGCGGGACGTTCCGCACCCTTGAAAGCTTCGGCGGCTTCCTTCGGGAGCTTGGAGAGCGCCAAGAGGTCCTCGCCGAGGAATTCGGCCGGATAGGTCGTGTCCCAGCGCGGGCCGATGACGAAAACCTTGGCGCCGCGCTTTACCGCCTTGCGGAGGCGGACATTCACCAGCGGGGCTTCCCAACGAATGTGGCTGCCGACGATCAGGATCGCATCGGCGGTTTCGATCCCCGCGAAGGTCGAGTTGAAATTGACCGCGGCAAGATTCGACACGTCGTAATCCATGCCGGTCTGGCGGCCTTCGAGCAGGCTCGATCCGCAAGCCTTCAGCAGCGCCTTGGCCGCGAACATGGTTTCGCAATCGACCATGTCGCCCGCGATGGCGGCAATGTCCTTGCCCGGCTTCGCCTTGGCGATGGCCTTGAAAGCCTCGTCCCAGCTCGCGGGTTGGAGGCCGCCCTTCTTGCGCATGAAAACCTTGTCGAGGCGGCGCTTGGTCAGGCCATCGACCTGGTAACGGCCCTTGTCGGACAGCCATTCCTCGTTGACGTCGTCATTGATACGCGGAAGCGCGCGCATGACTTCGCGGCCACGGCTGTCGAGACGGATGTTCGCGCCGACGGCATCGGATACGTCGATGCTGAGCGTCTTCTTGAGCTCCCACGGCCGCGCTTCGAAAGCATAGGGACGCGAGGTGAGTGCACCGACCGGACACAGGTCGATCACATTGGCGCTCAACTCGTGTTCGGCGGCCTGTTCGAGATAGGTCGTGATCTGCATGTCCTCGCCGCGACCGACCGCGCCGATCTCGTCCACGCCCGCGATTTCTTCGCTAAAGCGCACACAGCGGGTGCAGTGGATGCAGCGTGTCATGACCGTCTTGATCAGCGGCCCCATGTATTTCTCGGTGACGGCGCGCTTATTTTCCTCGTAACGCGTCGCGCCGCGGCCATAGGCGACCGACTGGTCCTGCAAATCGCATTCGCCGCCCTGGTCGCAGATCGGGCAATCGAGCGGGTGGTTGATGAGAAGGAATTCCATCACCCCTTCGCGCGCGGTCTTGACCATCTCGCTATCGGTGCGGATTTCCTGCCCCTCGGTAGCCGGGAGCGCACAGCTTGCCTGCGGCTTGGGCGGCCCGGGCTTCACCTCGACCAGGCACATGCGGCAGTTGCCGGCGATCGACAGCCGCTCGTGATAGCAGAAACGCGGGATTTCCTTGCCCGCAAGCTCGCAGGCCTGGAGCACGGTCGCGCCGTCCGGGACTTCGATTTCCTGTCCGTCTACGGTTACCTTAGGCATCGTGGGATCCTTCGGTGCGCAGGTTCGCCCGCGCGAATAGTTGCAGGGCAATCCCTATGAACAGCGGACCGCCGAATGAAATGGCATAATCGAATTTCGAAGCTTCGCCCGCCGCATAGTCGGCATAGCCGAGAACCGCTACGAGCGCAGCGAGAGCGATGAGGGCAATCGAAACCAGTCGAATGATGACCGCGCCGCTCATTCCGCGGCCTCGGCAAACTTGGCGTTGTGTTCTTCGATCCGGCGTTCGAGCTCGGGGCGGAAGTGGCGGATGAGGCCCTGGATCGGCCAGGCCGCCGCATCGCCCAGCGCGCAGATGGTGTGACCTTCGACCTGCTTGGTGACCTGCTGCAGCATGTCGATTTCCTCGATTGCCGCATCACCGGTGCGCAGGCGCTCCATCATACGCCACATCCAGCCCGTACCTTCTCGGCAGGGGGTGCACTGGCCGCAGCTCTCGTGCTTGTAGAAATAGCTGAGACGGGAAATCGCGCGGACGATGTCGGTCGACTTGTCCATCACGATGACGCCTGCCGTGCCGAGGCCCGAGCCGAGGTCCTTGAGACCGTCGAAATCCATCGGCGCGTCCCAGATCTGCTCTGCGGGCACCAGCGGAACCGACGAACCGCCCGGGATCACGGCGAGGAGATTGTCCTTGCCGCCCACAATGCCGCCGCAATGCTTCTCGATCAGCTCGCTGAACGGGATCGAAAGCGCTTCCTCGACCACGCAGGGCTTGTTCACATGGCCGCTGATCTGGAAGAGCTTGGTGCCCTTGTTGTTCTCGCGCCCGAAGCTCGCGAACCAGCTCGCGCCACGGCGCAGGATGGTCGGGACGACGGCGATCGATTCGACATTGTTGACCGTGGTCGGGCAGCCATAGAGGCCCGCGCCTGCCGGGAACGGCGGTTTGAGGCGCGGCTGGCCTTTCTTGCCTTCGAGGCTTTCGATCATCGCGGTTTCTTCGCCGCAGATGTAGGCGCCTGCGCCACGATGCAGGAAGACGTCGAAATCGTAGCCCGACTTCGCCGCGTTCTTGCCGATCAGCCCGGCGTCATAAGCCTCGTCGATCGCCGCCTGCAGCGTTTCGGCCTCACGGATGTATTCGCCGCGAATGTAGATATAGGCGGCCCTCGCCCGCATCGCGTAGCCCGCGACCAGCGCGCCTTCGATCAGCTTGTGCGGATCGTGGCGGATGATCTCGCGGTCCTTGCACGAGCCGGGTTCGGATTCGTCGGCATTGATGACGAGAAAGCTGGGACGGCCGTCCTTCGATTCCTTCGGCATGAACGACCATTTGAGGCCGGTCGGGAAGCCTGCGCCGCCGCGCCCGCGAAGGCCCGAGGCCTTCACTTCCTCGATGATAGTATCGTGACCGCGCGCGATCAGCGACTTGGTGTCGTCCCAGTCGCCGCGCTGCTGCGCTGCCTTCAGGCCCCAGTCCTGGAAGCCGTAGAGGTTGGTGAAGATGCGATCCTTGTCGGCAAGCATCAGAATGCACCCCCTTGCGAGAGGAAATAGATAGCGGCGACCGCGATAACCGCGAGCACACCGAATTTCACGAGGCCGACGAGCACCTTCCAGGCGATGAAGCCGAGAACCAGCGCGATCAGGATGGTGGCAATGCTCATCACCAGTCCTTCCGGTAATCGTGGTTGGCGTCGACCATTTCCTTCAGCGTGGTCGGGCCGCCTTCGGGCTCGCTGGTGCGCTTGCCTTCGATCTGGGTGCCGGTCTTGGGTTGCTTGCCTGCGGCCAGTTCGTCAAGGATGGCATCGAGGCGCTCGGGCGTGAGATCCTCGTAATTGTCGTCGTTGATCTGGACCATCGGCGCGGTGGCGCAATTGCCCATGCATTCGACTTCGGTGAGGGTCCAGAGACCGTCTTCGGAGACATGCCCCTTCTTCATGCCGCGCTTCTTGCAGGTTTCGAACAGACCGTCCGAACCGCGCAGCATGCACGGCGTCGTGCCGCAGACCTGCACGTGGTACTTACCCACGGGCTTCAAATTGTACATGAAATAGAAGCTGGCGACTTCGAGCACGCGGATGACCGGCATGTCGAGATAGTCGGCGACATATTCGATCACCGGCAGCGGCAGCCAGCCCTGCGTATCGGTTTCCTCGCCCACTTGGCGCTGGGCCAAGTCGAGCAGCGGCATCACCGCCGAGCGCTGGCGCCCTTCGGGATAGCGCGCAATCGCAGTGTCGGCGCGCTCGCGGTAGCTTTCGGTGAACTCGAAAGCACCCCAGCGCTCGCGCAGTTCGGGAGTATCGGGTGCGGGGGAACGGTCAGCCATTGATCAACCTGCGTTCGACATAGCGGCCCACATAGAGACCGATGACGGCGGCGAAGGCCGTCGAGAGAATTTCCTTGAGCGAAGCTTCGCCGTGGAAGGCGGCAAGGTAAGCCGCAACCGCCGAAGCAAAGGCCGCGAATGCCGCGACAAAGATGAACAGTTCGCGCGCCATTAGCGGTCACACTCCCCGAACACGACGTCGATGGCGCCTAGGATGGCAGTTGCGTCGGGCAGCATATGGCCCTTCGACATGAAGTCCATTGCTTGCAAATGGCTGAAGGCCGTCGGACGGATCTTGCAGCGATAGGGTTTATTCGACCCGTCGCTGACGAGGTAGACGCCGAATTCGCCCTTGGGGCTTTCGGTGGCGACGTAGACTTCGCCCGCTGGCACGTGGAAGCCCTCGGTATAGAGCTTGAAGTGGTGGATCAGCGCTTCCATCGACTGCTTCATCTCGGCGCGCTTGGGCGGCGAAACCTTGCGGTCGTCGCTGGCGATCGGGCCGGACGGCATATCGCGCAGGCACTGCTTGATGATCTTCGCGCTCTCGTAAACTTCCTTCACGCGCACCACGAAGCGGTCGTAACAGTCCGAATTGGTGCCGACGGGAATATCGAACTCCATCCGGTCGTAAACATCATAGGGCTGCGACTTGCGCAGGTCCCATGGGATACCCGCGGCGCGGATCATCGGGCCGGAGAAACCCCAGGCCACCGCGTCGTCCTTGCTCACAACGGCGATATCGACGTTGCGCTGCTTGAAGATGCGGTTGTCGAGCACGAGGCTCATTGCATCGCCGAACAATTCCTGGAGCCGACCATCGACCCAGTTGCCGATATCGACCAGCAGCTTTTCGGGCACGTCCTGATGGACGCCGCCGGGGCGGAACCAGGCGCTGTGCATGCGCGCACCCGAAGCCCGCTCGAAGAAGTTCATGCAGTCTTCGCGCAGCTCGAACACCCACAGGTTCGGCGTCATCGCGCCGACGTCCATGACGTGGGCACCGATATTGAGCATGTGGTTGCAGATGCGGGTCAGCTCGGCGAACAGAACGCGCAGATACTGCCCGCGTTCGGGCACTTCGACATTGAGCAGCTTCTCGATCGCGAGGACATAGCTGTATTCCTGCGCCAGCGGCGAACAATAGTCGAGCCGGTCGAAATAGGGGAGCGCCTGCAGATAGGTCTTGTGTTCGATCAGCTTTTCGGTGCCGCGGTGGAGCAGGCCGACATGCGGATCGATCCTCTCGATGATCTCGCCGTCGAGCTCCATGACCATGCGCAGCACGCCGTGCGCCGCAGGGTGCTGAGGCCCGAAGTTGATCGTGTAATTGGTGATCACCTCGTCGCCGGTGGTGGGCGATTCTTCAAGATGCATGGCGTGGCTCATGCGCAGATCCAGTTACCGCTATAGGATTGGGTTTTGCCCGCCGCATCGCGCACCGTGACGTTGGCCGGGCGGCTCTGCTGCTCGCCCGCTGCCGGGGTCACGGTGATGGCGAAACCTTCCCCATTGAAGGTTGTCCCGGTCCTGATGGCGTCGAGACCACCCATATCGGCATCGACGACGATCAGGCTTCCGCCAAGCCGAACCACAGCCTTACCGGGAAGCGCCTTATCGCGCATACCGGCGGCAATCAGCATCTCTTCACTGCCGACCATCAGCGTACACCCGCCATCGCGCGGACCGAGATCGACGCCGCCAATGTCACCGAGCTGCTGGAGCGCGGTCAGATCGGCGCCAGCGGGAGGCACCGGCACGGCAGTGTTTGGAGCATCAGGGTCGGCCTTGGCCACCTCGGATGTCTCGCCACCCTGGCCAATTCGATCGGCGAATCCGTCGGCATCTTCCTGCTCGGCAGGTTCCGAGGAACAGGCTGCCAAGGCGAGAACCGCAAGGGGAAGAAAAAGACGACGCATCATTTCTTATCCTTCTTCTTCGGCTCGGTGGCCTCGGCAGTGTCTGTCGTTTTGCCCTTGCGCTCGGAACGGGCGGGCTCGTCTTCTGTCGGCTCGGGCGCCGGAGGGTTCTTGCCGCCATCTTTCTCGGCCGGAGCGTCGGCGCTTACCTTTTCGGCAGCCTTGGCATCGGCCTTGGCTCCCGCGCCCGTCTGTTTTGGGCTTTCGGTGGTCTTGGGATCGTCGACCGGCGGCGTGTCCGCTTTCTCGTCGCCCGGCAGCACGTAATCGGCACCTTCCCACGGACTCATGAAATCGAACTGACGCAAATCCTGGGCGAGTTCGACCGGCTCGTAGACGACGCGCTTCTCGTCTTCCGAATAGCGCAACTCGTGATAGCCGGTCAGCGGGAAATCCTTGCGGAAGGGATGCCCTTCGAAGCCGTAATCGGTCAGGATACGGCGCAGATCGGTATTGCCCGAGAACAGCACACCATACATGTCGAATACTTCGCGCTCGAGCCAGCCTGCGTTCGGCCAGAGGGTGGTGACGGTCGGAACGGGCGTATCCTCGCTTGCCGAACACTTCACCATGATGCGGTTGTTGCTGGTGAGCGAAAGCAGCATATAAACCACTTCGAACCGCTCGGCGCGGCTGGGATAGTCAACCCCCGCGATTTCCATCAGCTGCTGATAGGCGTGATCGTCACGCAGGATGCGCAGCGCATCCTCGATGCTGTCGCGCTTCACGGTGAGCAACAGCTCGCCGTGCTCTTCATCCGCCTCGACCAGATGATCGCCGAGGGCCTGCGTAAGCGTCGCCTTGAGCCCGTCGATCTGCGTGAACCGGGGCGCGGAATGTAACACTGCCATCGCCACTTACCTTTCGATCGTGCCCACGCGGCGGATTTTCCGCTGCAGCTGCATCACGCCGTAGAGCAACGCCTCGGCAGTCGGAGGGCAACCCGGAACGTAGATGTCCACCGGCACGATGCGGTCGCAGCCACGCACCACCGAATAGCTGTAATGGTAATAGCCGCCGCCATTGGCGCAGCTCCCCATCGAGATGACGTATTTCGGTTCCGACATCTGGTCGTAAACCTTGCGCAGCGCCGGAGCCATTTTGTTGCACAGTGTGCCGGCGACGATCATCACATCCGACTGCCGCGGCGAGGCACGCGGCGCGACGCCGAAACGCTCCATATCGTAGCGCGGCATGTTGACGTGGATCATCTCCACCGCGCAGCAGGCAAGGCCGAAGGTCATCCACCACAGCGATCCGGTCCGCGCCCATTGGAACAGATCCTCGGTCGAAGTGACGAGGAACCCCTTGTCGTTCACTTCGGTCTGTAGGGCGTTGAAATAATCCGCATCGGGCTGGCGCACCTCGCCGCCTTGCGCGGCGGGGACGCTCTGAGGCGGGGTGATGATGGTAGAAGTGCTCATGTCAGTCCCAGTCCAGCGCGCCCATCTTCCATTCATAGGCCAGGCCGATAGCCAGGATGCCCAGGAAGATCATCATGGCGATCCAACCGGTCCACCCGGTGTATTCGAGGCTCACCGCCCATGGAAAGAGAAAGGAAGCCTCCAAGTCGAATAGCAGAAAGCTGATCGCGACGAGATAGAATTTCACATCGAATTGGCTGCGCGGCTCTTCGAACGCCGGGAAGCCGCATTCATACTCGCTGAGCTTTTCCGCATCGGGTTTGTGAGCGCCCGTGAGGCGCGAAACGCCCATCGGCAGGAACACGAAAAGCGCCGAGAGGCCCACAGCGATGAACAGGAAGATCAGGATGGGCAGGTATTGTTCGAGGTCGACCACGAATGATTCCTAGGCGTCGGGCTTGGTTCGCGCCCGCCTCTAGGCCGCTCGCCCGTATGGTGCAAGGGTGCGGATGGCCCAATTCCTGCACAAACCGCTATGCTCCCCAGTTGGAGGCCCCGCCCGAAGGCAAGGGCCTCCATTATCGCTATCTCATCATCGTCTTGACGGCTTTTTCCGTCGCCGGACCATAGGGCGGCTTGAACCCGCCCAGCTTGGCTACGTCGATCTTGGGCTGAGTATAGACGCTGCGCGCATGGCTGAATTCGCGGAAGCCCTCCACGCCGTGGTAGCTGCCCATGCCAGAGGGGCCGACACCGCCGAACGGCAGATCTTCCATCGAAACGTGGAAAATCACGTCGTTCACGGTCACACCGCCGCTGATCGTCTTGTTCAGAACCTTCTCGCGCTCGTCCGAATCCTGGCCAAAATAATACAGCCCTAGCGGACGATCGTGCTCGTTCACATATTCGATGGCTTCATCGATATGACCGTAGGTCTTCACCGGCAGGACGGGGCCGAAAATCTCCTCCTGCATCGCCTTCATGTCCTCGGTGACGTTCTTGAGGATCGTCAACGGCATCTTTCGGGCGTTGGTGCCCCCGAAATCCTCGTTACCCGGATTGACCTCGATCACCTCCGCCCCCTTGTCGCGCGCATCGGCCACCAGTTCCTGCAGACGGTCGAAGTGGCGATCGGTCACGACGCTGGCATAGTCTTCGTTGTCGAGCAGCGTCGGATACATGTTGGCGGTGCCCTGCCACACGCCATGAATCGCCTCGTCCTGCTTGCTTTCGGGGACGTACAGGTAGTCGGGTGCGAGGCAGATCTGACCCGCATTCAGCATCTTGCCCAGCGCAACGCGTTCGCCCGCCTTGGCGAAATCGGCACTTTCGCCCATGAAGACCGGCGACTTGCCGCCGAGTTCGAGCGTGACGGGCACGAGGTTCTTCGCCGCTGCTTCCATGACCTTGCGACCTGTGGCGGTCGAGCCGGTAAAGATCAGGTGATCGAAGGGCAGCTCGCTGAAAGCCGCCGCAACTTCGGGGCCGCCGGTGAAGACCGCACACTCGTCGGGGGTGAAATACTCTTCCACCAGTTCCTTGGTCAGCAGGCTGGTTTTCTCGGTGAATTCGCTCGGCTTGATCATTGCGCGATTGCCGGCAGCGAAAATCTGCATCAGCGGGCCAAAGGCAAGATTTACCGGGAAGTTCCACGGGCTGAGGATCCCGACGACACCCTTGGGTTCGTAGCGCACCTCGGCCTTCGCGCCGAGCAGGCCGAGCGGGAACTGGACATGGCGTTTTTCCGCCCTCGCCCACTTGTCCATGTGTTTGAGGCAATATCTGCCGAACTTAACGGTCCCCGCGATGTCGGTAATCATCGACTGGTGGGGCGAGCGGTTGCCGAAATCGGCGGCCATCACCTTGCACAGGTCCTCGCCATGGTCCGTGAGCAGCTTCATTGCGCGCTCGATCCGGTCCTTGCGCAGCGCCATCGGCTCGGGGCGCATCTGGTGGTGGGCGGCCCGCTGCTTGCGCATCACGGCTTCCATTTCGCTTTTCCGTTCGTCCGCCATTGCTCTCTCCGTTTGATCTTGCTGCAATGCAGCACTAGGATGTTGGGCAGCCAGATAGGTCGCCTTCGGCAACCGATATTCCAGAACAGAAGGACCAGCACAAGCATGACCCAGTTCAGCGCATCCGATCCCGTCGTCATCCTGTCCTACGCCCGTACTCCGATGGGCGGCATGCAGGGCGCCCTCGCCGATGTCTCGGCAACCGATCTCGGGGCGACGGCGGTCAAGGCGGCAGTCGAACGTTCGGGCGTCGCGCCCGACAAGTTCGACCGCACTTATATGGGCTGCGTGCTGCCCGCGGGTCTCGGCCAGGCCCCTGCCCGTCAGGCCTCGATCAAGGCAGGCCTGCCCAAATCGGTTCAGGCGACCACGGTCAACAAGGTCTGCGGCAGCGGCATGCAGACGGTGATCATGGGGGCAGAAGCGCTTGCCAGCGGCACGATCGACTATGTCGTCGCGGGCGGCATGGAAAGCATGACCAACGCGCCTTACCTGCTCAAGAAGCACCGCTCGGGCGCACGGCTCGGCCATGACACGACCTACGACCACATGTTCCTCGACGGTCTCGAAGACGCTTATGAGGAAGGCCGCGCGATGGGCACCTTCGCCCAGGACACCGCCAATGATTACCAGATGACGCGCGAGGAGATGGACGATTACTCGATCGAATCGCTCCGCCGCGCCAATGCCGCGATCGAAAGCGGCGCCTTCGATGGTGAAGTCGTGCCGGTCACCTTCTCCACCCGCAAGGGCGATGTAACGGTTGAGCATGACGAGCAGCCCGGCAAGGGTCGCCCCGACAAAATCCCGCAGCTGCGCCCGGCCTTCGCCAAGGACGGTACGATTACCGCAGCGACCTCCTCGTCGATCTCGGATGGCGCGGCGGCCGTGGTGCTGACGCGCGAGAGCGTTGCGAAGGAGAACGGGCAGGAGCCGGTCGCCAAGATCGTCGCCATGGCCGCCCACGCACAGGAGCCTTCGGAATTCACAATTGCCCCGATCGGCGCTATCGAGAAAGTGCTCGACAAGGCGGGCTGGTCTGCCGACGAGGTCGACCTGTGGGAAGTGAACGAGGCCTTCGCCTGCGTGGCCATGTTCGCCATGCGCGACATCGGCATCCCGCATGAAAAGATCAACGTGAACGGCGGCGGCACCGCGCTCGGCCACCCGATCGGTGCCAGCGGTACGCGTATCATCGTGACACTGCTCAACGCGCTCAAGAACCAGGGTAAGAAACGTGGTATTGCGTCGCTGTGCATTGGCGGCGGCGAGGCAACCGCCGTGGCGGTCGAACTCGTTTGATGCGGCGGGCAGCCTCCCTGCCCGAACGCGCCAGCTACAGGGACAGGGAGTTTGCCATGAAGACCATATTTTTCCTCGCGGCGGCCAGTGCGGCACTGGCCGCCTGCGGGGGGGCCGAGGACACGGACGAAGCGATCGAACCGGTCGAAGCGGAGCTCGACAGTACCGCTATGGGTGATATCTCGGGCACTTACGAGATTGCCATGGCCGATGGGACCGTTGTCCTGCAGACGATCAATGCCGATGGCACTTATGTCGAAACCACCCCCGAGGGTGCGCGCACCGGTGGCGGAGCATGGCGCATCGGCGAGAATGGCCGAATGTGCTTCGATCCCGAAGGCCAACTGGGCGAAGAATGCTATTCGGGCGGCGAACCGGGCGAAGACGGAGCCTTCGAAATGCAAGACGCGGACGGCACGGTCCAGTCGACCGTGCGCAAGCTCGATCCGGACCGTGCCGACACAGCCCCACCGGCAACGACCGAGGCGGATCCGGCGGAATAGCCTGTAGAAGCAGCGCTACGGCTCGCCGGCACCCCACAGGCGCGATTCGCGAACAAAGCCCTGGCGGTTTCCGACAACAAACTCGCACCATTCATCGGCGCAATCGCCCAATGCCCCGACCACGCCGGGCTCGACTCGCCATTTGAGTGCCGCGCCGTCATTCCCATCCGCGCGCATATCCGCCAGGCCCTCGCCGGTAACGATCGCCGCGCGCTCCGGACTCAACAGGCGGGCAACCACCCAGCCCCGCGCGCCATCCGGGTCTTCGATCAGTCGCCAGCCCTCCATAAGGCGCAGGACTTTTACCGGCAGGCCGGGGCGGCGATAAACCCAGTCGATCTTGTAATCGGCGCTCGGACCCACGCGCATGTTGAGCACGCTGGCCCGGATACTTGCCCAATAGGGCACTTCGCGATCCTGTGCGTGGCCCGGCCCAGCCAGGCCAACGAACAGAAGGAAAAGTATGAAAAGGCGCGTAAACATGGCCAGCTGAATCGACTATAGACCGTGAACAGTCAACGCTCTTCGCGCATCCGAATCCTTGACCGCTCCCCTCCCCGCGTCCTAGCGATCGTTCCCGCATGGAACGTTCCGATATCCGCCCCGCCAAACGCCTCGACCGCACCCCGCGCGTGTTCGTCACACGCCACCTGATGCCAAGTGTCGAGGACCGAATGGGCGAGCTATTCGACGTGCGCCTCAACCCGGAGGATGTGCCGCTCGAGCGCGAGCAACTGATCGAGGCGATGCAGGATTGCGACGTGCTGGTCCCTACCGTCACCGACCTGATCGATGCGGACATGATTGCAAGTGCCGGTGAAGATCTCGGTCTGATCGCCAATTTCGGTGCCGGGACCGAGCACATCGATCTGAATGCCGCTGCCGACCGGCACATCATCGTGTCCAATACGCCGGGCGTGTTCACCGACGATACCGCCGATCTCACCATGGCCGGGATCATCGGAGTTCCCCGCCGCATTCGCGAGGGTGTGGAATTGATCCGCAGCGGAAAGTGGACCGGATGGACGCCGACCGCGTTGCTCGGCACCAAGCTGGCGGGCAAGGTGCTGGGTATCGTCGGCATGGGGCGCATCGGGCAGGCGGTGGCACACCGCGCGCGCGCCTTCGGGCTCGAAATCGCCTATCACAACCGCAAGCGCCTGCCCGAAGCGGTGGAGCGCATGTTCCACGCCCGCTGGGTCGAAAGCCTCGACGAATTGATGGGAAAGGCCGATATTCTCACCCTTCATTGTCCTGCCGGGCCGAATACGCACCATATGATCGATGCACGGCGGATCGACCTGATGAAGAACGGCGCGAGCCTCATCAACACGGCGCGCGGCGATCTTGTCGACCAGGATGCGCTGATCGCGGCGCTGGAGAGCGGCAAGCTCGCGGGGGCGGGGCTCGACGTCTATCCGGACGAACCCAATGTCGACCGCCGCCTGATCCGCCATCCCAACGTAATGACGCTGCCCCACATCGGCAGCGCGACGCGCGAGGGCCGCGAGGAGAGCGGCCTCAAGGTTATCGCCAATATCCGTATGTGGGCCGACGGTCACCGGCCGCCCGACCAGGTACTGACCGGGCTGGGTTGAGAAGTCTTGCCCGCCCCGCGCCATGATGTAAGCGCTGCTCTCATGGATGAATTCTCGGCCAAGATAGAAGCTCTCGAACATCTTTGGATGCGTGCATGGATGCAGCGCGATCGCAATCAGATGAAGGCCATCGCCGCGCGCGATTTCATCTTTCTGCTGGGTTCGGAAAAGCCGACCATCCTCGATCGCGCGAGCTGGCTCGAGGCGGCGACAACGCGTTTTCGCTGCACCGGATACCGTTTCGACGAGGTCTATGTCCGTCGCCACGGCCCGGTAGCGGTCTTCGCGACGCGGCTGGGCCTCGAAGCCACGATCGGCGATCATCACTGGAACGGCGATAGCTGGGTCGTCGACCTCTGGCAGAAATCGAAGATCAAGCGCAAATGGAAGCTGGTCGAGCGGGTTCTTTCGCGCCCCGACAGCGATGCCCGGATGCCCGAAGCGATCCGAGCGATGCAGTTGTGGCGCTGAGCGCCGCCTAATCCCCCGTCAATATCCGATCGACCAGTTCCTTCACCGTCGGGGTGAAGTTGTTCGAGTAGAACGGGTCCTGCTTGAATCGGTAGGCCGCGTGACCGGCGAAGGCGAGGTTCTCGTCAGGATCACCGCCATGGGCGATGTCCTGAAGCGTCTTCTGGATACAGAAGCTGCGCGGGTCGGCGAGGCGGCCGGTGGTGTGATCGTCATGATCTTTCCAGCTCGAAAACTGGCAGTGCGACAGGCAGCCCATGCAACCCTGCTGGTCCGCCCGGATCTGCTCGGCGCTTTCGGGAGTGACGAAAACCACGGTACTATCGGGGGTCTTGAGCGCTTCGGTAAAGCCTTCATGCATCCAGGCTTGCGCTTTGCGCTGATCGCCGGGGTGGACGAAATAGTACTTCGCCTTGCCGTGATCCATCAACGGGATGGTGCCCTCTTCCTCATCGCGTTTGAAGATCGGAATCTGACGTTCGCTGCGGTGCATCAGATCATAGAGGAACGGCGTTTTTACCGCGCTCGAATAGAACCCTGTCGGGCTGAACTTGTGCAGCAAGACATCGCCCGGTTCGACCGTGCGCAGCATATCCTTCCAGACCTGCGGGATCGGGCTTTCCTGCGTTAGCAGCGGGCGGGTGCCGAATTGGAAAAGCACCTTGCCGAGTTCGGGGTTGTCGATCCAGTTTTCCCATTCGCGCAGGAACCACACACCACCGGCCATGACGATGCCGGTTTCCTCCGAAACGCCTTCCTTGCGCATCGTCTCGCGCAGCGCCTTCACACGCGGATAGGGATCTTCCGGCTTGGTCGGGTCCTCGGCGTTGGACAGTCCGTTGTGACCGCCCGCCAGCCAGGGATCTTCATAGACCACGGCGGCCATCAGCTCGGGCACCTTCGAATAGCTGCGCTTCCACAGCGCGCGAAAGGCGCGGGCGGAGGAGATGATCGGCAAATAATGAACATTGTGCCGCGCCGCGATCTCGGCGAGCTTATAAGGCATGCCCGCGCCGCAGGTGACGCCGGTCACGAGGCCGGGGCAGTTTTCGAGGATGCCCTCCAGCACCTGCTGTGCGCCACCCATTTCCCACAGCACGTTGATGTTGATCGCGCCCTTGCCGCCCGCGATATCGTGCGCGCGCTTGACCTGTTCGGTGCCGCCATCGATGCCGTAGCGCACGAGCTGCTCGAAACGCTCCTTGCGGGTGGCCTGCGGATAGACCTGCGGGATCGGGTTGCCGTCCTCGTCATAGCTGTCGGCATTGACCGCGCTGACCGTGCCGATACCCCCAGCGGCCGCCCAGGCGCCGGAACTCATATGATTTGTGGCCGAAACGCCCTTGCCGCCTTCGACCAGCGGCCAGACTTCCTTGCCGCCATAGGTGATCGGCTCGAGACCCTTGAAACTCATATATTATGCTTTCTCTTTCTTGCCGGGGATCTCAGCCCCCTCGCCCAGCGCAGCGCGATCGCCGCGGCAGGGCTCTATCTCTCCAGGCTTGGGCCTCGTAGCGGCTGCCTTGAACTGTGCATAGTACCCGGCCAATTCGGGCGCATCCTTAAAGGCAACCAGCTCGTACCCCGCTGCCTCGAACTCGCAGCTCAGTAGCAGGGGATCGATCCCATGGCGGTCGGTCGGGCGGTCGATATCGACCACCACCACCTGACCGCCATCGCGCAAGGCCGGCCACATTCGCCAGAGAAATTCGTAAGGCTGTTCGATCTCGTGATACATATGAACCATGAAAATGCGATCGAAGCTGTTGGCCGGCAGTTTGGGATCGGCAAATTCGCCAAGGCGGATCGATACATTTTCCAGTCGATAGCGCTCGATCCTGCGACCAAGGCGACTGAGCGCCGCGCTGTCGATGTCCTGCGCGAGAACCCGCCCGGTCTCGCCCACCCGTTCGGCAAGCCGCACGGTATAGTACCCATTGCCCGCGCCGATATCGGCCACAGTCATGCCTTCGGCGATTTGCGCGAGATCCATGACCGTTTTCGCCTCGCCTCGGCTGTCGCGCTGGTCTTCGGTTGAAAACTGGTTGGAACCCACCTTGGAAACCGGGCGATCGGGTTCCGGAAAGCGCGGTGTTTCGTCACCGCCGATCACCTCGCCATTGCACGCCGCGAGCAGTGCAAAGATAGAAATCAAGGCGAACCGGCGCCTCAATCCTCGTCCTCCACCTCGACGGTCTCGCCCGTTACGCGCTGCGCCAGCGCCGCCGAAATGAAAGGGTCGAGCGCACCATCGAGCACGTCGTCGGGCGTCGGCGACTGTACACCGGTGCGCAGGTCCTTCACCATCTGGTATGGCTGGAGGACGTAAGAGCGGATCTGGTGCCCCCACCCGATATCGCTCTTCTCCTGATACTCGCCTGAGGCGGCTGCTTCGCGTTCCGCCATTTCGCGCTCGAACAGACGCGCTTTCAGCATGTTCATGGCGGTGGCGCGGTTTTTATGCTGGCTGCGGTCGTTCTGGCTGGCCACGACGATTCCGGTCGGCTGGTGGGTGATACGCACCGCCGAATCGGTCGTGTTGACATGCTGTCCGCCCGCACCGCTTGCGCGGTAGGTATCGATCTTGAGATCGGAGGGGTTGATTTCGATATCGATATCGTCGTCGATCACCGGATAAACCCACACCGAGCTGAAGCTGGTGTGGCGGCGCGCGGAGCTATCGTAGGGGCTGATCCGCACCAATCGATGCACGCCGCTTTCGGTTTTCGCATAGCCATAGGCGTTTTCGCCCTTGATCAGCAGGGTCGCGCTCTTGATGCCGGCCTGGTCTCCGGCGGCATATTCCACCGTTTCGACCTTGAAGCCGCGCCGTTCCGCCCACCGGGCATACATGCGCAGCAGCATTTCGGCCCAATCCTGGCTCTCCGTTCCGCCTGCACCGGCATTGATCTGAAGATAGGTGTCGTAGCTGTCCGCTTCGCCCGACAACAGCGCCTGGACCTTGTCGCGGTCGGCCCGCTCGGCAAGACGGGCCAGCGTGTCGAGGCCCTCGCGCTCGACATCGGCGTCGCCCTCGGCTTCGCCCATCTCGACGAATTCGATGGCATCGGCCATCTCGCTTTCGATCTCGCGGACAGTGTTGATCGCGGTTTCGAGCCGTTTCTGCTCTTGCGTAATCGCCTGGGCCTGCTTGGGATCGTCCCACAAGGTCGGATCCTGAACACGCGCATCGAGTTCTTCCAGGCGGCGCAGCGCGCGTTCCCAGTCGAGCGACTGCCGCACGAGCGAAAGCGCTGCTTCGATCCGTTCGATGTGGGCCTGCCCTTCGGCACGCATAGAAAATTCCTTCGCTTGGGATTGATCCTGCCCCTAATGCGCGCGGGCGGATTGTAAAGTGCAGCGCCCGCCAGGCGCGCGCGTCAGTAAATTCCGCCCTGATCCTCGACGAAGTCGCTCGGCTCGTCATCTCGGCCGCTATTGGCGGCGCTGGTGGCGCCTTGTCTGCCACGCCGGATCAGTTCGAGGATCTCGTTGCGCTTGGCCGCAATAGCGTCCGAGCGAGTAGAGCGCGGCGGTTCCGTGTCCGGCTTGAAGGCTTCCCAGATGATCGCGGCGGTCGGTTCGTCGGAGGGGCTACCATCGAATACACGCTTGCCGCTGCGGCGATCGATCTTGACCATACGAATGCCCGGCGGAGCGATGAAATCCTCTGCCGTCCAGCGATCCTTCGTCGCGTCGACGAACCGCTTCATAATGGTTGCGGCGGTATTGCCGCCCTGCACCCATCCGCCCAGATTGCGCGGCTGGTCGAAACCGACATACATCCCCGCGATAATGTCGGGCGAACCGCCCACAAACCAGGCATTGGTCGGGCCATTGGTCGTCCCGGTTTTCCCGAACAGGGGCAGATCGAGGCTGCGTAGGCGCACCGCCGTGCCCCGCGTCACCACGCCCTGTAACATGTGAACCATCTGGAACGCGGTGCGCGGGTCCATCACCTGCCGGCCCGAGACATCGAAGCGCGGCATCGGCTGGCCGTCCCACTCTTCCATATTGCAGCCCGAACAATCGCGGGTGTCGGTGCGGAAGATCACTTTTCCGTCGCGATCCTGAACATAATCGATCACCGATCCTTCGTTCTGGCGCCCCCAATTGGCCAGCGCGGCATAGGCATTGACCATGCGCGCAACGGTTGTGTCCCCCGCGCCCAGGGCAAAGGAATAGTAAGGCTCGTATTCGCCGATGCCGAGGCGAGCGATGGTTTTGATGACATTGTCCATGCCGGCGTCATCGGCGATGTGAACGGTCATCAGATTGCGGCTCTGCTCCAGACCCCAGCGCATGGTGTGCACTCCGCCACCACCGCCACCGAAGTTGCGGAAGCATTTCTCGCCGAGATTTGCCCCCTGCCAGACGCAGAAGGTCTGGTCGGGCACCTGGGTCGCCGGGGTCATCCCCTGATCCAACGCCGCGGCGTAGACGAACGGCTTGATCGTCGAGCCGGGCTGTCGCAGCGCCTGTGTGGCCCGGTTGAAGCTGCCCAGGCGACTATCGAATCCGCCCTGCATGGCAAGGATCCGCCCCGTCTGCGGCGCTTCCGCCAGGAAAGCGCCCGACACCTTGGGAACACCGCGGATCGCGTAACCATTGCCCGATTTCACGGTAGCGACCACATCGCCGACCTTGAGTGTCGACGGCCCTCCCGACAAGGTGTGCTCCTCGCCATCGGTGAAGCCGACACGCCCGGGCGCTGTCACCACCCCGATACGCCAATCCTCGTAGTTTATCGAGATATTGGACGACGCGAGCTGCGCTGTCAGATCGCCATTATCCGGATTGAGCGTCGCGATCGGGCCAGTGAAACCTCGGTTGCCATGATAGCTGAGGAGCTGCGCGCGCAGCGCATCGCGGGCCGCATCCTGCAGCTCGGTGTCGAGCGAGGTACGTACCCATAGCCCCCCCGAATAGACGCTGTTGCGACCATCGTCGGCGGTTTCTCCGAATTTCTCGATCAGTTGGCGGCGCACTTCCTCGAGAAAGTACCCCGCATCAGCGGAACGTTCGCTACGCTGCCGCACGAGCCCGAGGTCCAACCGCTTTGCCGCCGCCCCTTCGTCCGCTCTGATGAAACCGTTGGCTACCATCTGATCCAGCACGAAATTTCGGCGAACAAGCGCCAGGTCGCGATGGCGCTCGCGTCCATAACGTTCAGGCGCCTTGGGCAGGATCGCAAGAAAGGCCATCTCGTGCAGGTCGAGATCGCCGACATCCTTGTCGAAATAGGCGCGCGCGGCTGCCTGTACGCCAAAGCTGCGACGACCGAGCGGAATTTCGTTGAGATAAAGCTCCAGAATCTCCTGCTTGGTCAGCACGCTTTCGATGCGCGTGGCGAGGATCATTTCCTTCAGCTTGCGGGTAACCGAATATTCGTCGCCCAGCAGCAGGTTCTTCGCGACCTGCTGGGTAATAGTCGAGCCCCCGACCGCGCGTTCGCCCGATCCGAATTTGGTGGCATAATCGATCACGGCGTTGGCAGTGCCGGTGATGTCGACGCCGCCGTGGCTGAAGAAGGTCTTGTCCTCGGCCGAAAGATAAGCCTCGATCAGCCGCTCCGGGAAATCCACATATTGCAACTGCACCCGGCGTTCGCGGGCATAGGTATGAACGATCTCGCCATCGATGCCGCGTACCACGGTGGGTAGCGGTGTTTCGTATTCGAGCAGCGATTCGGCATCGGGCAGATTGCGGCCGAGCGTGGCCCAGGCCAGCACCAGCGTGACAACCGCGAAGCCCCCTATATAGCTCGCGGCACGCAACTTGCGGTTATGCGCCCAATTATCGGTGAACCACGCCACCAGACGCTTCGGATCGCGGCTGATGCGGTAGCGGTAATAGGTCAGGGAGGGTTCGTCGGACATGATCTTGCACGAGCCTCTAGCACGCCATTTCCGCAAATCGCCAGAACGAACAGTGTTCTGATGTCAGCTTTCTTGCTGCCGCGCGAAATAGATGCGGATCGCGCGCGCCATCACCTTGGCGAAACGCGCGCGGCCTTCGACGGATGTAAGCCGCTGGGCATCGGCCTCGTTGGTTATGAAACCGCTCTCGAACAGAACCGAGGGTACGTCGGGTGCGCGCAGCACCTTGAGCGCTGCGGAGTGGCGCGATCTGGGATGAAAGCGGATCGCACCTTCCCCCTCGCGGCGGATCAGTCGCGCGAACTCATCCGATTGTTCCTGTGTGCGCCGCTGCGACAGCTCCACGAGGATGGTGCTCACGGTGTCGCTCTGCCCCCCCAGGTCGATGCCGTTGAGTCGGTCGGAAGCATTCTCGCGCGCGGCAAACCGCGCCGCCGCTTCGCTCGATGCCGCATTGGAGAGGGTATAAATGCTCGCTCCGGTTACTTCGGCCGCATCGCCCGCGCTGTCGGCATGGATGGACAAAAACAGATCCGCGTCAAGGCGGCGCGCGATATCGATCCTTTCGGCGTGAAGGAGATAGCGATCGTCGTCGCGGGTCAGTGCCACGCGAACGGTTCCTTCCCGCTCAAGCTCGTCGCGCAAAGCCCGGGCAAGGCCGAGCACCACGGTCTTTTCGCGATAGCCCTGGCCCGATGCGCCCGGATCGTGCCCCCCGTGCCCGGGGTCGATGACCACCAAGGGCAGACCCTCCCGGCCCGCGATTTGCGGTAGAGCCGCAGGAACATCCGCCTGAGGAAGTTCGACCCGCAGAACGTATTCCCTGCCGATTGCGGGTACGGGAATCCGCTGGGCCGTGGCAATAAGCGCTGCGCACAAGGCCACTGGCAACAGCAGCAGCAAAATGATTTGCGCACGGATCGACATCGCCCGCATGGTTATGACCTTGTTATCCAATCACGCAATATGGTTGCCGTGCGAAACCCACGGTGCTAGCGACATCGTACCGGTTTTCCGATGCCTCCGATCGGCGCGAATATTCCGCGACGAAGAGGGTCACCGTGAAAAACCGTTCTTTTTCAGGCTATAGCGGCAAGAGCCGTCACGGCCCAAGACAATACAGGTTGATGCCGGACATGGCCCGTTTTTCCCCGACGACAGCAGCACAGGCTCCCGCCTATGCCGCCGTGTCGGGCCGGACAGCGCCCAATATGCGCAGGGCTACTCCCGCAGTCACGAATACCCGGCCTTTCCTACAGAGCGAACACGGCCGGTTAGCAAACACCGCGATGCCCAGACAGGGCCGCGGAATTTCCAACGTAATGCGCCGCGCAAACGCAGGGTTCGCCCTGCCCCGACGCGGCTGGAGAAATATCAATGGCAACGCGCATGCTTATCGATGCGCGCCACCAGGAAGAAACCCGGGTGGCGGTACTCAAAGGCAATCGGATTGAGGAGTTCGATTTCGAATCTGCCGATCACAAGCAGATAAAAGGCAATATCTATCTGGCGAAAGTCACGCGGGTCGAACCCTCGCTGCAAGCCGCTTTTGTCGATTTCGGCGGTAATCGCCACGGTTTCCTCGCCTTCAGTGAAATCCATCCCGACTATTATCAGATTCCCAAGGAAGATCGCGAAGCCTTGCTGGCCGCGGAGGCCGAGGCTGCGGAGGAAGAGCAGCGCCTGCGCGACGAGGAAGAGCAGCGCGGCGAAATGCCGGGCGAGGAATACGACGCCGATGACGAAAGCGCCGAGGCGCTGGCCGAAGATCTGGCCGAAGACGGGCTGGAGGAAGTCGATACATCCGATAAGGACGACGTCGCTACCATCGAGGAAGGTCATCTCGACCGCGAGGACGATGACGAGTCGGACGATGACGAGTCGGACGATGAAGACTCCGATGAAGACGAAGGCATCGACGAAGATGATGAACGGCCCAAAGGGCGCGACCGGGGTCGTCGCGGACGCAATCGCCGCCAGGGCAAGGGTCGCGCGCGGGCCAAGGAAGTGGACGAAGCGCGCGCCAAGCGCATGGCGCTGCGTCGCCGCTACAAGATCCAGGATGTCATCCAGCGCCGCCAGGTCCTGCTCGTGCAGGTCGTCAAGGAAGAACGCGGGAACAAGGGCGCCGCGCTGACGACCTATCTCAGCCTTGCGGGCCGCTATACGGTCCTGATGCCCAACAGCAGCCATGGCGGCGGCATTTCGCGCAAGATTTCGAGCGCTTCGGACCGCAAACGGCTCAAGCAGGTCGTCTCCGCTCTCAGCCTTCCGCGCACCATGGGCTTGATCGTGCGCACCGCCGGCCTCAGCCGCACCAAGACCGAAATCAAGCGCGACTTCGATTATCTCGCCCGGCTATGGGACGAAATCCGCGAACGCACCCTCTCATCCTCGGCACCTGCCTTGATCCACTCGGACAGCGATCTGATCAAACGGGCCATCCGCGACATCTACAATCGCGAGATCGAGGAAGTCATCGTCGAGGGCGAGGATGGCTATAAATCGGCCAAGCAATTCATGAAGCTGCTGATGCCCAGCCATGCCCGGCGCGTGAAGCAGTATTCGGACCCCGTGCCACTGTTCCAGCGCTACGGTGCGGAAGATCAGCTCAAGGCGATGTACGATCCGGTGGTCCAGCTCAAATCGGGCGGCTATCTGGTCATCAATCCGACCGAAGCGCTGGTGTCGATCGATATCAACTCGGGCCGCTCCACCAAGGAGCACAATATCGAGCAGACCGCGCTGCACACGAATCTCGAAGCAGCGCGCGAGATCGCCCGCCAACTGCGCCTGCGCGATATGGCTGGCCTCGTCGTCATCGACTTTATCGATCAGGAGCACCACTCCAACACCCGCAAGGTCGAGAAGGCGATGAAGGAAGCGCTCAAGAACGACCGCGCGCGCATCCAGGTCGGCCGCATCAGTTCCTTCGGCCTCATGGAAATGAGCCGCCAACGCCTGCGCACCGGCGTGCTCGAGGCGACCACGCGCGACTGCCCGCACTGCGATGGCACCGGTCTTGTCCGCACCGCATCGAGCGCGGGCCTTTCCGCGCTGCGCCTGATCGAGGACGAGGCGGCCAAGGGCAAGGGTTCGACCATCCGCCTCGGTGCCAGCACCGAAGCGGCGATTTATCTGCTCAACGAAAAGCGCGCCGACCTAATGGAAATCGAGCAGCGCTATCACGTAACCGTCGAAGTCGTCCCCGAGGGCGAGGACGAAGGTGCGAAGATGACCGTGTCGAGCCACGGCCCCAAGCCCAAGGACGCCCCGAGATTCGACCTCATCGTCGACGATGAGGAAGACGAGGACATCGTCGAGGAAGCCGAAGACGACGATGGTGACGGCGATGGTGACGGTCGTCAGCGCAAGAAGCGCCGCCGGCGCCGCGGTGGTCGCGGTCGCAACAAGAACCGCCAGCGCGATGACGACGGCGATCAGGACGACGCCGACGATCTCGCTGACGACATGGAAAACGACGATGGCGATGATGACGAAAGCGGCGAAGACAAACCCAAGAAGCGCCGTCGCCGTGGGGGCCGCCGCCGGGGTGGACGCGGACGCGGTAAGAATTCCGACGAGGTCACTGCGGAAGACGCTGAGAAGCTTGAGGAGGTTTCCGAAGCGGTTGTCGAGGACATGGCGGTAGTCGCCGGTCCCGAGGACTCACCCGAAACTGCGGAAGCTGCAGCCGAGGCGGAAGAAAAACCCAAGCCCAAGAAGCGCGCACCGCGCAAGAAGAAGCCCGTAGCCGAAGCTCCGGCGGAAAAGTCAGCCGAACCGGCGCCGCAGCCGGAACCGGTACCCGAGCCCGAACCGGCGCCCCAGCCCGACGCGGCAGCGGCAGAGCCTGCGGCCGAGGAAAGCCCCGAACCAGGCAAACCCGCCAAGCCCAAGCGCGGCTGGTGGCAGCGCACTTTTGGCGACGAATAGGTCGATTAGAGGGTTGGCGGACCGAAAACCGTTCGCCGACCCTCAGGCTTTGCGCGCCACGCCCCATTCCATCCAGCCCATGATCCTGGGGGCTTTTTTCAGATAGGCCTGACCCAGCGGCTCCACCGCGAATCCCGCCCCGCGCAGCGACGCGCCGATCGGTCTGCTAAGGTGGCATCCCCCGGCCAGCGGGCTCCACACCGGCTCTATCCGTTCCTGCCAGCGCGCCACCGCGGCATCTGGAGCACGCCCGTGCTCGAGGAACAGCAACTGCCCGCTCGGTGCGAGAATTCGGCGGATTTCCGAAAGAACACGCGCGGGATCGTCGACCGAACATAGCGTGTAGGTACAGACAACCGTGTCGAAAGACCCGTCGGCGAACGGTATATCTTCGCCTACCCCTTGACGAATGTCGGTTTCCCAGCCCTTCGCCAGCGCCCTTAAGCGCGCACCGTCAAGCAGCTTCGCATGCGGATCGATCCCCGCAAAGCTGGTCACCTTGTCGCTGTCGTAGAGCGCCTGGTTGAACCCGCCGCCACAGCCGATTTCGAAAACCCTTCCCTGTGCAAGCGGAATAACTTCACGGCGGCGCTTCTCGATCCCCTCCTGGCCGCAAGCAGCCGTCACGAGGCGGGGCATCACGTGGCGATCGTACCATTGTCTCAAGCCCACCGAGCAAGTCCCTCCGATTGCGCGACAATCCGACGCTATCGACATTTCCGCGCACAGCAAGTGCTAACTTGTCCGCTACAAAGTTCTGGTGGAGCCGGGGCCGTGCGACTAAAGGCGCGCCAAAACCACCACCAACGGGTCTACATGAACACTCGCATCGAACCTATGCGCATTCCCGAAGAAGCCAAGCAGCGCATCCGCACACTGTTCATGGCCAAGCACGCCCTGTTCGGCGGCGGGATGCACCCCGAAGACGGCAATCACGCGATATATCACCACGAAGTACGCACGACACTGGAAGGTCTGGGGCTCAATCTGGAGCTTGCCAACCACTATGAAGTACTCTTCGAAAAGCCGGACGTCGATTTCGTGTTCCCGTTGCTTAATCGAGGGGGCTTCGTGAACAGCGAAATGCTGATCCCGATTCTGTGCAACAGGCACGCCATTCCCTATCTTGGCGCCATGCCTTTTCTACGCGGATTGGGTGACGACAAATCGGTATCGAAGCTCGTCTGCGACCATGCCGGAGTGCCGACCGCACCGTGGTTCTGCTATCGTCGGGGAGCACCGGTTCTGGAAAAGAGCCTTCCCGCCAAAGATGCCGGAAGATGGGTTATCAAGCCCAACGCGTCTTCGGCAAGCTGGGGGATCACCGATGCCCACGACTGGACCGAAGTCGCCAACGCCGTGTGGCACATCCACACCGAAGGGCACGATGCCATTGTCGAGCCCTATCTTGACGGTTACGACGTCCAGTGTGCCTTCATTACGATCGACGACGAACCGATTGCGCTTCCGATGCTATGGTACGAGCGCGAGGACACGCAACGGCTGTGGACCTATTACGAAAAGCGCGATCTCGTGCAGAACACCGAGAAAGCCGCCCTCAAGCGCTTCGATGATCCCGAAATCGCCCCCAAGATCGAAGCGATGGCAAAGAAGGTCGCGCGCGAATTCGTCCCGTTCGATTACGGCCGGATCGAATTCCGCCTCGATCTCAAGACCGGCGACATAAATTTCATCGAGATCAATCTGAACTGCAACCTGTGGTCCGAAAAGGTCATGGCCAAGGCCGCCGCGCAGGCCGGATTCAGCCACGCGGACTTGCTGGAAACACTGCTGGCGGAAAGCTGGCGGCGCCAGGGGCTCGTCTCAGCAGCCCATTGACGATCGATGAAGCGGCTATACGATCTCGTCCGGCTGAACTTCGCCATCTATCCGGGCATCGTCGATTTTCGCTCCGCCGCTTTTCTCGATCCCTATTACGCACGGATGCGCCGGGGCCAAGGTCCGCTGAGGATTGCCTTTAACGCTCTGTTTTATGCGGCCTTCCGGCTTTTCATCGCCCTTCGCGCGCGCAAGGTCGCGCGCAAGTGGGGATGGAGCAAGCCTCGCCGTTTGGAGGCGGTACGGATCTGCCTCAGCCGGTTTGCCGACCCCGGCGATGTCGCCCTCTACGACATTCGCGGCGAAAGTGACTTCGATACCGTTATGCGGCGGTTCGAACATGTCGGAGTGAGCCGCGCAATCGCCAACCCGGCGACCGATCACGACCCCGCAATCACCGACAAAGGCGAATTCTATCGCGTCTGCGCGCATGCTGGCCTGCCCCACCCCCGCGTTCTTGCCGAACGCTCTGACAAGGACGGATGGAAGATATTCCAACGGCCCGAAGCCGGGCCTTTCCTGCTGAAGCCGATCAGAGGGTCGGGAGGCGCGGGTATCGAGTTGATTGCCGCGCAGCCTGACGATCTGGAGCCCACCGGCTTCCTGCGGATGCTCGAAGAGACGAAAACGACCGGCGGCTGGATAGCGCAGGACCTGCTTCGGCCCCATCTCGATATTGCGGGCATCGCGCTCGACGCCCTGCCCACAGCACGCATCACCACCATCCTCGACGAGCGCGGTAAGCCTGAACTGGTTACGGCGGTTCTCCGTCTCGCGGCCCAGCCCGGCGTCATCGTCGACAACGCACATGCCGGCGGTATCTTTTCCGCCATCGATTTCGAAACGGGCGAATTGGGACTGGCGAGATACGCCACGGCACCGGGCGAATTCGACCGGCATCCGGCCAATGATCGTCCCATTACCGGCAGGCGGATCCCGGACTGGCCGGCGCTCAGGCGGCTTGCCCTCGATGCGCATGGCGATCACTTTCCTGCGCATGTTCAAATTGGCTGGGACGTTGCGCCGAGTGACCGAGGCCCTATGTTAATCGAAGCGAATGCGCGGCCGAATGTCCGCGTGCCCCAACGCGCCACGGGCTTGGGTATCGGCGCAACGCGCCATGGTGAACTGATCCGCTACCATCTGGAAAATCGCACGGCGGCAGGACGACGTTTTTTAACCGAGGCCTGAACCGACGGGCCGGACAGTACGTCTGAAACCGGCCCCTATGTGATTGCCGCCAATATATGCATGCCGAAATTCTCTCTCGGATTTCGGGCACGCCCCCCAATGTAGAAACCGTGCTAGGCTGGCACCTCCTCACCCTTCCAGTCGAAAACACTTCCGCTGTCTCTCGGCGTCAATCCGTCGAGCACCTTGAGCAAGTTCGCGGCCGCGGCGTTGGCAGCTGTCAGTTGTCCATCCGGCAGGTTGGATTGGAACGGTTCGGACAGACGCGTGTCGACAGTGCCGGGATGCAAACCCGCGACCACTGCCTCCTCGTGCGTTCGGCCGAGCTCGATGGCGAAATTCTTCAAGAGCATGTTGAGAGCCGCCTTGCTTGCCCGGTAGCTGTGCCAGCCCCCGAGTCGATTATCCGAAATCGAGCCGACCCGCGCCGATAATGCGGCGAATACGGCCCGGTCCCTGCGCGGCAGCAGGGGCAGGAAATGTTTGGCAATCAGGGCCGGCCCGATAGTGTTGAGCCGAAAGGCGGCTTCCATCGCATCGGCATCGATCTGTTTGAACGAGCGTTCCGGGCCTTTCCCATCGTCCAATGTCAAAACGCCGCTGGCCACTATCACGAGATCGGGCGGCGTTGCCGCCAGCTCCGCAGCCATTGCCGCGATCGAGGCTTCGTCGGCCAGGTCGAAGGCGAAACCGCGTATCCGCTCGTCGCGGCAAAAGCCGGAGCGACTTCCCGCCCATACCTCCACCCCCCGATCCGCCAGTGTCCCGGCCAGTGCCCCGCCGATACCGCCGCTCGCGCCGAAGACGGCAGCGCGCCGAAATGTTGTTTGTGCATTCATCTCATCGAGATAGACCCATGGGATGGTCTGCAGGTTCCTCTCCGCAAAGAGGATTTCCAGCGATTGCCGTGACCGGCGGCCCTTTCTCCTCAAGCGGGCCTGCCGCCCTCGATCCCGCGGCAACGGCATTGCCGCAATTGCGTCATAGATGGCCTTGCGCCCCTCGCGTGAACCGCTAGATGGGGTGCGCAGAGAAACAGGACCGAAAGCGTAATGGCGACCTTCACCCTTCCGAAGAATTCGAAGATCACCGGCAAGAGCCGCGCCCACAAGGCAGATGGCGGTTCGCGCATCCGCAAGTTCAAGATTTACCGCTACGATCCCGACAGCGGCGAAAATCCGCGCTACGATACGTTCGAGCTCGATCTCGATGAGTGCGGCCCGATGGTCCTCGACGCGCTGTTCAAGATTAAGAACGAAATCGACCCGACGCTGACTTTCCGCCGCTCGTGCCGCGAGGGAATCTGCGGTTCGTGCTCGATGAACATGAACGGCAAGAACGGCCTCGCCTGCACCACCGCGATCGAGGACCTCAAGGGCGAGGTGCGCATCACCCCACTGCCGAGCATGGACGTGATCAAGGACCTCGTGCCCGACTTCACCCATTTCTACGCGCAATATGCCAGCATCCGCCCCTGGCTCCAGACCGTTTCGACCACGCCGAGCGGTAAGGAACGCTTGCAGTCGCCCGAACAGCGCGAAAAACTCGACGGGCTCTACGAGTGCATCCTGTGCGCCTGCTGCTCGACCGCCTGCCCCAGCTATTGGTGGAACAGCGACAAGTTCCTCGGCCCGGCGATCCTGTTGCAAGCCTATCGCTGGCTGGCCGACAGCCGCGACGAGATGACCGGCGAACGGCTCGACCAGCTTGAAGACCCCTTCCGCCTCTACCGCTGCCACACGATCATGAACTGCGCGAATGTCTGCCCCAAGGGGTTGAGCCCGGCCAAGGCGATCGCCGAAACCAAGAAGATGATCGCCGAACGCGCGATCTGATCCGGCTTGCTTTCACGGGACGAAATCTTCGAACACGGCCCCGACCCGGACAATCCGGGCTGGCGGCACTGGAACCTGAAGGACCAGAGCCTGTTCAACGGCGCGGTGATGGGCAAGCTCATCACCCGCGTCGACGATGACGGGAAGGCGCGGCTGCGCATGTTCCCGGAACGGCGGCACGAGAACCTTCAGGGCATCATCCACGGCGCGGTCACGCTTTCCCTGATCGACATCAGCCTGTTCACCACCATGCACACGATCGGCACCGGCAATGCCGGGCCGTCGGTCACGGTGGAGCTGTCGACCCAGTTCGTCGGCGGTGGCAAACCCGCCGAACCGCTCGATGCGGTATGCGAAATCGTCCGCGAGACCGGCAGCATGGTCTTCGTGCGCGGGACGGTCGTGCAGGAGGATCATACGGTCGCCAGCTTCTCCGGTATCGTGAAGAAGATGAAGCGCCGCGCAACCCAATGACCGGAATGCTCGCCCGCTACGAGCGGCTCGTCGCCGCGGGCGAACTACAGGCCGATCCCGACCAGCGGCGCGCCGCCGAGCGGCTCGACCGGCTGCAGAAGGAATTGGAAGCGGAAACCAGCGGCGGGCTGCTGGCGCAACTGTTCCGGCCCAAGAAAGCGCGACCCCAGGGCCTCTATATGTGGGGCGGCGTCGGTCGCGGTAAATCGATGCTGATGGACCTTTTCGTCGAGACGCTGGGCATCGACGAGAAACGCCGCGCGCATTTCCACGAATTCATGCTCGAAGTCGACCGCCGCATGCGCGCACGGCGCGAGAGCGATCCGGGCGATCCCACGGGTAAGGTTGCGCGCGATATCGCAGAGGACGTGCGCTGTCTGGCCTTCGACGAGATGGTCGTCACCAACACTGCCGATGCCGCGATCATGGCACGCCTCTTCACCGCGCTGATCCGCGACCAGGGCGTGACGGTGGTGACCACCAGCAATCGCGCGCCGCGCGATCTTTACAAGGACGGGCTCAATCGCTCGTTGTTTTTGCCCTTCATCGATCTGGTGGAAGCCGAACTGGACGTACTGCCGCTCAACGGGCCGACCGATTACCGGCTCGACCGACTGGGCGACATGGCGACATGGCACTCCCCGCTGGGGGATGCCGCGACCGCGCAGGTGCGCGAGGCCTTCTTCCGCCTTACCGACTACAAGCCCGAGGATGCTGAACACGTCCCCAGCGCCGAGCTCGACCTCGGCGGCGGGCGCACGCTGCATGTACCCAAAAGCCTCAAAGGCGTCGGCGTGTTCAGCTTCAAGCGGCTGTGCGGCGAGAACCGCGGCGCGGCCGATTACCTTGCCATCGCGCATGCCTATCACACGGTGATCGTCGTCGGCATTCCCACCCTGTCTCCCGATAACCGCAATGAAGCAATCCGCTTCACCAAGTTGATCGATGCGCTGTATGAAAACAGCGTAAAACTGTTCGTCACTGCTGCCGCAGAGCCGGAAGACCTTTACACCGCAGGCGATGGCGCCTTCGAATTCGAGCGCACCGTCAGCCGCCTCAAGGAAATGCAGAGCGCCGATTACATGGCGCGCGGCCACGGCCTCGGCTAGCTGCCGCCGGGGCAGTCACATCCGTGTGCGTTCTTGAAGACGGAAAAGCGCGTCCCACATCGATGCTACTTCCGGCGTCAACACCCCGCCGATGTGAGACACTGCATGATCGATATCCGACCCTTCGCCACGCTGGGCCATGCCAATCACGGCTGGCTCGACGCGCGGCACCATTTCGGCTTCGCCGGCTACCACGATCCCGACCGGATGGGCTGGGGCAGCATCCGCGTGTGGAACGACGACACGATACAGGCGCAGACCGGCTTTCCCCCGCATCCGCATCGTGACATGGAAATCGTCACCTTCGTGCGCAAAGGCGCGATCAGCCACCGCGACAGCCTCGGCAATGAAGGCCGCACGGCCGCTGGCGATGTGCAGGTGATGAGCGCGGGCACCGGTATCACCCATGCCGAATACAATCTCGAGGATGAGGACACGACGCTGTTCCAGATCTGGATCATCCCGGATCGCGCAGGCGAGGAGCCCGGCTGGGGCCAGCGCGCGTTTCCCAAGGCCAGTCGTGAAGGCGCTTTCGAAGTGCTCGCCAGCGGCACCCCCGAGACCGACGATGCCTTGCCGATCCGCACCGATGCCAAGGTGGCCGCGGCGACGCTTGCGGCCGGTCAGACGGCGATGTGGAGCACCTCGGGCGAGCGGCATCAGTATCTCGTCGCGCCGAAAGGCCGCGTGAAGGTCAACGGCATCGAGGCACAGCCGCGCGACGGGATTGCCGTGACCGGCGAGACCGAGATCGTGGTGGAAGCGCTCGACGACGCCGAAGTGGTGCTGGTCGACGCGCGTTAGCCCGTTACACCTTTTTCCCTTCGTCACCCCGGGCTCGATCCGGGGTCCCGCTCTTCTTCGCGACCTAGCGCTCCGCCAGAAAGAAGCGGGACCCCGGCTCAGAGGCCGGGGTGACGGTGGTTCGTGATTATCCCGTGGGTCCCAGATGCCGGAGCGAGCGCTCCAGCATCAGCAATTGCCACAGCACGCGCCCATGATCCGAACGGCCCGAAATGTGATCGTCCGCGAGGCGTGAGAGTGCCTTGCGGGCGAACCATCCGCTGCCCGTCAGCAGTTCACTCGAGGCTACCGCCCTGGCTTCTGGGGCCAGCGGGCCGCGGAACCATTCGGAGAGCGGGGTCACGAATCCCTGTTTTTGCCGGTAGAGTATGTCTTCGGGCAGGTAGCGTTCCATGGTGTGCTTCATCAGCCACTTGCCCGTCGTCCCGCGCAGTCGTTGACGATGCGGCAGGCGCGCGCCGAATTCGATCAACCGATGGTCGAGCAGCGGCTCGCGCGCTTCGAGGCCCACAGCCATGCTGGTGCGGTCGGTTTTGGTGAGGATATCGCCGGGGAGCCAGAACTTGAGATCGGCATATTGCGCCCGGTCGAGTCCGCTGCGCGCAGGAGCATCCCGCATCAGCTTTTCGAACGGCTGTTCGGCGCGGTACTCACCCCGCTCGCGCTGCAGAGTCTCGCCATAGAGCCGCTCGCGCTGCTCGGGCGCGAGGATCGACAGGGCACGAGCATAGCCCGCTTCCCCGCTCGCGGCGAGCGACAGCAGCGTCGTCTTCGCGCGCAGCGGACGCGGCGCCCAGTCGGCCTTGGGCCAAAGCCGTCCGAGCGCGCCGAACACCGGTTCGCGCAAGCCGCGCGGAAGCACGGCGCGGGCCTGCTCCTCGCGGGCGTGGAAGATCTGCCGACGATAGCCGGCAAAGGCCTCGTCCGCGCCGTCGCCCGACAGCGCGACCGTCACGTGCTCGCGGGCGAGTTCGCACACCCGCAGGGTCGGCAGGGCGCTGGCATCGGCAAAGGGCTCGTCGAAGATCGCGGCGATCCGGTCGATCTCTCCGAACTGGTCGGCCGATACGATGCGTTCGTGATGGTCGGTGGCGAAGAGTTCCGCCACTTGCCGCGCATATCGCGTTTCGTCGACGCTCTCGACATCGAAGCCGATCGAGCAGCTCGTTACCGGGACCGCGCTCGCCTCGCTCATCAGCGCCACGACCGAGGAGCTGTCGACCCCGCCGGAAAGGAAAGCGCCCAGCGGCACGTCGGCAATCATGCGACTAGTCACGCCCTCGCGCATCAGGTGCAGGAGCTGGGCCGAAAGGTCCTCTGTCCGTCCCTTCTCGCGGTCGGCGAAGCTCACATCCCACCACTGGCGTGGCGGCCCCGGCTCGCGGCCGTGCTCCAGCAGGAGGAAGTGGCCCGCCGGGAGCTTCTCCACCCCTCTGAGCATCGCGCGGTGGTCGGGGACATAGCCCCAGGTCATATAGTCCTCGATCGCCAGCGGATCGATCTCGCGCCGCATCAGCGGATTGGCGAGCAGGCCCTTCATCTCGCTGGCGAAGGCGAGTGCCCCGCCCTCGAGCCGCGCAAGGTAAAGCGGCTTCACGCCCAGGCGGTCGCGGGCGAGGAACAGTTGGCGCCGGTCGAGATCGTAGAGCGCGAAGGCGAACATGCCGTCGAGACGCGACAGGCAGTCTGGTCCCCACTTCTCCCAGGCAGCCAGGATGGTTTCGGTGTCGCCATCGGTGCGAAAACGCGCCCCGCCCCGCTCCAGCTCGCGCCGCAATTCGCGGTAGTTGTAGATCTCGCCATTGAAGACGATCACCGCGCGCCCATCGGCCGAAGGCATCGGTTGCGGCGAGCCATCGAGGTCGATGATCGACAGGCGGCGGTGCCCCAGCCCCACGCCCGGTGCGGTCCACACACCGCTGCCGTCGGGGCCGCGATGGGCGAGCGCATCGGTCATGCGTTCTACCCGCCTCGGATCGACCGGCTTCACCGTCTGGTAATGAAAAATCCCCGCGATCCCGCACATATGCGCGAGGGCCTAGACGAGCCGAGCAAGCAGGGCAAAGACCAATGCGATGGTAAGGACTGCGCCAAGGACGAGTGCTGGCTTGACGCCCTTCCCTTCAATGCGCGGCACCAATGGCATGGCGGATACCTCGGCAACGGACCATCCCGCGTCCTCGGGCTCGCGCTCGAACCAGCGCCAGGCAACCCCCAACACCATTGCGATGACGATACCGAAGAAGACCCAGCCATAGATGATGTGATCGAAACTCCCCGCAGCTTCGGCGCCGACGTATTGCGCGATGAAAATCGTCGCCCATGCGCGGATACCGTTGGCGATGATCGGTACGACTACGCAGGCGAGCATGAACCATAACCGACGATGCCAACTGGAGAAGCAAGTATGGGCCACCAGCACGCCCAGGGCGATCATCGCTATGAGAAATTTCACGCCCGAACATTCCTCGGCCACGATGAACAGCCCGGCGGGCGTATCGATGAGAATACCATCCGCGACCGTGTCGATGCCACTCCATTGCGTGAGCAAAGTGGCGATTTCCGCCGTGACAAATTGCAGCGGCGGGATGATCTCGTCGCCGAAGGGAACAAGAAATGCCATATAGGCCAGAGGGAACGCCAGCACGAGGCCTGCGCGCAAGCCGAGAATGCCGAGCGCGGTTCCCTGAAACGCGGCAACGACACCAGCTTGCGCGATCAGATTGACGTCTGCGATCCGGCCAGCGAGCCAGAGGGTCAAGCCCATGAAAAACCAGGCAAGGCCCGGCAACCAGCCCGAAGGCTCCACGCGCCGCAGCTCGTCTCCCCTGATCCAGACCAACCACACAATAATCGGCGGGATCAGCAGAATATGACTGTAGGTATCGATATCCCACCATTGGTGGGCCATCTCCGACCACTCGGGGAAGGTGACCCAGAAAAGGGCTGCCCAGGCCAATGCGAACAGCGTGAGGGCCCTCCCCCAGCTTGAGGTAGTACGGTTCTCCAAGGCGGCTTCAGATCGCATGCTTCGTACTGTCTTTTGGGGCGAGCAATTGCGCAAGCCGCTTGTGGACACTGTCCCAACTCATGCGGTCGATCACAAACCCACGAGCCGCACGCCCCATTTCCATCCGTTTGTCGCGGTCGGCCAGAAGCGCTTCAATCCGGACGAGCATTTCTGCCGGGTCGGGCCGTGCTATGGCGAAGTGCAAGTCATTCTCGGCAGCGATGCCGGTAGCCGCGCCGGGCGTCAGGACAACGGGTTTCGCCATGGCCATGGCTTCCAGAACCTTGTTCTGAACGCCGCGCGCGATGAGGAGCGGTGCTACAACCAGATCGGCCGATTTAAGGAAGGGTCTGACATCCGGCACTTCGCCCCACACGCGAACCCCGTTCTCGCCATGCCGGTCTCTCAGAGCTGCCGTCGGAGTCCGCCCGACTATATGGAACCGCGCCCGCGCATAGGTACGGCGCAGTGCAGGCATGATGTTCTCGATCATCCATTCGGCCGCCGCCACGTTGGGCGCGTAATCCATCTGGCCCGTAAAAACGAGTTGCGGGTCCTCGCCCTCCTCCAGATCAGGATGAAGGGCGACGCGATCCGGATCGAAGAAGGACGCATCGATGCCGTTACCCAGGGCACATAGCTCGACTTGCCGTGTACTCGACAGCCGCGAGCGGAAAAGCGCGACCTCGTTGTCGCTTATCAGCAGCGTCGTATCGGCACGGTGGGCCAATCTCTCCTCCTCGCGAGCAAGCAGCCTCCCCTCGCGCCGGTTCAGCCAGCTCCGCTGTCCGGCAGCGGCATAGGCTTCGAATTTGGCGCTATCGACATCGCACAGGTCGATAATCACGCGACCGGCATAGTCGCCGGGGACGTACTGACCCATCTGGCCGGAGAAAACGAAAACCGTATCGATCTTGTGATTTCCCAGCGTCTTGGCGACGTAGCGGTGCATGGCCTCATGCTCGAAAGCGGTCAGGCTGACAGGCCTGTGCTGTATCAGGGCCTCCACCCCCGCAAACGGAAGCGGTTTCTTGCGCTGGATCAGCGCATGGGTCTTCGCGATCGCAGCCAGTTCACCCTTCTGCGCCATGTCCTGCGGCGTTTCGCCGAAGGTCCCGACATGGACCGGGCCGAGCTTGGCCAGCCCCTTGAGCAAATGGTGCGAACGAATCTTGTCCCCCCTGTCCGGAGGAAAGGGAACCCGATGCGCCAGGAACAGGAATTGGCCCATGTCAGCCGAGCCCGCGCGCGATCCACGGCCCCAGCCGATTGGCGATCGGAAGCGGCAGACGTTTCCACAGCGCAATTTTCGCTGAGTAGCCCTCGTCGGTCGGGTCGACATTGCGCGGCTCTACGCCTGGCGGAGTCCACATATGATAGGTCAGCGGCTCTGGCTCGAAACCCCAGTTCTTCTTGAAGGCATAGGGGCCGCTGCCGATCTTGGAACGCCCGAAATCGAACCGCGTGCAGCTCTTGCGGCGCGCATGACACATCAGCTCGTAATACATTCGCTCATTGGCACGCAGGCTACGTGCAGCCCACCTGCCCCCACCCCAGAAAGGCATAACCGCGCCATGGTGGTAAAGCGACAAGACGCTGGCGACAGGCGTGCCACGATGACTGACCGTCAGGATATCCGCCGTCTGCCCGAACATGTCCAGCACGGCATCGAAAAGGCGGCGCGGGAATACCGGAGTACCCAGATTGCGCACGCTTTCCGCATAGACCGCGTAGTGGGCTGCCCGGTCTTCGGGACCCTGACCGATGCTGACATCCAGGTCATTCTTCAGGCCCTTGCGCACCTCGGCTCGCGCCTTCCGCGGGATGGCCAGCAACTGTGCCTCGTCGTCCGCTGCAAGATCGCTGGTAAAACCTGCATGCTTTCCGGTAACGGGGCGCCACTCGGAAGGCGCCGGTCCCCCACGCAACTCGACGCTCGACGCCGCGCGGCGATTTGCGAGTTCTTCCGCAGCATGGCACAGCCCGCTTACGTCCTCTTCGCGTTCGGCCAGCACACCCCCGTCGACGCCGAACCCGCTCGACACCAGCGCCCGGCCGAATAGTGGGGAGTGAACATCGGTAAGCGGCAGCCAGCCTTGCAGATCCCCTGCTCGCTCGATCACAAGTCCGAGCGCGTCGTTAGCGGTCCCGCGCTCTATCGCAAGCAGCCATAGCGGGCGCTGAAAGACGCTGCCGCAGTGCCGTGCGACGAAGCGCTCGATCCGCGCAACTTCTTCCGCATCGCCAAGATCGGCCTGCCTTATGGAGGCCTTATTAGAGATCGGCGCATTCATGCCGACCATACCCGGCTACGCGCCTTCTCGCCCTGGGCGATCTCGTCCATCCGGCCCCAGGCGAAATCGCCAAGTAGCCTGGAAAGCTTGCCCTCCATTTTTGAGAGGTTGGTGTAATGCCTGATGCGGGAGCGCAGCGGTGCTCCGGCAACCCGCGGTTGATCGGGATCGACCTCCCATGGGTGGAAATAGAACACCGCCGGACGGCCCTCGCGGTTGACCTGCCCGATCGCCCAGCGGCTGAAACCATAGGGCAAGACGCGAAAGAAACCGCCGCCGCCCGCAGCCAGGCGCTTTCCCTTCAGCAGCGCCGTGGTCACCGGGATTTCGACCAGCTCGCTGCCCTCGACAGGGCGGAATGCGAAGCGCGGAGCCTCTCGCCAGCCATAATGATCGTGCACCACCGGCGCCACGCTGGACGAGTAGACATAGCCTTGTTCGGCCAGAATATCGTGTGCCCAGCGATTGCGCGCGTCGATCGAAAAACTGGGTGCGCGATAGCCGGTGATCGGCTGACCGCCTGCATCCTCGAGAATGGCGCGGGCTTTGGCGAGATCCTCTGCAAACTCGGCAGGCGAGAAGGTGAAGACCCGCGTGTGGTCATAGCCGTGACTGGCCAGTTCGTGACCGCGCTCGACGATTGCGCGCATGGCAGCCTTGTTGCGTTCCGCGACCCAACCCAGAGTGAAGAAGGTCGCTTTAACACCTGCACCGTCAAACAGATCGAGGATGCGCGCGACATTGTCGCCCACCCGCAATTCGAGTCCATCCCAGTGTTCGCGCGAAATGGTGTTTTCGAACGCGCCGACCTGGAACCAGTCCTCGACATCGACCGAGAGGCCGTTGACGATGGTGCTGTCGCTCAACACCCCCTCCTCGATTTTCAGGCCGCCACGCGCGAACCTTGCGCTTCGAAATAGTCGATCATCATGGTCAGGACGTGGCGGAGCGAGCGCTCCTGCTCGTCCAGCCTAGCCTCGATCGAGGCAAGGCGCTGGCCCACGTCTTCGGGCAGATCGCTCGATGCATGGCTTGCGCCAAGCTTTTCGACCTCGCGGCGCAGCACGGCCATATGCTTGTCGCGCTCGGCGAATGCGGCTTCGATCGCTTCTATCTGATGGTCGAGGAGACCCTTCTTCCGGGCATCGTCTTCCCCGGTCGTCGCTGGAACGGGCTCGGGCGCCGTTCGCGAATGCTGGGCTTGGTCCCGTGCCCGCGCGATCGCCTCGGCGGCCGGGAGGTCGCGGTCCGGGCGCGGCTTGGCCGCATGGGTATCGACCGGCGCCGCATCGCCGCTCATCTCTTCGACGACCGCGCCAAGCATCTCGCCATCGAGCAAGGAGCGTTCTTCGACAGCACCCAGAAGCAGCAAGCGGGTCATCACCTGATTGACCTTGCGGGGTATCCCGCCTGTTGCCTTGTGCAGATCGACCCAAATACCGTTTTCGATCTCGGGATTGCCCTGCCAACCGACATGATTGAGCCGGTGCATGACATAGGGCTCGATCTCCCCCGGTTGCATCGCATCCAGGTGATGCGCCGCGATTACACGCTGACGCAATTGTTCGAGTTCATCCGATTGGGCGAGAAGCTGCTTGAATTCCGGCTGCCCCAAAAGCAGTGTTTGCAGCAAGGGATGCGAACCAAGCTGGAAATTCGACAGCATGCGCAATTCTTCGAGCGCCCCGATCGACAGGTTTTGCGCTTCGTCCACGATCAGCAACACACGCCTGCCGTTGCGGGCTTCCTCGTGCAGGAACAGCTCGATTGCGGCCAGATCCGCTGCCTTGTCGCGCCCGGTTACATCCAGGCCGAAACTGCGCGCCGCGACGTGGATCATCTCTTCTCCGTCCAGCGCGCTGGTGACCACCTCGCCCACGGTCATGCGTTCGTCGTCGAGCTTCTGCTTGAGATGCGCCACCAGGGTCGATTTACCCGATCCGACCTCGCCGGTGATGACGATGAACCCCTCGCCCTGATTGAGGCCGTAGCCGAGATAGCTCAGCGCCTTCTTATGCGTCAGGCTTTCGAAGTAAAACGCCGGATCGGGCGTGAGCTGAAAGGGCCGCTCGCTGAAGCCGTAAAATTCTTCGTACATCGAACAGATCCTATCAGAAATCGTAGCGCAGGCCGAGCAGGGCCGATGCTGTCGTGAAATTGTCGGGAGCGATATCGCTGTCGAGCGTCGAGATCGCCACGGCGGCGCGGGCCGAGAGATTGCGCATGACCTGTTCGGTGTAGCTCGCCGAACTGCCGATCGACCGGACGTCGCCCACTCCCGCCGTCCCGCTGTCGAACCAGTTGGCGAAGGTGTTGATCGAGAAGGAACCCCGTTGGCCCACCGGCCCGGAAAGACCGGCGGTGACATAGTAGCTTTCATCGACGATACCGTCGGCAAGGGCCAGCACCGTGCCCGGCGCCCCGATGAATTTGCGACGGTCGTAGCCCGCTCCGATACCGGCGGTCATCCGGCCGATCCGCCGGGAATAGCTGGCGGTGACGCCGCGTCCGCGAAACACGGACGATCGCACCGATCCGAGCAGACCATCGAGACAGCCGCTACCGTCGAGCGTGGTCACGCAGCCGGTGATCTCCCCGGTCACGGGGTCGCGTGTGACGGTGAAATCGGTTGGTAGCTGCGCCAGCGCGTTGTTGAGACGTCCGCCGAAGCCCTGAATGCCATCGTAAACGCCGATTTGCAGATTGCTGCGGCTGCTCGGTCGCCAGCTGAAATTGCCGTAGAAAGTTTCGCTATCGTAGCGATGGCCGAAATGCGCCTCGAGCCGGGTGCGGCGGCTGGGGGTCCAGACCACGCCGACATCCCAGATCAACCCGCTTGCCTCATAGGCGATGATACGCGGGCTCGATTCGTCGGTGATGAAACGACCGTCGGAGCCGATGACCGGGTCGCCTGCCGCGTCGCGCACGGCATCGCGGCTCGATACTTCGACATCCTCGACCCCGGCCCCCGCAACGACCGCCAGAGTCGGGCTGATCGGGACAGTCACATCGCCGCGGACATAGGCATCGCGCACGCGCTGGTCGAGGTTGGAAACGTCCTCCTGGTAGTACCCGGCGCCGACACCAATCCCGACAGGAAGGGGTTGCCCGGGCCGCGTACCCGCTCGCACCGTCGCGCTGTGCGTCACGCTTTCATCGAACAGATCCGCCTGGGTTCCCCCAGCAGTGACGAAATCGGGGCCGTCCACGCGGGTATAGCCGATGCGATAATTTGCGCTGACATCGACATCGCCCGCCCGGGTTTGCAGATTGGGACCCGCATAGACCGAATAGGTCTGCGTCGAGAAATCGTCATCCACCGTGGGATTGATGACCGAGCGCCCCTGGGAATCGACACGGGTGCTGCTGGCCAGCCCCCCGGCCTCGACAGTCAGGACGCGCGGCACGATGGAGGCATACCCCCGCGCGATACCGGTCAGAGTATCCGAATCCGCACCGTCCGACTGGTGCGCGAAGTTGCGCTCGTAGCGCAGCGAGATGCTGCCGCCATTGTTGCGCCCGACGATCGCGGCGTCGACACCGGCGGCAAGCTGAGTATAGGTGACGACGTCGCTGCCGGGCGAGATCTGCCAGCTCGCGATCGAATTCGCCTCGATATAGGGATCGATGCTCGTCCGCTCACTGGCGAAGGAGGTATCTCCGGCCTCGCTCTCACCGCTGTCCGCTCCCCGATAGGATTGCGCGTGCGAGGGCATGGCATGGAACAGCGCTGCTACCAGGACGGTTGCAGCCAGATGATGGAACTGTGCAGGCCGGGCCACGGGCTTACTCCCCATATCCGTAATAGCTGCCGAACTTCCGCCCACTGGGGCTGAAAGTCACGTCGTTGAGCAACAGCTTGATGTCCGGGCAGGCTGATAGGAGATCGATCGCATCGTCCAGCGCCGCTCTGCCGGTCATGTCGGCCCGTGCGACCAGCAGAGCCTGTCCGACGTGCTTGGCCAGCTCCGCGGCTGGTGTCGCCGCCAGAGCCGGCGGGCTGTCGAATACGACGATCCGGTTGCGAGCGCCGCGCGTCAGGCTGTTAAGGACGGTCCAAGTCCGCTCGCTGGCGAGATACTCGCTGTCCCGGCCCGTGCGCTGACCGGCCGGAAGAACCCACAGGCCCGGAATATCCGTTCCGACCACGAAATCCTCGATCCGGCTGGCGGGATCGGCAATCACGTCCATCAAACCCTTGCCCGCGCTAAGCCCGAGCTTGTTCATGATCGACGGCTTGCCGAAATCGGCATCCACCAAAAGCACTTCCAGATCGCGCTCGCCGGCCAAAGCGATGGCGAGATTGAGCGAGCAGAAGGTCTTGCCTTCGTTAGGGTGGGGCGAACAGACGAGTACACGGCGTGCCAGTGGCGTGCCTTCGGTCTTTATGGATGCGAGAACCTGCCGCTTCACAATGCGGAATTCCTCGAGCAGAGTCGAAGACCCGCCATCCGGATCGATCAGCCCCTGTTCGCGCAGCAGCGACCGAACGATCTCGCGCTTCGGCCCGGAAAAGGTGACATCCGGCGTTTTCGGCTCGGGTGGCTCCGCAGGGGCCGTGTCGGCCGATGGCGCCGCGGATGCGGCCTCGCCGATCCAGTCCGATGCGCGGCGTCGCGGCGTTTCGCGAGAGGCAGCCGAATCGGCGGATCGCCGCTTCGGCGCGAACTTCTTCGCCTTTTCGCCCTCGAGCTTGTCCGGAACCGATGCCGGCGACAGCTTGTCCAATCCGAACAGACCGCTTGCGCGCTCGAGGAGCGACCCACGCTTGGCCTTCTTGTCGTCTTTATCGGACGGAACGATATTGCTGGGCTTGTTCACTGGCACGTTCCCCCTCAGGCCACCGATCCGACCTGGACGATTTCGACGACCAGCAACAGAAAACAAATCCCCGCCAGCCCCCCGACTCCCGCGAGAAACTGCTTCAAACGCAATTTTTCGTGCTGGCGCGTGGCCCGCGTCATGGATCTCGAGATCGTTCCGATGACCGGCAGGTCGAGCGTGCGCTCGAGCTTGTCCGCCGTGGTGAAGCTCGAATTGAGCTGGCCCATCACGAACGCCACTCCCGCACCGGCACCGAGCCCGACGATCAAGACCCCCAGCAGCAGCAACGGCCGGTTGGGTGCCGCTGGATTGCGCGGTGCGGTCGGCGGGTCGATCACCTCGAACTGGAACGCGCTGCGCTCGGTCTCCACCTGGCCACGCAAGCGCATTTCCTCGCGATTTTTCAGCAGCTCGTCATATTTGTCTTTCAGCACCTCGTAATCGCGGCTGATACGATTGGCTTCCGCCGCCACGGCCGGCTCATCGGCCTGGGCTGCGATAAGGGCGGAAATGTCGGACTGAAGCGCGGCCTTGCGAGCCTGTAGCGCCTGGACATTGGCCTGCCGCTCCGCCCGGATCGATTGCAGCGAGGTATAGGCCGGATTAGGCGATCCTCCGGTACCGGCCGGCTCGCTCGCCGCCTGATCCCGCAGCGCGGAAATCTGACGCTGGATCGCCTGAACGTCGGGATGGCTGTCGGTAAGCCCGCGGGCGCGCATGGCCGCCAGCTGCGATTGCGCCTGCATCAGGCCACCGCGTGCGCCGCCACTATTGGCGGTCATGATCGAACGCGGCGTGCTCGCGATCTGGCCGTTGATCGCCGCCAGCGCGCTCTGCGCCGCGGCGATATCGGCATCGATGCCGCGCATTTCCGTCCGCATGCCTTGCAGTCGACCGGTCACGGTTCCGCTGCCGCCGATCAGGTCGGGGTACTGCGCTTCGAAGGCAAGGCGGCGCTGCTCGGCGGCCTCGAGTTCGCGTTTGCGCTCGTCCAACTGCTCGTCGAGGAAGGCGATGGTATCCGCCACATCGCCACGATTGCCGGCGATGTTGGATTCGCGGAAGATATCGATCAGGCTCTGAACGACGTCACGCGCAAGAGCCGCGTTTTCGGCATCGCTCAAACTGGATTTGCCGATCGTCGCGGTAATCTCGAACAGATTGTCCTGCTCGCTTTCCACTACGATAGTCTCGGTCAGGTTCTGCACGGCGCTTTGCATTTCGGCGTCGGTCGCCACCTTGTCGCCCAGCTTGGTATCGCGCACCACGCGTTCGAGATTGACAGCGCTGATCAGCGTCTGCCGCACCTTGGTGATCGCTTGTTTGCCATCGCCCGAAATATCGAGCTGTTCGGACAAGATATCCTCCAGCTCGACATAGATCCTCGCGCGGCTTTCATAGCTGTTGGGAATGAAAGCGACTGCGAGCCAGCCGAGAATGCAAATGGCCCAGGCCACGGCAAGCGCAACCCAGCGGCGGTTCCACACCGTATGCAGCGCGCTGCGAATCTCGTCCAAGACTTCCTGCATGCCCCCGCGATCCCGTTAAAACGTGCTTTCCGGGATGATGATAACATCGCCCGGCTGGAGAAGCACATTTGCCTTGCTGTCACCGCGTTTCAGCAGGTCGGTCAGGCGCAGCGCGTATTCCCGCTGGCGGCCGAGCTGCTTGTCGAACCGGATGAGCTTGGCGCGGTTGCCCGCGGCGAATTCCGAGAGACCGCCGACCGCGATCATCGCGTCGAGGACTGTCATGTTCGCACGATATGGCAACGATGCAGGCTGGGCCGTCGCGCCCACGATACGGACCTGCTGGCTGAACGTGCCGGCAAACTCGTTGACGATGACCGAAACCAGCGGATCCTCGATATACTGGCTGAGCTGGAGGCGAATATCCTCTTCGAGCATCGAAGGCGTTTTGCCGACGGCAGGCATATCCTTGACGAGCGGGATCGTAATCCGGCCATCGGGCCGGACCTGAATCTTTTCCGCGCCCAGTTCGGGGTTGCGCCAGACATGGATCGTCAATTCGTCGAGCGGGCCGATGACATATTCCTCGCCCGGACCTTCCTGCATCGCCACGAAGGTCGCCGGGGGGAGCTCCGTACCGCTCCCGCTCGCACAGCCGCCAAGCACGAGCGTAGAAGCAGCGCCTCCGGCGAGAAGCATGGCAGTTCGAGTGAAGCGCATCGATCGTTTCCCTGGCATTGTCGGGGGTGTTCGGCACGCGGAATGCGCCCGATATTCCCGAGGTTTGGAACGACTATTGCCCGGAAAAGGTGAATATACCGTTAGTCATACCGCGCCAACCCGCGGAAATCTTGGATTTGGCAGGCCTTGCCACATCCGGTTCAAACAAGCATTTCGATTGCCGGACCCTGTCCCAAAAAGGCACTCGGCGAGGCACTCGCGCCATATGCGCCGGCGCAGAACACCGCGACGATGTCTCCTGCCTGCGCGCGGGGCAGATGCGCCTTGTCGGCGAGCCGGTCGAGCGGCGTGCACAGGCAACCGACCACATTCACGATCTCGTCTGGCTCGGCTTCGAAGCGGCTGGCGATGGCAACGGGATAGTTGCGCCGCACCACGGTTCCGAAATTCCCCGACGCGGCGAGCTGGTGATGCAGGCCGCCATCGGTAACCAGATAGGTCTCGCCGTAGCTATCCTTGCGGTCGACGATGCGTGTCAGGTAAACTCCTGCTTCGCCAACGAGATAACGGCCGAGTTCGATGAAAAGTTCAGCTTGCGAAAGGGTTTCCGGCAAGGTCTCGAAGCGATCCTCGAGCGCAGCGCCCACCGCTCCGATATCGAGCGGCTCGTCGCCCGGAAAATAGGGAATGCCGAAGCCGCCACCCATATTGAGCTTGGGCAGGATAACACCCGCCTCGCGCGCCAGGCGGTCGGCGCAATCGAGCACCTTCGCCTGCATATCGATGACTGCATCGACAGAGAGCGCCTGACTGCCGGTGAAAATATGCAGCCCGCGAAAATCGCAACCGGCGGCAATGATGGATTGGATAAGGGCCGGAACACGCTCCGCATCGACCCCGAAAGGCTTGGCCCCCCCGCCCATCTTCATGCCCGAGCCCTTGAGTTCGAAATCGGGATTGACGCGAACGGCGAACCGCGGGGTTTCACCAAGCCGCTCTGCAATCGCGAGCGCGCGCTCGGCTTCGTTCTCGCTTTCGAGATTGAGTGTGACACCGGCAGCGACAGCGGCTTCGAGTTCTTCGTCGCGCTTGCCAGGTCCGGCGAAACTCACCCGCGACAGATCGAAACCGGTGGCCCGTACCATCTCCAGCTCTCCCCCCGAGGCGATATCGAGACCGTCTGCGAGACTGGAAACATACTCAAGAAGCGGCGCAAAACTATTGGCTTTAATTGCATAATTTATCTTCAAGCGATCCGGCATTGCGGCGCGCAATTCGGCGAAACGCCGTGCGACCCGCTCGCGTGAGTAGACGAAAAGCGGCGTGCGCCCGGCCCGCCCTACAAGGTCGCTCACAGGCGTATCGCCAATGGCCAGCTCTCCGTCGATCGCCTTGAAACCGGGGGGAATGGGACCGAGAGGCTTCATGCGCCGATCTCCGCCGCAATTGCGGTGCGATCGATCTTGCCATTGGGGTTGAGCGGCAACGCATCGCGCCAGTGGATCACATGCGGTTGCATGAAATTAGGAAGCTCCTTCTGCAAGGCCCTGGGCAGTGCCGTTTCGGGTTCGGCGGCATCTCGCGCCGGACGCACCACGAGGTGGATGGCATGGCCGAGCCGCTCGTCCTCCACGCCGAGCGCGACCGCTTCCGCGACCAGTCCGGTGCCCAGCGCCGCGCTCTCGATCTCTTGCGGACTGATGCGATTGCCCGAACTCTTGATCATCGCATCGCGTCTGCCGACGAAGTAGAGCAGGCCATCCGCATCGCGCATCACACGATCGCCCGACCAAACGGCGGTTCCGCCATATTCGGACATATCGGGCGCGGCTTTGAACCGCTCGCGCGTGCGTTTCCCATCCTGCCAATAGCCATGCGCGACCAGCGGCCCGCAATGCACCAGCTCTCCTTCCTGGCCGGGTTCGGCAAGCGATCCGTCATCGGCGATCACAAGGATCTCGGCGAAGGGAATGGCCCGGCCCATCGATGTCGGATGCGTGTCTACCAGCGCCGGATCGAGATAGGTGGACCGGAATGCCTCGGTCAGACCATACATCGGAAAAATGCGTGTTTTCGGGAAGATGGACTGCATATCACGCACGAGTTCCAACGTGAGCGCGCCGCCCGAATTGGTCAGCCGACGCATCGAGGACACCGCTTCCGCAGGCCAGTCCAGATCGGTGAGCTGCGCCCAGAGCGGCGGTACTGCGGCGAGCGTGGTCACGCCATGCCTGGCGCAAGCCTTGGCGACATCGCGCGGGAAGAGATAGTCGAGCGGTACCACGCAGCCACCCGCATACCAGGTCGAAAGCAACTGGTTCTGGCCGTAGTCGAAGCTCAGCGGCAGCACGGCCAGGGTGACATCGTCGCTTTCCATGCCGAGATAATGCGCCACGCTGACCGCACCCAGCCCCATATTCGCGTGGCTCAGCATCACGCCCTTGGGCTTGCCGGTCGAGCCGCTGGTATAGAGGATCGCGGCGAGCTCTTCCGGGTCGTGGCTGGAGGGCGGAACTATCGTATTTTCGGTTTCGGCCAGACTGGAAGTCTCCGCCTCGTCAATGGTCACGCAGCCCGGCGGTACATCCTCGTCCTCCAGCGAGCCCAGGCGCGCCTTGGTCCCTATCAGGAGCGCTGCACCGCTATCGCTCAGGATATGAGCCACCTGCGCGCGTTTGAGCAGGGGGTTGATCGGAACATGAACCAGCCCGGCCCGCGCCGCGGCGAGTGGAAGCAGGCAGGTCAGTTCGCCCTTGGCGGCCCAACTGGCGACCCTGTCTCCCTTGTCAAACTTCCTCGCCAGCCATCCCGCCAGCCTGGCGACACCATTCCTCAACTCCTCATAGGTAAGTGTGCGGTCGCGCAGCGCCAATGCAGGCGCCTGTGCACTCCCGCGCTCGATCAGTTGATCGAGCGGATAGGGCGTGGGATCAGGCATTAACGCTCCTCGGCGAAGGAAATCCGTTGGACATTGCGGTCAGCTATCACGAGACGGTTACCAAACTGCAAGGGCTCGATCTGCCCGGCAAGGGGCCTTTCGACAGGCTGGATTGGTTTGCTCTGCTCGAAGACCCGCTTTTCGTTCAGGCGCAACGTGCTGGCGAACGGCTAATCCTGCCATTGCAGGTCGGGCCGTCAGGCCTGTCCAGCCTGACCAACTGGTTCTCTTTCACCTGGCGGCCTCTCGGCAGCTCCGACCTTCTGCTTCGGGCGATCGCGAGGGATTTGCGCCGCCGGGCGTATCTCCTCGATCTGGCGCCCGTCCCCGAAGAAGATGGCAGCGCCTCGCGACTGGAAACCGCCTTCCGCAAGGCTGGCTGGCTGGTCTTCCGCCAGCAATGCGATGAAAACCATGTCCTCCAGGTCGAAGGGCGCAGTTTCGCCGAATACTGGGCGATGCGCCCCGGCAAAATGCGCACTACCCTCAAGCGCAAGGCGAAGAAGGTCGACGTCGAGATCCTCGACCGCTTCGACGAAGCCGCCTGGGCCGATTATCGGGCCGTCTATGCGGAAAGCTGGAAGCCCGATGAAGAACGCGCCGACATTCTCGAAGCCTTCGCGCGCACCGAAGGGGAAGCGGGGCGTATCCGGCTGGGTATCGCACGCGCCGAAGGGCGTCCGGTCGCGGCGCAGTTCTGGACGGTCGAAGATGGAGCGGCCTATATTCATAAACTGGCCCATATCGAGGCAGCCAAACCGCTTTCGGCAGGTACGACGCTGAGCGCGGCCCTGTTCGAGCGCGTGATCGATACCGACCGGGTCGAACTGGTCGACTTCGGGACCGGCTCCGATCCTTACAAGCGCGACTGGATGGAACTGAACCGACCGCGTTATCGTCTGACATGCCTCGACTGGCGCCAGCTCGGCGCTTGGCCCGCCATAGGCCGGGCGCTGATCCGCCACCTTGCACCGCACAATAGGCCCAGCTAAAGGCGTCGCCTCAAGGAATAGGGGAAGTTCGAGCAATGACCGCCGATACTGCCAGTGCCGCGAAGACCGGGCCGAGCCGCAGCGAAATCGACCAGACGCTGCGCGCGATCCTGCGCGATGTGCTGGGCCTCGACCAGGCGCAGGTCGATGGCTTCGATGGCGAGACCGGGCTTTTCGGCCATTTGCCCGAACTCGATTCCATGGCGGTTGCCGGGCTGCTGACCGAGATCGAGGACCGCCTCGATATCGTCATCGAGGACGAGGACGTCGACGGGGAAATGCTCGAAAGCTACGGCGGTCTGCTCGCCTTCACCGAAGCCAAGGTCGTCGAAGGCTGACCTCGACAATGTACGTTACATGGCCTTGCCCGCTGCCGGATGGCAGCACGGGCGAGGAAATGGCGCTTCGCTTCGACAAGGATCGCCCCCGGCGCCTGCTGATGATCCCGCCACTATTCGATGAAGCCAACAAGTTCCGCCATCAAGTAACTGAAATCATGCGACGGTTCGATGCAAACGGCGTCGACTGCTTTCTGCCCGACCTGCCGGGCTGCAACGAAAGCACCGCGCCGCTCGCGGGCCAGTCCATCGCCGGCTGGCGGGCCGCCACCGTCGCGGCCGCGGCGCATTTCGCGGTGACGCACGTCTTCGCCGTGCGTTCGGGCGGATGGCTGTTGCCCGATACCTTGCCGGGCTGGATCTACGCCCCGGTCAAGCCCAGGCAGGTTTTGCGCGGGATGCTGCGGGCACGCAGCCTCGCGGCGCGCGAAGCCGGTGTCAGCGAAAGCTCCGAAGATCTGCTGGCCAGCGGTCGGCAAGAGGGCCTCACTCTCGCCGGATGGGACCTCGGCGCCGCCTTGATCCGCGAGCTGGACGAAGGTGAATTTGCACCGCCTGCCGACGCGGTCACCATCGAACAGGGCGAAGTCGGCGGCAAACCGCTGTGGCTGCGCGCGGAAAACGATCACGACCCTGCCCAGGCCGATACTCTGGCGGGGATCATCCTTGGCGGACCGGCCGACTGATGGCGCGGTTGCATCTGACTTTCGAATGCCAGGGCGCACGCTGCGGGGCGACGCTCGACAATGCACCCGGCACCACCGGCCTGCTGGTGGTCAGCGGAGGCAATGAAATCCGCGCCGGAGCCTTCAACGGGCAGGCGCATCTCGCAGCGCAAATCGCGGCGGCTGGTTTCCCCGTGTTCCGCTTCGATCGCCGCGGAATCGGCGACAGCGAGGGCGAAAACCGCGGATTTCGGAAATCGCGCAGCGATATCGCGGCCGCATTGCTCGCATTCCGCGCCATCGCACCGCAGGTCCAACGGGTGGTCGGTTTCGGCAATTGCGATGCTTCTTCCGCCCTTATGCTGGCCGGTGGGGCGGGCTGCGATGCGCTGATCCTGAGCAATCCCTGGACCATCGAGGATGGCGAGGATGACAGCCCGCCGCCCTCTGCCATTCGGTCCCGCTATTTGGAAAAACTCAAGAACCCACGGGAGCTTATCCGGCTTATCTCAGGGCAAGTCGATCTCAAGAAGCTTGCGCGGGGATTGCTGAAGGCCGGTCGGACGCAGAGCACCCCTTCCTCGCTCGCCCAAGAGATGCGGCAGGGCCTGGAAAGCTTCGACGGTCGGTCGGCCATCCTGCTTGCCGAGGCGGATCGTACCGCGCAGGTCTTTACCGAGCGCTGGGACGCCAACGACGCCCGCATGGCGCGCTGCCCGGGCGCCGATCATGCCTATTCCAGCGCAGAGGCGCAGCTATGGCTCCGCCAGCAGATCCTCGCTACGCTACGCTCTCAGCGAGTGAAATAGCTCGTCAGTTCGACATGCGTGGACCAACGGAACTGACCCACCGGGCGCAGTTTCCGAAGCCGAAATCCAGCATCGACCAGCACCTTCGCATCGCGTGCCCAACTTGCGGGATTGCAGCTCACATAAGCGACGCGTGTCGCCGTGCTTCCGGCAATCTGCGCGATCTGCTCGCGCGCTCCCGCACGCGGCGGGTCGAGCAGAATGGCGCCGAACCGGCTTGCTTCTTCGGCCTGCAGCGGGTTGCGGAACAGATCGCGGTGAAGCGTCAGAACGGGCGCCTGCCGGGCATTGGCCGCGGCCTTGCAGGCGAGATGCGCGTCGCGCGCCGCCTCGACCGCGAGCACCTTGCGCGGCCCGGCCAGTGCGAAGGCGAAGGTCCCGAGGCCCGAAAACAGGTCGGCCACGGTCGACGCACCTTGCAAGTAGTCCACCGCATCCTCGACAAGGACGCTTTCGCCATCATGCGTTGGCTGGAGGAAGCTGCCATGCGGGAAGGGAACCGCGACGCCGCTCAAGCTGACCGTCAGGGGGTCGGGCTCCCACACCGTTTCGGGTCCGTAGCCGCGATCGAGCGATAACCGCGCGAGCGCATGATCGCGCGCGAAATCGAGCATCGCCTCGGTCGCCGCAAGCCCCTCCGCCGATATGCCCTTGACGATACAGTCGACGCCCTGATCGGCCAGCGTCAACTCGATATCGACAGCCTGCCGTTCGCCATGCGTGGCGACCAGCTTGCGCAGAGGCTCCACCAAAGCAAACAACTCTGGCACGAGGATATGGCATTCGCGCATATCGACGATGCGGTGCGAGCCGCCTTCGTGAAAGCCCAGCACCGCGCCTTTCACGGTTCGCAGAGCATGCAGCGTCGCACGGCGGCGCGAGTTCGGCGGCGAGAGATGCGTGGGCAGCACCTCGCCCACGGCAATATCCTGCGCTTCCGCCGCGTGGACGACACGATCGGTCACGAATTGGCGCAGTGCCGTCTCATCGGCGTGCTGGAGCTGGCAGCCGCCGCATGCGGGAACGTGTCGGCACGGCGGGATGACATGATGCGGTCCCGGCGTCAGCGTGCCATCCGCGCCAACCGCATCGCCGGGCACGCCGCGCGCAACATGCCGGCCGGAAGGCGTGACGCCATCGCCGCGCGCCGCAATTCGCTGAATGATCTCGGTTTCGCTCACAGGAATGCCGCCATGGCCGGTTTGACCGCACGGGCGAGATCGCCGGCCGAAAATGCGGGCGATGCCAACCGCGCGGCTTCATGATGCAGCCATACGGCCTCATCGCAAGCACGGGCCGGGTCGCCATGGGTTGCGAGGCGCGAGGCGGCGATCCCGGCGAGTACGTCGCCCGTACCGGCGGTCGATAACCAGCTCGAACCGAGGGGGAAAAACGATGTCATGACGTCACTTTGCAGAACGGTGTCCGGTCCCTTGGCCAGCACGGTCAGGCCCGTGGCCTCGTGCAATGCGCGCGTGCGCTCGAGCTTCTGCTCGGCGCCGATGCCGAAGGTTGCGCATAGCTGGGCGAGCTCGCCTTCGTGCGGAGTGACGCACAGTTTTGCCGGGTCGGCGCGGTCGAGCATCGTCTGGTCGATCAGATGCAGCGCATCGGCATCGAGGACGGTCGGCACCTTTCGCGCCAGTACGCGCTCGAGCCGATCGCGCGCGGAATCGTCGCGGCCAAGGCCCGGACCGACGAGGAAAGCGGAAATCCGGTCGTCGGCGATCCGTTCGGCGAAGCGGCCCTGCTCTATAACCAGTTCGGCGGGCGCATCAGGATGCGAATGCTCGCTGAGCAGTTTGACGTAGCCCGCCCCGGCGCGCATTGCCCCCTCCGCCGCCAGTAGCGGCGCACCGGGCATGGCGCCCGCAACGATGGCGAGCAGTCCGCGGCGGTATTTGTGAGCGTCGGGGTCGGGGGCGGAGAAATGCGGCCGCGCGGATAAACATGCAGGCATATCCGCGAGTTCGAGGCCGATCCGGACAAGCCGCCTGGCCCCCATCGATCCCATGGCGGGCATCAGGAAATGCGCCCGTTTCCACGCGCCGAGGGCCAGCGTCAAATCGTATTGCACAAACGGTCCCAACACCTCGCCGCTGTCGCTATGCACCGCGCTCGGCACGTCGATTGCTATTTTATAGCAATTGCTTGTGGATAGAGTTTCAAGCAGTTTGGCAAATGCCCCACCTACCTCGCGATCGAGGCCGTAGCCGAACAGGCAGTCGACAATGACCGGGTTCCGCAGCCAATTGTCGCTCGCAACTTCGCCCGAAAACTGCGCCCGAGCATGCAGCGCAGTCTCGCTTTTCGGTTCCACCGGTGCAACGACCTGAACGTCATACCCCTTCCGGCGGAGAGCATGCGCAATCACATAACCATCGCCGCCGTTGTTACCCGGTCCGCAGAGCACCGTTACCGACCTGCCCGCTGCCACGCGCATGACCCATTGCGCCGCGCCCTCGCCCGCTCGCCGCATCAGTTCCCATTCGCTGGTTCCGGCGGCCATGGCCGCCTGTTCGGCAGCGCGCATCTGGTCGACGGTGAGAACGGGATCACTCATCGCCGAGCGTTTCCCAGCGATAGCGATCGGTGCCGATGGTCAGCGTGACCGTGGAGCCTTCGCGCACGCTTTCGGCTTCCTGAGACCCGTCGAACTCAACGAGACCCGCAGGCGTATCGGCAGGGGCGAGCTTGCGGAAACCGCCGTCGGGGTGCCGCATGACGAAATAGGTTTCGCCACCGTGGCCGATTTCGACCAGACGGCACTCGCCGGCAAAATCGCTCGCGCCCCGCAGCGCACAGCGGACAGGCGTGCCGCCCTCGGATGCGATATCGGGCGCGCCCTCGCATGCGGCCAGGACAGACAGGGCCAGAAGAGGCGTCAGGAGGAAACGTTGCGCAATCACCATCCCACGGCGCTGCCACGCGCGGCGCGCGGGGGCAAGCCTCAGCGGCGTCTGACTTGCGATACGTCGCGGATGGCGCCCCGCGCGGCGGAGGTGGTCATCGCCGCATAGGCTTCGAGCGCGGGCGAGACGCGGCGTTCACGCGGGGACGCCGGGGCAAAACCCTTCGCCTCCTGCGCCGCGCGCCTTTCGGCGAGCACGTCATCCGAGACGGCAAGATGGATCGTGCGCTCGGGAATCGAAATGTCGATCCTGTCGCCTTCCTCGACCAAGGCGATCGCGCCGCCCTGCGCCGCCTCGGGCGAGACGTGACCGATCGACAGGCCCGAGGTGCCGCCCGAAAAGCGCCCGTCGGTGAGCAATGCGCATGCCGCGCCGAGCCCCTTCGATTTGAGATAGCTGGTCGGATAGAGCATTTCCTGCATGCCGGGGCCGCCGCGCGGACCTTCGTAACGGATCACCACGACATCGCCCTCGACCACCTGGCCGGCGAGGATTGCGGTCACCGCATCGTCCTGGCTCTCATAGACCCTGGCGGGACCGGAGAAGGTCAGGATACTCTCGTCCACACCTGCCGTCTTCACGATGCAGCCGTCGCGCGCGATATTGCCGTAGAGCACGGCGAGCCCGCCATCCTGGCTGAACGCGTGTTCGGCGCTGCGGATCACCCCGTTCTCGCGGTCGAGGTCGAGGCTGTCCCAGCGGGCAGACTGGCTGAAGGCGGTCTGCGTCGGCACCCCGCCCGGCGCTGCGGAGTAGAATTCGCGTACCTTGCTGTTCCGTGTACGCCCGATGTCCCAATCGTCGAGCGCGTCGCCCATGGTCGGGCTGTGTACCGTTGGCAGCGCGGTGTGGAGCAGGCCCGCCTTTTCCAGCTCGCCGAGGATCGACATGATCCCGCCGGCGCGGTGGACATCTTCCATGTGGACGTCGCTCTTGGCCGGGGCGACCTTGCTGAGGCACGGAACCTTGCGCGAAAGCCGGTCGATATCCTGCATGGTGAAATCCACCCCCGCCTCATGCGCGGCGGCCAGCAGGTGCAGCACGGTGTTGGTCGAGCCGCCCATGGCGATGTCGAGGCTCATCGCATTCTCGAACGCCTCGAAACTGGCGATGGAGCGCGGCAGAACGCTGGTGTCGTCCTCCTCGTAATAGCGTTTGGCCAGCGTCACCACGAGGCGCCCTGCCCGTTCGAAGAGGCTCTTGCGATCGGCATGGGTGGCCAGCGTCGAGCCATTCCCCGGCAGAGACAGGCCCAGCGCCTCGGTCAGGCAGTTCATCGAATTGGCGGTGAACATGCCGCTGCACGATCCGCAGGTCGGGCAGGCGTTCTGCTCGATCGCGGTGACTTCCTCGTCGGTGTAACTCTCGTCTGCAGCGGCGACCATGGCATCGACGAGGTCGAGCGCGACTTCCTTGCCCTTCACCACGACCTTGCCCGCTTCCATCGGTCCGCCCGAAACGAACACGGCAGGCACGTTCAGCCGCATCGCCGCCATCAGCATGCCCGGCGTGATCTTGTCGCAATTGGAAATGCACACCATCGCATCGGCGCAGTGAGCGTTGACCATATATTCGACGCTGTCGGCGATCAGGTCGCGGCTGGGGAGCGAATAGAGCATCCCGTCATGGCCCATGGCGATCCCGTCATCGACCGCGATGGTGTTGAATTCCTTCGCCACGCCGCCCGCCGCCTCGATCTCGCGCGCGACGAGCTGGCCGAGGTCCTTGAGATGGACATGTCCCGGCACGAACTGGGTGAAGCTGTTGACCACGGCGATGATCGGCTTGCCGAAATCGCCGTCTTTCATCCCGGTCGCGCGCCACAATCCGCGCGCGCCGGCCATGTTGCGGCCATGGGTGGTGGTGCGGGAACGATAGGCAGGCATGGCAGGTCTCTCTTAACTTCGGCAGAAGTCTAGCAGAGAGACAGCCGCAAGCTAACGGAAGTTTGCTGCCAGCCGGGCCAAGCCTGGCTTTACACCTCGAGCGCGACGCGCCCCATGACATCGGCAAGCATCACGGCCCAGCGCGACTGGCCCGCCTCGGTCTCGATCTGGTCCTGCCGGATTTCGACGGTGCAGTAAGGAATGCCGTGGGCCTCCGCATGCCGGTCCATCGTCGCGTTCAATTGCTTGCCCGAATAAGGCTGGTTGTCGCCGACCGTCAGCCCCTGCTCGCCGAACAGCCGGATCGCATGGCGTGCGGCGGTATCGTCGCGATTATACAGCAGGGCGACTTCCCACGGACGCTCCTCGTCGCTGGTATCGAGGCTGGGTGTGAAGCTGTGCAACGCCACCAGCATCTTGGGCTTGGCCTCGGCAATCAGCTTGGCCAGCGCATCGTGATAGGGCCTGTGATAGCGTTCGAGACGGGCCTCGACATCGGCGCCGATATTGCCGGGGATCAGCTTTCCATCGCTCTCGGTCGGGACCACGGCGGGCTCGTCCTCGCGCCGGTGAAAATCGCACACCAACCGGCTGACGCAGGCGATATGGGCGGGTATATTGTGGCGCCGGGCCAGTCGCTCGGCGATGCCCTCCACGCCGATATCGAGGGCGATATGCTGGTCCATCAGCCTGCTGTCGATGCCGAGTTCGATACCCTCGGGCACGAAGTTCGAAGCGTGGTCCACTATACACAGCAGCCCTCCCGGACGCAGGTCTTCGGTGCCGACCTGGCGATAGGGAAGGTTGTCGATCATCATCGCAGGAACCCTTTCATCCGCCACCAGCCCGGGTGGCGCTCTTCGATTTGCTGGGCAGCCACGTCGCGAGCGGACGCACTGTCGTAGAGCGCGAAACAGGTCGCGCCCGAACCGGACATACGGGCGAGAAAGGGCGAAGTTCCGCGCAGCGCTTCCAGAACGCCCGCAATCTGGGGGCAGAGCGAAAGGGCGGGCGCCTCGAGATCGTTGCGCCCTTCGAGCGCGATCGTGCGGGCATCTCCTTTTGGCAGGGCGCCGCGATCTTCGCCGTCCCACTGTCTGAACACCGGCCCGGTGGAGAGAGGAACGCGCGGATTGACGAGAAGGACGGGGGTGCCCGCAAGGCTGTCGTCGGCGGGCTCGAGTTCCGTCCCCGTCCCGCGCCCGATGCAGGTGCGGCTTTCGACGCAGGCGGGGACATCCGCGCCGAGCGCAGTGGCCCGCTCGAGCCAGTCGCCGGGCAGGCCGTAGCGATCCTTGACGATGCGGAACACCGCGCCGGCATCGGCCGATCCCCCGCCCAGCCCCGCCGCGACGGGGAGGTTCTTTTCCAGCGTGACCGCGAGGCCATCGGCGCGCGGCAGCTTGCCCAGCGCCCTGGCGACGAGATTGTCGAACGGATCGTCAAGCCCGCCAGCGAATTCGCCAAGAACCTGCACGCGGTCCTGCGCGGCGCTTTCCGCTGTCAGCACATCGCCCGCATCGACGAAAGCGAACAGCGTCTCAAGCTCGTGATAGCCATCCTCGCGCCGCCTGCGGACATGCAGCGCAAGGTTGATTTTGGCGTAGGCGGTTTCGGAGATCGTCACTCCATCCCCTCGTCATTGCGAGCGAAGCGAAGCAATCCAGGGCGAAAGGCGTCTTCACTGGATTGCCGCGTCGCTTCGCTCCTCGCAATGACGGTCGAAGCGACGCCGCGATCTTACATATTCGGATAATTCGGCCCGCCGCCGCCTTCGGGCGTGGTCCATTCGATGTTCTGGTTCGGGTCCTTGATGTCGCAGGTCTTGCAGTGGACGCAGTTCTGCGAGTTGATCTGGAACTTCGGCTCGCCGGTGTCCTCGTCGGTCAGCCATTCGTAGACGCCGGCCGGGCAATAGCGGTTCGATGGCCCGGCAAAGACGCCCAGCTCGCTTGCCTTTTGCAGCTCCATATCCTGCACTTTAAGGTGGACCGGCTGGTCTTCGGCATGGTTGGTATAGCTGAAGCTGACATTGGTGAGCTTGTCGAAGCTGAGCTTCCCGTCGGGCTTGGGATAGGCGATCGGCTGGTGCAGATCGGCGCGTTGCAACGTCTCATGATCGCGATGGTGCTTCATGGTGATCGGCAGGCCGATCTTCAGCGTGCGCATCCACATGTCGATACCCGCGAGTACGGTGCCCAGATCCTCGCCCCATTTGGCGACGGCGGGCTGCGCATTCTTCACCTTCTTGAGCTCGTCCGCGATCCAGCTGTCGCGCACCGCGGCGTCGTAATCCATCAGCTCGGTATGCTCGTGGCCCGCAGCGATCGCAGCGGCCAGGCTTTCGGCCGCCAGCATCCCGCTTTTCATCGCGGTGTGGCTGCCCTTGATGCGCGGTACGTTAACGAAGCCCGCAGCGCAGCCGATGAGCGCGCCACCCGGGAAGGCGAGCTTGGGCACGGACTGCCAGCCGCCTTCGTTGATGACGCGCGCGCCATATGCCACGCGCTTGCCGCCTTCGAGAATCGCGGCGATCGCCGGGTGGTGCTTCCAGCGCTGGAATTCCTGATAGGGCGAGACATAAGGGTTGGCGTAATCGAGCGCGGTCACGAAACCCAATGCGACCTGCCCGTTCGCCTGGTGATAAAGAAAGCCGCCGCCCCAGGTGCCGCTTTCGCTCAGCGGCCAGCCCTGCGTGTGGATCACACGGCCCGGCTCGTGCTTGGCGGGCTCGATGTCCCACAATTCCTTGATGCCAAGGCCATAGACCTGCGGCTGGCAATCGGCCTCGAGGTCGTATTTCGCCTTCATCTTCTTGGTCAGATTGCCGCGCGCGCCCTCGGCGAAGAGGGTGTATTTCGCGTGGATTTCCATGCCCGGCTGGTAATCGCCCTTGTGCGATCCGTCCTCGGCGATGCCCATGTCCTGCGTTACGACACCGGTCACGGCGCCCGCATCGTTGAACAGCACTTCGGCGGCGGGAAAGCCCGGGAAGACCATCACGCCCAGCCCTTCGGCCTGTTCGCCCAGCCAGCGCGCGAGATTTCCCAGCGAGCCGGTATAGTTGCCGTCATTGCTCATGAAGGGGGGCAAAAGGAATTCGGGGAAATCCGAATGCCCGGCCTCGGTCAGTATCCAGTGGTGGTTTTCGGTCACCGGGGTTTCCGCCATCGGGCAGTCCATGGTGCGCCAGTCGGGCAGCAACTCGTTCAGCGCCTTGGGATCGACCACCGCGCCCGAGAGAATATGCGCGCCGATTTCGCTGCCCTTTTCGAGCACGACGACCTCGAGATCCTCGTTGATTTGCTTCAGCCGGATGGCCGCTGCCAGGCCGGCCACGCCCCCGCCAATGATGACGACATCGCAAGGCATTGATTCGCGTTCGCTCATGTCTCTCTCTTTTCGTCGCGTAACTGTTGCGAATGCCTTGATTGGTGGCGCTATAGAGGTCAAGACCCGGACCCGAGGAATGATGCACGCCGACCCCCCGCAAACGCGCGATTTCACAGCGCTCGAAAGCCTTGAGGCGGCGTTCGCATGGTGGCGCGAAGCAGGGGTCGATGCCGATTTCACAGACGAAGCCGGCGGCTGGCTGGCCGAGCCCAAGCCCGAGAATGCCGTAGCGGCCCCGCCACCGCCTGCCCCGCCCCCTATCCAGCGCAAGACACCGCTTCAGCGCGCACTCGATCCTTCCAAAGACGCAGGTGGCGGTATTGATCGCGCAAGTTTGCCTGCGAGCCTCGAAAAATTTCGCGAGTGGTGGATGAGCGAACCTTCGCTCGCTTCCGGAGCGCTCGACCGCCGCGTACCGCCGCGCGGCGTTGCGGGCGCGAAACTGATGCTGCTTTTGCCGCAACCCTTCGACGACGATGCACAAGGCCTGCTGACCGGCGACGCGGGCGGGTTTGCCGGAGCCATGCTTGCGGCGATGGGCATCGCGGAACATGAAGCCTATTTCGCCAGCGCGCTGCCCGCCTCGATGGCGATGCCCGATTGGCGGGAACTGGCGACAACCGGCCTCGGCGAGGTCACGAGAACGCATATCTCGCTCGCCGCGCCGCAGCGAGTGGTGCTCTTCGGGCGCGCACAACTGGCGCTGTTCGACATTCCGCCAGAAGCTGCACGCGATCCGCTTTCACTCGAATGCGGCGACAGGTCCTTCGCGCTGCTCGCCGCCCCCGATCTGCGTAACCTCGCCCGCTCGGCCGCGCGGCGCGAACATTTCTGGAATCGATGGCTGGACTGGACCCGATGACTCTTCGAACGCTCGCCACTGCCGCGATAGCTGCAGCTACCTTGCCGGTTGCCGCACCGCTTGCAGCCCAAGGCAACAGCGTGGATTATTTCACGCGCTCGCACGCCTCCGCCCTACCTCAGCTCCTGTCGGCCGAGGATCGCGCCTATTACGGCTCGCTCTTCGAAGCGATCGACAGTCGCAACTGGAGCCGCGTGGAAGTGATGCTCGCCAACCGCGATGACGGCCCGTTGCACGGCGCGGCGCTCGCCAGCTACTATCTTCATCCCGAAAGCCCGCGGATCGAATTGTCACGCATCGAAAGCTGGCTCGCACGCTATTCGCGCCTGCGCGAAGCGGAAGCGATCGTCCGGCTCGGTGAAACACGCGGACTCGTCGATTCTCCTTCTCTGCCAGGTGCGCGCGACCTGGTCCGCCAGCCGGGCATGACCAAGCGTATACGCCCGCGCTCGGTCGAAGACGGGTCGATGCCCGGCGAGGTGAAATCGGCCATTCTCGAACGGATCACCAATGACGATCCCGACGGAGCCCGCATATTGCTCGACGGGGTCGATGCCACGCTTTCGCGCGAAGCGCGCGCCGAGTGGCGCTATCGCGTGGCGTGGAGCTATTACATCGAAAACCAGGATGCACAGGCCTGGGCGCTCGCCGACACGGTGCGCGATGGCGGCAGCGGTGCATGGGTGGCGGAAGGCGACTGGGCGGCGGGACTTGCCGCCTGGCGGCTGGGCGATTGCGACCGCGCGGCGGAGGCCTTCCAGCGTTCGGCTGCCGGTGCGGCCAATCCCGAACTCGGCGCCGCCGCGCATTACTGGGCAAGCCGCGCCCTGATCCGCTGCCGCTTTCCCGAACAGGCCGACGAACAACTGCGCGGCGCGGCGCGCTTCCCCGAAACGCTATATGGCATGCTTGCCCATGAGCAATTGGGCAGCGAACTCCCCCAGACCCACGCCGAGCCGGACCTGACCGAAGCCGACTGGCGCGAGCTTCAGGGCAAGGAGGCCGCGCGCCAGGCAGTGATGCTGGCGGAAATCGGGCGGCGCGAAGAAGCCGAAGCCGATATTCTGTGGTTGGTACGAACCGGCAATCCCGACGATTTCGGCGCGCTTGCCCGGCTCGCCCGCGCATTGGGGCTGACGGGCGCGCAGAACTTCATGGCCTACAACGCTCCGCGCGGAGAGGCCTCCCACCCGAGCCTGCGCTATCCGGTCACCTTCCGCACACCGATCGGAGGGTGGCGGGTCGATCCGGCACTCGCTTTCGCGCATGCCCTGCAGGAATCGAATTTTCGCGAGCGAGTGGTCAGCCCGGCGGGCGCGATCGGGTTGATGCAGATCATGCCGATCACAAGGCGCGAATATGCCGCTTCCATCAATATGAGCGCCGATGTCGATCTCAAGGATCCGGCCGTCAACTTGGCGTTCGGCCAGCGTACGCTCGAATCTCTCGGCAGCGCCAATTACACGCAGGGCAAACTTCCCAAGATCATGGCTGCCTACAATGCGGGGCCAAGCCCGGTCATGCGATGGGAAAGCGAAATTCGCGATCAGGACGATCCGCTGCTATACATGGAGAGCATCCCCTATTGGGAAACGCGCGGCTATGTTGCCATCGTCATGCGCAATTACTGGATGTATCTGCGGCAAGCCAATGCCATGGCCCCCAGCCGGATCGATCTGGCCGAGAACGATTGGCCGATGTTCCCCCGGGTACGGTAGGAAGGACACGCTAATGGCCGTCGACGAAAGTCTTGCCTTCAAGCCGGTCCGCATTGCGCTGCTGACTGTGTCCGACACGCGTACGCTTGCCGAGGACACGTCTGGCGACATACTCGCCCAGCGTATCGCGGCAGCCGGCCATGAACTGGTGGTTCGCGAAATCAGCCACGACGATGTCAATGAGATCGACGCGCATCTGCATCGGTGGATTGAAGACGAGAGCATCGACTGCGTTATCTGCACCGGCGGGACTGGTTTGACCGGACGCGATGTGACGCCCGAAGCGCTCGACCGGGTGAAGAGCAAGGACGTTCCCGGTTTCGGAGAGCTGTTTCGCTGGCTCAGCTACGAAACCATCGGGACGAGTACGATCCAGTCCCGCGCCTGCGCGGTGGTGGCGCGCGGAACCTATATCTTCGCCCTGCCCGGCTCGAATGGCGCGGTGAAGGATGGGTGGGACAAGATCCTGATCCATCAGCTCGACAGCCGCTATCGCCCCTGTAACTTCGTCGAGCTGATGCCGAGATTGCGCGAGCGGTAACCGCCCCCCCAAACAGTCATTGCGAGGAGCCGAAGGCGACGCGGCAATCCATCTCCCCACGGCGCATCCAGCGGCAGGGGTCGATGATGGATTGCTTCGCTTCGCTCGCAATGACTATGGAGGAGTCACTTTGTTCCATGTATGTTCCAGAACATGGATCGCCGACTCGCTCCTGCAATATCCGGACGCGGCGCGCAGGGCACCGAGGTGCCGACGCGCTTCGGCCTCGCCACGCGCGAGGAGGATGGGGACTGGCGCGACTATATGGAGCAACTTACCGGTCTCGAAGGGGGGCCGCCGGTAAAGCTGCGCACCACCGTGACCGAGGAACACCCGAAGACGATCCTCAGCTTCAACCAGTCGCCCGACGTACCCTTCGACCGGTCGGTCAACGCCTATCGCGGCTGCGAGCATGGCTGCGTCTATTGCTTCGCGCGGCCCACGCATGCCCATCACGATCTCTCGCCCGGGCTCGACTTCGAAACCAGGCTGTTCGCCAAGCCCAATGCGGCGGATTTGCTGCGCGCCACGCTGGCCAAACCCCAATACCGCCCCAAACCGATTTCGATGGGGACCAATACCGATCCCTACCAGCCGATCGAGGCGCGGTATCGCATAACCCGCAGCGTGCTGGATGTGTGCCTCGATGCGCGCCACCCGGTGACGATCACGACCAAATCCGACCGCGTTCTGGCCGATCTCGATCTGCTAGCAGAGATGGCGGAAAGGCGGCTGGTCGCGGTGGCGATATCGGTGACAACGCTGGATCCGAAGCTGTCGGGCAAGCTCGAACCGCGCGCTGCGGCACCCGCCAAACGGCTACGGGCCTTGCAGAAACTGGTCGATGCGGGTGTGCCCACCCATTGCTCGGTCTCGCCCATCATCCCGGCGATCACCGACGAGTTCATGGAGCAGATCGTCCAGCGCGTCGCGGCCATCGGCGTGGGTAGCGTGGGCTGGATCCCGCTGCGCCTGCCGCACGAGGTCGCCCCGCTGTTCCGCGAATGGCTATCGGTCCACTTCCCCGAACGCGGCGACAAGGTGATGGGCATCGTCCGCTCGATCCGCGGCGGGAAGGACAACGATCCCGATTTCCACACCCGCATGAAACCGAGCGGTGTCTGGGCCGACCTGTTCCGCACGCGGTTCCGCGTAGCCTGCAAGCGCGCGGGGCTCGGCAAGGCGAAGTTCGAACTGGATTGCACGCAGTTCAGGCCGCCCGCAGTGGGCGGGCAGTTGCGGTTGCTATGAAACGCGATCAAGCTATTGAAATAGCATGGACACGTCAGCCATTCTCAATGACCTGCGGACTCTCTACGAAGGCGGAAAAGGTCGTTGTGGATGGTATGGGGACGCGGGCGAAGAAACAGTCTCGTGGTGGGCCCGCCAGACCGACAACTCTCCGCGCGGAGTCTTGGATGCGATCGCGATCAGATTGGCAAAAGGCTATCTGGGGTCCGAATACGACTGGGACTTCGGCGACTGGATCGCCAACACGGTGCTTTTCACCGGCATGGTCGATTTCGAACTAGGCGGGGGTCCGCTCGATAATCCGGAGCCTTGGTGGGCGGTTTACCTGGCCTTCGATGACAGTGAGATGTTCGACAACGCGGGCGAAAGAGCTAGGGAAAATCTGGCAGACCTCCACTTTGAGGATCGACGCTAGAACCCCTCGCCCGCTGCTCCCGGCTCGAACCGCACAAGACGGCTATCCGCCAGCGCCGCCGTGCGGTTGACGACCGCCTGCTGGTAATCGGCATCCTTGATCATCTCGAAGAAGGCGCCCGCATTGGGATATTGCGCCACGAAACCATCGTGCCAGCGCATTGCGTCGGGGCCGGTCACCACTGTCTGGAACGCCCCGCGCCAGACGATCTCGCCGCCCACGCGGCGGAAGATCGGGCCGCTGGTCTTGCCGTATTCCTCATAGGCGCGGCGTCCGCTCCAGCCATTGCCGTGATGCTCATGCCCCTCCGGATATTCCGCGAGGTCGCGGTAGAGCAGCAGGTTGAGCATGTGGATCGGCTCGTCGCGCGGCAGGTCCTTGAATGCCTGGAAATTGGCCGGGCTCGGATCGATGTAGCTGTCGGTCATAAACTCCTCCCGATCTCTCCGGTTGGGGAAGGAATTTCCGTCATCCCAGCGTATAGTCGCTGAACCGCTTGCGCAGGTCTTTCTTGCTGATCTTGCCGGTGGCGGTGTGCGGAATGTCGTCGACGAATTCGACCGCATCGGGCAACCACCATTTGGCGACCTTGTCGGCAAGGAAACTGATGAGATCCTCGGCGCCGACATCCTGCCCTTCCTTGCGGACGACGAACAGCACGGGCCGTTCGTCCCACTTGGGATGCGGCATGCCGATCGCGGCGGCTTCGGCCACGGCGGGATGGCCGACGGCGGCATTCTCCAGCTCGACCGAGCTGATCCATTCGCCGCCCGACTTGATCACATCCTTGGTCCGGTCCGTGATCTGCATCGTCCCGTCGGGGTGGAGGACCGCCACGTCCCCGGTATTGAACCAGCCATCGGCGTCGATCGCGTCTTCCTCGGCCTTGAAATAGCGCTTCACCACCCATGGTCCGCGAATGTGCAGCGCGCCCGAGGTCTTGCCATCGCGCGGCAACACCTTTGCCGGATCGTCGAGATCGACCGTGCGCAGTTCGACGCCGAAAATCGGGCGACCCTGCTTCATCGTCTTCTCGACCTGCTCATCGAAGGTAAGTTCGTCCCAATTGCCGGTCGGCCCGCCAACCGTGCCGATGGGCGAGGTTTCGGTCATCCCCCAGGCGTGCTGGACGCGGGTGCCGTTCTTCATCAGCCGCTCGATCATGAAGCGCGGCGCGGCGCTGCCGCCGATCGTCGCCGCCTTGAGCTTGGGCAGGTCGAGACCGTTGGCATCGCAATACTGGAAATGCGCCAGCCATACGGTCGGCACACCGGCGGAATCGGTGACGCCTTCGGTCTTCATGACCTCGTCGAGCACGGCGGGATCGTTCACCGCGCTGAAGACGAATTTGATCCCTGCCATGGCCCCGGCATAGGGCAGGCCCCAGCTCGCCGCGTGGAACATCGGCACGACCGGCAGCATCACGCTGGAGGAGCTGAAATTGAACGCCGCGGGCTGCAACCCGGCAATCGCGTGCAGCATGGTCGAGCGGTGTTCGTAGTGGACGCCCTTGGGATGGCCCGTGGTTCCGCTGGTGTAGCAGATCATGCAGGGGTCGCGCTCGTCGCCGTCGACCCAGGCGAAATCGCCATCCTGCGCGCCGATCCAGTCTTCGAAACTGGTCGTATGCTCGCCCGAATCGAAGCAGATATAGTGTTCGACCGTCGGCCATTTGTCGCGCATCTTGTCGACGATCGGCTGGAAGGCCGCATCGTAGAGCATGACTTTGTCTTCGGCGTGGTTGACGATGTATTCGAGCTGGTCCTCGAACAGGCGCGGGTTGCAGGTGTGCAGCACGCCGCCCATCCCCGCGACGCCGAACCAGCTTACGAGATGACGCGCATGGTTCATCGCGAGGCTGGCAACCTTGTCGCCCTTCTCCAGGCCCAGCGCCTGAAGCGCCTGGCTCATCTTCCGCGCGTCGCGATGAATGCCTGCCCAATCGGTGCGGGTTTCGCTGCCATCGGCCCAGCGGGTAACGATTTCTCGGGTGGGGGCTTCCCGGGCTGCGTGATCGATCACATGCGAAATCCGCATGTTCCAGTCCTGCATCGCGCCAAGCGGCATACTCTCTCCTCTCCAATTCGGTCATTGCGAGAAGCTGAAGGCGACGCGGCAATCCAGCTTCAAACATCGCCGTCGCGAGCGATGGCGGGTGATGGATTGCGTCGCCTTCTGCTCGCAATGACTGTGTTTTCAGGCAACGAGGCGCAAGTTTGCCTTCCCCCGTCGCGCGGTCAACTGCACCTTGGCAAGACCGGGCACGCTTGCCAAGCGTTCGGCGACGTCTCCGTCGATAGAAAATGTTCGCCCCAACCGCATGACAGGTGGTGTCGGATCGCCGGTGAGCAATGTGGCGAGCACTTCATCGCCTCCAGTGTCGTCCGCACCCAATTCCAGCGCAAGCTGGGTGAGCGCATCGACGCTCTCCACCTCGAGCGTGAGCAGCATCGCCATGCTGCCCTTCACCGCCTCGAGCGGCACCGCGCCGCGCACGGTGATCCGCGGCGGTTCGTCCGGGCTCGGACTGTCGAGTTCGACATCGAGCTTCACGCAGGTGCCGTTCTCGGCCCATTCGAGGAATTTATCGACCAGCCCTTCTTCGAAACAAGCCGCGCTGAACTGGCCCGAACTGTCGGAAAAATCGGCGCGGATGAAGGGTTTGCCGCGCTTGGTCGTGCCCTTGTTCGCGCCTTCGACCTGCACCGCCATCACCGCGCCCATGCGCCCGCCGCCCGGCACACCGCCCGCCATCAGCGAAGCGTGCGAACGCGCGCCCTGCGCACTGGCGATTTCGCGATAGGCCGCAGTCGCATGTTCCTTGAACGAAAAGCCCATATTCTCCTTTTCACGATTGCGGGCTTCGCTGAGTGACCAGTCTTCGGCGTCTTTCAAACGCAGCGTATCCTCCACCGCCGCATCCTCCCCGCCGAACAGCCCCGCCTGCCCGCTCGATCGCTCGCGCTCGGCCGCATCGGCGACTGCCAGCAGCATATCGGTATTGGCCATCAGCTTGGCGCGGTTGGGCTCGAACTCGTCCAATGCCCCTGCGCTGATCAGCGCTTCGAGCTGGCGCGAATTCATCGAACCCTTGGGCAGACGCTCGAACAAATCCTTCAGGCTCTCGAACTTGCCCGCAGCCTCGCGCTCTTCCACGATCGCTTCCATCGCCCGTTCGCCGACATTGCGAATGCCTGCCAGCGCGTAGCGCACGGCATATCCGTCATCGGTCTGCTCGACTGTGTATTCGGCCTCCGAGTGGTTGAGCGAAGGCGGCAGCACCGTGATCCCGCTGCGCCGCGCATCGTCGACGAAGACCGCCAGCTTTTCCGACTGGTGCATGTCGAAACACATGGAGGCGGCGTAGAATTCTTCCGGGTAATGCGCTTTCAGCCAGGCGGTCTGGTAGGCGAGCAGCGCGTAAGCGGCGGCGTGCGACTTGTTGAAGCCGTATCCGGCGAACTTGTCGATCAAGTCGAACAGCGCGTTGGCCTCGGCTTTCTCGATCCCGCTGACTTCCTTGCAGCCATCGACGAAGCGCGTGCGCTGCGCGTCCATTTCCGCCTGGACCTTCTTGCCCATCGCGCGGCGCAGCAGGTCGGCATCGCCGAGCGAGTATCCGGCAAGGATCTGCGCGGCCTGCATGACCTGTTCCTGGTAGACGAAGATGCCGTAGGTTTCGGCGAGGATGCCTTCGAGCTTGGCGTGCGGATATTCGATCGGCACCTCGCCCGCCTTGCGCTTGCCGAACAGCGGGATGTTGTCCATCGGACCCGGGCGATAGAGCGAGACGAGCGCGATGATGTCGCCGAAATTGGTCGGCTTCACCGCCGTCAGCGTACGCCGCATGCCTTCCGATTCAAGCTGGAACACGCCCACCGTGTTACCCGCCTTCATCAGATCGTAGACCTTGGGATCGTCGAGCGGGAGTTGCGACAGGTCGATATCGATCTCACGCCGTTTGAGGAGGTCGACCGCCTTCTTCAGAACCGACAGCGTCTTCAGCCCGAGAAAGTCGAATTTGACGAGGCCGGAGCTTTCGACATTCTTCATGTCGTACTGCGTCACCGGCATGTCCGAACGCGGATCGCGGTAAAGTGGGACCAGCTGCGCCAACGGGCGGTCGCCGATCACCACGCCCGCCGCGTGGGTCGAACTGTTGCGCGGAAAACCTTCCATCTGCATCGCCAGATCGACGAGGCGCTTCACCTCGTTGTCATTGTCGTATTCGCGCTTGAAATCGGCCGCACCGTTGAGCGCGCGCGGTAGTGTCCACGGGTCGGTCGGGTGGTTGGGCACCATCTTGCACAGCCGGTCGACATGGCCGTAGCTCATCTGCAGAATACGGCCCGTATCGCGCAGCACGGCGCGCGCTTTCAGCTTACCGAAGGTGATGATCTGCGCGACATGGTCGTGCCCGTATTTCTGCTGGACGTAGCGGATCACCTCGCCGCGCCGCGTTTCGCAGAAGTCGATGTCGAAGTCGGGCATGGAAACGCGCTCGGGATTGAGGAAGCGTTCGAACAGCAGGCCCAGCTGGATCGGATCGAGATCGGTAATCGTCAGCGCCCAGGCCACCAGGCTGCCCGCGCCCGACCCACGCCCCGGCCCCACCGGAATATCGTGGTCCTTGGCCCATTTGATGAAGTCGGCAACGATCAGGAAGTAACCGGGGAAACCCATCTGGTTGATGATGTCGACTTCGAACTTGAGCCGGTCGAAATAGACCTTGCGCTCCTCCTCGCTCATCGCGCCATAGGGTTCGAGCCGCGCCTCCAGGCCCTTGCGCGCATCCTCCGCCAGCATCCGCGCCTCGCCTTCGAGATCGCCGGCAAGGCTGGGCAGGATGGGCTTGCGATAAGGCGGCGCATAGGCGCAGCGCTGCGCCACGACGAGCGTGTTCTGGACCGCTTCGGGCAGATCGGCGAAGGCCTCGTCCATCATGTGGTAGGTCTTGACGAAGCTTTCGGGGTTGGAGCGCGCCCGCTCCTCCGCATCGATATGGGTCGAACCGGCGATACAGAGCATGGCGTCATGCGCCTTGTGCATATGCGGTTCGGCGAAATTGGCAGGGTTCGTCGCCACCAGCGGCAGGTCTCGCGCATAGGCAAGATCGACCAGCGCGGCCTCCGCGCGCTCTTCCACCTCGTTCCTGCGGCGGGCGAGCTCGATATAGAGCCGCTCGGGGAAGAGCGCCTGCAAGCGGTCGAGCAGCGTCTCGGCGTGGTTCTGCTGCCCTTCGGCGAGCAGCCGGGTAACGCCGCCTTCGCTCGCCCCGGTAAAGGCGATCAGCCCGTCGGTATGGCCCTCGAGGTCCTCCATCCGCACATGCGGATCATATTCGAGGGGCCGTTCGAGATGCGCCTTGGAAACCAGATGGCAGAGATTGTCGTAACCGGCCTCGTCCTGCGCGTAGAGCGGCAGGTAGTCGACCTGCTTGCCTTCCGCCCCCTCGTCTCGTGATGGGCGCGCAACGCCCAGCAGCGTGCCGATTATCGGCTGAATGCCCTCCGCCTTGCAGGCATTGGCGAACATGACCGCGCCATAGAGCCCGTTGCGGTCGGCGATCGCCATGGCCGGAAAGCCGCGTTCCTTCGCCAGCTTGGCCATCGCCTTGGGATCGATCGCGCCTTCCAGCATCGTGTAGGCCGAGAGGATACGAAACGGGACGAAGGGCTTGAAGGACATGGGCGGCAATATGCGGATTGCGCCTTCGTCGGCCAAGGGGCGCATCCACAGGATTTTCAGCTCACACAGTCATTCCGAGCGTAGCGAAGCAGTCCAGGTCTGCCCTATCTGGATTGCCGGGTGGCCGGAGGCCGTCGTCGGCTCCGCCTGCGACTCCTCGCAATGACTATCGAGACGTCAGAGGAGCTTTTCGATATCCTTGGCGATCGTCTTGGGCGCATCGGCCGGGCCATAGCGCTTCACGACATTGCCTTCGCGGTCGATCAGGAATTTGGTGAAGTTCCATTTAATCGCGCGCGACCCCATCAGCCCGGGCTTTTCGCCCTTCATCCAGTCGAACAGCGGGCTGGCGTCGTCGCCGTTCACGTCGACCTTGGCCATCAGCGGAAAGGTGAGGCCGAAATTGACCTTGCAGAATTCGGCAATCTCGTCCGCGTCTCCCGGTTCCTGATTGCCGAACTGGTTGCAGGGAAAGGCGAGGACCTCGAAGCCCTTGTCCTTGTAATCCTGAAACAGCTCCTCCAACCCGTCATATTGCGGGGTGAAACCGCATTTGCTGGCGGTGTTCACCACCAGCAGCACCATGCCGAGTTTCTCTTTCAGGTCGAGCTGGTCGCCCGTGTTGGTGGCGACGGTAAAATCGGCAATGGTGGTCACGGCGGTTTATTCCTTCTGGCGGTATACGTAGTCGAAAGCATCCGACCACGTACGACCATGATCCGCGCTCGCTTGGCCGTATTGTCGTACGCTGCCGTCCTCTTCAAGCGTATAGGTCATCCGCACGAGCATGCGATCGCCTTGCGCACCCTTGCCCCAATAGCCGGTCAGCACCATCGCCCCGTCCACCGCGCCCCCGTCAAAGAACACGCGCCCCGGCGTACCACCGACCCATAATTGGTGCCAGCCGCCAGTGGTGGGGTCGTATGTGCTCAGGCTGCTCCCACCGCGTCCCTGAAAGGGCATCCAGGTCTCGCGGATGGCGCAGCCCGCGCTTACCTTTTCGATACGGCTGCTGGCCACTTGCTGGTCGCTGCCATTGGGGAACACCTCCCACTCGCCGACCCAGAAATCGAAAGCTTCGTGGTTCACGCCTTCGCATTGCGGTTGCGGTGGTGGCGGGACGGCAGGTGCGGCGGCCTGTGCGAAGGCAATCGCGAGCGCGGCGGTCAGCATGGTCAATTCTCCCCTGATCCTGCCAAGTTATGCCGGGCCGTACCGTCCGACGAGCGACTATCGACCGAGGACCAACCTGCTCCTACGAGCGCGGGAAATCGTCGCGCTTCGAAAGGCTCACGATCTCGTCGACGTGGTACTCGCGGTCTCCCGCTTTCTCGATGTAGTAATCCCCACGTTCTTCGGCAGGCATCAGCATCACGTGACGGATCAGATCGGCGAAGGTGCCGCTCCGCAGGCCCTTGGCCGCATCCAGCAGGCCATCGCCATCGCCGGTGCGATGGAGGCTGGCGCGGTCGTCCCACTCAATGCCTTCGCCATGGCTCGGGTCGCCTTTGAAAGTGCTCGGATGGTCGGTCATGCAAATCTCCTTTGCCCGACCAACGAGCGAAAGCGCTTGCGGGTCCTCTATTCGAGCACGCCTTCGTGAAGGCGGACGATACGGTCCATTTTCTGCGCCAGCCGCTCGTTATGGGTTGCGATCAGCGCGGCACTGCCCTCGCCCCGGACGAGATCGAGGAGTTGCGCGAGCACCTTGTCCGACGTCGCCTCGTCGAGATTGCCGGTCGGCTCGTCGGCCAGGACGAGATCGGGCTTGTTCGCCAGCCCGCGTGCCACGGCCACGCGCTGCTGTTCGCCGCCCGAAAGCTGGCTGGGCCGGTGGTCGAGCCGGTGTTCGAGCCCCAGTGCGACGAGCAACTGCTCGGCACGTGCCTCGGCCTCGGCTCGCGGTCTACCCGCCACGAGCTGCGGCAGCACCACATTCTCGCGCGCATCGAAATCGGGCAGCAAGTGGTGGAACTGGTAAACGAAGCCGAGATGTTCGCGGCGCAGCACGGTGCGAGCGCGCGAATCCGACTTCTCCGCCGAATGGCCCGCGATGACGATCTCACCCCCGAACCCGCCTTCGAGCAGGCCGACCGCCTGCAAGAGCGTGGATTTGCCCGAGCCCGAAGGACCCAGCAGCGCGACGATCTCGCCCGGCCGGATCGCAAGATCGACGCCGCGCAGCACGTCGATGCGCACCCCGCCTTGCTCGAAACTGCGGGTCAACCGCTTCAGTTCGACGACCGGCCTATTCATAGCGCAGCACCTGTACCGGGTCCGTGCTCGCCGCTTTCCAGGCAGGATAGAGCGTGGCGAGGAAACTGAGGGCCAGCGCCAGCAGCACGATCATCCCGACCTCGACCGGGTCGGTCTTGGACGGCAGCATGGTCAGGAAACGGACCTGCGGGTCCCATAGTTCGACGCCCGTGAGATAGCCGATCCCGGTAACGATCTGCTGACGGAAGGTCAGGATGACGAAACCGAGCAGAAGGCCAGCCACCGTTCCGATCGCCCCCACCGTGAAGCCCGTGGTCACGAAGATCTTCATCAGGCTTTTCCGCGTCGCCCCCATGGTCCGCATGATGGCGATATCGCGCGTCTTGGCACGAACCAGCATGACCAGGCTCGAAAGGATATTGAATGCCGCGACCAGAACCATGAAACTGAGTGCGAAAGCCATCGCCACGCGTTCGACCTGAAGCGCCTCGAACAGAGTAGAATTGATCGTCTTCCAGTCTGACACGACCGCTCTGCCCTGAACCGCCTTCTGTACCGGATCGAGGATTTCTCCGACGCGGTCGGCATCCTCTACCGTCACCTCGATCATGCCGACCGTATCGCCGATCAGCAGCAGGGTCTGCGCATCTTCCATCGGCATGACCACGAAAGCGCCATCGTAATCGAACACGCCGACCTCGAAAATCGCGGCGACTTCGTAGCCCACCTGGCGCGGGACGGTGCCGAAGGGAGTCGAGCGACCCTGAGGATTGATGATGGTGATCGTATCGCCGACCCGCGCGCCGATATTTTCCGCCAGACGCACCCCGATCGCCACCTTGCTCGCACCTGGCTGCAGCGCATCGAAATTCCCGCTGATCGCCTTGGTGGAGAATTCCTGCAAATCCTGCGGTGTATGGCCGCGCACGAGGATCGCCTCGACCCGCCCGTTGAAACTCGTCAGAAGGGGCTGTTCGATCAAGGGCGAGGCGCTGACCACCCCCGGCGTTTCCTCCACTCTCGCGAGGACGTTCTCCCAATCGTCGAGCCGACCGCCATAGGCCTGCACGATGGCATGGCCGTTCAACCCGACGATCTTGTCGAGCAATTCGGCGCGAAAGCCGTTCATCACGCTCATCACCACGACCAGCATGGCGACGGAGAGCATGACAACGCCGATCGAGATGCTGGCGACCAGCGCAATGAAAGCCTCGCCCTTGCCCGGAAGCAAATACCGCTTGGCGATGGTCCATTCGAAAGGAGAGAGGATCAAGACAGCCCTTGTATCTGGCGGTGCGTTGGAAGGGCGTTTAGGCATCCACGCCTTGCTGCGCAATGAAATCGTGTCTTTCCTTGGGCCATCCATCGCACCGGCCTTGTAATTGGGCCGTAACATCTCCATTGGGACCCCCATCCCGATCAGTCGCGGCAGACAGGCCTTTCGATGAACCTCACCCACCCGTTTCTCGACGAGGATGGCGACAAGCTGCGCGAGGAGTGCGGCGTGTTCGGCGCAATCAACGCGACCGATGCGGCAGCCGCGACAGCTCTCGGCCTCCACGCTCTCCAGCACCGCGGCCAGGAAGCCGCCGGCATCACCAGTTTCGACGGCGCCGAATTCTTCACTCGCCGCGGACTTGGCCATGTGGCGGAAAATTTTTCCAGCCAGGAAGCCATTGCCGAGCTGCCCGGCACGATGGCGGCGGGTCATGTGCGCTATTCGACCACCGGCGGGGCGGGCCTGCGCAATGTCCAGCCGCTTTACGCCGATCTTGCCAGCGGCGGGTTCGCGGTGGCGCACAATGGCAATATCTCGAATGCGGGCGTGTTGCGCGACGACCTTGTACGCCGCGGTTCGATCTTCCAGTCGACCAGCGATACCGAGGTCATCATTCACCTCGTGGCGACCAGCCGGTATCCCACGATCATGGACCGGCTGATCGATGCACTGCGCCTGCTTGAGGGCGCCTATGCGCTGATCGTGATGACGCCCGAGGGTATGATCGCCTGCCGCGACCCGCTGGGCATCCGTCCGCTACAGATGGGCCGGATCGGCGATGCCACCGTCTTCGCGTCCGAAACCGTGGCCTTCGACGTGGTCGGCGCCCAGTTCGTGCGGCAGGTGGAACCGGGCGAGGTGATTAAGGTCGATTTCGACGGCAATATCGATTCGCTCCATCCCTTCGGCGATCACGCCCCGCGTCCCTGCATTTTCGAACATGTCTATTTCAGCCGCCCGGATTCGGTGTTCGACGGGCGCAGCATCTACGAAGCACGAAAGGCTATCGGCGCCGAACTCGCGCGCGAGAAACCGGTCGAAGCCGATCTCGTGGTCCCCGTGCCCGATAGCGGCGTTCCCGCAGCCATCGGCTATGCGCAGGAATCGGGCATTCCGTTCGAGCTTGGCATTATCCGCTCCCACTATGTCGGGCGCACTTTCATTCAGCCCAGCGACGGCGTTCGCCACGCGGGCGTCAAGCGCAAGCACAATGCCAACCGCGCTCTGGTGGAGGGCAAGCGCATCGTTCTGATCGACGACAGCATCGTGCGCGGCACGACATCGATGCAGATTGTCGAAATGATGCGCGATGCCGGGGCTATCGAAGTCCATTTTCGCGTGGCCAGCCCGCCGACCGCGCATAGCTGCTTTTACGGCGTGGACACGCCCGAACGCTCCAAGCTGCTCGCCGCGCGCATGGATGTCGAACCGATGCGCGAATTCATCAGGGCCGACAGCCTGGCCTTCGTTTCGATCGACGGTCTCTATCGCGCCGTGGGCGAGAAGCCCCGCAATTCGGCCTGCCCGCAATTCTGCGACGCGTGCTTCACCGGCGATTATCCGACCTCGCTGACCGACATGGCGCGGCGCGAAGACAAGCAGCACAAACTCGCATTTCCATCCGAACAGGTCGCCTGATGACGAAACCACTCGAAAATCGCCTCGCCCTTGTCACCGGGGCGAGCAAGGGGATCGGTGCGGCTACCGCGCAAGCACTGGCGGCCGCCGGTGCCCACGTCGTGCTGACGGGGCGCGATGTCCGCGCGCTCGAATCGGTCGAGGATGCAATTCACGAAGCTGGCGGAGCCTCGACGATTGCGCCGGTCGATCTCAACGAAAACGATGGCATCGCCCGCCTCGCCTCGGCCATTTCCGGGCGCTGGGACAAGCTCGATTTCCTCGTCATTTCGGGGGCCTATCTGCCCGCGCTCACCCCGGTAACCCAAATCGACGGCAAGCAGCTCAGTCAGGCCCTGACGGTCAATTTCCTCGCCACGCAGGCCTTGCTGGCCAATTTCGACCCGCTGCTCAAACGTGCCGATGCGGGCCGCGTGATCGGCCTGACCAGCAGCGTGGGGGCGACGCCGCGCGCCTATTGGTCCGCCTATGGCGCCACCAAGGCCGCTTTCGACAACCTCCTGGCAAGCTATGCGCAGGAAGTCGAAAAAATCTCCAAGGTCCGCGTCGCGCTGATCGATCCGGGGGCCACCCGTACCGCGATGCGCGCCAAGGCCTATCCCGGCGAAGACCCGCAGACGGTGAAGGAACCGTCGGTTGTTGCCGATCGGTTGGTGGAACTGCTGGTCGACGGTTTCGAGGGCTTCCATCGCGAGCGCGTCGAGGGATAGGTTAACCAAGCGCGGTCAGGACTTCTCAACTCCGATCGGGTGAGACATGGCGAATCGCCCCGGTTGCCTCCGGGCGATTTGAGTCGCACCGAATCGAGGAAGGGCGCCAACCATGATCCACCGGTCGAGTGATCCCTATACGCTAGCCTCGCAGGAGGATCGCTGTGCCCCGCGAACCAGGCTGACCATTCCAGGACAATTGCGGCCGAGCGGCGGGCGCGCGTTCCGGACCGTGGTTCACGACCTCTCGATCTCGGGCTTTTCAGCCGCCGCGCTCAACCGCATGCACGAAGGCCAGCTATGCTGGCTTACCCTGGCAGGTCTCGAATCGCTTCAGGCACAGGTGATCTGGTGGGAAAACTGCATGGTCGGCTGCGCTTTCAGCGAACTGCTGAGCCCGATTGTGCACGACAGCATCCTCGCCCGCTATAGCGGAGAGGATGCCTATCGCCCCTACTGACGGGGGCGCAGCCCCGCTCCCGCCCGCTCAGTCGTCGAGTGCCTCGGCGATCTTGCCGACAAGGTCGCGGAAACCGGCGCGATGGTCGCTGCTCGTGGCTGTCGGCCAGTTGCTGACAATGGCGACGACCAGCTTCTCTTCCGGCACGATGGTGATCGCCTGTCCGAAAATGCCCTGCGCGCCATAGGTGTCGCCGGGATAGGTCCACCATTGATAGCCATAGCCGAAGCCCGGCGCCCGTTCACCGAAATCGACCAGCGGCGAACCGGCCTTGGCAAACCAGCCCTCGGGCACGACACCCTTGCCACCTTCGAGCGCGAACTGACCCATGCGGGCATAGTCGGCCAGGCGCAGCGACAAGCAGCAGCCGCCGATATTGCCGCCGGTCAGGTCCTGCATCCAGAACAGACCGCCTGCGAAACCTGCGGGTTCGACGATCTTTTCCGCCGCATAGGCAGCGAGCGGCCGGCCGGTCGCCTGTTCGACGATCAGGCCGAGAAGATTGGTTTCGAGCGTCTTGTAAACCCATTTTTCGCCGGCGGGCGCCTCGCGCGTCAGGGTGCGGGCATAAGTCACCGCCTGCGATTCCCCGGCGACCGGCGCGATGGCGAGCATCTTGGCGACATCGCTGTCGGGATCGGTATAGTCCTCGTTCCAGGCAACGCCCGAGGTCATGCTGGCGATCTGGCCGACGCTGACACCGTCATAGGCCGTCCCGGCAAGCGCGGGGATGATATCGGTCACGGGGGTATCGACGCTGTCCACCGCCCCATCCTCGATCGCGGCGCCGAGCAGCGTCGAGGTGAAGCTCTTGGCGACCGAGAAGCTGGTCCAGCGACCGGTCGGGCCGAAACCGAGGCCGTAATCCTCGAACACCACCTCGCCATTCTTGAGCGCCATCACGCCGGCGGCCTGCGTTTGCGCCATATAGGCGCGGATTTCGGCCTGCAGGGCTGCGGGAAGGTTTTCGCCCGCACGCGGCAAAACGCGTGTTTTGGCGGCGGGCGCCACTTCGAGGCCGGGAAACAGCCCCTCCATGTCGCGAAACGCGGCCGAGCGGCGTTCATCGCTCCAGAACAGGATCGAATCGCCCGGATCCATGCTCGCCATCTGTTCGGGCATGGATTGCGTGACCGCTGGCGGCACGACCGTAACCTCGCCAACAGGCGCGCTATCGTAAGCGCCAGCACATCCCGACAGCACCAGTGCTGCGGTCGAAATCCAAAACCCCTTCATTGACTCTCTCCCTGTTTCACCAGCGTGACCTGGTGGACGTCGATCCCGCCCCCGCGGAACCCGCCTTCGCAATACATCAGATAATAGCGCCACAGATCGCCGAAGCGCGTGTCGAACCCCTCCGGCAGGCGGCCTTCGCGTTCGGCCGCATCGAAATTCTGGCGCCAGCATTTCAGCGTTTCGGCATAGTCGAGGCCGAAATCGTGCTGGTCCTGCCAGGTAAGCCCACGTTCCTCGGCCAGGCGGCGAAACTCGCTGGTGCGGATCAGCAGTCCCCCGGGAAAGATATAGGCCTGAATGAAATCGGCGCTTTTTGCGTAGGCTTCGAACAGATCGTCGCGCATGGAAATATACTGAATTGCCGCGCGCCCACCGGGTTTGAGGTTGCGCGCGATACAATCCATGAAAGTCGGCCAGTATTCGCGCCCCAGCGCCTCGACCATCTCGACGCTGGCAATGGCATCGTATTGGCCCGCCGTGTCGCGATAATCCTGCTTGCGGAAATCGACCCCCGGATGGCGCTCGCGCGCCCAGGCGAGCTGGGCGTCGGAAAGACTGATTGCCGTGGCAGCGATCCCTCGCGAGGACAGCATGGCGGCCAATCCGCCCCAGCCGCAGCCGATTTCCAGAACATTGGCGGGCTTGCCGAGCCGCGCGGCCAGAGCATCCCATTTGCGCCGCTGCGCGGCTTCGAGGCCATCATCGGCGACATTGAGGGCCGACGAATAGGTCATCGTGGGATCGAGCCAGGCCGCGTAGAAATCATTGCCGAGATCGTAATGCGCGGCGATGTTCTTTTGCGCGCCTGCATGGGTGTTGCGATTGAGCCAGTGCGCAAAGCGTGCCGCCAGGCGGAAGGGGCCGCGCGCACGGCCGGTGTTTCCCAATTCGCGGCCATTGGCCATGAACAGCGCGAACAGCGGGACCGGGTCGGTGCTGGCCCATTCGCCCGCCTCCCAAGCCTGATACCAGCCGATCGATCCATTGGTGGCGAGGCGGAGCAGCGCGCTCCAGCTCCGCAATTCGACCGTGCACTCGAAGCCCGGCGAACGCCCGCCAAGGGTTCTTCGACCGCCATTGGGCAAAATGGCATGGATCGCGCCCGTAGCCAGCGCCGCGTCGATCCGGTCGAGGATCTTGTCGAAACCGGGTGCGATCAGCCGCGCGAACATGCCGGGCTTGCGCGCGAAGCTCTTCGCCCCGTCGAGAAGGTCGCGTCCGCGCTGGCTTGTCCGCATCTCCATCCCCCTGCCTATGGCCCGCCGGGAAAGAGGCGACAAGTCCGCTACGGTTTGCTGGCCCGGTAAGCCTCCAGCGCCCGTTCGCGCGCTTCCTTGTGGCCGATCATCTTGACCGGATAGTCGCCGCGCTTCTCGTCGGGCGGATCGTGGATTTCGCTGTCGTCCAGTTCGGCAAGCTCGGGGACATATTCGCGGATATAGCCCGCCGCTTCGAACTTCTCGCTCTGCGTCAGCGGGGCCATGATCCGGCTGAACATATTGCTGTCCACCCCGGTCCCGCTGATCCACTGCCAGTTGACGCCGTTATTGCCGTAATCGGCATCGACGAGGCAGTCCCAGTACCACTGCTCGCCGTGCCGCCAGTCGATCAGCAGGTGCTTCACGAGGAAGCTCGCCGCGATCATCCGCACGCGGTTGTGCATCCAGCCGGTCTCCCACAGCTGGCGCATCCCGGCATCGACGATCGGATAACCGGTCATGCCGCGCTGCCAGCATTCGAGGTCTTCGCGGATGAGGTGCCCGGCATTGGGGTTCCGCCACAGTTTCCGCTCGTCATAGTCGCGGTAGCTTTCGCGCGGATAGTCGGGGAACTGGTCGATCACGTTCTGCGCATAGTCGCGCCAGATGATCTCCTTGGCGAAGGTTCGCCAACCGTCGCTGCGCTTGTCCTTGAGGGCATGCCAGACCTGCGCGGGGCTGATTTCACCCCAATGGAGGTGGGGTGACATGCGCGAAGTGATATCCTCCGAAGGCAGGTTGCGGCCCTCGTCATAGTCGGCGACCTGGTCGGTCCACCAGTCGAGCCGCTCATGCGCGGCGGCTTCGCCGAATTTCCAGAAACTGCGGATGCCGCCCGCCCAGTCGGGCTTGGCGGGCAAGAGGTTCCAGTCGGCGAGATCGTCGCTTTCGGGCCAGCTATCGGGCGAGGAGATGGTCTCCGGCTCGCCCAGCACATCGCGCGGCGGCATCACCTCAAGCATCGCCTTCGAAAAGGGCGTGTAGATCTTGTAGGGGTCGCCCGATCCGGTGGTCACGCTGCCCGGGGGGAGCAGGTAATTGCCGTCGTAGAGATACAGCTTGCGGTCCTTGCCACCCAGACTTGAAAGTGCATCGCGCAGCTCGTCCTCCGCCTCCTTCCACCACGGCTCGTAATGCCGCATCGCATGGATGCAGCTGGCACCCACCTCGTCGGCGATGGATGCGAGAATCTGCGGCGCATCGCCCTTCCGCAGCACGATCCGCGAGCGGCGGCGGCCCAGTGACTTGCCGAGACTATCGAGCGAATGATGCAGCCACACCCGGCTCGCCCCGCCATAGGCATGATCGCCCGCGCGCTCGTCATCAAGGATATAGACCGGGATGACGGGACCGGCCTGCGCGGCGGCATGAAGCGCGGGTTGATCCGCCATGCGCAGGTCGCGCCGCAGCCAGAGGATTTGGGGTTCGGACATTGCCTCGACTTTCCCCTCCCCCTCAAGGGGGAGGCCGGGTGGGGGTGTACGGCGCTGGCAGCACGTGTCGAACACCCACCCCCAGCCCCTCCCTCAAGGGAGGGGAGCTTGGATCTCGAACGAGCCTAATTGGCGGGAAGTTCCTCGCATTCCACATCGGGCAAGGCGACACTGAACCGGTCGCGCGCGCGCGGATCGTAGAAACGCGCGTCGCGGAGGATCACCGATCCGTCCGATGCGCGCTCGGCAAAAGGCGCGCGCGACCAGAAAAGGAAGGCTTCCAGCTCCTTTCCCGTGACGGCCTGCTCAACAGCGGCATCCAAGTTGCAGGTGGTTTCACCCAGTGGCCGCATTTCGCCATTTGCATGGTTATCTGCAGGGTAGATAAACTCATGCCAGCCCGCGCTGGGTCCGTACACCAGCACTTCCCGATCCCAGAACAATAATGGCAAAGGGCTAGCAATGACCTGCTCTTCGACCAAACCAACACCGAAAAACCAGTTCTCGAATGCGCGCTCTGCTCTGGCAGTAATCGCCCCGTTCAGCCCGATATACACCAGCGCCACCGCCATCGCACCGCGTGCGGGCCGCTTCCACTCCCCGCCCTGCTTCTCACGCCTCAGCGAGAACCACGTCGCGAAGCCCAGCAGCGCCCACAGCCAGATATCGATGATGAACAGCGTATCCCCGTAGAACCAGCGGCTGCTGAACGGTTCGAGCAGGCGAATGCCATAGACGTTGAGCCAGTCGAGCGCCGGGTGGGTCAGGCAGGCGATAAAGCTCAGCAAATAGAGCCATTTGAAACTGACCGGCAGCCTCTCTTTCGGCCGCGTGCCGCGCTTCGCCTGCCAGCGGTCGAAGCCATAGAGCAGGCCCGCCAGCACCAGCGGCAGCAGCACCCAGGCGATCGGTCCGTGCGTGATCCCGCGCCGGAAGCCGAGATGTTCCACGCCATCGAGCCAAAAGAAACACGCCGCATCCACATCGGGCAGATTCGCCCCGATGATCAGTGCGGGCATGGCGAGCCCGGTCTTCTTCTTCAGCCCCGCCTGCCCCAGCAATGCGCCCACAAGAGAATGGGTGAGGTTATCCATCGGGTTTTCTCACGCAAAGGCGCAAAGGCGCTAAGAAGGATGGTTGTTCACGACGCGCTGGACGCCTTGTTTGAAGGTTTCCTGCCCAAAGTTCATCAGCAGGCCCAGGGATCGGTTCGAAAGGCGAAGGTAGGTGAGCAATTGCTTGGGGTATAGAGCGCTGTCGCGCTCGGTTGATTTCAGCTCAATCACCAGCCTGTCCTCGACAAGCAGATCGATCCTGAATGCGTTGTCGACGACAACGCCCTTGTATTTGATCGGAAGTGGAACTTGGCGCGCAACCGAAAGCCCACGCTCGCGCAAGCTTTCAGCCAGGAGGACTTCGTAAACCGATTCCACCAATCCCGGACCAAGATCCTTGTGCAACTTGAACCCGCAATCGACAGCGATACTTGCCAGTTCTTCGATCTTCACGCTGTCCCCTTCGCGCCTTTGCGCCTTCGCGTGAACCCCGATATCAGACCGGATCCTGTGCCGTGCCGCTGACGGTCCAGGTCTGCCCCTTGCCAAGCAGTTTGGCGAGGTTGGCATCCTTGCCCTCGCTCGCCTTCTTGCGTTCGGCGATTACCGCGTCCTCGAAAGTCGGACGCGGATCGTCGTAGAGCACGCCCAGCGCCATCGGAAACGGGCCGAAGGGCATTTCGACCAGCATGTGAGCGATCGAGCGGTTGGTGACATCGTGAACGATTACGCCCGCGCTTTCCCAATCGCCGTCGATTACATCAACGACCTCGAGACACAGCTTCTCGCGGTTGAGCATGATGCCCTTCGTGTCCTTGGCGAACAGCATGGGCTTGCCGTTTTCGAGCCAGAGCTGCTGATCCTCCGCACCCTTGGGCGCGGCGAAATCGTGGAACACGTCCTTGTTATAGACGATGCAGTTCTGGAAAATCTCGATGAAAGCCGCGCCCTGATGCGCATGGGCGGCCTTGAGCACGTCGGGCAGATGCTTCGACACGTCGAAGCCGCGCCCGACGAAGCGCGCGCCCGCACCCAGCGCGAAGGCTGCCGGGCGCGCCGGATGATCGTAGCTGCCGATCGGGGTCGAGGGGCTCTTGGTGCCCTCGCGGCTGGTCGGCGAAGCCTGACCCTTGGTGAGACCGTAGATCTCGTTGTTGAACAGCATGATCTGCATGTTCACATTCCGTCGAAGAACATGCATCAAGTGATTGCCGCCAATGGATAATCCGTCACCATCGCCGGTCACCAGCCAGATATCGAGATCGGGGTTGGCCAGCTTCGCGCCGGTCGCAAATGCGGGCGCGCGGCCATGGATGGTGTGGAAGCCGTAGCTTTCGACATAGTAGGGGAAGCGGCTCGAACAGCCGATGCCGGATATGAACACCGTGTTCTTCGGATCGGCGCCAAGCTGCGGCAGCGTGCGCTGCACGGCCTTGAGGATGGCATAATCCCCGCAACCCGGACACCAGCGAACCTCCTGGTCGGTTTCCCAGTCCTTGAGCGTGGTTTCGATCTTAACCGGTGCGTTCATTTTGCACCTCCTTCAGTGCTCGGAAGCTGCTGGTCGTTGGCCGGAACCTGCCCACCGGTATTGCCTGCCACGCCGTCGAAATACTTGCCGATCGCCTCTTCGAGTTCGGCGATCTGGAACGGCTGGCCGCTGGTTTTGGTCAGCGGCTGGGCGTCCACAAGGAACTGATCGCGCAGCACGGTCTTGAACTGGCCGGTATTCATTTCGGGCACGAGGACATGGTCGAAGCCTTTGAGCAGGTCTCCGAGGTTCTTCGGCATCGGCCAGATATGGCGCACATGGATATGGCTGACATCGAGCCCCTCGCGGATCGCATTGTCGACCGCGCGGTGGATCGGGCCATAGGTGCTGCCCCAGCCGACCACCGCCAGCTTGCCCGAGGTCTCGCCGAGGCAGACCTTCTGGTCGGGCACCGCGATACCTTCCACCTTGTTCTTGCGCAGATCGGTCATGCGCTGGTGGTTGTCGGGCGAATAATCGATATTGCCGGTTAGCTCGTGCTTCTCGATCCCGCCGATGCGGTGCATCAGGCCGGGCGTACCGGGCTTGACCCAGGGGCGCGCGCCCTTCGCATCGCGTTTGTAAGGCAGGAAGGTCTCGTCGCCGCCATCATCGACAGCGTTCGGTCGGTCGAGGAACTTCGCCGGGAACGGGGTGAAATCGGCCGGGTCGGGCACCTTCCACGGTTCGGCAGCATTGGCGATATAGCCATCGGTCAGCAGCATGACGGGGGTCATGTATTCGACCGCGATCCGGCACGCCTCGATCGCCACTTCGAAGGCGTCGGACGGGCTGCTTGCCGCGATCACCGGCATCGGCGCATCGCCATTGCGGCCATAGACCGCCTGGTAAAGGTCGCTCTGCTCGGTCTTGGTCGGCAAGCCGGTCGAGGGGCCGCCACGCTGCGAATTGACGATCACCAGCGGCAGCTCGGTCATGATGCCGAGGCCGATGGCTTCGGTCTTGAGCGCAATGCCGGGACCGGATGAGGACGTGACCCCCAACTGGCCCGCATAGCTTGCCCCGATGGCGGCGCAGACCGCGGCAATCTCGTCTTCCGCCTGGAAGGTTGTGACGCCGAATTCCTTCAAGCGCGCGAGGTGGTGGAGGATGGCCGAAGCGGGTGTGATCGGATAGCCGCCGAAGAACATCGGCAATTCGGCCAACTGCGCCCCCGCGACGAGGCCGAGGCTGACCGCCTCGGCTCCGGTGACGGTGCGATAGAGGCCCGGCGCGCTTGGCACCGGATCGACATGGAGCTGCTTCAGCGGCCCGGCCAGTTCGGCGGTCTCGCCATAGGCATGGCCCGCATCGAGCGCGGCGATATTGGCGTCGGCGATATCGGGCTTGGACTTGAACTTGGCCTTCAGCCAGTCGTGGATCGGCTCGCGCGGACGGTCGAACATCCACAGCGCCAGGCCCAGCGTCCACATGTTCTTCGAGCGCAGCGCATCCTTGTTGCCGAGGCCGAAGGGCTTTACCGCCTCGATCGTTTTTTCGCTGATGTCGAAAGCGAGCACGTCGAACTTGGCGAGGCTGTCGTCCTCCAGCGGGTTGCTGTCGTACTTCGCCTTGTCGAGGTTGCGCTTGGTGAAGGCCCCCGTGTCGGCGATGATCAGCCCGCCGGGCTTCAATGCGGCGAGGTTCACCTTGAGCGCCGCCGGGTTCATCGCCACAAGCACGTCGGGCGCATCGCCAGCGGTGTTGATCTCGCGACTGCCGAAATTGATCTGGAAAGCCGATACCCCGAACAACGTGCCCTGCGGCGCGCGGATTTCTGCCGGAAAATCGGGGAAGGTCGCCAGATCGTTGCCGGCCAGCGCGGTCGACAGGGTGAACTGCCCCCCGGTGAGCTGCATCCCGTCGCCGGAGTCGCCGGCGAAGCGCACGACGACGCTTTCGGGAGTTGCGGGGAGGCCGTTTTCCGGCGCGGTGGCGGCTGTTGCCATCCGTGAATTCCTTGTCTGCGCCGTCTCTCTCGGCGCCGTTTCCAATGGGAAGCGCCACCTAAGCCGCGCCCCATCCTCTCGCAATGAAGTTTCTCTGCTAGGCCAAAAAAGCCGCATGGAAAAGCACTGCAAACACGGTAAGTATCGAAAAGCAACGAATTTGGAGAGAGACGATGGCCGATACCGAACATTATGTCCGCGACGATGTGCGCGGATTCCTCGATATGCTCGAAGCCATGGGCGGCAAGGGCGTCGAAGAAGTCGGCGCGGAGGAAGGCCGTCAGCAGATGCGGATGGTCGGCGCGGTCGCCGAAGCCGAGCCGCGCGCCATGGCCGTGCAGAAGGACCTTACTTGCCCTGGCCCGTCCGGTCCGATCCCGATCCGCTTCTACGATGTGAAGGCCGAGCGTGGCCCCTCCCCATGTGTGCTGTTCCTCCATGGCGGGGGGTTCGTGATCGGCGATCTCGAAGTCTACAACGCGCTGTGCACCGAGATTTCGCATCATCTCGACCTACCGGTGGTTTCGGTCGATTATCGTCTCGCGCCGGAACATCCCTTCCCCGCCGCGCCCGACGATTGCGAGGCCGCCGCGCGCTGGGTCGCCTCGTCGCCGGGGGAACTGGGGCGCGAGATCACCGGCCTCGTCATCACCGGCGACAGCGCCGGCGGCAATCTCACCATCGTCACCACCAACCAGCTGATGAACGATCCGGCGGAAGTGCCGGTGATCGTGCAAGCGCCGATCTATCCGGTCGCTTCCGACGTCACCCAGCATTCCAGCCTGGCGATGTTCGCCGAGGGATTTCTGCTGACCGGCGCCGCGATGGCATGGTTCACCGATCAGTATGGCGGCGATTCGAGCGATCCGCGCCACACGCCAATGGTCGGCGATTGCTCGAACACCCCGCCGACGGTCGTTTGCACCGCCGGGCTCGATCCGTTGCGCGATTCGGGTCGGGAATACGCCGCGCATCTGGTGCAACTCGGCACGGAAGTGGTCTATCTCGAATTCCCCGGCATCATTCATGGCTTTACCACGCTGAGAAAAGCGATACCGAGCGGCCAGAACGATCTTGAGGCTTTCCTCGATGCGACGAAATTGATGGTGGAGCGATACAGGTGAGCGAAACGCTCGGTTACCGTCCCTGCGTGGGCGTTATGCTGGTGAATGGCGATGGCAAGGTCTTCGTCGGCCGCCGGATCGACAACAAGGAAGGCGACTGGTGGCAGATGCCGCAGGGCGGCGTCGACGAGGGCGAAGACCTCGAGGACGCGGCCCTGCGCGAACTGGCCGAGGAAACCGGCGCGCGGGCGGAGCATGTCACAATTCTCAAGGCGATGGATGAGCCGGTGCGCTACGACCTGCCCGAGGAGCTGATCGGCAAGCTGTGGGGCGGCAAGTATCGCGGGCAGGAGCAGGTCTGGTATCTCGCGCGCTTTTCAGGCGCGGATGAGGACATCGATCTCGAAGCGCACAACCCGCCCGAATTCTGCGACTGGAAATGGGCCGAACCCGAACAGCTTCCCGAGCTGATCGTGCCGTTCAAGAAGCGGGTCTACCGCGCGGTGGTCGAGGCATTTCGCGAACTGGTCTGAATGCAGGCGTTCCCGAAGGCGGGAGCCCCGGGGCGCTAGTGCAGAATATGCCGATGGCAATCCCCGCCCGCTTGGCAGGGGCTCAGATCAGTTCGATTGCGTCACCGCGGCATCGGGCATCACCGCTTCGGCGGTCTGAATGCGCGTGGGCGGGCCGGCGGCGATGCGGGCCGACAGGGTTTGCGTTTCCGGGCAGGTCGCCCCGCACAGCGACTGGAGCTTGGCGAGATTGCCCTTCGCCTTCTCGACCGCGCCTTTTTCAACCAGCGCTTCACCCTCGCCCGCGATCGCGGCGAGATTACGCGGGTCGCGCGTCAGCGCTTCGCGGTAATAGCGGATCGCCTTGCCCTGAAGCTGATCCGCCCGCGCGGCTTCGGCGAGGCGGAGAAAGATCGGTGCGTATCCCGGATCCACCGCCAACGCGGCCTCGAAGGCGTCGATCGCGCCCTGCGTATCGCCCTGGTCGAGCGCCGCCTGCCCTTCGGCAATCAGCATGCCCGCACGCGGGGCCGGTTCGCGGTCTCCCGCCCACCCGACGCTCGACGTCACGGCAAGGGCCAGCGAAAGGGCGGCGGCGGCGGGTACGAAACGCATGATCGTCTCCAGCAGATTAGTCCGTTCAGGGCTTGGCGTGTCAGCCATAATCGACATGGCTAACACGTTCATCCTGCACAGGCGATGAAAAATCCATCCGTACCGTCATGGTACGGCGTGAGCCGGGTTCCGGCCCCGCGTTCCCGCCCGAGCGGGAGATCGATTTCGCGGGGCTTAAGGCCCGGGTTGCGCGCAAGGAAGGCCTCGAATTGCCCAGCGCCTTCCTCGTCCAGCAACGAACAGGTGACGTACACAATCCGTCCGCCCGGCTTCACCAGCTTGGCCGCGACATCGAGCAGGTGCGACTGGGTGGCTGCAAGACGCTGTAGCTCCTTTTCGTCCAGCCGCCAGCGGGCTTCGGGATTGCGTCGCCACGTGCCCGTGCCCGAACACGGCGCATCGATCAGAACCGCATCCGCCTTGCCGACATGCGCTTCGAGCGCTTCGAGTTCCTGTTGCGGGTTGAGGAGCACGGCCTCGATATTGGTAGCCCCGGCACGCTCCGCGCGCGGTGTAAGGCGCGACAGGCGGCCCCGGTCGGTGTCCGACGCGACAAGGCGGCCGAGATTGTCCATCGCGGCTGCCAGCGCGAGCGTCTTGCCGCCACCGCCTGCGCACAGGTCGATCACCGTTTCGCCGGGGCGGGCACCGATCGCAAGGCAGGCCGCTTGCGAGCCGGTATCCTGCACCTCGACCTTACCCTCGCGATACTCGGGCCATTGCTCGATCGATGTGCCGGTCGCAATCCGCAGGCCATTGGGCACTGCGGTCGGTTCGGCGTCGACCGGCAAGTCGAGAGTGGCACGGTCGGCCTTCAGCGTGTTGACGCGCAGGTCGAGCGGCGCGCGGTCGAGCAGCGCTGCGGCCTCCTCGCCGGAGATGTCGGACGCGGCGAGGCGGTTTTCGAGCCACTCTGGAGCGGCACCGCCCCGTGCCGCCTGCTCGCTCTGACCGATGGCAGCGGGGCCGTAATTCGACCCATCGAATAGCGGCGCAATGCTCTCGTCCAGCTCAGCAAGGCGCAGCATGGCCGCGCGCCCCGTGGCAGGCACCGGCCCGCAGGCGCGGATCGCGCTGTAAACCAGTTCGCGGATAGCGCGGCGATCTTTCGATCCGGCGAAGCGATGCCCGCGAAACCAGTCGGCCAGGATGCGGTCGGCGGGCGCGCCTTTCGCCTGTGCCGCCGCGATGATCGCATCGAGCAGCTCGATCGCGGTCTGGACGCGGGCTGCGGGGGTCATGTTCGCACCCTTGCCGACCCGCCGCAGAGGCGGGGGTCGCGTGAAGCAGGCGAATCGCAGGTGGCCCGAGGTCCCCGCCTTCGCGGGGACTCACACGATGTCATGAGCGACGTCATCGTGTGGGATAATTCGGCGCCTCGCGCGTGATCGCAACGTCATGGACATGGCTTTCTGCAAGACCCGCATTGGTGATGCGCACGAAATTCGCGCGCTTGCGCAGATCCTCGATCGAGGCGCTACCGGTATACCCCATCGCCGCCTTGATCCCGCCGACAAGCTGGTGAACCACGGCGGCTGCCGGGCCTTTATAGGGCACCTGCCCCTCGATTCCTTCGGGCACCAGCTTCTGCTGGCTGACGTCGGCCTGGAAATAGCGGTCGGCGCTGCCGCGCGCCATCGCGCCGACGCTGCCCATGCCGCGATAGGCCTTATAGCTGCGGCCCTGGTAGATGAAGGTTTCGCCCGGCGCTTCCTCGGTCCCGGCGAGCATCGAGCCGACCATGATCGACGAAGCCCCTGCCGCGAGCGCCTTGGCAGCGTCGCCGCTGGTGCGCAGGCCACCATCGCCGATCACGGGAACGCCCAGCTTTTCCGCTTCCTCGACGCAGTCCATAATCGCGGTGAGCTGCGGCACGCCGACCCCCGCGACGACGCGCGTGGTGCAGATCGAGCCCGGGCCGATGCCCACCTTCACCGCATCCGCGCCCGCGCCTGCAAGCACTTTGGCCGCCTCGCCCGTGGCGATATTGCCGGCGATGACCTGCACGCTGTTGGACAGCTTCTTCACTCGCTCGACCGAACGGGCGACGTCCTTGTTGTGGCCGTGCGCGGTATCGATCACCACCACGTCGACCTCGGCATCGATCAGCGCTTCGGTGCGCTCGAAGCCCTTATCGCCGACCGTGGTGGCGGCAGCCACGCGCAGACGGCCGCTCGGATCCTTCGTCGCGGCGGGATAGGCGACGGCCTTTTCGATATCCTTCACCGTGATGAGACCGACGCAGCGTCCGCTATCATCGACCACCAGCAGCTTCTCGATCCGGCGCTGGTGAAGCAGCTTGCGCGCTTCCTCCTGGCTCGTGCCGAGCGGCACCGTGGCGAGGTTCTCGGTGGTCATCAGCTCGCTCACGGGCTGGCGCGCGTTCTCGGCGAAGCGCACGTCGCGATTGGTCAGGATGCCGACCAGCTTGCCGCCGCGATCGGTCACCGGGATCCCGCTGATGCGGTTCGCCGCCATGATTTCCTGCGCCTCTCCCAGCGTGGCGTCGGGATGGATGGTAATCGGGTTGACCACCATGCCGCTTTCATAGCGCTTGACCGCACGCACGGAGGCGGCCTGATCCTCGATCTCGAAATTGCGGTGGAGCACGCCAATGCCGCCCAGCTGCGCCATGGCGATGGCCATATCGGCCTCGGTCACGGTGTCCATCGCGGAGGAGATCACCGGGATGTTGAGCGAAATCTCGCGCGTCAGCCGCGTGGCGGTATTCGCCATCGACGGCAGGATGTCGCTCTCGGCCGGAACGAGGAGAACGTCGTCGAAAGTAAGACCGAGGGGAATGTCGAGATGTGCCACTGAGAGAATCGCCTGCCGGGGGAAATGTGGCGGCCCATGTAACGACGGTTCGTGGGATTAGCTAGAGTGTGACTGGCACACCCTTTGCGAATTGGTCGAAAAGACGTATGTTGGCTGGATGAACGAATACTCACCCCTCACTTCGGAATTCGGCTCCCCTGAGGAGGAGGCAGCCTACGAAGCATGGCTGCGCGCCAAAGTGCAGAAGGCGATCGACAGCAATAAGCCCCGCGTCCCACATGCAGAGGCTATGGCTCGCATACATGCAACTCTGGAGAAGGCTAAGAAGCGTTCCCAGACATGTTGAGACTCGTGTGGAGCGCGGAAGCGCTCGACGATCTCGATACGATTGCTGACTATATCGGAGAACATAACCCTGCGGCTGCCGATCGATTGATTGGCAGGATCAATGAAGTCGCTGCTCATCTGGTGAAGTTCCCCAAAATGCATCGCGTCGGGCGCAATACCGGGACACGGGAAGCAATCATCTCGCCGAACTATCTGCTGATCTATCGCGCCACCTCCACCGATGTGGAAGTCCTGTCGGTTGTGCACGCGCGTCAGAAGTATCCCTAGCCCCTCAGACTCACTCAGCCGTCCAGCCGCCGTCGACGCTCCAGTTGGCGCCGTTGACGTTCTGCGCCTCGTCGCGGCACAGAAATGCGGCGAGCGCACCGATCTCTTCGGGCTGGACGAACTTCTTGGTCGCCTGCTTGACCAGCAAAATATCGTTGATGACCTCTTCGCGGGTCAACCCCCGGGCCTTCATCGTGTCGGGGATCTGGTTTTCGACCAGCGGGGTCCAGACATAGCCGGGGCTGATGCAGTTGGCCGTCACGCCATGTTCGGCGAGTTCCAGCGCGATGGTCTTGGTGAACCCGTCAAGGCCATGCTTGGCGGAATTGTAGGCGCTCTTGAAGGGGCTCGCGACCTTGGAATGCGCGCTGGCGGTGTTGATGATCCGGCCCCAGCCCTTGCCCTTCATGCCCGGCACGGCAAGCCGCACGGTGTGAAACGCGGCGGTGAGGTTCAGCGCGATGATCGTTTCCCACTTTTCGACCGGGAATTCCTCGACCGGCGCGACATGCTGCATCCCGGCATTGTTCACTAGAATATCGACCGCGCCCGCCTGCTCCATCATCGCTTCGATCTGCGCCGGATCGGTCAGATCCGCGCCACTGTGGCTGGCGCCCAGCTCTTCGCACAATTGCGCGATCTCGCCCTCGTCGCCGAAGCCGTTGAGGACGACCTCGGCCCCCTCACCCGCCAACGCCCGCGCGATGGCGAGGCCGATGCCGCTGGTCGATCCGGTGACGAGTGCGCGTTTTCCTTCGAGAAACATTCGGGGCTCCAAGCGTTAGGTCTGTATTCGATAGCGGCCATCGCGCACATGGGGTGCGCTGTAAAGCGGCCATAATCATGGGGGAGCGCATGCGGCTCAATCCGTTCAATACCGGGAATATCAACGTGCGATCGAGCGGCGGCGGGATGCCCGGCGGCAAGGCGGGCGGCTTGGGCTGCGGCACGATCGTGATCGCCGCGGTCGGCTATTTCGTCTTCGGGCTCGACCCGATGCAGACTGCGGGCATGGTCGAAAGCGTGCAGCAGGGGCAAGTCGCATCCGGCCCAGCCAATACCGACGAACAGGAAATCTGCACCAGCAGCGAATATGCGCGCGAAGCCTGCAACGGGTTGCAATCGCTCAACCAGACCTGGGCGATGACGTTCCAGCAGCAGGGCCTGGGCGATCGTTTCCAGCAGCCCACGCTCGATCTGTATGGCGGCGGCGGGGTGCGTACCGGGTGCGGTGCGGGCAATTCCTCGATGGGGCCGTTTTACTGCCCGGCCGACCAGACGATCTATATCGATACCAGCTTCTACGACACGCTCGAGCGCCAGCTTGGCGCTGGCGGCGATTTCGCGCGCTATTACGTGCTTGCGCATGAATACGGCCACCACATCCAGACCATCACCGGGATTTCCGAACAAATCCGCAGCGCGCAGCAGCAGAACCCCAGCCGCCGCAACCAGTTGCAGGTGCTGATGGAACTGCAGGCCGATTGCTACGCCGGAGTATGGGCGGGCAAGAACCGCAATCTGATCGAGCCGGGCGATATCGAGGAAGGCATGGAAGCCGCCGCCGCGATCGGCGACGACCGGCTGACCGGTGGCCGTGTTTCGAGCGAGAATTTCACCCACGGTACCAGCAAGCAGCGCAGCGACGCGCTAAGGCTCGGGCTGCAAGGCGACGACCGCGCTTGCGACCGGATCACCGCGATCGGCTGAGGCCGACCACGAAAACGCGAAAGGGCGCGGTCCCGCCGACCGTGCCCTTCCTGGGTATGCTGCGTAGCGCAGCGCCGGGCTTGAAGCACAAGGTCAGCTACGGATCGTGCGCTTCAATTCGCGGATTTCTTCGTCCAGGTCACGCAGGATCTCCTGACGCATCTCGTCTGAAAGTCGACTGTTCGTTTCGATCCCTTGGCGTGCCTGCCGCAAGGCCTTGAGCGCGAGCCGATCACCGGCCGTATCGCAAATATACATGGTGACGCGGCCATCATTCTCGATCGAAGTGACGGGGTTGTCGGGATAGCGGCAATCCTCCATTACCTCGGGAACATTGGCCATTCCGATCACGACCGATTTACCGATCGTTTCGCCAAGATCGTTGGTCCATTCGGCATGCGCCACGGCACGGGCTCTGGCGCTCTTCGCCTGGCTCTCGGCGCTTGCGGCGCGGCTTTCGGCCCACTGGACGCGACCATCAGCCCATTGCTTGCGGTCCTGCGCATACCGGATGCGGTCTTCAGTCCATTCACGGCGACCGTCCGCTAAATGTTCCTCCCGGAGTTCTTCAGCCCGTTCGCGGCTCTCTTCCGCACGCTCGCGGATCGTCTCGGCCCGTTCGACACGGTCCTCGATCATCTCGGTCATGGCCTCGACATCGAGATGCGCGAGCTCGGCGCGTTTCAAGATGTGCTCCACGTTCCGATCGACCGACACAGGCTGTTCCGTATCCGCAAGCGCCCACACGGCTTCGGTCGGCTCCGGCGTATCGCCCGCCGTGGCCGGCGATACGCCAACATAACAGATGCTGGCGGTCATCGGCAGCGCGAGGACGGCGGCAGCCACGGCACCGCGCGCGGCAACTCGGCGGCGGCGGGAATGGTCGGTCATGGGCAGGCTGCGCAGGCGGTGGATGATCGACTTGTCGCCGAGAACGGGACAGGCCATCGGCGCCGCCAGCGCGGGTCGCGGGGCGATCTGCGGGCGGCGGGCGAAATCGGCGATGATCGCGGCATAGGCGGCGCGCTCGTCGCGGCTGCGGCTGGCGACCACACGGGCATCGCAGGCCGCCTCCTGGTCGCGGCGCATGGCGGTCCAGCCCATCCAGCCCAGCGGGTTGAACCAGTGCGCCGCGAAGAGCGGCTGGATCAGCACGTTGACGAGAATATCGTGGCCGTAGTGGTGTTCGAGCTCATGCGCGATGGCGAGATCGCGGACCTGGCGTTCGCGGCTGACCATGAAGCCATCGGGCAAGGCCACGACCTTGTCGATGACGCCGAAAGCCATCGGACCGGATATCGCAGTGGTCTCGACGAGGCGGATAGTGCCGACCTCGCCCACGGGACGCGCATCCTCGAGCAATTCGCGGCGCAGCTCTCCATAGAGCCAGAAGCGCCGCCCCATGAAGATCGCCGCGCCGACCAGCCAGAGGATCACCAGAGGCACGACGAAATCGACCGGCGATTCCATTGTCGCTGGCGCTACCGGTGCCAGGACATCGGTATAGGAAAAACCGTTTTCGGCGGCGGGAGTCAGCGCGAGGTCTGTCACGACAGGTTCGGGGGCGGGCGCACTTTCCAGAAAGCTCGGCTTCATCCATGCGGGAAGCGTGACCGGCGGAAACAGCAGGCGGGCCAGCGGCAGGAACCACAGGGCATAGGCCGCCCCGGCACCAAGATGCTTCGCCACCGGGCGGCGCAGTAGCAGCGCGACGCCGATCAGCGCCCCTGTCCACATCAGCGTGTCGAACAGGAACCAGTCCCAATATTCGCGGATAAGCTCGGTCATTTGCGCATCTCCCTCAAGAGCGCTTCGATTTCGGCGAGATCGTCCTCGGTCAGCGCCTCGCTTTCGGCAAGTTGCGCGAAGAGCGGCGCGGCGCGGCCGCCGAACAGGCGATCGACCAGGCGGCGGCTCTCGCCCCCGACATAGTCGGACCGCTCGATCAGCGGACGATAGAGGAACTTGCGACCGTCGGGCTCGGTGCCGACCACTTCCTTCTGGACCAGGCGGCTGAGCAGCGTTTTCACTGTCGGGATCGACCAGTCACGCTGCGCGCAGACTTCGTCGCACACCTCGGCAGCGGAAATCGGGCTCTTGTCCCACAGCACTTCCATAACGGCGTGCTCGGCTTCGCTGATCCGCTCGCCCGGGGCGTTCTTGCGCTTCGCCATTCCCTACTCCTGATCTGACACGCGTAATTCTTCGATTACGTCTGTAGCCGAGACGACTACGCCTGTAAATCTGAAGCGTGGATGAATGGGCGGGAAAGACGCTTGCTTCTCGACCAACGACATATCAGTCTGGATGAATGACACGGATCATCGCCGCACTGGCCCCGCTCGCCCTCCTCGCCTCGCCCCTGTTCGCGCAGGAAGAAGCGCCTCCGCAAGAGCCGACCTTCGATACCCAACTGGTCGTGATCGAAACCAGCATGGGCGACATCACCGTTTCGATCGAGACCGAGCGTGCGCCGATCACGGCGGCCAATTTCCTGCGCTATGTCGACGAGGACCGCTTCGACGGGACAAAGTTCTACCGCGCCATGCATCTCGACTGGGGCGAGCCGCCCAACGGCTTGCTGCAAGGCGGAACACAGATGCATCCCGACCGTGTGCTCGATCCGATCGCGCATGAACCGACCACCCGGACCGGCCTCAGCCACACCGACGGCGCGCTGTCGATGGCGCGTTACGATCCCGGCACGGCGACGGGCGATTTCTCGATCATGATCAAGGACCAGACCGGGCTCGATGCCAATCCGGCCTCACCCGACCCCAGCCTGCAGGCGGGATTCGCTGTGTTTGGATATGTCGTCGAGGGGATGGAAGTGGTCCATGCGATCCACGCGCTCCCGCCCGATCCTGACAAGGGCGAAGGGTGGATGAAGGGGCAATTGCTCGCGGACCCGGTCGAGATCGTCGATATGCGGCGCGTGGATGCCGCTCCGGACTGAGCCGGGATCAGGCAGGGCGCTGGAATGCGATCGAGAGCGTGAACGGCCCCTCGGGTTCGAGATGATGCGGGCGTTGCGGCGGTATTCGAGCGATATCGCTGGCGGAAAGTCGTTCGCGCCCCCCTGCCTCATCGTCCCATACCAGCATGACCGCCCCGGCGATCATTTCCAGTCGCCCCCATGTTCCCGGCTTCAGGCGATGTTCCGCGAGCAATCCCGCGGGCAGGCTGGTTTCATCGAACGGGCCGATCTGGCGATAGGTTTTCAGCCGCGCCTCGCTCATGCCGCGAAAGGACCGAGTATGGCGATACCGATTGCGAAAAAGGCGATCACCGCCGGCACGATCAGGATCTGCGCATAAACCGCGCGCGGCTCCATCGGGCCGGTCCATGTCATCAGCGCCCGCCCGCGCTCCAGCGGCGACGGCACTTCCGGCCCCGCCTGCCGGGCACCGATACGCGCGACGCCGAAATAGACGAGCGTATAGAGCGCCGACACCACGATTGCGAACCGCGCGGCACCGCTGCCCCCGGTGGCAATGGCGATGAAGCCGAAGAAGATCGCATAGCACGCAAACATCGACAGCCAGAGGCGGCGCGGAAGCTGGAAGCCGTGATTGGCGGGCGCCACAGGCGGCGCGGCGATCGGCGAGAGCGAGGATTCGAGCGCTTCGAGTTCCACGACGGCGTCAGGATGTTCGGAGGCGAGAAATGTGTGATCGTCATACATGTGGAAGGTCCTTTCCTGCTCGCGAGCCGACCAGGCCGTCGCGGCGGACGGCAATTCCGGTCAGCAGGCTATCGGCAATGGAGCGCGCGCGACCGGCGACGAGCAGGGTCCCACCCGGCTCCTCTTCCAGCGTGCGCAGGGTGGCGTGGAGCAGCTCGAGCCAGCGGGCGAAATGATGCTCTTCGAGGCCCGGTATCGCCATGTGCTTACGCATGGGATTGCCCGAGAATTCGCCGCTGTTGAACAGAATAGAGCGCCAGAACGCTTTCATTCTCGCAAGATGAGTAGGCCAGTCGTCGATCCGTTCGGCGAAGATCGGGCCGAGCAGATCGTCCTCGCGGATCGCGGCATAGAAGTGCTCGACCATGTTCGAGACGAAAGCCTCGTCCACGCCGAGCGCTTCGGCCTCGGCGCGCTTTGCGGCTCGCGCGGCCCGCACTTCCTCGCGGGTACGTTCCTGGACTTCCGACATCAAGGGCTCCGACTCTTTAACAGGTATTTGATATGCCTTTTATCGTACTTGCACACAAAAGCAACATCCAATATACCTTTTTTATGCAACTGAACCTCCGCACCGATTACGCCCTGCGCATGCTCATGGCGCTGGCCGCCACCGATCGAACCCTTTCGATCGACTGGATCGCCCAACGCTATGCGATTTCCCGCAACCACCTCGCCAAGGTGGCGCAGGATCTGGCGGCGGCGGGCTTCGTCGATACGCAGCGCGGCCGTGGTGGCGGACTCCGGCTTGCCCGTCCGGCCGCGGACATCAATGTCGGCGCCGTTGTACGCTCGCTCGAGCACTTCGACGGCTTCGTCGCCTGCATGGGCGGCAAGGCGGAATGCATGATCGATGGGGCCTGCGGGCTCAAACCCGCATTATCCGGTGCGCTCGAGGCATTCCTCGCCCATCTCGACGGCTTCACCCTGGCGGATATTGCCGCAAACCGGACTCGGTTGCTTGACCGGTTGACGCCGCAACCGGCCTGACCGCGCTCAGCAGATTTCGGCCGTGTTCTCCGGCGGCCGTCCGGGCGGTGTGCGTGCGGGATGCATGTGGAAGGGATCGCTCTTCAGCGCATGCCGCTCGCCGTAAGCCTCGGCCAGCACCGCGAAAAGCTGCGGATCGTAGGCCGAAAGATCGGTGTGACCCAGGATCTGCCGCCCGTCGAAGGCTTGCAGACGGTTGGAATTGAACCAGAACTGCGTCCCTTCGGCCCAGTATTCCTGTATCGTGGTGGTCGTATATTCCTCGAACCACAGCCCGTTCGCCAGCGCATTGGCATAGGCCGCCTCGACTTTGCGATAGAGCGCAGGGTCCGCACCCTCGATCGCGAACAGCACATTATGGGCGAATTCGTGAACGAAGATCGTTTCGCCGAAATAGCGGCTGATCGGCAGGCCGAGCACGTCCTCTTCCGATCCGACCATCCGCTCGCCCCCGATTCCGCGCGCGCGATTGTCCCAATATTCGCGGGTGCTCTTCGACCCGATACGCGCCTCGTAATGCTTGATCTCGCAGCGCGTGAGGCGCGGGTCGTCTCTCGCGGGCTTGGTCCAGTGGGCGTTCTCGGGAAGGTCGAGCAGCGCCTCGTCGCGCGCGATCAGGGCGACCCGGTAGTCGTTGGCGGCCAGCCAGGCGGCCAGATCGGGCCGGTGCGCGAGCATCCCGCGCATCATGTCGCGCGCGGCGAACAGCGCCTCGTCGGGCACGCGCGAGGACGAGAGGATCGGAATGCCCATCGCGTCGACATGCTTCTGATAGAAGGGCGCCGCCCCTAGCACTGCAGGAGGCGTGCCGGCGGTGGTCGCGCAAGAGGCGAGCAATGCCGCGCAGGCTGTGATCGACAGAAACCGCATCGAGAAAGCTATTTGTCCGAGGCCTCTTTCGCCAGGCGGCTCATGAGGATCGCCGTCCGCTGCGCCTGCCGCACTATCGAGCGCAAATCGATCGCCTCGCCCTCGGCATGGCTGCCACTGCCCGCAGGCCCCATTCCGGCGAGCCCGTACGTGTAGGGCGCGACGAAGCTGATATCGGCCGCCCCGCGGCGCGAGGGCGGATAGGGGGCCATCGGCTCGCGGCCGAGATCGGCGTTGATGGAGTTGAGCTTGTCCAGCAGCGCGCGGTTACCATCGGTCGGCGCCATCGGCGGATAACGGAATTCGATCGTTATCTCGGCTTCGGTGCCGGGCAGGTGATCGGCGACGATGGCGCGCATCGTTTCGGCCGTGCGCTCGTTCTGCTCCTGCGTCAGCGCGCGCAGATCGCCGCGCGCCACGGCGCTGGACGGGATGATGTTGGTCTTCCCGCTGGTGGTAGCGGAAAGGCCGTCCTCGCCCAATTCAGCCGGCGTCCCGCCCGCCATGAAGCCGACATTATAGGTCAGGTTTTCTTCCGGCAGTTCGCGGCGGAAAGTGTCGAGGATGCGCGCCATCTCGTAGATCGCGCCATAGCCCGCATGCTCGGAGAAAATGCCCGAACTGTGCCCGCTCTTCGCATTTGTCGTCAGCGTCCAGCTCCCCGAGGATCGCCGCGCGATCACGCCCGCATCCTTGCCGTCGAGCACCGACAACCCCTCGAAGCCCAGCGCGACATCGGCCCATTCGCCTGCTTCGACAAGGTCGCGGCGCGCAGCCTCCAGGGGTTCGCCCGCATCCTCCTCGTCGCCCGTCAGCGCGACGACGATGTTGGCGCCATCGAGGGTGCCCGCCGCCTTCATCGCCCGCAGGGCGGAAAGGATCACGACGATCCCGCCCTTGTCGTCGACCACGCCCGGCCCGACCGCCCTGTCGCCCTCGCGCACGAAACCGGTGAAGGAGGAATCGGGTTCGAACACCGTGTCGAGATGTCCGATCAGCAGGATTTTGGTGGTGCCGGGGGTGCCCTCGTGCCGCGCGAAGAGATGCCCTGCCCGGCCCGCCGCGGACTGGTCGATCCAATCGACCGCGAATCCCAGCGCCTCGAATTCGGGGACCAGGACATCGGCCACCGCCTTCACGCCCGCATGATTGTGCGTGCCCGAATTGATGAGCGTGATTTCCTCGAGCAGCGCGGCATCGCTCTCGAACCCGCTCTCCACGGTTTCGACGATGGCCTGCTCGGGCGCGGTGAGCTGGGCGGCAGTGGGGGAAGCCAAGGAGGCTGCGATTGCCAGCATCGGGAGAATGAAACGCATTGCGCGAATTGACGGTTTCGGTCCTCGCAAGTCAATGCGTTTGCCGCAAATACCAAATTTTGGTATAGCTGGCCAATGGCCGCCAAGAATACCTCTATCGCCTTGGGAGAACGCTTCGCGGAATATACCCGCAAAAAGGTAGAATCCGGCGAATATGCTTCGACCAGTGAAGTGATCCGCGATGCCTTGCGCCTACATGAAGAGCGCGCACACTTTCGTTCGAAACTGCTGGAAAAGATCGACGAGGGACTGGCCAGCTCGATCGACAACGATTTCGATATCGATCGCTGGTTTGAGGGTGAATTCGGCGAGGAATGAGAAAACTCGTCTATCGCGCGGCAGCATCGGCCGAGTTGCGCCGCATTGCACGCTATACGAAACGCGAATGGGGAGAGACGCAGGCGCGACGGTATGCGGCGCAACTGCGCCAGCGGATCAAGGCGCTCCGTGAATTTCCGTTACGCTTCCCGGAGGTCGTCGGCAGGCCCGGCATCCGGGAAATGCGCTGCGGCCAGCATCTGGTGTTCTACCGCGTGTCGGACGAGGCAATCGAGATCGTAAATATCGTGCATGTGGCGCGGGATTGGGAAGCGTGGCTATAGATCACGCTACAAGATGCGTTGGGGCTCTCAACTGATTGGCAAATGAGCTTTGGCCGCTCTTTCGAATGCTGATCACTAGCCGCAGCGAACAAGATGTACTGGTATTATCTCTCGGGCACGCGGGGAGCGATCTAGAACTTGCTTCACAAAGTTAAAATCCTTTAGGTTCGAGAACACCTTCGATGATGCCCAGAAGACCTGTAGAGCATTTAAATTGATCACATTCTCACCATCAGCTTGCAAAGGTTCTCCAAGACGAAGCGCACGGTAGAGACACACGCCCTTCTGGAGACATCTCTCCACAGTAGCATGCTCGCTCTCCGTAAAGTCGGAATGGTTTTCAAACCCTGCAAGCATTCGGCTCCTGATGCATAGCGCGTCCCAATAGCCTTTGATGAGCAGATCGCCTATGTCTGGCGACGGCATATAGAGTGCATGACATGGGGACAGGGGCATCATCGCCTCGACTCCGGGCATATCAAGGCCGAGGCTCCCCCCATCCCCCGGTCGCGCGGTATTTTGCAAGACCAGCGGATTGTCTCCGATTACAAACGGTCGATCTTCGCCGGTGCGCATCAAGGCCCACCGGCGCATAGCGATCAGATTGGCCAACTGATCGATGTCGTCGCAATGAGCGGAGATCACTTTGCCGATATCGTAGCCCCTGCGACTGGCGCCTAACCCTTCACGGTATGCTTGCGTGCGAAACGATTGTGCGGCAACAAATCTGGACAGGGCAAAGCGGTCTTGGCCTGACAGATCGGACAACCTATTCTGATTAAGGGCCTTCTTGATGACGGGCGCCGCCGCCGTTTCGATCCGCTCGAAGGTCTGCTCAAAGACATGAGGAGCATCCCCGACCATAAGTTGGTTGAAGTTAAGCGACGACGCGAGTCGCTTTGGTGGGCGCTTGCCAATCTCGCCCGTCGCCAAATCGAATGAATAAACTCGACCATCATCGGAGGCGAAGTTTCGCAATAGAAACTTCGGCACCCAATGATGGTTCTCGGTCTGGATCAATAAACCCGCTTCTTCGGCTCGATATACTTCACATCGTCGGTCAGCGTGTATTCGTGGACCGGGCGGTAGTCGATCTTCACGCCGCCGCCGTTTCCGCCCCAGCCGTCGAACCAGGCGATGGTGTGCTTCATCCATTCGCCATCGTTGCGGTCGGGGAAGTCCTCATGCGCATGGGCGCCGCGGCTTTCCTTGCGGTTTTCCGCGCTCACCATGGTGACATTGGCCTGCGCCATGAGGTTGTCGAGCTCGAGCGTTTCGATAAGGTCGCTGTTCCAGATCAGCGAGCGGTCGTGGACCTTCACGTCCTCCATCCGCTTGTTGATCTGTTTCAGGTTTTCGACGCCTTCGGCCATCAGCTTGCTGTCGCGGAACACGGCGGCGTGGCGGGTCATGGTCTTCTGCATGTCCGCGCGCAGCGCCGCGGTGGGCGTGCCGCCGTCGGCATGGCGGAAGTGGTCGAGACGGGTGAGCGACATTTCGGCGCTGTCGGAAGGTAGCTCGTCATGCGACGTGCCCGGCTTGATCAGCTCCTTCAGGCGGTGGCCGGTCGCGCGGCCGAAGACCACGAGGTCGATCAGCGAGTTCGAGCCGAGGCGGTTCGCGCCGTGGACCGAGACGCAGGCCGCTTCGCCCACAGCGAACAGGCCGGGGACGATCTTTTCCGGATCGTTCGCATCGCCCGCCATCACTTCGCCGTGATAGTTACAGGGGATGCCGCCCATGTTGTAATGGACGGTCGGGGTGACCGGAAGCGGTTCGCGGGTCAGGTCGACACCTGCGAAGATCTTGCCGCTTTCCGTGATGCCCGGCAGGCGCTGCGCGAGCACATTGGGATCGATATGGTCGAGGTGGAGGTAGATGTGGTCCTTTTCCGGGCCCACACCGCGGCCTTCGCGCATTTCGAGCGCCATCGAACGGCTGACGACATCGCGCGAGGCGAGGTCCTTCGCGCTCGGCGCATAGCGCTCCATGAACCGCTCGCCCTCGGAATTGGTGAGATAGCCGCCCTCGCCGCGCGCGCCTTCGGTGATAAGCACGCCCGCGCCGTAAATGCCGGTCGGGTGGAACTGGACGAATTCCATATCCTGCATCGGAAGGCCCGCACGCAGCACCATGCCGCCGCCGTCACCCGTGCAGGTGTGTGCCGATGTCGCGGTGAAGTAGCAGCGGCCATAGCCGCCGGTCGCCAGAACGACCGCCTTCGACCGGAAGCGGTGGATCGTGCCATCGTCGAGGCACATGGCGATCACGCCGACGCATTCCTTCTCGCCATTGGCCCCGTCCTTCATGATGAGGTCGAGCGCGAAGTATTCGATGAAGAAGTCCGCGTCGTATTTCAGGCTCTGCTGGTAGAGCGCGTGGAGCATGGCGTGACCGGTGCGGTCGGCGGCGGCGCAAGTGCGCTGCACCGGCGGGCCTTCGCCCATGTTCTGCATGTGGCCGCCAAAGGGGCGCTGGTAGATCGTGCCGTCGTCGTTGCGGCTGAAGGGCACGCCCGCATGCTCCAGCTCGTAAACCGCCTGCGGGGCTTCGCGGACCATATATTCGATCGCGTCCTGATCGCCGAGCCAGTCGGACCCCTTGACGGTATCGTACATGTGCCACGTCCAGTGATCGGGCGTGTTGTTGCCGAGGCTGGCGGCGATGCCGCCCTGCGCCGCGACGGTGTGCGAACGGGTCGGGAAGACCTTGGTGATATTGGCGGTCTTGAGACCGCTTTCGGCGGCGCCCATGGTGGCGCGCAGGCCCGAGCCGCCCGCGCCGACGACGACCACGTCATAGGTATGGTCGGTGATCGGATATTCGCGGCCGTTGATGCTGAAAGTATCGGTACGGGCCATCAGGCGGCTCCTCCGAGGGCGATGCGGGCGATCGAAACGAGGCCGAAGGCACCGCCGCCGATGGTTGCAAGGTTGAGAAGGGCGAGAGTGCCGAACTTGGTGCCGGCGTCATGGACATAATCTTCGATCAGCACCTGCAGGCCAAGCCTTGCGTGCCAGAAGACAGATACGATTAGCAGCGCCAGCGCGGTGGCGGGCAGCGTCTGCGATGCCCAGCCGGTGACGGCGGCGTAGGAATAGTCCGGCAGCAGCGCGAGGCTCACCGCGAGAAAGAGCATCAGCACCAGATTGCCGATGGCGGTGAAGCGCTGCACCAGCCAGTGATGCGCGCCCTCATGCGCCGAGCCAAGCCCGCGCACGCGTCCGATGGAGGTTCCGTTACCCATGGATGATGCTCACTTGAGAAGGACGAGGGCCCAGAAGCCCGCCGTAAGAAGAATGCCGATGACCGGTGCGAGGATCGACCAGGTCTTGTTGGTGTCGAGTTCGTAACCGGCGCCGATGTCGAGGACGAAGTGGCGAAGGCCGCTCATCATGTGGGTGAAGAAAGCCCACGACAGGCCAACCAGCACCACCATGCCCAGCGGCGATCCCATGACCGCTTCGAAAGTCGCATAGGCGTCCGGCCCCGCAGCCATCGCACCCAGCCACCACAGCAGCACGCCGAGGCCGACAAGGGCGAGCCCATCGCCGGTGATGCGGTGGAGGATCGAGACCGCCATATGCGGCCCCCATTTCCATATCTGAAGGTGCGGTGCGATCGGGCGGTTGGCCATGCGTTTCGTCCGGTTGGATAATTTGGAGGCCTTCCCTTAGCGAAGCTGGCGCATGGTGCAAGGCGTAGAGCCTCCTCTTTCCAACCTTCCCGTCATTCCCGCGAAGGCGGGAATCCAGATGCCCTTCCTGCCACTGGCAACGGTTGTAATGGACCCCCGCCTGCGCGGGGGTGACGTAGAGGGGTTGAGACGGTAACCGACGGCAATGACGAATATCCTCCTTACAGGCAGTTCCCGCGGGATCGGCGCGGCAGCCAAGACAGCGCTCGAAGCGCGCGGCGCCGAGGTCATCGGCCAGGCGACACAGAGCAGTTCGGTCGACACGGTTCCGGCGGATTTCTGCGAACCGGGCGCCCCCTATGAACTGTGGGAGGCCGCCCGTGCCCGTCTCGGCGGCGCGATCGATGTGCTGGTCAACAATGCCGGCCTGTTCGATCCCAATCCGATCGAGCGATCGGACATCGAATGGCTCGATGCCTGGGAAGATACGATGCGGATCAACCTGACCGCCGCCGCGCAGCTCAGCCGTTTCGCCGTGAAGCACTGGCAGGAACGCGGCGTGCCGGGGCGCATCGTCCATGTTGCCAGCCGGGCGGGCCATCGCGGCGATTCGCCCGCGCACTGGCACTATGCGGCGAGCAAGGGCGGGATGCTGGCAATGCACAAGACCATCGCGCGCCAATATGCCAGCGAGGGCATATTGAGCTTCGCGATCACCCCGGGCTTTACCGACACGTCGATGGCGGGCGACTATCTCGAAAGCCGCGGCGGTTCCGGCCTGCTGGCCGATATCCCGCTGGGCCGCGTCGCCGATCCGGAGGAAATCGCCAGGATCATCACCTTCTGCGCGCTCGATGCACCGCCGAGCATGACCGGCGCGACGCTCGATGCCAATGGAGCCAGCTATGTCCGCTAAATCGCTTCTTGCTTGCGCACTTGCGACTCTCGCTTCAGCCTGCGCCCCGCCGATCCAGCGGCCCGATCCGCTGCCCGAGCCCGAACGCGTCTCGCCGCAGCAATGGGCGTCCGGTTGCACGAAATGGGACGAATGGGACAAGCCCGCCCCACCCTATCGCATCCATGGATCGACCTATTACGTCGGCACCTGCGGCATTTCGGCGATCCTTATCGCGGGCGAGCAGGGCCATGTGCTGATCGATAGCGGGACCAAGGCAGGCGCCAGGGTGGTTCTCGACAATATCGGCAAGCTCGGCTTCCGCCCCAATGAGATTGCCAGCTTGTTGCATAGCCACGAACATTTCGATCACACCGGCGGACACGCGCTGATCAAGCAAGCCAGCGGCGCGCATGTCGTCGCCTCGCGCAGAGCGGTCGAGGTCCTGAGAACGGGCGAATCCGGCCCGCAGGACCCGCAATTCGGCATGCACGATGCCATGGAACCGGTCGGGGTCGACGTGGTGGTCGGCGATGGCGACACGGTCCGCACCGAAACCGCCACCCTCACCGCGCTCGCCACCCCCGGACATTCGCCCGGCGCGCTGAGCTGGACATGGCAATCCTGCGATGCAGCGGGGGACTGCCTCGATATCGTCTATGCCGACTCGGCGTCGCCGGTCAGCAGCGACGATTACCGCTTCGCCGATCATCCCGATTATGTCGCCGCCTATCGCGCCGGGCTGCAAACCTTGCGCGAGGTCGACTGCGACCTGCTGATCACGCCGCATCCATCGGCGAGCAAGATGGTCGAGCGAGCGGCAGGGGGATCGCTGGTCGGCGGCATGAGCTGCAGCCAATATGCCGATGCGATCGAGGCGCGGCTCGACAAGCGGCTCGCCAAGGAGCGTGGCGGTGAGTGACGCGTGGAAGATCCGTGCCGAAGTATCGAAGCCGGTCGCCAGGGCGGCGCTCGTCGCGCATGAGGATGCGCTCGACTGGCCTTGCGAATGGGTGGTCACCGGCATGGAGGTCGCCGACCATCTGCCCGACGAATGGACTTTCGAAGTCTATCTCGACCGCAAGCCCAAACCGGCCGATCTCAAGCGCGTGGCCGCGCTGTTCGAAGGCACGCCTCCCGCTCTTTCGGTCGAAAAACTGCCCGATACCGACTGGGTGACCGAAAGCCAAAAGGGCGTCGATCCGATCCGCGCGGGCCGGTTTTACGTCCGCACGCCAGAGCATGAAGCCGATCCGGCGATGGTCGATTTCGTCATACCCGCCAGCCAGGCCTTCGGCACCGGACAGCACGAGACCACGGCGGGCTGCCTCGCCATGCTCGACCTGATGAAGCGCGAAGGCGTGGTCGCGCGCAACCACGTCGATATCGGCACGGGCACCGGATTGCTGGCCTTCGCCGCCATGCACCTCTGGCCGAACGCCACGGCCACCGCATCGGATATCGATCCCGTCTGCGCGGACGTGGTGCGCGACAATATGGCGACCAATGCCATTGCCGAAGGCGACGGACCGGGCGAACTGACGATGGTGATTGCCGACGGTATGGACAACCCGCTTCTCGCGCTGCGCGGACCATACGATCTGTTCATCGCCAATATCCTTGCCGGGCCGCTGGTGGAGCTTGCGCCGTCCTTCGCTGGATCGATCGCACCGGGCGGCAACCTGCTGCTTGCCGGCCTGCTCGAAACGCAGGAGAGCCGCGTGCGCCGCGCCTACCGCGCGCTCGGCTTCCGTCTGTCGCGCAAGCTGGTCAATGGCGACTGGTCGATCCTGTGGCTGCGCAAGAGCCGCATACGGTGAGACGCGCGGCGAAGTGGGCTGCCTGGGCACTGGCCCTTCCCGCGACGCTGCTGACCCTGTTCCTTCTCGCCGCATGGATCGGCAGCGCCATTCCGCGCAATGCAGGCTGGACCGAGCCCGCCGTCGGCATCGACATCATGGTCGAAACCAATGGCGTCCACACGGCCATCGTCATGCCGCTGGTCAGTCCGGTCAAAGATTGGCGTGCGGAGTTCCCGGCACGCGATCTGTCGATGCCCTATCGCCCCTACACCCATGTCTCGGTGAGCTGGGGGGAACGCGAAGTATTTCTCAACACACCGACCTGGGGGGATATCACGCTGTCGACGGCGGTCGGCGCGCTCGCCAATGGCGACGGTCTGCTGCATGTCGCGCACTATGTCCGCCCTGCCCCAAGTCCGACGCTGCGCGTGCTGCGGATCGCGCCCGACGAATACGCCCGACTGGTGACGGCGATCGAACGGGTCGTGCCACAGCGCGAAGGCCGCGTCATCCATCCCGGCTATTTCGGCAACGACGTGTTCTACGATGCCCCCGGCACCTATCACCTCGGCAACACCTGCAACCAGTGGACCAGCGACACGCTCGCCGCGGCCGGTATCCGTACCGGGCTGTGGACACCGCTGGCCGGAGGCGTCATGCGCTGGGTCCCGAAGCGGCGCTCGACAAATCCTCGGAACTCTGAATAGAGGCCCGCCATGTACGATGCTGACGGGCTTTCGCGGCCCAAGCCCGAGAACCGCGTCCACCCGGCATCGGCCCACCCGCCGGTCACGCGGCGCCGCTCGCTCGCCAAGGCGATTTCCTGGCGTGTGGTCGGCTCGCTCGACACGCTACTGCTGTCCTACCTGCTCATCGCCTATCTCGGCCCCGTCTTCGGCCTCGAACACAGCAAGAAGGAAGCCCTCGGCACTGCGGGGCTGATTGCGACAGCGGAAGTAGTCACCAAAATGGTGCTTTATTATCTCCACGAACGGTTCTGGGAGTGGAACCGCTGGGGCACCTTTCTCACTGGCGACAAGCGGCGCGAGAGCTATTCGCGCAGCACAAGCAAGACGGCAACCTGGCGCGTTCTTGCCTCGCTCGACACCATGCTGCTCGCATGGCTCTTCACCGGTAACATCGCCACGGCTGCATCGATCGGCGGGTTGGAAGTGGTGACCAAGCTGATCCTCTATTTCTTCCACGAGAGGATCTGGTCCCATGTCGATTACGGAATTGCGCCCGGCGCAGTGCCGCCGGCCGCGATAGGCAATTCCCTGGAAAGCTGAGGCCCGTATTGCGCCGCGTGGTAGCGCACCACGGCCCGCACGACGTCCTGCATCATTTCCATCCGCGCAGGCGTCGGCTCGCGGGTTCGAGCGATCATGACGGCGATCGCGAAGCTGCGTCCTTCGGGAGAGGTGACGATACCGACATCGTTGTAACCCGATTGCTCCCCGTCGAAGAATTGCCCGGTGCCGGTCTTGTGGCGCACGGTCCAGCCCTCGGGCGCGCCCGCTTTCAGTCGCCTCGGTCCGCTTTTGGTCTGCTCCAGCGTGTCCAGCAGCAAGCGAGTCGACTCTTCGGACAGCAAATCGCCGCGATAGAGGCGCGCCAGCGCCTCGACGATCGCCACCGGCGGCGCGCCGTCCGGCGGATCGGCGAGATAGGTTTCGAAGGCCTCGCGCCGACGCGCATCGGGCACCTGGTCGCGCGCATCGAAAAAGGCCGGCCCCTGCGAATAGGACTGGCGCCATTCCAGCCCGGCAATCGCGCTCTGCTTGGTCCGCTCGTCGGTGCCGAAACGGATGCTCGCCAGACCATGACCGTCGAGAAAATCCTGCACCGCCTCCGGCCCGCCGACGCGCCTTAAAACACGGTCATTCGCGGTATTGTCGCTTTCGATGATCGCACGCGCGATCAGATCGGCGTAATCCGAAGAAAAGCTTCCCTTCCGCCGCACGATCTTGCGGATCGGCTGATAGAACACCGTAAGGTCCCGGCTGCGGATGTCGACCATTTCGGCCAGATCGAGACGGCCCGCATCGACTTCGTCCAGGGCGGTCATCGCCACCCACAGCTTGCTGACGCTTTGTTGAGGGAAGCGCTCCAGCCCGTTGAAATGCAGCGTTCGGCGCGCCTCGATATCGTGCACGGCGATCCCCACATGGCCTGCGAAGGTGCCGCCGATTCGGCTGATTTCGCGGTCAAGCTCTTGCTGGTCCGGTGAAAGCGCGATCGGTTCGATTTCGGCCTGGACCTGCTCGACGACGGGATCTTCCGCACTCGTCTGTGCCTGAGCCAGCCACACGACCAGCACGGCCAGCAGCATGACCGGAATGGCTATCAGCAGGAAACGGAGCGGGACGGACACACTGTCTCAACGCACGAATCCGTGCATGTTCCGCCGAAATTTCAGCCGACCAGCCCCGAATCCGCCGCCGCTTCGCCCGGTAGCGGACGGCCGACATCGAGCATGGCGCGCACACGCTCCGAAAACATCAGCCTGCCCTGTGGGTAATGGGTACGATGGATGTCCATCAGCCGATCGAGATGCGCCTGGCCGAGACTATCGCGGAAATGCGGCCCCAGCGCGCTCTTGCCGAAATGCGGGCGCGTATCCGGTTCGTACTGCATGACGAGAAGCTGGAGCCGCTCGAGCCAGGCATAATCGCGCGGGTCGGCAAACAGGTCGATCGCCGCCATCGGCCGGCGCGCATTGGCGGCGAAGTGCGGGCCTGCCTCGCCGGGCAGTTCGCGCACCGAGATGATACCCTTGAGATAGAAGCCCAGATCGCGCAGCGCATCGGCCTCGTGAATGATGAATTTCACCACGGCGGGCGCCTTCTCCAGCGGGACGAAGAACGCCAGATTGTACCCTGTGTACGTGGTCGAAAAGAGCCCGCGCGTAATGCTCGGCGCGCGGTTTTCCTTCAGCCCCGGTTTGGGATCGTAGAGATAATCGAGATCGCCCGGATCGGTAACCACACGCTCGCTCTGCTTGAGATCGAGCCAGTCGATGAACCGCTGCATGGGTCGGCGCAGTTTCGGCAGGAACCGGTCGAACTTGTAATAGCGCTTGAGGAACCACTTGGCGAACCAGCCGCTGCCGCCCTTGGCCTCCGGGTGTGCGGAAGGCTCCTGCCCCTTGTCGCATTCGGCCAGCGCGTGGAGCATGATCACCGGATCGTCGGGATCGGTATAGGGCAACACAGCCCAGTTCGCCGCGATCGAGCCTTGCTTCAGCTCGTCCAGTTTCGACAGGCGGCTCATCGAGCTGACCGATACATAGGGTTCGAGCGGCTTGGTCTCCAGCACCAGCTCGACGATCGGCGCGATCGTGCCGAAGGACAGGGCGACATAGGCGAAATCGGGATCGCCGCGTTTCAGCGTCACCCGCTGCCCCGTACCGTTCAGGAACGTCAGCTCGACGATACTGTCGGCCATCACCGCACGCGGGCCGAAGCCATGCGTGCCGGTCGCCAGGGCGCCGATGACCGACTGCTCCATGTAATTGCCCGAATTGTGCAAACCGCGGCCATGCTCGTCGCGCAGAAACAGCTTCAGATCGCGCACGGATACCGAAGCACCGACACGCACGGTCTCGGTCGCGGCATCGTAGGCCAAGGTTTTGAGCCCGCCTTCGCGCATCATCATCGCGGTCACGCCGGGCACCACCTGCACGCCGTTATAGGAATGCGATTTGCCGATGCAGGTATATTCACCTTCACCGATCAGTTCACCGAGACGGGCTTCGTCCGCCGGTACACGCGCTTCCGTTTCGCAGCGGAAGACGTTTATCCACGAACGGATCCAGCGCTTACCTTCGGTTCCTGCCGCGCGCGCATCGGCGCGTCGCTCACTCCTGCTGAGATTGCTCCCAATCATGGCACCCCCCTGCCAAGCCATTGTCTTCCCGCCATAACCCGCTCGGCGGGCATTGGCGAGGACAGGAACGACATGGCAAGGGGGCCGGAACGATAAGCCCGCCAGAACACTGTGATGGAAAGTAAGTCTTCCGGAGACCTTATGACCAAGACGCTACTCATAACCGGCGCGTCCACCGGTATTGGCGCGGCCACGGCTCGCGCGGCCGCCAATGCCGGATGGAATGTCGCCTTGCTCGCCCGCTCGCAAGACGCACTCGAACGCCTGGCCGAAGAGATCGGCGACACCGCGCTGGCCCTGCCGTGCGACATCACCGATCGCGAGGAGCTCGACAAGGCGGTCGGGCAGACGGTGAACCGTTTCGGCGGGCTCGATGCGGTTTATGCCAATGCGGGTATGGGCGTGTCGAAACCGGGGATCGAGAAAGGCGACCCGGAGGAGTGGCACGACATGATCCACCTCAACGTGCTCGCCGTGCTGACCACCGCGCATGCCACGCTGCCGCATCTGCGCAAGACCAAGGGGCATTTCGTCGTCACCGGCTCGAAAGCCGGTCGCGATCACCTCAAGGGATCGGTCTATGGCGCGACCAAATGGTTCGTGCAGGGCTTTGCCGGCAATCTGGCGGAGGAAATGCGCGAATGGGGCGGCCGTTGTACGGTCATCACGCCGGGCATGGTCGACACACCCTTTTTCGACGAACCCAAGCCCGAGAAGATTCAGCCCGAAGATGTCGCCAATGCAGTGGTCTTCGCGCTCGAGCAGCCGGACACTGCCAGTGTGCGCGAAATCCACATCATGCCGAACGACTAGGAGCTGGCAGTTGAGGGCCTGACACCGGCCAGCGTTTCCTCCGCAAAGTCCAGCGCGGCGCGCGCAAACGCCTCCATATTGGGGATGCGCGCGTCGCTGCCGGTCCGCGTGAGACGCGTCCATTCGCCATCCGGCCCGACCAGCGCGGCGCAGCTTTGGCCCGCCGGTGCACCGCTCGGATGGGTCGAACCGCCCACCGATCCGCTTTCCGCCAGGCCCCATGCCGCGCCGAAATTGTCGCGGATGGCCCGCGCCTGGAGCAGCGCATACTCCTCGCTCGCGCCGCGCATTCCGCGATAGGCGTCGCGCGGCTGGGCAAACAGCACGTCGCGCGCCCTGAACGAATAGACCACCCCGCCCCCGACAAAGAAATCGAGCGCGCCCGGCACGGTCAGCAGCGATGCCGCGATCAGCCCGCCGCTGGCCCCATCGGCCACCGCAATTGTCTCGCCCCGCGCGCGCAGACGCCCCGCAAGGCGCGCGGCGATGGGGTGCGTCTGTTCGAGCCAGCTCATCCGGCCTCGGCGACGATTTTCGCCCAGCCTGCCTCGTCGATCACCTCGATCCCCAGTTCCTCGGCCTTTTTCAGCTTGCTGCCCGCGCCCGGCCCGGCGACGAGCAGGTCGGTCTTCGCGCTGACCGATCCGCTGGCCTTGGCGCCGAGGCGTTCCGCCTGCGCCTTGGCCTCGTCGCGGCTCATCGTCTCGAGCTTGCCGGTGAAGACCACTGTCTTGCCGCTGACGGGGCTCTCCTTCGTCTCGACCTCGTAGAGCGGGGGTGAAACTTCGGACAGGATATCGTCCCACACCGCCCGGTTGTGGTCTTCGTGGAAGAAGTCGGCCAGCGATTCCGCCGCGGTTGCGCCGAACTGGTCCGCCACGCCGAAGATATCCTTCGCATGCTGGTCCATCCGCATCTTGAACGGTGAAGGTTTCTCGCCTTCCTCGCGCGGGTTCTTCCGCCGGTACTCGTCGAACGCCTCAGCGCGGCGGCGGACCTCTTCGAGCACGGCAGCGGCCTTCATCAGATCGCGCGCCGTCACCGCGCCGACATGGCGGATACCAAGGCCGAACAGCAGCCGCGCCGCATCGGGCTGTCGCCGGGCTTCCACAGAAGCCAACAGGTTGTCCACAGACCGTTCCTTCCACCCGTCGAGCGCGAGAATCTCCTCCCGGCGCTGTTTGAGGCGGAAGATGTCTGCGGGGCTTTCGAGCCAGCCGAGGGCGAAGAACTGATCGATCGTCTTCTCCCCCAACCCATCGATATCGAGCGCGCCGCGAGAGACAAAATGTTTCAGTCTTTCCGTGCGTTGTGCGGGACATATCAGACCGCCTGTGCACCGGACATCGACCTCGCCTTCCTCCGCCACGGCCTCGCTGCCGCATTCGGGGCAGTGGTCGGGGAAGACGAAGGGTTCTCGGGTTTCGTCGCGCGTGAGGTTATCCACAAGTTGTGGAATAACGTCGCCCGCGCGCTGGACGACCACGCGGTCGCCCGGCCGCACGCCCAATCGCGCGATCTCGTCGCGATTGTGCAGCGTGACATTGGTCACCGTCACCCCGCCCACCAGCACCGGCGCGAGACGCCCCACCGGGGTCAGCTTGCCCGTGCGCCCGACCTGGATATCGATGCTCTCCAGCGTCGTTTCGGCGCGCTCGGCAGGGAATTTATGCGCCAGCGCCCAGCGCGGTGCCTTGGCGACGAAGCCCAGCCGCTGCTGGTAATCGAGCCGGTCGACCTTGTAGACTACCCCGTCGATTTCATAGGGCAGCGTCGCGCGCTGCGCAGCGATCGTCTCGTAATGCGCGAGGATGTCGGATGCGCTGTCGAAAAGGGCAAACAGCGGCGAGACGGGAACGCCCCAGCGCTCGATCCGGCGCACAACCTCCGCTTGTGTCGCGCCTGGCACGTTGGACGCCGCGCCCCAGCCATGTGCCCAGAACTTAAGCGGACGCTGGGCGGTGACGCTGGCATCCTTCTGCCGCAGCGACCCGGCAGCGGCATTGCGCGGATTGGCGAACTGGCGGACCTTGGCGGGATCGAATTCCTCGCCCTTCTCCTCCGCCGCTGCACGCGCCTCGTCCATCAACCGGGCATTGAGCGCCTCGAAATCGGCGCGCGCCATATAGACCTCGCCGCGGATCTCGAACACTTCGGGCGCGTCCCCGGCAAGCTGCTGCGGAATGTCGGCGATATGCGCGACATTGGCCGTCACATCCTCGCCGACCTGCCCGTCGCCGCGCGTGGCGGCACGGACCAGCGCGCCCTGTTCGTAGCGCAAGCTGCAGGACAGGCCGTCGATCTTGTCCTCGGCGGTGAAGGCAACCGGCGCGTCCTCGGCAAGCGAAAGGAACCGCCGCACGCGCGCGATCCATTCCTCGACCTCCTCGGCGTTGAAGGCATTGTCGAGGCTCATCATGCGAACCTCGTGGCGGACCTTGGAAAGCGGCGAGGCCGACGCGGTATGTCCGACCTTCCGGCTGGGCGAATCCTCGCGCACCAGATGCGGAAACGCCGCCTCCAGCTCCGCATTGCGGCGGACCAGCGCATCGTATTCCGGATCCGAAATCTCGGGCGCGTCCTCGGCATGGTAAAGCCGGTCGTGCTTCGCGATTTGCTTCGCGAGCCGCATCAGCTCGTTGGCGGCTTCTGCCTCGGTGAGGTCGAGCGCCATCAAAAAGCCCCCTCTTCTTCAGAGGAGGGGGTTTGGGGGTGGTGATTGGGTCCGCTCGGCCAACGATCCGCAGTTTCGTCGAGCACGCTTTTCAACCTCTCCAGCACCCCATCGAAATTTCGCATCACCTGATGATTGGTGAATCGCACGGTTGCAAACCCGTGGTCCCGAAGCATCGCCGCATCACGGTCAGCATCGGTCACGGGATCATGGGTATCGCCGTCCACTTCGATCACCAGCCCTTTTGCCGGGCAGAAGAAATCTACGATCCGGCGTCCGATAACCACTTGCCTCCTAAATTTGAAACCGGACAGGCGGCTACCGCGCAACTCCTTCCACAGGTGCCGCTCAGGCTCTGGCATGTCTCGGCGCATCCGGGCGGCCCTTCGCCGCAGCGTCTCTGGCGAGACGCCACCACCCCTAACCCCCTCCTCTGAAGAAGAGGGGGCTTTGGGAGCGCCCATCACACCCCCTCCAGCAGCCGGTCGGCCTGCGCGCGCGCTTCGGGCGTGACCTCGGCGCCGCTCAGCATCCGCGCGATCTCCTCCTGGCGGCCGGCCTCGTCGAGCAGCGCGACGCTGGTCTTGGTGACGGTGCCGTCGCTCGACTTGGCGATCATGTAATGCGTGCGCCCGCGTGCGGCGACCTGGGGGCTGTGGGTGACGGCGAGCAATTGCCCGTCGGCGGAAAGCCGCGCGAGCCGTTCGCCGATCGCGCTGGCCACCGCGCCGCCGACGCCGCGATCGATCTCGTCGAAGATGACAGTCGCCGCCCCGCCCTGTTCGGCCAGTGCGACCTTGAGCGCGAGGATGAAGCGCGACAATTCGCCGCCCGAGGCAATCTTGGCAAGCGGCGCGAAAGCGGCACCCGGATTGGTCGCGATGAGGAATTCGACAGCGTCCATCCCCTGCGCGCCCCATTTATCCTCGGGCAATTCGGTGACCGCCGTGCGGAATCGCGCGGCATCGAGCTTGAGCGGGGCAAGTTCGCGCGCGACCGCCTCGTCGAGCCGCAGCGCCGCCGCCACGCGCGTGCCATGCAGTGCCTCTGCCTCGGCGCGGTAGCGCGCGCCCGCATCCTTCGCCGCCGCCTCGAGCGCGTCGAGCTGCGCTTCCCCGCCCTCGATACTTTCGAGCGCGGTGCGCATTTCGCGCATCTTGCGCGGCAATTCGTCGACTTCGCAGCGGTGCTTGCGAGCCAGCGCGCGCAGTTCGAACAGCCGCGTTTCGGCCGCTTCCAGCGCGGCCGGATCATGGACCAGCGCCTCGGCCGCCGAAGCAAGCCGGTCTTCCGCTTCGCCCGCCTCGATCACCGCCCGGTCGAGGCTGGCTAGCGCCTCGGCGAGCAGAGGATGCTCGAGCGCAATCCGGTCGAGTCGCCGCGCCGCAACCCGCAAAGCCGCGAGCGGCGATTCCGAACCTTCCCACAGATGCCGCAACTCCTCGAGATCGCCCGAAAGCTTTTCGCCCTTCTGCATGTCCGCCCGCGTTTCGGCGAGGCGCGCTTCCTCGCCTGCCATGGGTTCGAGCGCGGTCAGTTCGGAAAGATGCGCGAGCAGCAGGTCCTGATCGGCCTTGGCGGTCTCCACCGCCTCGCGCGCTTCGGCCAGCGCATCCTCGGCCCTGCGCCAGGTCGTCCAGGCCGCTGCGACCCGCGCGGTATCGGCCCCCGCAAACCGATCGAGCAGCGCACGGTGGCCGCGCGGATTGACGAGCCCACGATCGTCGTGCTGGCCATGCAGCTCGACGAGATAGCCCGCCATTTCGCGCAGCAGGCCGACGCTGACCGACTGGTCGTTGACGAAAGCCTTGCTCTTGCCATCGGCCTTCAATTGCCGCCGCACGATCAGCGGTTCGCCGTCCTCGATCTCGATATCGGCATCGTCGAGCAGATCGGCCAGACCGCCGGGCAATTGGGCGAATTCGAATGTCGCGGTTACGCTGGCCTTGTCCTCGCCGCCACGCACCAACCCGCTATCGGCGCGGTTGCCCAGCACCAGACCGAGCGCATCGAGCAGGATCGACTTGCCCGCCCCGGTTTCGCCGGTCAGGACGCCCAGCCCACGCCCGAAAGCCAGGTCGAGCGCCTCGATCAGCACGATGTTGCGAATGGATAGCCGGGTCAGCATGTTTCCGCTTCCTAGCCAAAGCGCAATGCCGAGTCAGCATGTCATCATCGGCAATCGACAAGCTTGGCTACGGACCGATTTGCGCGTCGATTTGTGCAGGTGCGTAAACGCCGAATTAGCATATTGCCCGGATAGTGCCCCCGGTGGACCTGCTTCGCACTTGCACTGGCCTCCTCGGGCCTAGAATTCCCACGCATCTGCGTGAGGATTTCACCCTGCTCACCGCGGAACATATGCACGGCCAGGCGCGTCTCCTGCTCGCCGGATTTATTGTCAGCCTGCCGATGTGCGTTTACGGAGCAAGCGCTGGGGCAGGCCCGTTTATCGCCTATGGTCTGCCCGCGCTGATCTTCGTGCTTTGCGTCACGGGCCTGGTGGCGCTGCGCACCCCGCCCGACCGCGAAAAGGGTGGTGAAGAAGCACAGCGGGTCATCAGCCTTGTGTGGAAGCTCAGCCTCACGGCCTCGGTGCTTGGCGGCATCTGGTGTCTGGGAAGCTGGGCGACAGCCTCGGCGGAAACACGCGTGTATTATCCCGCGATCATGTCGCTTGGCGCATTGACCGTCGGGTACTGCCTGATGGCCGCGCGCGGTCTTGGTCCTACCGTATTGCTCATTACGCTGGTGCCCGCCGCGATCGCACTCACCACGACTGGCGATACAATGGATCTCGTTCTCGCGATTTCGATGATTATCGCCGGTGCGTTCCAGATCACGATGATGAAGCGCCACCAGGGCCTGCTTTTGAGCCTGGTCGAGGAACGCCATCAGTCGGCGAAACAGGCGCGCATGGATTTCCTGACCGGGTTGGCCAACCGCCGGGCCTTGATCGAACGCTTCCTCGAGCTTGCCAAAGGTCGGCGGACCTTGCGCCTGATGGTCATCGATATCGACCGATTCAAGGAGATCAACGATCGGCACGGTCACGATGTCGGCGACGACGTACTGCGCGCCTTCGCGCAATTGCTGCGCATCCATGCACGCGGCGAGATTTGCGCAGCGCGGCTGGGCGGTGAGGAATTTGCGCTTTTAGCCCCTGTCGAGGCCCTGGATACGGCCATTGCGCTGCAATTGCTGGTCGAGATTCGCGGCGCCTACATGCCGCATGGAGAGGCCGTCACCGCCAGTATCGGGGTGGCCGAAGGGTCGGCCTCGGAACTGGCGGACTGGACCGTGCTCTACGGACAGGCGGATCGCGCCCTTTATCGGGCCAAAAACGAAGGCCGCAACCGGGCAATGTCCTCGCAAGATGGCGATCTGACGGAGTACGATACAACCCCCGAACCGCGGGCACGCACCGCCTGAAACTCGCGCTCAGTCGGGAACGACGCCCGCGGCGTGGTCCTGCACCAGCTCGTATGCCTTCTCGTACCATTCATTGCCGGGGTAGTTCGCCCCCAACACGGCAGCGTATTTCACCGCCTCTTCGGGAACACCGAGGGCAAGGCTCGTCTCGGTCAGGCGATAGAGCGCTTCGGGCGCGTGGCTCGTGGTCTCGTAATTGTCGATCACGTTCTGAAAGCGGATTTGCGCCGCGATCCACTTGCCCGAGCGTTCGTAATGGCGGCCGATTTCCATTTCCTTGCCCGCCAAATGGTCGCGGACGAGGTCGATCTTGAGCCGGGCGTCGGTCGCGTAATCGCTGCTGGGAAAACGGCGATTGATCTCGTTCAGCGCGATCAGCGCCTGATCGGTGATCTTCTGGTCGCGCTGTACGTCGCTGATCTGCTCGTAATAGCTGAGCGCGATCAGATAGAAAGCGTAGGGCGCGTCCTTGTTACCCGGGTGGATTTGCAGGAAGCGCTGCGATGCCTGGATCGCCTTGTTGTAATCCTGCGCCACATAATAGCTGAAAGCCCCCATCAACTGGGCACGGCGAGCCCAAGGGGAATAAGGGTGCTGGCGTTCGACCTCGTCGAACAGGGCGGCGGCGAGCTGGGCCTGGCCCATGTCGAGCCTACGTTTGGCCTCTCCGTAAAGCGATTCCACGTCGCGCGCGACATAGGCGGTATCGCGGGGACCATTGTCGCGGCCCGCGCATCCGGCGGTGAGGAGCGTCGCACCCGCGAGCGCGGCGCCGAGGATGAGCTTGGTGGATGAGCGGGTCTGGGTCTTCATGGGAAGCAGCCTATAGCCAGCGTCCCGATGAACGCCAAGTGAAGTTCGCGCCGCTGTCCCCGGCCCCGCAGGCGCGCCCTCACCCCGCCGCCGAACGCGGCTCTTCGGTGCTGGCGATCTCGTCCGGCGCATCCCACAGCAAATGGCGGTTATCGAGCATTACGAGGTTCGCGCTGCGGATGACCTCGCCCTTGGTGCGGTATCCGAGCAATTGTTCGGCCTGCGTGTCGGGATTGCCGATCAGCACGCGGAGTTCTTCGGACGTGAAGTCGCTCAACCCGCGGGCACGCTCGATACCCTTGCTGTCGTAGATATGGAGCACGTCGCCGCGGGTGAAATCGCCCGTCATCGAGATGACATCGCTCCGGCGGATGGGCCGGTCACCGCCAAGCGCGGACGCGGTGGCATCGGCAATCACGATGCTGCCGGCCATCTGCAGGCGGTTGGCGATCCAGCTATCCCAGCCCGACAGCGGATTGGGGTGCGGCAGGATCTTGGTCGAGCGGCGCATGCCGTTGAGCACATTCGATACCGGGCGATCGGCCTCGCCCTGCGCGATCCAGGTGGTAACACCGGCTTCCTGCGCCATATTGGCGGCCAGCAGCTTGGTTTCCATCCCGCCAGTCCCAAGCGTACTCTTGCCCTTGGTGGCATCCATATACATGCCGACATCCTCGACCTCGGGGACGAACCGGGCCTCGGGATCGTCGGGATTGCGATCATAAAGACCGTCGACGCCGGTGAGGATGACGAAATCGTCCGCGCCGACCATCTGTGCGACTTTCGCCGCAAGCCGGTCGTTGTCGCCGACGCGAATCTCCTCGGTGGTGATCGTATCGTTTTCGTTGACGATCGGGACGACATTAGATTCGAGCAGGCGGTGGACCGTATTGCGCGTATTGAGGAAGCGGCGATGGTCCTCGAAATCGCCCAGTGTCAGCAACACCTGAGCGATCTCGAAGCCAAACTCGTGCCCCACCTGCTTATAGGCATTGAGGAGAAGCGGCATGCCGCAGGCAGCGGCAGCTTGCTTGTCGGAAACCCCGGCGCTCTCGGGCGTTTCCCCGATGATGCGCAAACCGAGCGCGACCGAGCCCGAAGAACAAAGGATTACGCTTGTGCCCTCTGCGCGTAATTGAGCGATGTCTTCCAGCAGACGTTGGAGGAAACCGTAGCGCGGTGTGAGCAGTTCCTGGTTGGCGAGCAGCGCCGAACCGATTTTGACAACGATAGTTCGCCGATCTGTCATGGTATTCGAATGTTACCTTGGGTTGAAATTTACCGAACGCAATGTAGATAGCCCTTGTGCAGTGCACAACCGCAATTTGAAAAATATCCAGGACGAGAGAACTGGTATGTAATTGATACAGTGAAGCGCAAAAAATATATTTAATTGCCTTCTATATTTAAGAAACCACAACAAACAACAGGGGCCTCACCGCCCGGAAACGGATTTTAGTCATAATCAAAACTATTTGTATTGTCGGCTGCGGAAAGATGGGCTCTGCATTATTGTCGCAATGGATGCAAGGCGCCGAGGCGATCACGGTCGTCGATCCTGCCGGGAGCGTTGTCCCCGAGGGTGTGGCGCTGGTTGCCGACCGCGCCGAAATCGCCGATCGCAAATTCGATCTGATCGTCGCGGCGGTGAAACCGCAACTGATCGACGATATCCTTGCCGATTATGCCGACATGCTCGCGCCGGGGGGTTATGTCCTGTCGATCGCGGCGGGCTATTCGGCTGCCCGCCTGTCGCGCCTGATGGGCGATGCGCCGGTCATCCGCACCATGCCCAACCTGCCCGCCGCCATCGGCCGGGGCGTCAGCGGCATCTGCGCCGGCCCCCATGCCGGGGACAAACATATCGCCCATGCCCAGGACTTCATGGGGCGCGCCGGAACCACCGTAACCGTCGACAGCGAAGACAAGCTCGACCGGGTGACCGCAGTGGCCGGATCGGGTCCGGGATATGTCTTCGAAATCGCCCGTGCCTATACCGAAGCCGCCATGGCGCAGGGATTCGACGAGGAGGAGGCCCGCGCGATGGTGCTCGGCACGATCGGCGGCGCAATAGCCATGGCCAGCGAACCGGGCGCGCCCAGCCTTGAGGATTTGCGCAATTCGGTGACCAGCAAGGGCGGCACCACCGCTGCCGGGCTGAATGCGCTCAACGGCGATGGTGGCCTGTCCACCCGCCTGCATGATACGTTGAAGGCAGCCTATGACCGGGCGGTCGAGCTGCGCTAACGCCCAGCGGCTCCCGCCCCGAACGAACAGAATGAGAGAGACCATGACCGACCAGACACTCGACCCGCAAATTCACATTCACGATCTCGGCCAGCGTGCCCGCAAGGCCGCGCGCGGGCTGCTGTCCGCCGGGACTCAGGCGAAAAACACCGCCCTGCGCGAAGCTGCCAGGGCGCTGCGCAGCCGCATCGGCGAACTGCTCGAGGCCAATGGACAGGACGTGAAGAGTGTCGAGGGAAAGAAGCCCGAGAGCTTTATCGACCGCCTCCGCCTGACCGAGGACCGCATCGAGGGCATGGCAGGCGCGCTGGAGGAAATCGCCGAGCTGCCCGACCCCGTGGGCCGCCAGCTCGCGAGTTTCGAACGGCCCAACGGCCTGACCATCGAACGCGTTGCCGTGCCCATCGGCGTGATCGGCATGATCTACGAATCGCGCCCCAATGTCGGCGCCGATGCCAGCGCGCTGTGCCTGAAAAGCGGCAATGCGGTGATCCTGCGCGGCGGCAGCGAAAGCCGCCATTCGACCCGCGTGATTGTCGAATGCATGCGCGCCGGGCTGAAGGCCGCCGGCCTGCCCGAAGATGCGGTGCAGACCGTCCAGACCACCGACCGCGATGCCGTCGCCGCCTTGCTCAAGGCCGATGAATTCGTCGACCTCGTGATCCCGCGCGGCGGGCGCGGCCTCGTCGAACTGGTGCGCGACCAGGCAAGCGTGCCCACGCTCCTCCACCTCGACGGCAATTGCCACAGCTATGTCCATGAAGCGGCCGACATCGACAAGGCGGTGAAGGTCATCCGCAATGCCAAGCTGCGCCGCACCGGCGTGTGCGGGGCGACCGAAAGCGTGGTGGTCGACCGCGCCGTGGCCCAGGCCTTCATCCCCAAATTCGCCGACGCCATGGCGGGCGATTGCGAATTGCGCGGCGATACCGATGCGGTCGCGATCGACGACCGGCTCAAGCCCGCGAGCGAAGAGGACTGGCACACCGAATATCTCGACCCCATTGCCAGCGTGAAGGTGGTGGATGGGCTCGCGGAAGGCATTGCCTGGGTGGAGGAGCATTCGAGCCACCACACCGATGCCATCCTCACCGAGGACGACGATGCCGCGCGCGCATTCATGACGAGCATCGACAGCGCCATCGTGATGCACAATGCCAGCACCCAGTTCGCCGATGGCGGCGAATTCGGCATGGGCGCGGAAATCGGCATCGCGACGGGCAAGATGCACGCGCGCGGCCCGGTCGGCCTAGAACAGCTGTGCAGCTTCAAATACCTCGTCCACGGCGATGGGCAGACGCGGGATTAGTTTGCGTTTCGCACCCACCTCCGTGGATGCGTCCTCGCTAGACGTGCAGCAAGCTGCACCCGCTGCGGGGCGGGCGGTCGCCCTTGCGACCCTACGGGCCGTAGGACTAAGCTAACCGCTAAACTTTCCTACTCGCGCCTTTTTTGCTCCACGCTCGGGGATGGAAGAAACGAGAAAGCATCCGACCGCAGGGAGGCAAGCGCGACCGCGCGCCCGCAGCGGAATCGAAGCGACAGCGAAGATGGCCGAAGGCCACCCGCCCGGAGGGCGTGAGAGCGAGGATATCGCGCCTGCGGAGGCGGGTGCGCAAGACACGGACTCGCGCACCTCACCCCCTTCCGCCCTCCCCAGCTTCACCCCCGTCCCGCGACAGCGCATGCGGCGCGGCGGGTGGAGCGCCGAGCGCCAGCGCCAATTCATCGAACTGCTCGCCGAAACCGGATCGGTGCGCGCCGCCTGTCGCCGCTTGGGCGTGGGCGAGCACCATATCTACAAGCTGCGCAACCACCCGGAGGCCGCCAGCTTCCGCAAGGCATGGGAGGCCGCGCTCGATCTGGGCATCGCGCGGATCGAGGACGTCGCCATGGACCGCGCGCTGAACGGCGTGGAGGAGCCGGTCTATCACCGCGGCGAACTGGTCGGCACGCGGCGCGCCTACAACGACCGCCTGCTGATGTTCATGCTGAGGAACCGCGCGCCCAAACGCTTTGCGGAAGGCAAGCCCAGGGCCATGAACGCAGTCGACAAGATGGAGCTCGCCCGCCTGAAAGCCCAGTGGCGCAAGGAGTGGGAGAAGGAATGGGGCGCCCGCCAGCTCGAGCAGGAATGCATCACCATCGCCTCGATCAACGCCAAGATCGACGCGATGCGCGAAAAATCTGACAAGCTCGCAAGCCCCGAAGTGCGCGCCGCGCGCGAGGCCTATGACGCGGCGGTGGCCCGCGACCGCGAGGAGGATTACAGCCCCTGGCACGATCCCCGCCACGAACTCTACAACCCCGCCCTCACCAGCCGCGGCGCGCGCATCCCGGTGCCCGACGATACGCAAACCGGCGCCGCCGCAGGCGCCCCCTTCCCCCTCTACGACACGCAGGAGGAAGCCGACGCCGCCGGGATGGTCTTCAACGGAGCAATGCTACCGCCGCCCGAGGAAGAGGCGGAGGGAGAGAAGCCGGAGAACCCGCGCTGGCGGTCGCTCAAGGATGATGGGTGGGATTGAGCGCCGGCGCCTAGCGTCAGAGCTTGCGAAGCAAGCGACAAGCTAGAAGCCGGTGCGCGGCACCCTAGATGAAAACGCCGCAAGCCAAATGCCAAACAAGCCTAGCACAGCCACGCCCATAGCCAGACCAACCCTGGCGCAAATGCGGCAGCGCCGATCAGGCACGCCTCCAGGTTCACCCAGAGGGTCGACCCCCTCCGCTCTTCTTTCTCGCTGGGTTGGTCCATTGGCTCCGCCTCCTTGTTTCGAGAGGCTGGGCCGGGCCGAAAAGCCGGGTGTTCGTAACCCCGCACGTACGTCGGAGCGCCGCCACCTTTAGGCGGACCTTGGACATACGTGACGGCCACCCGGCCGAAATTCGTTCGACCGGTGTACGTGTTGGGAGGTTACGACGCCTCACAGCGGGAATTGGCCCGCTGCACGACCGGCATTAGCGCGCGGGTCAAGCTTGGGCAATCGTGCTGGCGGATGCCATTGCCTATGCCGAAGACGATACCACCAAGGGCCGAGTTGCCTCTGGCTCAGCCCGCCCCCGCGGATGCGGGGGACAAAGCCTTCCGCTCCAGGACGTGAATTTTGTTGTGACCGCACTATCTTCGTATGATGGTGGATAACCGCACGAAAGAGAGCCGCAGCAGGTTGATGTCGCGGATCGGCTCAAAGCATACCAAGCCCGAGCTCGCTGTCCGCTCTCTGCTTCACAGCATGGGATACCGCTTTAGGCTTCATCGAAAGGAGCTTCCGGGCAAACCGGACATCGTTTTCATCGGTCGCAAGAAAGCGATCTTTGTGCACGGGTGTTACTGGCATGGTCACGGTTGTAAGATTGGTAAGCCACCAAAATCGAATCTGGAATTTTGGCTGCCAAAAATCGAGCGGAACCGCGAGCGTGACGCTCAGAAAAAGTCCGAATTGGAGCAGCTTGGCTGGCAAGTCGAAGAAGTTTGGCAATGTGAAATCAAGGATTTCCAAGTGCTTGCGGAGCGTTTGCAAACCTTCCTTGGACCCAAGAAAGCGATCGACATCCGCTGAATGTTCTGCTAACGTTCCAGCGTTAGTCAAGCAGAGGAGTTGATTATGCGTCCCATAGGAGTCGATCTTTTTGCCGGTGCGGGCGGGATGAGCCTAGGTTTCGAGCAGGCGGGCTTCGACATTAAGGCTGCGGTCGAGATCGATCCTGTTCACTGCGCGACCCACAAATTCAACTTTCCAGAATGCGCGGTGATTCCGCGTTCTGTCGAAGGCTTGAAAGGCAGCGAAATCCGCGTCGCGGCAGGATTGGGCAACCGGATGGTGGACGTGGTTTTCGGTGGAGCACCCTGCCAAGGTTTTTCGATGATTGGGCAAAGGGTTTTAGACGACCCACGCAATCGCTTGGTTCGCGACTTTCTGCGTATCGTGTCTGAACTAGATGCTACCTATTTTGTGTTCGAGAACGTCAAAGGTTTGACCGTCGGGAAGCATCGCAAGTTTCTCGACGAATTCATCGAGTATGCCGACGAACTTGGCTATCATGTGCGGAAGCCATGGCAGGTTCTCGACGCTGCAAATTTTTCTGTTCCACAACATCGTGAACGCCTAATCCTTTTCGGCGCCAAGAAGGGCGAAGCGCTACCCGAGTATCCAGCGCCTTGGACAAATCCCGCTGACGGTAAACGCAAAGTCTACCAGGGCCTCGAAAAGGGGCCTTCTGTTTCAGATGCGCTTAGTGACATTCCAAACGCAGAGGATTTTGAAGAGCTTCGAGAAACTGACGAAGTAAAATATCGCGACTGGAGCGATGGCTCGGCCTACGCGATGGAAATGCGATGCAGAACCAACTCCGCCTGGCATCACGGTGTTATCCGCGAATGGGATCGAGATTCACTGACTTCGAGCGCCCGCACAGAGCACACCGAAATCTCTCGTCGTCGCTTTTCGGAGACCGCTGGGGGCGAAACCGAGCCAATATCTCGGCTCTATAAGCTACACCCCGATGGCCTAAGCAATACTTTGCGAGCAGGCACGGACGGAGCGCGAGGTGCCTTCACGAGTCCTCGCCCGATTCATCCCGAATACAATCGATGCGTCACCGTTAGAGAAATGGCTCGGCTACACGGCTACCCGGATTGGTTCCGCTTCAACGAAACCAAATGGCACGGAGCTAGGCAGATCGGCAATTCGGTCCCTCCCCCTTTAGCGCGTGCGGTTGCAAGCCAAGTTATTATGGCAGGGGGCTATTCGCTGGAGACTCAAAAAGATGTTATCCAATTAGGAGACGACAATCTTCTTCGCATGACAGTTGGAGAAGCTGCGAAGAAATTTGGCATCGATCCGCCGCCCTCCAAGCGAACACAGAAAAGTGGCGCGAAGAAAAGAAAGCAAGAGGATATCGAAGCTGAGCTTTCGATTCTTAAGAGGACCGCTAGTGGCTAAGATCACCAATCGCTACCAGACGCTAATCGACGGCATCTTCTTCGATCATTATGCGGAGGGAGTAACAAGTTTCGAATTTAGTCGCGACGAATTGATCGCCAAAGCGCGAGAACTCGAAATAAAATTACCAAGGAACCTCGGAGACGTAATCTATAGCGTTCGATACCGAACGCCATTGCCTCAGTCGGTCTTAGATACCCAACCGGAAGATCGCGAATGGATAATCGAAGGGGCTGGTCGCGCGCTCTATCGATTTCGACTCGTGCGAGAGACCCGAATTGTCCCGCGGGAAGACTTGGTCAAAATTTCCATTCCCGACGCTACACCCGAAGCCATCCGCGCCTATGCGCTAGACGACGAGCAAGCACTTTTGGCGATTGTCAGGTACAACCGTCTGATCGATACCTTTCTAGGACTCACGACCTATAGCTTACAGAATCACCTGAGAACGACCGTTTCCGGCGTAGGCCAAATCGAGATTGATGAGCTCTACATTGGGCTAGACACTCATGGATGTCACCACATCATTCCAGTGCAAGCTAAGGGTGGCAGCGATCAGATAGGAGTGGTGCAAACCAGCCAAGACATCGCTTTTGTCGAAGAGAAGTTTCCAGGCATCCGCTGTCGAGCAATTTCGGCACAGTTCATGACCGATGGTGTCGTTGCTTTGTTTGAACTGGTGATCCAAGAAGACTCCGTACGGGTCGCGCAAGAACGCCACTATAGGCTCGTTCCCGCTACGGAATTGGATGATAAAGCCATTCGCGACTACCGAGACTGACTACTCCTCCCCCATCCGCAACGCAGCGATAAACACTTCCTGCGGAATGCTCACATTGCCATACTCGCGCATCCTTGCCTTGCCCTTCTTCTGCTTTTCCAACAGCTTTTTCTTGCGCGTGATGTCGCCGCCCTAGCATTTGGCGGTGACGTCCTTGCGCAGCTCCGCGATGGTCTCGCGGGCGATGATCTTGCCGCCGATCGCGGCCTGCGTTCGATCACCTTTTACGCATACTTGATATATATTGTTTACGCATATAGATGTGTCGTATGATCAATCAGTTTATCGATGAGCGCCGGGTTCCGCGCAAGCGCACCAGCATGACGATCCGTCCGGATTACCTGCAAAGGGCGAAGGAGCTGGGAATCAATACGTCGGCAGCGGCCGAACAAGGCGTTGGCGACGCCATTCATAAGGCTGAAACTGCCAAGTGGATCGAGGAGAACAGGGAAGCCATTGAAACGGCAAATGATTGGGTCGCAGCAAACGAGCTTCCGCTTGCAGGGAAGCGCCTGTTTTAGTGTCCCGGTTCGATGTCTTCCGCATGAAGGATGGCGGAACTCTGGTGGTCGCCTGTCAGGCGGACATCCTAGATGATCTCAACACAAGGGTCGTCATCCCTCTGCTCCCGCAATCCAAAGCACCCAAGCCCGCGCGCAACCTGAACCCCGTATTTGATTTTGAGGGTGGCCGGTTTGTGTTGATGACGCAGCTTCTATCGGCGGTCAAAATGCGTGAATTGGGGAAGAAAGCAGGTTCTCTCGAGAGCGAAGAGCGGGCGATTATCAACGCACTGGATTTCCTGCTGACCGGGGTGTGATCCCTACTCCTCCCCCATCCGCAGCGCAGCAATAAACGCCTCCTGCGGAGAAGGCCCCTCATCACACGCCCGCACCCGTAATTTCTCGCAATTCTGCGACTCCAGCAAGCTCACTATACGCACGATGCCGCATGTCGCACATTGATCAAGAAAAGGCTCTGGGGTTTGGGTCTAAAAAGGTATAATTACATTCTCGGTGCGTGAAATCATTCGGCACCGATAACTGGTCGGAGGATGATATGAAGAGAGCAATTACAGCAATGGCCTTGGCTCTACTGGCTACGTCTTCGATACCGGCGGGAGCCGCAGGCGGAAGCGGCGTTAGAGAGCAGACTGTATTCTACAGCGACGCCGGCTTCACGAACGTCGTAGGCGAATTCACTGTGTTCTGCGACGGTTCAAGCACCATGTGGGGAACCGTTGATATCCATAGCACCTATGTAAATTACGATTGCGATTAAACCACATTTTTTGAGCGGGGGAGGGTGATCACTCCTCCCCCATCCGCAACGCAGCAATAAACGCCTCCTGCGGGATGCTCACATTGCCATACTCGCGCATCCGCGCCTTGCCCTTCTTCTGCTTCTCCAGCAGCTTTTTCTTACGCGTGATGTCGCCGCCATAGCACTTTGCCGTCACGTCCTTGCGCAGGGCGGCGATGGTTTCGCGGGCGATGATCTTGCCGCCGATCGCGGCCTGGATCGGGATCTTGAACAGATGGCGCGGGATGAGATCTTTCAGCCGCTCGCACATGCCGCGGCCGCGCTCTTCCGCCACGGAGCGGTGGACGATCAGCGAGAGCGCGTCGACCGGCTCGTTATTGACGAGGATGTTCATCTTCACGAGGTCGCCTTCGCGCAGGCCGATCTGCTCGTAATCGAAGCTGGCATAGCCGCGGCTGATCGATTTGAGGCGATCGTAGAAGTCGAACACCACCTCGTTCAGCGGCAGCTCGTAGCTCACCTGCGCGCGGCCGCCGACATAGGTGAGGTCGGTCTGGATGCCGCGGCGGTCCTGGCACAGCTTGAGGATGGCGCCGAGGTATTCGTCGGGCGTGTAGATCACCGCCTTGATCCACGGTTCCTCCACCGTCTCGATCCGGTTGACGTCGGGCCAGTCGGCGGGGTTGTGGATGTCGACGACCTTGGCGTCCTCGGTCTTGGTGTGGGCGAGGTGGACGCGGTAGACCACGGAAGGGGCCGTGGTGATGAGGTCGAGGTCGTATTCGCGGCTGAGGCGTTCCTGGATGATTTCCAGGTGCAGCAGGCCGAGGAAGCCTGCGCGGAAGCCGAAGCCCAGCGCGGCGCTGCTTTCCATTTCGTAGCTGAAGCTGGCGTCGTTGAGGCGCAGCTTGCCGATGCTTTCGCGCAGCTTCTCGAAATCGGCGGCGTCGACCGGGAAGAGGCCGCAGAAGACCACGGGCTGGACTTCCTTGTACCCGGCGAGCGCCTTTTCCGCCCCGCCCTTCACCGTGGTGATGGTGTCGCCGACGCGGGCCTGTTCGACCTCCTTGATCTGCGCGGTGATGAAGCCGATTTCGCCGGGGCCGAGTTCGGGCAAATCGGTGCGCTTGGGGGTGAAGCAGCCGACGCGGTCGATCAAATGCTGGGTGCCGCCCTGCATGAACTTGACGTTCAGCCCCTTGGTGATGACCCCGTCCATCACGCGCACCAGGATGACGACGCCGAGATAGGGGTCGTACCATGAGTCGACGAGCATGGCTTTCAGCGGGGCGTCGCGGTCGCCCGTGGGGGGCGGGATGCGCTTGACCAGCGCCTCGAGCGTTTCCTCGATGCCGATGCCGGACTTGGCCGATGTGAGGACGGCGCCGCCTTCCTCCCACGCCCCGGTGGCCTCGATGCCGACGATTTCCTCGATTTCCTCCGCCACGCGCTCGGGTTCGGCGGCGGGAAGGTCGATCTTGTTTATGACGGGGACGATCTCGTGGTCGTGCTCGATCGACTGGTAGACATTGGCGAGCGTCTGCGCCTCGACGCCCTGGGCTGCGTCGACGACGAGCAGCGCGCCTTCGCAAGCGGCGAGGGAGCGGGAGACCTCGTAGGCGAAGTCCACATGGCCGGGCGTGTCCATGAGGTTGAGCTCATAGGTCTCGCCATCGCGCGCGGTATAGTCGAGGCGCACGGTCTGCGCCTTGATGGTGATGCCGCGCTCCTTCTCGATGTCCATGTTATCAAGGACTTGCTCGGACATCTCGCGCTCGGTCAGGCCGCCGCAATGCTGGATCAGCCGGTCGGCCAGCGTGGACTTGCCATGGTCGATATGCGCGATGATGGAAAAATTGCGGATCTTGGAAAGGTCAGTCATTGCGAGCGCCCTTTAGCCGCACTCAAACCGCCTGTCAGCTAGCAAAGCGCGCCGGGCCTTTCGCGCACTGTACGTCCAGAAACCGATCGCGCAGCCGCATCATCAGAGTCGATCGGGCCCCTCCCACCCTTGCCGGGATGGTCAGCCTAAATCTGGCGCGCCGGAATAGCGATCAGTAGCCCGTGCCAGGCTTGGGATTGCCCACCTCGACCTCTACGAATTTCTTTCGAGCCCCGGAATTCAGGCGCTCGGACATTATCAGCGCATAGGGATCGTGCGGAAGAGCCGCGAGTGGACGTCCCGCGGCCTCGATCTGATAGGGGGAGACCCGGTGACGCGTGCACAGGCCCTCGGCACCGTCGCTGATCAGCGATGTTTCGAATTCCACGCCCTGAACCGACCCCTTCGAACGACGCACCGTGGCAACGACAAGCTGGCCGCCGCCAAGGTCCAGCACAACTTCGGTACCCAGGGGCACTTCGAGCAGCCCCTCGATCATCGCACCGGTCTTCGACAGGTTGCGCATCACCACCTTATAGCGGCTGTCCTCGTGGATCAGACCGATACGACGGAACACCGACTTGCGGTCGGCGCGGTATTTCGCTGGCCCGCGCGGCTCGTATGTCGGCTCGCTCCGCTGGAGGTCCTCGATGAACTCGTCGTTAGGCATTGGCCGGGAGAAAATATATCCCTGGACCAGCGTCGCACCGCGTTCGGTAACGAGATCCAGTTCGTCCCTTGCTTCGACTCCTTCGGCCACCGTTTCCATATCTAGAGCATCGGCAAGACCCACGATGGCACTCAGGATCGCGGCGTTGTTATTCTCAGCTTCGGTTGCCCCGCGAACGAAGCTCTGGTCGATCTTGATCTTGTCAAAGGGGGCCGTCCGCAAATAGCTGAGAGAGCTGTAGCCCGTTCCGAAATCGTCCAACGCCAGCTTCACCCCGATTTCTTTCAGTTCCCCGAAAAGGCGCTGTGCGCGCCCCGCGTCGCCGAGAAACACGCTTTCTGTGATTTCGAGCTCGAGGCGTTCAGGGTCGAGTCCGCTCTGGGACAGCGCGGCCTGCACCACCTGCGGAAAGTCGTCATGTGCGAATTGCACAGCCGAAATATTGATCGCGACCGGCAGATCCAGCGGCCACGCTTTGGCTTGATGGCAAACCTCGTTCAGCGCCCATTCGCCCATTTTCCTGATGATGCCGGTTTCCTCGGCCACCGGGATGAAGACGTTGGGAGAGATCGGCCCACGATCCGGATGATCCCAGCGCATTAATGCTTCACAGCATTTGACCCTGTGCGTTCGAGTGCAGACGACTGGCTGGTAATGCATCGAAATCCGGCCACTTTCGACCGCATCGCGCAGATCGTCTTCGATCTGCCGGCGATACTTGGCCCCGTCTTGGAGATCGCTCGAATAAAAGCGGTACTGCCCACTGCCCCCACCCTTTGCCGCATGAAGCGCAAGATCCGCCGCCTTGACCAGCTCCTCCGTATCCAGACCGTCATACGGCGCGACGGCGACACCAATCGACGTGCCGATGATCGCGCGGGCGCCATTGATCGAATAGGGCTGAGAAATCATCTGGATCAGGCGTTGGCCAAGCTCACCCAGAACACCGCGATCATCGATATCGGGGAGCACGATCTGGAATTCATCATCCCCCAGACGCCCGATTTCGCCTTTATCGCCGACGATGCGGCTAAGACGTCCGGCTACCTGCTTGAGCAGTTCGTCCCCGGCCGAATGCCCCAGCGTATCGTTGACCTGCTTGAATCGGTCCAGGTCGAGCATCATCAGCGCGCAGGCGCGCTTGGAATTGCGATAGGCCTTGAGAATCGAAGTCAATCGCTCGGTCATGCGGTGGCGGTTGGCCAGACCTGTCAGCGAATCGTACTGCGCCAACCGCTCGGCATCCTGCTGGCTTTCGCGGATCGCCGTGACATCCTTTGCGCTGCCACGATATCCAGTAAAGCGCTGCTTGTCGTCGAACTGCGGCTTGCCCGCGATTTCCCACCAGACCTCCTGGTCTTCGACCGCGAGGCGCACGTTGAGCTGACTGATGGAATGGCGGGCGCTGAGCAAGAAGGCGAGCGGACGCCCTGCCGTTTCGGAAGCATCTAGCGGTTCAGGAATAAACAGTTCGCCAAGCGGCTTGCCGATCGCTTCCCCATGCGTCCAGCCCAGTGTGTGGGCCGCGTTTTCGGAAAGATAGATCAGCCTACCCTTTGCGTCGGTGGCCCAGAACCAGCCCAGCCCGGCGGCCTCGAAACTATCCAGTAATTCGACCCGGCGGGCTGCGTCGGAAGCATCGATGGGACGCAGCGGTTCATCCCCCGAGGTCCCGTCATCTTCCGCATTTGTCCGCGGGGACCGCGAGAAGAACCCAGCCATTCCTATCGAGCTCCCAATGGGCTTACCTGACTCTCATGCCCTACGCCCTTCAACGGTTGACCGAGGTAGGGACAAATCCTTGCCAAAGGGATAACCATGACCGCAAAGTATCTTCCGCGCGGCACGGTCGCTTGCCAGCGGTGCGGGAGATGTGCATGGATCGTCTGTCTTGTGGGAGAGAGACATGCGGCACATCGCGATCGTGGGCTCTGGTCCGGCGGGCTATTACACGGCGGAAGCGGCGGTTAAGAAATGGGGCGAGGATGCTCTTATCGATGTCTACGACAAGCTACCGGTGCCTTTCGGCCTGATTCGCACGGGCGTTGCTCCCGATCACCAATCGATCAAGGCGGTTTCACGACGCTACGAGAAGACCGCGATTGGCGATACGGTCCGCTTTGCGGGTAACGTCACGGTGGGCGAAGACATCACTGTGGAAGAGCTAACCTCGCTCTACGATGCGGTCGTGCTTGCCACCGGCGCCCCCAGAGATCGACAGCTCGACATCGATGGAGCGGGAAGCCGCAACGTCATCGGCAGCGCAGCCTTCGTCGGATGGTACAATGGTCATCCGGAATTCGCCCAGCTGGATCCGGACCTTTCGGGCAAACATGCAGTGGTGGTGGGCATGGGGAATGTCGCACTCGATGTCGCGCGCATCCTGTCCAAATCGCAGCACGAATTCGCCGGTTCCGACATCGTTGCGCACGCGCTCGAAGCCCTGCGCGAGAGCAATATCGAGACGATTTCCATCCTCGGCCGCCGCGGACCGCACCAGATCATGATGACGCCGAAGGAACTGGGCGAGCTCCTGCATCTCGACCGAGCAAGCCCGCATGTCGATAATGCCGATCTACCCCCGCTGGAAGATGATGCGTTTCTGGAACCCGGTGTGCGCAAGTCGGTCACGCTCCTGCGCGATTTCGCCGCGATCCCCGAGAACATCCATGGGGAGAAACCCATCGCCATCGAATTCGATTTCTTCGCCAATCCGAAAGCGATCGTGAGCGAAGGCGGAAAGGTAGCCGGCGTCGAGGTCGAACGGACCAAGGTCGAAGCCGGACGCGCGGTCGGAACAGGGGAAACCTATAGCGTTCCGGCCGATCTGGTCGTTACTTGCATCGGCTACCGGACTTCTCCGCTCAAGGGAGTCCCTTTCGACGAGCGCGCGGGTTGCTTCGCCAATGACGAAGGGCGCATTCTGCCCGGTCTCTATTGCGTGGGCTGGGCCAAACGCGGCCCGAGCGGCACGATCGGTACCAATCGCCCCGATGGCTATTCGGTCATCGATATCGTCGACCAGGACATCGGTGGGGGATCGCGCAAGCGCGGCCGCGAAGGCTTCGACGAACTGGCCCAAACGCGAGGTCTGGAAATCGTCACCTTCCGGGACTGGCAGAAGATCGAAGAGGCCGAGATCGCTGCCGCACGCAAAGGGGCACCGAGAGAAAAGTTCGTCGATATCGACAGCATGATTGCCGCTCGTGGCGCATAGGCCGCGCCAACATCTGGAACGGCCGCGCCGCGCGAACCGTTCTAAGGCTCGCACTAGAAAAGAAGCAAAGTGAATACCGGGGAGATCCTTCAACATGGCCAGACTCGAAGACGAAGCTGCACAACACACCAGCGCCCTCGGCCCCCTGGTGGGGTTGACGCGAGAGGATATCTTCGGCGCCGTCGCAGTCATGTTGCGCGAAACGGCTTCCGACCCGCAACGCCTCATGAAACACGGCCAAGCGATGGGCGAGGACATGATCAAGATCATGACCGGCCAGAGCGATCTGGCGCCTCACCCCAAGGATAAGCGTTTCCAGGACCCGGCCTGGCAATACAACCCCTTCATGCGTGCGGGCATGCAGTACTATCTGGCCGTCCAGAAAGGAGCGGCACACTGGCTGGAAGACCTCGAGCTGGACGAGCTCGAGAAGGACCGGGCGCGCTTCATCTCGAACATCGTCATTGACGGGCTGGCCCCCACAAACACGTTGATCGGCAATCCCAGCGCGCAGAAGATGGCGATCACCAGTGGCGGTTTGAGCCTGATCAAGGGCCTCAAGAACGCCTATGACGATATGGTCAACAACAAGGGCATGGTCAGCCAGGTTGACAAGAAGCCCTTCAAACTGGGCGAGAATATCGCGACTTCGAAAGGCTCGGTGGTCCTGCGCACCGAGATGATGGAACTGATCCAATACGCCCCGACCACCGACGAAGTCTACGAGATCCCGCAACTGACCATCCCGCCGCAGATCAACAAGATGTACATCAACGACCTCTCGCCCGAGAAGTCGGTTGTAAAGTACCAGCTCGATAACGGTATCCAGACCTTCGTCATCAGCTGGAAGAATCCGAGCAAGGAACAGGGCGTGTGGGACATGGCCGATTATGTCCGTTCCTGCCGCGAGGCGATGGAGGCGGTGAGCAAAATCACCGGCAGCAAGAAGGTCAATGTCTCGGCCGGTTGTTCGGGCGGCCAGACCGCCTCGATGCTGGCGAGCAAGATGGCTTCGGACAAGGACGATCTGCTCGGCGCGCTGACGCTGATGGTCTGCGTGCTTCATCCCAAGCAGAACGATATCGAGGCGGGCTCGCTGGTCAGCGAGAACGGTCTGGCGCTGGCCAAGCGCCGCGCGGCGAAAAAGGGCGTCATCAAGGGCGACGACCTCGCGCGCGGTTTCGCCTGGCTGCGGCCGAACGATCTCATCTGGAACTACGTCATCAACAATTACCTGCTCGGCCAGGACCCGCCGGCTTTCGACGTGCTGTTCTGGAACGCGGATGCGACCAACCTTTCAGCCAGTCTGATGGGCGATTTTCTGACAATCTTCGAAACGCTTGCCTTCACCAAGAAGGGCGAGGTCGAGATGGTCGATCACAAGATCGATCTGTCCAAAGTGACCAGCGATCTTTTCATCCTCGGCGGGGTGACCGACCATATCACGCCGTGGAAGGCCACCTACCGTTCGACCCGGTTGTTCGGATCGAAAGATGTAACCTATGTCCTCTCGCATTCGGGCCATATGCAAGCGATCCTCAACCCGCCGGGCAATCCGAAAGCAAAGTATTATGTCCACAAGGACGGCAATAACACGCTGCCGAAAACGGCCGACGAATGGCTGAAGGGTGCTGAGGAAGTTGCCGGGAGCTGGTGGCCCTACTGGATGGGATGGCTCCAGGCGCGAGCCGGCAAGAAGAAGAAAGCCCCCGCAAAGCTGGGGAACAAAAACTATACCCCGCTGGACCCGGCCCCCGGTCTCTACGTTATGGAACCCTGTTAACCCTTTTGCGAAGGAGCCCGCGTGACGGCATCGAAAGACGAACCCATGACCGCAACCATCGAAATGATGGAGGCGGGCGGGCGGACGCTAAGGGTCGCGCATTGGCGGCTGGGTGAAGCGTCCGAGCACCCACCGATCCTGTTCTTCAACGGTATCGGTGCGAATATCGAGGCGGTTGCTCCGCTTGCCGAAATGCTCGCCGAACGCCCCTTCGTGATGTTCGACATGCCGGGCACGGGCGAAAGCCCCGATCCAACCCTGCCCTACAACCCCTTCACCATGAGCTGGACCGCAAATCTGATCCTCGACCAGTTGGGACTCGGCGAAGTCGATGTGATGGGCGTGTCCTGGGGCGGTGCGATGGCGCAGCATTTTGCCCTGCAGTATCCAAAGCGAACCCGCCGACTGGTGTTGGTGGCAACGACGGCAGGCATGCTGATGGTGCCGGGGAACCCGGCCGCCCTTACCAAGATGGCGAACCCGCGCCGCTATATCGATCCCAAGTTCATGAACGAACATTTCCAGACACTTTACGGCGGAATCGATCCCGACGGGCAGGCGCATCAGAAAGATAGCCATATCGGGCGCCTCAAACCGCCGTCCCCACGCGGATATTTCTATCAGTTGCTCGCCATGATCGGCTGGACCAGCCTTCCCGCCCTTCCCTTCATGAGCAAGGAGGTCCTCGTCATGATGGGTGACGACGATCAGATCGTTCCCCTCATCAACGGACGAATTCTCGCCTCGGCCATCCGCAACGCTCGGCTCGAAGTGATCGAGGGTGGCGGGCATTTGTTCCTGCTGACCCATGCGGATGAAAGCGTCGCCAGATTACGCACCTTCCTCGATGCCCCGGCCACCGAAGCGGAGCTTGCCCGGGCCGCCTGAGCGGACGAGGCCAAGGGATTTGTAAGACTGGAAAGATGGTTGCCGATCCCGCACTTGCAGCCAATGCGCTGGCCATTCAACCGACGCGCCAGACCATTGGCGAAGGCGACGCACCGGGCGAGACGGGTTCCGTCCCTGGGCGGCCTTGGAATGGCTACGCAAGCCCGATCATATCCTGATCGTCATCTACGTCTTCGCGCCCCATTTCGTGCGCGACATCATCGCGGCCGACTTGCCGGTCAGCGCGTTCTCGACGCGCTCTGATGGATCACGCAAGCCATTGGAAAGGCGAGCGGGCATACCCTATACCCACTCGCCCTTCGAAACACGTCGACAAGGCGGTTATGCGCCTTGTCCCGCTCAGGATGGAGCTCCTTGATCGAGATCCCCCAGCCTACTCTTCAAAAATCAGAAAAAGCGCCTGAGCTGAACACCATACTGGCGTGGTTCTCCATAAACCGTCAACGGCAGGTCGGGATTGGAGACTCCCGAAGCATCGGTGCCGAATGTCTTGTAAGTGGCGTAGCGTTCGTCGGTCAGATTCCGTCCGTAGAGCGCAACCTCCCACTGCCCGCCCGACGGCTCCCAAGATATCCGCCCATTCACCAGCGTCGTCGGTGAACTTGCATAGCGTGGATCATTGCTGGGCTTGAAATAGGCCGTACCTCTCCGCGCTACGTCGCCACGTAGTGTGAGAAACCCGGCAGAACCGAGTGGCGCTCGATATTCAGCACCAAATGTCGCATTCCATTTCGGAGCATTCGGCAAACGGTTGCCTTCCAGACTCACTTGATCGTCGAAGTATACATCATAGCGGGCATCGAGCCAGGAAATGGTAGAGGTGAGCGAGAGGTTTCTGGTGGGCTTCGCTTGAAATTCCGCCTCTACACCCTTGATCGTTGCTCTGCCTGCATTGGTCGTACTCGCGACGCCATTAATGTACTGAACAACCTGCAGATTTGAATAATCATAGTAGAACGACGAGAAATTGGCTTGAAGCCTCCGATCGAACAGCGTCGTTTTCAAACCTACTTCGTAGCTCCAAAGATATTCCGGAAGAAATGGTTTCGCATCGCCTAATTGAAAACCTCCCGACTTGAATCCGCGGGTTGCGGAGGCATAGGCTAGGATGTCCTCGCTCAAATCCAGTTCCACACCGAATTTTGGCGTCCACGCAGACCAAGACGCTGTAGGCGAGCCGCTATCTACCTCTTCCTTGTTTGAGAAGATGCGATATCCAAAGTCCTTCTTCTCATAGCTATATCGCAAACCGGTCGTAAAACGCAGGCTGTCCGTAAATTCATAGCTCGCTTGACCAAACAGTGCGAAAGCATTGGTCGTGTTCGATTCCGGTATCGCCAGCGCGCGATTGGGCTCCAATATCTGTATCTCGTCCTCGCCATCTTCCCTGAGGTAGAAGGCGCCCAATATCCAGGTCAGACGGGAAGGCGTTGTGCTTAAGATCTGAAATTCCTGAGTGAAAGATTTCGATGATTCAGAAAACTCGATATTTCGCAGAAAGATATCTGTCGCATCCACGTCGAGTGTCTGGTCGACATCGCTGGATCGAAATGCAGTAATGGACTTCAATTCGACAGGCCCTGCATCATATCGGATAGTGGAAGACACCCCCCATGCGTCGATATCGTAGCGAGGGACCGCATCCAGAGCTATTTCATTGGGCCGGGATGGAACGGTTGCACCTGCAGCAACAAGAGAGGCTGGATAGGTTTCCCGAATGGCAGGATAGCCCGTCTCACGATCGCGGCTTGCGTCCGCGCGAAGCACGATTTCGAGCCGATCGGTTGCGTCGACCGCCAGGGTAAATCGTCCCGCGAGATTGTTTTCGTCTTGATAGCGACGATCGAAATTTACGTCGCGATAGACCCCGTTCCTATCGTTCTTCACTAAGGTCAGGCGGGCTCTGGCACCGTCCGCGACAGCCCCCGAAATAGTTCCGCTGAAGTTTCGCTTCCCCAAATTTCCAAGGGTCACACCGATAGTCCCGGTAAGCTCATCAGTGGGCATTTTGGAGATGATATTTAACGTCCCCCCGGCGGAGTTGCGGCCGAACAACACACCCTGAGGTCCGCGCAAAACCTCGACACGCTCGACATCGAACATATCCTGATAACTTGTTGTCGGACGCGAAATGTATACGCCATCATAGTGGACCGTTGTACTTGGGTCGGTAGCAACTCCGAACGCCGATGTGCCGATACCGCGAATGTTTATAATGGCCATGGAGTCGTTTGTAACGGTCAGCCCCGGCACGAAAAATTGCAGATCTTCGACGTTCGAAATCCCGTTCGCGGTCAGCGTTTCACCACTCATCGCAGTGATTGCTATTGGAACGTCTTGGAGATCCTTCTCCCTTTTCTCAGCGGTCACGACAATCACGTTAATGCCTTCCGCCGGCGTGTTCTCCTGCCCCATAGCTGGAGTTGCAACCAGTATTGCAAGGCCGGTAGAACCTGCCAGCAGACCGCTGCGATAGGGGTTCGCCTTAAATCTCATTTATCACTCCCTGTACGTATAGCGCCACCGATTGCGGCGCGATCGTTGGCCGGTGGTCTTTCGCCCAGAGCCGAGCGCCCTACCGACATCACGCTCTACGCAGGGGCGATGGTCACCCCTCGGTTTTGTTTGGAACCAACCCGAATTCCGGCTGCAAGGGAGAGAGGAGATGGATTTTGACCCGTTCGCGCATCGCCAGGCTGGAATTTGCGGTCACGGAGCTCGAGAGGTTTGCCTGCTCTTCGGGCGTGTCTCCAAGAGTGTCGGTACCCTAAAGGAGCGGATGTGGGAATTGTTGTTGTAAAACAGGAATATAGCGGATCGGTCGCCGCTACCGATCGGATAGGATTCCGCATGACCGCGCTCGGTGGATGAGCCGCTTTCCGAAAGGCTGACTGGCACAAGAACCGCCATTCGACGCGCCCTCTGCCGCACCTGCCACACGCGGTGCTTCATCGACCAACGAACGTGGCCGCCGAAACTCCCTTGAAATCGGAATAGTCTAAGGCTCGATCACGATGCCCCTGGCGGGATCGACCTTGCCCCCGACCATTTGGACGAAGGCGTCCCGCGCCGCCGCGAGACCCGCATCGCGCGAGATCGTCACGCTGTTCCCCACATCGGCGAGGAAAGCGCGCCAGCTTTGCGCGATCTGCTGCCCCGCTTCTTCGGGGCCGACATTCTTGAACAGCGCCACTGCATGGTCGGGCGCGAAGAACAGTGTCGGGGTCGGGCCGGGAATCCCATCGAGCCCCTCGCCTCGCTCTTCGATATGCGTGACGCCGACGAGGCACGAATATTTCAGAACCGAGCCGAGATGCTGGTGAATGGCGCGAAGGAGCGAAGCATTGCCGGCGAAATCGACCGATACGCTGGGCTCGGCGACAATGCCGTCCACCGCTTCGTAGGAGAGCACCTGATCGTAAAGCCCGCTTTCCTCGACGAAGCGGACATTGCCTGCCGAAGTCAGCCCGATACGTTTTACATCCGGCGAACGATGCCTGGCGACGCTCGCTAGCCCCATGGCGGTCTTGGACGAAGCGCTGGTGAGGATAAGCTGCGTCGCACCGAACCAATGCTCGGAACGCAGGAAATACTCGATCAGGAAACCGGTCTTGAACAGCGGGCCGAAGATCATCCGCTCGCCTTCGCGTGCGGGATCGTGCTCGGGATCGGCCGCCAGGCGCGAATACTGATTGTAGATCGGGCTCATCGGCTGGCGATGTTCGGCCATATCGGCGAACCCGCTGGCCGTCACCTTGCCCGGCACCACATCGAGATGGCTGGCCATAGGCAGATAGCCATAGATCCGCTCGCCCACGGCAATATCGGGATGGTTGCTCTCGATCGCGCGCGCATGCCCCCACATGGGCACGATGCCCATGCCGTCGGGTGCGGGGAAAAAATTCCAATAGCCGAATCCGTCTCCGACCACCGCGTAGGTGACATTGTTGGCGGTGACCGAAAAACTCTCGATCTCGAACCGGACGGCATTTTCCGCCAGCGCGCCCGGCTCGCACTCGACGAGTTCGGCTTCCCCGATGCTCTCCTTGCGGACATGTACCTGCTGCATTCGCATCTCCTCTTCGAAAGAAGACGCTAGCGTCAGCGATCGATCAATGCGAGCGCTTACACCCGCATCGGCATCAGGACATAGAGCGCGGGCGAATTCTCATCCTTGCGGATCAGCGTAGGCGCGCCAGCATCGGCCAGGTGTATTTCGACATTGTCGCTATCGATCTGCCCGAGGATGTCCTTCAGATAGGCCGCGTTGAAGCCGATCTCGAACCCGTCCGCCGCATATTCGGCGGGGACTTCTTCGGTCGCGGTGCCATTATCGGGCGAAGTGACGGTGAGTGTTACCTTGTCCTTGTCGAGCCCCATCTTGACCGCACGGGTCTTTTCGGTGGCAATGGTCGCCACACGGTCGACACCCTCATGGAAGCTCTTTGGATCGAGCTTGAGGAGCTTGTCGTTACCCGTTGGGATCACTCGCGAATAGTCGGGGAACGTGCCGTCGATAAGCTTGCTGGTGAGCACCACACCACCTTCGCCGCCGAGAGTGAAGCGGACCTTGCTGGCCGAAAGGTCGATCTGCACGTTGCCGTCCATCGCTTCTTCGAGCAGCTTGCGCAATTCGGCCACGGCTTTGCGCGGAACGATCACGTCGGGCATGCCTTCGGCGCCCTCCGGACGCGGCAGGGTGAAGCGTGCGAGGCGGTGGCCATCCGTCGCGGCAGCCTTCAACACCGGCTCGGCCTCGTCCGAGACGTGGAAGAAGATACCATTGAGATAGTATCGCGTCTCCTCCGTGGAAATCGCGAACCGCGTGCGATCGATTAGTTCGGCCAGCGTCCTGGCGGGAAGCTCGAAACTGGTTGGCAGATCGCCTTCCACGATCACCGGAAAATCGTCCCGCGGCAGCGTGGGCAGCGAGAAACGGCTTCGCCCTGCCTTTACCGCCATACGGTTTTCGGCCGCCTCCAGGCTCACCTGCGACCCTTCGGGCAGCTTGCGCGCGATGTCGAACAGCAAGTGTGCCGAGACTGTGATCGAACCCGCGCTGTCGACACTGGCATCCATATGTTCGACAACCTGCAAATCGAGATCGGTCGCCATGACCTTGAGCGAATTGTCGCCCTCGGCCTCGATCAGCACGTTGGAAAGGATGGGAATCGTGTTGCGGCGTTCTACGACCGACTGCACGTGGCTGAGACAACGCAGCAGCGTCGCGCGTTCGATGGTGGCCTTCATGGTCCTACTTTCATCCCTTTTGGGCACCGAGAGGGCCGGAATCGCCCCACCAGCGCCGGAATACGGACAGTCACCCTAGCGGGGGTTGCATCGGGAGCAAGACCGCGCGCCGCGCTGGGCGGATTCCTTGGGGAAAAGTATGGAGGTTTTTGTCGAGTGGGATGAGAACAGCCGTCCTGACCTTGCACTTCCGCCCCGCTCTCCCTCTCGACCATGCATTGAGGATATTCCCATGGGGAATCGGGAGGGGGAGCGGGACGGAACTGCCGAGGGAAGCGCGGAGGCGCTCCACGCACGAGACAAAGAGCGCTTTTCCCCTACCCTATCATCGCCATGCCGCCATTCACATGTAGCGTCTGGCCCGTGACATAGGCCGCTTCGTCGCTGGCGAGGTAGGTCACGGCAGCACCGATTTCCTCGCCCTCGCCCATACGGCCCATCGGAATGCGTCCATTGATTGCGGCCTTCTGGTCGTCGGTCAGCGCATCGGTCATCGCGGTGCGGATGAAACCGGGGGCGACGCAGTTGACGGTGATGTTGCGGCTGGCAAGCTCCTGCGCGAGGCTTTTCGACATCGCGGTGAGGCCGCCCTTGGCGGCAGTGTAGTTCATCTGGCCGGGGTTTCCTGTATGGCCGACAATGCTGGTGATGGAGATGATCCGCCCGCCCCTGGCCTTCATCATCGGCCGCGCGCTGGCACGCATCAGGCGAAAGCTGGCTTCGAGGTTGATGCGGATCACATCGTCCCATTCCTCGTCTTTCATCCGCATGGCGAGATTGTCGCGCGTGATCCCTGCATTGTTGACGAGGATATTCATGCTGCCGAGCGTATCGACCGTGGCCGGGATCAGTTCCTCGACCTGCTCGGGGTTCGACAGGTCGCAAGTGATCTCGACATGGTCGTGACCGAACTCGTCATTGAGCTGCTCGCGGAAGGCGCGCAGTTTGTCGCCGTTCGAACCCGACAATGCGAGCCGGGCGCCCTGCCTGGCCAACGCATAGGCGATCGACGAACCGATCCCGCCACTGGCACCGGTAACGAGGGCGGTTTTGCCTTCGAGACTGAACATCACGCGTTCTCCTTCGCGAAATTCTCGAGATCTTCCATGGTGACGAGGCTGACGGTGGTCGCCTCTTTATCGATGCGACCGACCATCGGGCCGAGCACTTTCCCGCCCAGCTCGACGAAACGTTCAACCCCTGCCTCGCCCATGGCAAGCACGCTTTCACGCCACCGCACGCGCCCGGTGATCTGCTCGACCAGCAGGCCCTGTTCTTCCGCCGGATCGGTCACCCGCGCGGCGCTGACGTTGGCGAAGATCGGAACGGTGAAGGCTTGCGGCGGCGTTTCGGCCAGCGCGTTCTTCATCCTCAGCGCGGCCGGTCCCATCAACGAGCAGTGGAACGGGGCCGAGACGGGCAACTTTATGCCGCGCTTAATGCCATGCTCCTTCGCCATTTCTATCGCGCGGTCGATCGCCTCGGCATGGCCCGAGATGACGACTTGCGTCGGGTCGTTATCATTGGCGACTTCACACACCTGACCTTGCGCGGCCGCTTCGGCGAGAGCGGTCGCCTTGTCGATATCGGCACCCAGCAGCGCGGCCATGGCGCCGACGCCGATCGGAACGGCATCCTGCATTGCAATGCCGCGCAGACGCAGCAGCTTTGCCGTGTCGGTCAGCGAGAATGCGTCGGCAGCACATAATGCACTGTACTCGCCGAGCGAATGGCCCGCGACGCAGTCCGCCTTGTCGGTCAGGCTGAGGCCGAATTCCTTTTCCAACACACGTGCCGTGGCGACCGAATTGGCCATGATCGCGGGTTGCGCGTTGGCCGTCATGGTCAGTTCGCTCTCCGGCCCGCCCTTCATCAGGGCCGACAGTTTCTGTTTGAGCGCCTCGTCGACCTCTTCGAAAACTTCGCGAGCATATGCGCTGGCTTCGGCGAGTTCAGCGCCCATGCCAACCTTCTGGCTGCCTTGTCCGGGGAAGATGAATGCAGTCATTATTCTCTCCTTGCGGAGCCGCGCCTAGGCGTGTGCCGCGCGCGCCTCAAGCCCGAAGGGGACAATCCTGTTGGCAGCGTCGTGCCCGATATCGGCCCGGCCGAGGTAGGGAATGCCGCTGCGCGCGCACCAATCCCGCACGATGGCGACTTCGTCTCTGCCGAAGGGCCGGTCGTTTTCCGGCACTTCGCTGATCCGCCCGAGCCTCAGTCCGGCGATATTCCGGAGGTGTTGAGTGACGTGGAAGAACAGGCGGTCGATAGCATAAAGATGCTCGGCCACTTCTTCGACCATGACCACATGGCCGGAAAGGTCCGGCGCCAGGTCGGTGCCGACCAGCATGGCGAGCGTGGTCAGGTTGAAAGCCGCGGCGGGACGCCCGTCGAGACTGAGTTCGAGACCATTATCCTTGCCGGTCAACCAGTCGAGCGAGCGCGCGATGGCTTCCGCTCCACCCTCTCGCCGGATATCGCCCGCCAGCGGCCCATGCGCCACACGCCCGATCCCGTGCCGATAGAGCGCGCCGAGCAGGAATCCTGTGTCCGAATAGCCGAGATAGGATTTGGTCCGCGCGGCCCGGTTCATCTGCGCCACCGCCTGCGCGGCGATGCGGTTCGAACCATAGCCGCCCATGGCAAACCATACCGCGTCGAAACCGGGATCGTTGGCACACTCCAGCAGCGCCGCCAGGCGTACCTGGTCGCTACCGGCAAAGTGCCCTTCTTCCAAGAAACACTGCTCATGGAAGTGGAGCGAGACATCCCTGCGTCGCGCCACAAGAGCTTTCAACGCATCGGACCGTTCGCGCTTCAGCGGTTTTCCGGGGGCACAGATCGCAATTTTGACCATCTGCGCCTGCTAGCGCGCTTGTATCGCCCGGCACAACTCAATAGCTGCACCGACATGAGCGATATGCCCACTCCAGACGAATTGTTCGCCCGCCCGTTTTTCTTTTGCGGCATCGGCGGATCGGGAATGCTGCCGCTGGCACAGATATTGAAAGGCCGCGGCTGCACGGTCGAAGGGTCGGACCGCAGCCGCGATCAGGGCCGCACACCTGAGAAATTCGGCGCGCTGGAACAGCAGGGCTTCACGCTCCACCCGCAAGATGGCAGCGGCATCGTTTCGGGCGAGCAGATCCTCGTCGCCAGCGCCGCGGTCGAGGACACCGTGCCCGAAGTTCAGCGCGCGAGGGAGCTCGATTGCTTACGGCTCAGCCGCGCCGAACTGAACTCGATCCTGTTCAACACCAGCGGCGCGGGGCTTGCCGTCGCGGGCACCAGTGGCAAGTCCACCGTTACCGGCATGCTAGGCTGGATTTTGCACGCTTGCGGACGCGAGCCGACGATCATGAACGGAGCGGTGATGAAGAACTTCGTCTCGCCCGAGCGGCCCTATGCCAGCGCCGTGGTCGGCGGTCGGAGCCTGTATGTCAGCGAAGTCGACGAAAGCGACGGCTCGATCGCGCTTTATCGCCCTGCCGTGGGCGTGCTGCTCAATGTCAGCCTCGATCACAAAAGCATGGAGGAACTGCGCCAACTCTTCGGCGACTATCTGGCGCGCAGCCGCATCGGCGTAATCAATGCCGACGATGCCGAAGCGCTCGCACTTTTGCCCCGTGCAAAAGAGGTCATCACTTTCGGAATCGAGCAGGAAAAGGCGCAGATCGGCATCGTGCCGGGATCGATCGCGGAAGGACCGATGCGGCAGGCGGCGCTCGTGATCGATCGGCACGACGGCAGCGAACACGCTCTCACGCTCAAGCTGCCAGGACGACACAATTTGTCGAACGCGCTAGCCGCCATTGCGGGTGCGGCTGCGGCCGGTATCCCGGTAGAAAAGGCAGTCGAGGCGCTGGCCGGGTTCGAAGGTCTGGCGCGGCGTTTCGAGGTGGTCGGCACCAGTGTCTCAGCCATCACGGTGATCGACGATTTCGGGCATAATCCGGAAAAGTGCGCGGCGACCCTGCGCACGCTGAAGGCCCACCCCGGCCGCGTGCTCGCCTTCTTCCAGCCGCATGGCTACGGGCCGCTGCGCCAGATGGGCGACGAGCTCGCCCAGACCTTTGCCGAGGAGCTTTCCGACGGCGACCGCGTCTTCCTGTGCGATCCAGTCTATTACGGTGGCACAGTAGATCGCAGCGAAGGCAGCGAGCGGATCGTCCGGCTGATCGAGGATGCTGGCGGGCATGCGGAATACATCCCGAGCCGCAAGTCGGTGGGCGACCGCCTAGCCACCATAGCTCGCCCCGGCGATCGCATCGTCATCATGGGCGCACGCGACGACACGCTAAGTACCTTCGCTCGGGACCTATTCGGCAGGCTCGCCTAAATCGCGGCGGGACCTGCAGCCTCGCGGTCGACCGCTCGCCTGTAACCCTCGCGCGAAACCAGGCGATCGCGATAATCCTTGAGCGACTGCGGCACGCCCTCGTCGAGCCCGACCTTGCCCGCCAAGATCAGCGCGTAGCCGCAACAGATGTCTGCAACGGTGAAGCGGCCTCCACACAGGTACTCGCGGTGTTCGAGCCGCCGTTCGAGCTTGACCAGACGTTTCCAGAACCATTTGGCATAGGCCTCGCCCGCCTCGCTCCAGCCCTTGTCCTTCTCGAACACCGCAAAACGCATGAATACCGTCTGCGGGAAGGTGATCGTTGCATCGGCATGATAGGTGAAATCGAGGTAGGCCGGAAAGTCCGCCTCTGCCGGATCGACCACCAGCGAGAGGTTGCGCCCCAGTGTCGCGAGATAATGGGCGATCGCGCAGCTTTCGGTCATCGAGACCTCGCCCAGGACGAGCATCGGGACCGTGCCGAGCGGATTTAGCTCTAGGTAATCCGGCGCCTGATGGCGCGGCGGAAACGGCAGCAGCCTGAGGTCTATGTCCGTGCCAGCCTCCTCCGCCGCCCAGGTCGCACGTAATCCGCGCGAACCGGCGCAAGTGTATAGGATTGGTCGGTCAGTGTGCGCCATGCGTGTTGCCGACCTTGAGAACCTTGTGCAGCAGGATCGCGATCACGAAGCCGAGGCCAAGGCCGACTAGCGCCGAGAAGGCAGCATATGTCAGCCAGCCCAGCAAGCCCGACATGGCGCCTGTGGCAGACTTCACCGCATATTCAGCGCCATGGGCGATATCGTAGAGGACATCGAAGCCCAGCTCGTGCGTCCCGTGCAGAATAATCCCGCCACCGACCCACAGCATCGCAATCGTTCCAATAAACGAAAGGAAGATCAGCAGATATGGCACCGAATTAACGAGGAAATTTCCGAATGCCTGCGCGGTAGCAGAAGCCTTCTCGCGCAGATGCAAGCCGATATCGTCGAGTTTCACAATCAGGGCGACCGCCCCGTAGACCGCGAAGGTCACACCAATACCGACGACCGCAAGCACGCCGGCTCGAACGATGAAGTCTTCCGAGGCGACTTCGTTCAGCGTGATCGCCATGATTTCGGCGGACAGGATAAGATCGGTACGGATCGCGCCTGATATGCGCTGTTTCTCGAAGGCTACGGGATCGTCGATCGTGTCGTCGACCGTTTTGCCGTGCTTCTGGCCGCCCAGCTTTTCCATCACCTTCTCGGCGCCCTCGTAAGAAAGGTAGGCTCCGCCCAGCATAAGGATAAAAATGATCGCGCTCGGTAGCAGCCAGCTCAGCAACAGCGCGCCGGGCAGCAGGATGATAAGCTTGTTTTTCAAGCTGCCCTTGGTGATGTTCCAGATGATCGGCAATTCGCGCGCCGGGGACAGGCCCGTGACATAGCTGGGCGTGACCGCCGCATCGTCGATCACCACACCGGCCGTTTTGGAACCGGCCTTGCTGGCGGCAACGGAAATGTCGTCTACCGATGCCGCCGCCGCGCGGGCGATGATCGAGACGTCGTCGAGCAGGGCTACAAGTCCACCAGGCAATAGAAGCACTCCTTCGTTTCACACCCAATGCGCCCCTGCCCGCCCCGTTCCGCGCTGCCAAGCCCCCAACTTGCCTTGCAATCTCCGCCAATACCGCTATGTGCGCGCATCCCTTGGACATCCGAGGGATTCGAAGAAAGCCGGAGGGGCCCCGCAATCCCGCGGACAAGCCAGCGATCGGCCATGAAGTGAAAGGACAAGGGCATGGCTCTCTACGAGCATGTTTTCTTGGCGCGACAGGATCTGAGCCAAGCTCAGGTCGACCAACTCGCCGCCACCGCCACCGAGATTGTCGAGAAGAATGAAGGCAAGGTCACCAAGACGGAGACCTGGGGCCTCAAGAACCTCTCCTACAAGATCGACCGCAACCGCAAGGCGCATTTCGTCATGCTCAACATCGAAGGCCCGGGCGCCGTCGTGGAAGAGCTAGAACGCCAGACCCGTATCAACGAAGACGTCATCCGCTACATGACCATCCGTGTCGAAGAGCACGAGGAAGGTCCCAGCGTGATGATGCGCAAGAACGAGCGCGATGCGAAGAAGCGCCGCGACCGCGAGGAGCGTAACTGATGGCCCGTCCGTTTTTCCGCCGCCGCAAATCTTGCCCGTTTTCGGCCAAGAACGCTCCCAAGATCGACTATAAGGACGTCCGTCTCCTTCAGGGCTTCATGTCCGAACGGGGTAAGATCGTTCCCAGCCGCATCACCGCCGTTAGCGCGAAGAAGCAGCGTGAACTGGCCAAGGCCATCAAGCGCGCGCGTCACATCGGCCTGCTGCCGTACATCGTGAAGTAAGGGGAAAATCCATGGATATCATTCTCCTTCAAAGGATCGAAAAGCTCGGCTCGATCGGTGACGTCGTCACTGTGAAGGACGGCTATGCCCGCAACTTCCTGCTTCCGCAGAAGAAGGCTCTCCGCGCCAACGAAGCCAACAAGAAGGTCTTCGAAGCGAACCGCGACCGCCTGGAAAAGGAAAACGCGGAACGTCGCACCGAAGCCGAAAAGGCTGGCGAAAAGGTCAATGGCGAAGAAATCGTCCTGATCCGTGCCGCATCGAACACCGGCCAGCTCTACGGCTCGGTCAACGTGCGCGACATCGCTGCCTCGCTCGGCGACAAAGGCCACGACATCGACAAGAAGCAGGTCATCATGGGTGATCCGATCAAGACGATCGGCATGCATGAAGTCCGCATCGACCTCCATCCCGAGGTCTCGGTGACGATCAAGGCCAATGTCGCCCGCTCGGACGACGAAGCCGAATTGCAGAGCCAGGGCATCGACGTAATGGCGCAGATGTTCGAAGACGAGCAGCGCGAGATCGAAGAGCAGGCCGATGCAGCCCGTATCGACCCGACCCTCGAGCCCGGAGAAATCCCCGAGGACATGCTCGAAGAGGGTGCCGACACCGCTACGGACGAGAACGAAGAGAACGCCTGAGGCCGATCTTCGCATCCAGCAATACGAAAGGGCGCGGCGGCTTCGGCTTCCGCGCCCTTTTTGTAAGAAGCGCCCGCAATGACTATCTGTAGGCGTGACACCAATCGGAAAACAACAAGAGGCAAGAAAACCGCCCATGGAAACCATCGAACAGACACTCGACCGGATCGAGACAATTTATGACGCGGCAGTCGAAAGGTTGCGCGATGACGTTATCGCCTTCGGGCGCGAACGCGCGCTTCCTGCACCAGAGCGCCGCAAGGATGGAAGCTACGCCTATCCCGAGCTGCGCCTGCGTTTCCGTGGCGGCGATCAGCCCGAGGATCGCAATCGCGCCTTTGGCCGCTTGAATGCTCCAGGCCTCTATACGACCACCGTAACGCGCCCGGCTCTGTTTCGCGACTATCTGCGCGAACAGCTCGAGCTGATTTCCGAGAATTACGAAATCGAAGTCGAAGTGGGCTCGTCTCAGCAGGAAATTCCCTTTCCCTATGTGCTCGACGGCGAAGCCGGTGCCGAATTGGTGGGAGTCGATCCCAACCTGATCGCGCGGCACTTTCCCTCGACCGAACTGGCGGATATCGGAGACGAGCTGGCCGACGGCATCGTGCTCGAAAATGCGGAGGACCCGATCCCGCTCTCTTTGTTCGACGGGCTGCGCACGGATTTCAGCTTGGCGCGGCTGGCGCATTATACCGGCACGAGCACAGAGCATTTCCAGCGCTTCATTCTGTTCACCAACTACCACCGCTATGTCGATGAATTCGTGGACTGGGCCGGGTCCCAGCTAGGCTCGAATGGCTACACCGCACTGGCGGGTGCGGGTGGATTGATGCTGAGCGAGAAGACCGACAATGCCCGCGCGCAACTCTCCGATACCGCATGGCGGCGGCACCAGATGCCGGCCTACCATCTCGTCGGTCCGAACAGGGAAGGCATCACGCTGGTCAATATCGGCGTCGGTCCGTCCAATGCGAAGACCATCTGCGACCACCTTGCCGTGCTGCGACCAGAAGCCTGGCTGATGATCGGTCACTGCGGCGGTCTGCGTCCCAGCCAGAAGATCGGCGACTATGTGCTCGCCCATGCCTACCTGCGCGACGACCATGTGCTCGATCCCGTCCTGCCACCCGAAATTCCCCTGCCCGCTATCGCCGAGGTCCAGCAGGCCCTCGCCGGCGCGGCGGAAGAAGTCTCGGGCGAACATGGCGCGGACCTCAAGAAGCGCATGCGTACCGGCACCGTTGTCACCACGGACGACCGCAACTGGGAACTGCGCTACACAAACTCGGCCCATCGCATGAGCCTTAGCCGGGCAGTTGGGGTCGACATGGAAAGCGCCACGATCGCGGGGCAGGGCTATCGCTTCCGCGTGCCCTACGGCACGCTCTTGTGCGTATCGGACAAGCCGCTGCACGGCGAAATCAAGCTACCTGGCCAGGCCAACGCCTTTTACGAGGAAGCAATTGCCGCCCACCTTCAGATCGGCGTGACCGCCTGCCGCTTGCTCCGCGACGAGGGGCCGCGCTTGCACAGTCGGAAACTGCGCGCCTTCAACGAGCCGCCATTCAGGTAGTCTCGATAGTTTGAGCGCAAGCAGCGGGATGCGGTCGATCTGGCATCCTCCCAGAACCGAATAATGACCAATGCACTCATTATTCGACTCGCAATGATAGATCACGCTTCCGCGCTTGCCAGCCTTGGTCGAGCGACGTTCAAACAAGCATTCGCTCACCTTTTCCAAGACCATGGCGAAACGCTGGAAACATATCTCGAACAGACCTTCACTCTAAACAAAATCGCAAAGAGCCTGCAGAAACCGAACAACAAATATTGGCTTGCTTTGATCGACGAGAAGCCAATCGGGTATGCCAAGCTCAAACTGGGTTCGAGCCATCCACTGTGCAGGGGTCGGCGTATAGGACAGCTACAGAAAATCTACGTCGACAGCGCGGAGATCGGTGGCGGCGTGGGCAGAGCATTGGTCAAAATTATCGAGGACGAGGCGCGTCGACAATTATGCGACAGGCTTTGGCTAAGTGTGCACGACGGTAACGCGCAAGCCCGTGGTTTTTATGAGCGCATTGGGTGGCGTGATATCGGCCAAGACACGTTCGCGATCGGCGAACTTCAGCTATCCTATCGCATCATGGTACGCGATCTGGAGAGCTAGCCCCTCCCCCTTGTCTTCGTCCTGCCATCCTTGGCGCTTTTCTCGATAAACTCGATAATCATCCCGGCGATATCCTTGCCGGTCGCTTTCTCGATCCCTTCGAGACCGGGCGAAGAGTTCACCTCCATGATCACCGGTCCGTGATTGCTTCGTAGCATGTCGACGCCGCAGACGTTCAGGCCCATGTGCTTGGCCGCGCGGACGGCGGTTGAGCGTTCCTCGGGTGTAATCTTGATAAGCTGAGCACTGCCCCCGCGATGCAGGTTGCTGCGGAAATCGTCGGCCGCACCGGTGCGTTTCATCGCCGCGACGACCTTGCCGCCGATCACCAATGCGCGGATGTCGGTACCGCCGGCTTCCTTGATGAATTCCTGCACGAGGATGTTAACGTTGGCCCCACGGAAAGCTTCGATCACAGACTTCGCGCTGCTCAGGGTCTCGGCAAGCACAACGCCGATACCCTGCGTGCCTTCGAGCAATTTTATCACCACGGGTGGCCCCTTGACCGCCCGTATGATCTCTTCGGCTTGCTTTGGGTCGTTGGCATAGGCCGTCAGCGGCAGGCCGAGACCGTGCTTGGCGAGAATTTGCATGCTGCGCAGCTTGTCGCGGCTGCGCCCGATTGCGACGCTTTCATTGAGCGGCCAACAACCGCGCATCTCGAACTGACGCAGAATCGCGAGGCCGTAATTCGTGATACTCGCCCCGATGCGCGGGATCACCGCATCGTAGCCGACGCATGCCTCACCATTATAGTAGACCTCGGGACGATGGCTAGCGATGTGGACGGTGCAACGCGTGGTATTGAGGATATCGAGCTCGTGGCCACGCTTTTCCGCCGCCTCTTTCAGTCGCTGGTGCGAATAGAGGTTCGGATTGCGCGCCAACATGGCGATTTTCATTATGCGCTCCTCAGGGCTTGTGCCCTTTGACGGGGTCCAGTTCGGGCGTCTGCAACCACGAATAGCCGCTGTCCACGACAAATCGGCGGCGCAGCGACGAACGGCCGATCAGCATGGGGAATTTCATGTCGCTGCGATCGGCCAGGCTGATTTCGGCACGGAATTCGACCCCGCCGATCGTGAGCGGGGTTTTGATAACGTAGCGATATTGGGTCTTGCCATTCGAACTGGTGATTCCGCGCACGTCGACATGCACCGCCTCGCACACCTGGCGCACATGCTGCTGGTCGAAATCAACCGCGAAGCGCACGTATTTCTCGCCATCGCGTTCGAATTCCTCGATCACTTCGCCATGGAGCGAAGAGGTCCTCGCACCGGTATCGATCTTGGCCGGGACCGCGTGGAGGCCGAGCTCGGGTAGATGCACCAGTTCGCGCCAGCCGACGACCGGCAGTTCCTTGTATTTCTTATTCATTCGATGATCGCGATCCCGTCGCCGCCACCCGTGCCAGGCAGGCGGCGCAGCACCTTTCCTGTAGCGAAATCGACCTCGGCAATCGTGTCGTTGCGGGTTTCGGCGACATAGATACGCTCGCCATCTGGTGAGAACAGGATCGTCACCTGCGTCCGTGCCTCGGCCTGCGCGGGAGAGGAAACCGCGATGCTGCGCACCACATCGCCACTTTGCGTGTCGATTACCGTCAGCCCACCATCGGCAAGATCCGAGGTGACCGCATAGTCACCCTGCGGGCGCAGCGTGATCCGTAGCGGGAAATTCCCGGTCTCGATCCGCTGCCGCACCTCCAGCGTCTGGGGGTCGAGCTTGAAGGCGGCATTCGATCCGCGCGCCGAAACCCATAGCGTTTCGCCGTCATCGGAAAGCCAGATGCCTTCCGGCTCCTCGCCAACTTCGACCGATGCGGGTGCGCGGCGGGTCTTGAGATCGACCCGCGTCACAGTCTTGCTGCCGAGATCGGTCGTCCAGGCGTGGTTTCCGCTGGGCGCTACGGCAAGCATATGGCTGCCTTCCTTGCCCGTGCCGCTTTCGGAGATCTCTGCCTGTTCCAGCGGATCGCGGATCCAGAAAACCGACTGGCGGCCCTCGGCCGTAGCGTAAAGATCGCCATTGGCATGCCAGACAATCCCGTGCGGACGCGCATTCGCACCAAGGTCGATACTGGCAACCTTGGCCAGATCTGCGGTCCGGAAGATGTCCACCGTCTGCCCGCCATAGCAGGCGAGCGCGACATGCAGATCGTCGGGCGAAGTGGCCAATTCGTGCGGATTGGCACAGCTATCGACGCTGACGACTTGCTCACCGGAAGCGAGGTCGACCTTCGACAGCGTATTGCCGAACTTGCCGGCCACGAACAGCGCGCCTTCGACATCGCTGGCCACGCGCGGCGCGGCTGCCTCCCCCTCCCCGCCGACGGGCGCACAGGCGACCGCCAGCGGGAAAGCGAAGGCGAGGGTGAAGCGGCTTACCACCCTTCGGTCTTTCCGGCGTTCTGCTCGTCGAGCCATGCCTTCAGCGGGGCAAAGTACTCCGCCATCGCCTTGCCGCTCATCTGGCGTTCGCCGGTGAGGGCTTCGAGCGCGTCGGGCCACGGCTTGCTGGCGCCCATTTCGAGCATGGAATTGAGGTTCTTGCCGACTTCTTCGTTGCCGTAGAACGAGCAGCGATGCAGCGGCCCTTCCCAACCTGCCTGGTCGCAAGCGGCCTTGAAGAACTGGAACTGCAGGATTCGCGCGAGAAAGTAGCGCGTGTAAGGCACATTGCCCGGGATGTGATACTTCGCGCCCGCATCGAACTTGGTCTCGTCGCGCTCCACCGGCGGAACGATCCCCTGGTATTGCAGGCGCAGGTCGTTCCAGCCCTTGTTGAGCTCATTAGTCGGGATCGAGCCGTTGAACAGCTCCCAGCGATAACGGTCGACCAGAAGGCCGAATGGCAGGAAGGCGATCTTGTCCATCGCCTCGCGCAGCAGCAGGCCGATGTCCTTGTCGGCGCTCGGCACGTCGGCGCGGTCGAGCATGTCGATCTGCACGAGATATTCGGGCGTGATCGAAAGCGCGATCATGTCGCCGATAGCCTCGTGAAAACCGTCATTCGCACCGTTCAGATGCAAATAGTCCTGCTGATTGTAGGCGCGCTGGTAGTAGTTGTGGCCAAGCTCGTGGTGGATGACCTTGAAGTCGTCCGCATTGCGCTTGATACACATCTTGATGCGCAGATCGTCGACATTGTCGACGTCCCAGGCGCTGGCATGGCAGACCACTTCGCGGTCCTGTGGCTTGGTGAACTGGCTGCGCTGCCAGAAAGTCTCGGGCAACGGCTCGAAGCCCAATGAGGAGAAGAACTGCTCGCCCACGCGGACCATCTCGACCTCGTCGAGATCCTTCTGCTCGATCAGTTCGGTGAGGTCGTAGCCGATATCGCCTGCGCCCGCCGGAGCGACAAGCGGGTAGATATTGCCCCATTCCTGCGCCCACATATTGCCGAGCAGGTCGGCCCGGATCGGACCGGTGGCAGGTTGCACCTCGTCGCCGTATTTTGCGTTGAGCTTGCTGCGGACATAGGTGTGCAGCGCCATGTAAAGCGGCTTTACTTCCTGCCACATGCGTTCGGTCTCGGCAGCGAACTGGTCGGGCGACATATCGTAATTCGATCGCCACATCGCGCCGAGGTCATCATACCCGAGCTCGGCTGCACCTTCGCCGGCAATGGCGATCATGCGCTGGTAATCATCGCGCATCGGCGCGCCGACATTGTCGTGCCAGCTCGTCCACATCTCGGCCAGTTCGGCCGGGGTGCGGTCGAGATTGCCCATCTCGGCCTCTATATCGCTGCCGTTGATTTCCTCGCCATTGAGCGTGCCCTTGCCCTTGCCATAGGCCGAGCCAAGCTTGATGGCGATTTCATTGAGCTCGGTCGCAGCGCCATCGCGGACCGGCGCGGGCATGACGATGCCATTGCGCAGGATGTCGAGCTTGCGCGCGACTTCGGGATCCAGGCCCGCAATCTGGGCATATTTTGCCGCCTCATTCGCATATTTGACCGACTTCTCGGTCGCCTGCGCGCCGTATTTGGCGGCAAGCTGGTCGCTATCGTGGATGATATAGGTCGAATTGATCCACAAAACCCGGCCATATTCGACCGAGAAATCGAACATGTCCTTTTCGACCATAGCCACCCAATCGGCCGCGCCCTGCGGAGTCATGGGATACGCACTGGCCATCTCGGACTGGGCCTCGTGTTGGTTCGCGAGCGCGGGGCTGGCGAGCGAAATGGCGAGCGCGGACAGGGCGACGGATGCGAATTTCATGCAGGACCTCTCGATGATGTTCTAGCGTGTGGTTTCACCTGCTACCGGATTGCACCTGCCAGGGCGGTTAATCAAGCAGGCGACGCACCAAATCGACGAATGGCGAGTGCCGTCAGCACACCGCCGAAGGTCGCGATCCAGGCGACGATCTTCACCGGCCTGACCGTGGCGGCGACCGCAGCCATCCAGTCCGAACCCTGTTCGCTGAGAAGCTGGACCACCTGAAGAATGGTTTCGGTATAGTCGGTGACGAGAAAGGTGATTGCCGAAATGGCGATCAGCATGCCTAGCATCCTTGCCGCACCCCGCATCGCCATGAAGCTGCGCCCGGCCAGCCAGCTTCCCCAGCCATAGATGCCGATGAAAACCAGATCGCCAAGCATCGCAATAATGGCGAGAGTGCGAACACCACCTTCGCGCCATTGCCCCTGTATCTCGTCCACCCGCGCCGCGCTGCCCGCCGCCTGGTGTTCGGCAATACCCAACGTCACGCTTTCCGGATGCATGACCGCCATGCTCAGCACGATGACGATCGCGAAGGCCACCAGACCCCACAGCCACCAGCGCAAATTCGGTTTCGGTTCACTCATGTCTGCCCCCCAAGCCAACGTGCGATCGCCTGCCCCAGATCGGGCTTGGTCACGCTGCTCATATGCGTACCGGGGACCTCGACGTAATCGGCATTCGGCAGCAGGTCGGCGAGCTCCTCGGCCGAGCCATTGTCGCGATCCTCATCGCCGCAGACCACCAGAGTGGGCATGGTGATCGCATCGAGCAATACGAGGTCGAGATCGGGCATGGTATCGAGCAGCAGCCGAGCAGCCACGCGGTCGACTCCCTGCGACTTGAGGAACTGCATCGAGAAGAAGTCCGGATCGCCGCGCGGGATCGTATCGAACTCGTCGATCACGCGCCGGAACTTGGCCGCACGGCGATGCCATTCGCCCAGCCCTGCAGTCCCCATCCCGCCAATGACGAGGTTCTTCGGTTCGAGCACGCCATGCGCGGTCGCGTGCAGCGAAGTGCGCGCGCCGAGCGAAAAGCCGCCCAGGTCGTATTCGTCGAGTCCGTAGTGATCCACCAGCGCTGCCACATCGCGTACCAGGACATTGGTGGGATATCTCTCAGGCTCGTGCGGAGCCTCGCTCTCGCCATGCACACGAAAGTCGAGCATCAGCACCTCGAAGCCCTGCGCCGCGATCGCTTCGTGATGCCCCCACTTGATCCAGTTCATCGCCGCGCTGGAGAACAGACCATGGAGCAAGACGAGCGGTCGCCCTTTGCCGTGCCGATGGACGGCCAGACGCGTGCCGTCGAAACTTTCGAATTGTTCGGTCACCGGTCCGCTCATGCCATCCCCACGAATTCGATCCACTCCTCGGTGGTTTGCGGCTGTGCGTCCATGACCCTCGCATCCGCGGGCAGGCCGATCCACGGCTGTTTGCTCTTCACCCACAGATGCGCAGCGGGAACCAGCGACGCGCTGTCGTCGAGCGTGCCGCAGCGCAGGCTGGCGAAGCCCTCGCGAGTGTCGTTCACCGCATAGATTCGCGCCTTGCATGTCGCGCAGCCGAGGATGCGCGAACGGGCTCCGCTGGGCTGATCGTATTCGCCCGTATCGAGATCGCCCGATATGTCGAGGTCGGCGAGCGCGAAGAGCATATGCTCGCTAAAGGCGCTGCCCGTCCGACTCTGGCAGTCGGTGCAGTGGCAGGCATAGGGCTTGAGCCGAAAGCCCTCGCGCAAGGTATAGACTGCGCCGCACAGGCAGCCGCCGGTCAGCTCGCCCTTCATCGCGCACCATCCCTTGGGGCAAGCCCCTTCTGCTCCATCCGCCATTGCGCCATCTCGATGCGGTCCTGACCGAAGAAGGGTTCGCCCTCGAATACCAGTGTCGGAACGCCCCAATGGCCGGCGGCTTCAAGCGCATCCTGATTGGCCGCGATCTCGGCGTCGAGTTCCTCCCCCTGCGCCTCGACCTCGGCAACGACTTCCGCCGCATCGAGCCCGGCAGCGGACAGGGCGTCCGCAAGATGGTCGCCCTCGTGCCAGTTCTCCTGACCGCCCCAGATGAGCTTGCCCGCCTCATGCGCGAAGACGAGACCCTTGCCGTGCCGTGCAGCAGCCTGACCCATCCGAGTGACCCGGCGGATATAGGGCTGTTCGGCGCTGATCGCACGGGTGTTCGGGTCCTGAACGATCGGGTCGGGGCGCGGCGGGCCGAAGGCGATCGAGTGGTATTGTGCCACCCGCATCATGTCGCGGATCGTATAGGCCATCCAATTGGGATGGTTGCGCTCGAAAAAATCGGGCTGGCGGATCGCGAGCGGATAGACGGGCCTGAGCGCGATATCGACATCGTACTCTTCGGCCAGCGCGCGGTAGCGCCCGACCGAAAGGAAGCTGTAAGGTGAGCGGAAGCTGAAATAGAGGTCTGCGGACAGGGTCATGCCGCCCTTATACGCACAGGACGGCCTAGCGGAAGAAGCAGCTTATACCGGCCTGGAGCGCGGTAACGGTCTCGCCATCCTCGGCAAAGCCGGTGATGGTGCCAAAGTCCGCAGTGGTGTATTCAAACTCGCCCTCGAGCGTTGTATCGAGCTTGCGCACCTGTTTTTCAAGTTTGAGCCCTTCGAACTTGGTCGTGCCGGGCTGTATGCCGTCGGAGGTTGCTACCCCCTCGCCTTCGCGCAGGAACCAGCCACGCAGTTCGCCATCCATATAAGCGATCTGCAGTGGACCGAACTGGCTGAAATCCATAGGCCCGGCCCCGCACTCTTCGTTGCGCGACTTGCCCGGGGCAATACCAAGTGCCTCGCCGATGGCCGCGTCGACATCCGTGCGCGCCGCGCCGAAGCGGAACGGCTCGGCATCTGCCGGCCCGAGACCATTGGCGTCGACGAACACCTTTGCAGTCTCCACCGCATCGGTCGGGGTTTCGACCGGTTCGGGCGCGGGTTGGGCCTCACCACAAGCGGCAAGTACCAGCGGGAGGACGAGTAAGAGACTTTTTCGCATCATCCCTTCTTAAGGCACTCGCGCCCGAGGAGTTCCGCGATCTGGACCGCGTTCAATGCCGCGCCCTTGCGCAGATTGTCGGACACGCACCACAGGTTGATGCCGTTCTCGACCGTCGGGTCTTCGCGCACGCGGCTGATATAGGTGGCGCTATCACCGGCCGCTTCGACCGGCGTAATGTATCCGCCGTCCTCGCGCTTGTCGACGAGCATGCAGCCGGGCGCCTCGCGCAGGATATCCTGCGCCTGTTCGGCCGAGATCTCGTTCTCGAACTCGATGCTGACCGCCTCGGAATGGCCGACGAAAACCGGCACGCGCACGCAAGTCGCGGTAAGCTTGATCTTGGGATCGACGATCTTCTTGGTTTCGACCACCATCTTCCATTCTTCCTTGGTCGAGCCATCATCAAGGAAGACGTCGATATGCGGGATGACGTTGAAGGCGATCTGCTTGGTGAACTTCACCGGGTCGACCGGATCGCCGACAAAGATGTTGCGGCTCTGCTCGAACAGCTCATCCATGCCCGCCTTGCCCGCGCCGGAAACCGACTGGTAGGTCGACACGACGACGCGCTTGATCGTCGCAACATCGTGCAACGGCTTCAGCGCCACCACCAGCTGCGCGGTCGAGCAGTTGGGATTGGCGATGATGTTGCGCTTGGCATAGCCGTGAATCGCATCCGGGTTCACCTCGGGCACGATCAGCGGAACGTCCGGGTCCATGCGATAGAGCGAGCTGTTGTCGATGACGACACAACCCGCAGCCGCCGCCTTGGGGGCATATTCTTTCGCTGGGCCGCTACCCGCAGAAAACAGCGCAATATCCCAGCCCGACCAGTCGAAATGCTCGATATTCTGGCATTTGAGCATCTTGCCGGTATCGCCGAATTCAACCTCCGACCCATGCGAGCGGCTCGACGCGACCGCCGCGATCTCGTCGATCGGAAACTCGCGCTCGGCAAGCACCATCATCATTTCGCGCCCGACGTTCCCCGTCGCGCCGACTACGGCAACACGATAACCCAATTCACCATCTCCAGTATGAGTGCGCCGCCGAGATAACGATAACCCACGCGCCCGCAAGCGCACATTCGATTGCGTGGGGTAAAGCCCTATTCGGGCGGCGTCACCCCGTGCGCTTCGAGGAAGCGGAACACCGTGTTGTAGCGATGCGGGCTGATCTTCTCGCCCGACACGCGGTGCGTATATCCCGGATAGAGCATCATTTCGAACGGCACATTGGCTTCCTGCATCGCGGAAATCACCTCGGTCGCGTTCTCGAACACGACATTGTCGTCCGCCATGCCGTGGATAATCAGCAGCGGGTCGGTGATCTTCCCCGCATAGGGGATCGCGCTGGCGGCTTCATAGGCACCGCCATCCGCTTGCGGAGTGCCCATATAGCGTTCGGTGTAGTGCGTGTCGTAGAGTTCCCACTTCGTTACCGGCGCGCCCGAGATACCCGCTGCATAGAGCCCCGGATCGGCCTGAAGCTGCTTCAGCGTCATGTATCCGCCATAGGACCAGCCATCGATAGCGATCTTGGCCGGATCGACGAAGGGCAGCGTCTTGAGATATTCCGCTCCCGCCTTTTGGTCGCGCACCTCGACCCCGCCCATTGCGCGGTAGATCGGCTGTTCGAACGCCACACCGCGATTGGCGCTGCCGCGATTGTCGAGCGCGAACCAGATATAGCCCTTGTCGACGATTGCCTGACGCAGCGCACCATTCCAGCCGCGATTGACGATTTGCGGCCCCGGCCCGCCATAATGGTAGAAATAGACCGGATAGCGCTTGCCCGGCTCCATCTCCGGCGTGACCATTTCCCAATGCAGCGGCGTGCCGTCCTCCGCCGCGATCGTGCCGTATTGCGTGGGCCGATGGCTGGCCAGATAGGGCGCATAGGGGTGGTCGGCGTCGAGCGCGTTCTCCTCCACCCAGGCGAGCCGCTTGCCCTCCTGATCCGCGAGATACATCTGCGGCGGCGTGTCGTCGTTCGAGCGGGTGACGAGGAGCGTCTGGCCCTTCTTGTCCATGGTCGCCGAATGGGTAAAGCCCGTCTCGGTCAGGCGATGCGGCATCGTCGGGGCCTGCGTCGCGAAATCATAGGCATAGACATGCTGTTCCAGCGGGTCCTGCTCGCTTGTGGCGAGGAAGAACAGGCGGCTGGTCTGCTGGTCCACCCCGATGAGCTTGGTGACGACATACTGGCCCTTGGTCATCTGCTTGTATGCGCGCCAATCCTCTTCACCCATATAGCGGTAGAGATGGGCAAAGCCGTCACGCTCCGACCACCAGATAAGATCGCCATCGTCCAGAAAGCGGTAATTGTCCGACAGGTTGATCCAGTAGCCATCGCCGCCATGCTGCTGCGACGCCTCTTCCTGAACCACGATCTCGCTCGCGCCCGTGGCCGGATCGACCTTGAGTAGGTCCATCCAGGTCTGTTCGCGGTTCTGCCGCTGGACATAGAACACGCTGCCATCGGGCGCCCAATCGACGCGGGCGAGATAGAAATCGTCAGGGTTTTTCGGGTCGTAATAGGTCGCAGACTGGTTGCTGCGCAGATCGACCTCGACACGGTTCTGGCCGTTGGGGTCCATCACATAGAGCTGGACCTTGGCATTTGCGCTGCCCGCCACCGGGTATCGCTGGTCGAACACCTTCGTGCCGGTCGCGCCAATGGCCGCGCGCGTGACCACGCCGACCATGCTTTCATCGGTCCGCTGGACGACGATGCGGTTCTCGTCCGGGCTCCACCAGTAACCGTCGTGCCGACTCATCTCCTCCTGCGCGACGAATTCAGCTTCGCCCCAGCGGATCGTCTCGCCTTCCCTGGCCGTGATCGGGGCATGTTCGCCGGTCACCGGGCCGACCCATAGCTGGCGGTCGCGCACGAAGGAGATGTAGTTTCCATGCGGGCTGAGCGCGGGGTTGAGTTCGCTTTCCTCGGTATCGGTGACGCGCACCACATCACCCGTTAGCGCAGCGAGATAAAGATCGCCATCCAGCGGCACGAGCAGCGCCTCGCCGTTGCTGGTCCATTCGTAATCGATGATCCCGCGCAAATTGCCGACGCGGGCGCGTTCGCGCTGCATTTTCTCGTCTTCGGACAGTTCGCGGCCCGAACCGATTTTCTCGCTATCGACCAGCATCGCCCATGTGCCGCTGCTGCGGTCATAGGCCCACAGATCGTAGCGCTCGCGATCGTCCTCGCGATTGCGCAGCACGGTGAGATAGCGGCCATCGGGAGAGAGCTTGGGCTTGCGCGGGCTCGGCCCGTCGAGGCCGGGTGAGGCGAAGACCCGCTCAAAGGTGAGATCCGGTCCCTCGCTCATCGTATCGTCGCCAGCAAGGGCGGGCGCGGCGAGAGGCAGAAGAGCGGCGGCAAGCAGAAGGCGCATGGGGGTGTGGTCCCTTTCATCATTGCCACCCGCATGCCCAATCGCGGACCATAAGAAAAGGGGCGCGGCGGTCATCCCGCCACGCCCCTTCCCTTGTTCGGTTGATAAACCGCCTTTGCCGCTTACGCCTTCGGCGCGTTGTCGCGACGTTCGGCGATACGCGCACGCTTGCCGGTGCGGCCGCGCAGATAGTAGAGCTTGGCGCGACGCACGATGCCGCGGCGAACCACGGTGATGCTGTCGATGATCGGCGAGTAGAGGGGGAACACACGTTCCACGCCTTCGCCGAAGCTCATTTTGCGGACGGTGAAGTTGCTGCCCATGCCACGGTTCGAGCGGGCAATGACAACGCCTTCGAAATTCTGGACGCGTTCACGGCTACCTTCGATAACCTTGACGCCGACGCGCACGGTATCGCCGGCGCGGAATTCGGGGATTTCCTTCCCGAGGTTCTCGATAGCTTCCGCTTCGAGCTGCTGAATGAGGTTCATCGAACCATATCCTTAATCTTTTCGCCGCGCGCCAGAGGCAGATCGGTCCCGAACGTCACTATAACGTTCCCAAAGGTCCGGCCTGCGTAACCGTGTGTCTTCCTCGCTCCTGGCCTTGCGCCAGGCAGCGATCTTCGCATGATCCCCCGATCGCAGCACTTCAGGGATCGTGCGCCCTTCCCATTCCTGAGGTCGGGTATATTGCGGATATTCGATGAGGCCGTTTTCGTAGCTCTCTTCGACTCCGCTATCGGGCGCGCCCATTACTCCGGGAAGCAGGCGAATGCAAGCATCGAGAATGGCCAAGGCGGCGGTCTCTCCGCCCGACAGGACGATATCGGCCAGGCTGACCTGTTCGATCTGCGGATAGGCCTCGAAAATCCGTTCGTCGAAGCCTTCGAACCGACCGCACAGGATGGCAACGCCCGGACCTTGTGCGATTTCGCGAATGCGTGCCTGCGTGATCGGCTTCCCGCGCGGCGTCATGGCGAGAATTGGCCTGCCCGTGCCTACGCTGGCGAGCGCCGCACCAATCACATCGGGCTTCAGCACCATGCCCGCCCCGCCCCCTGCGGGCGTATCGTCGACCGTGCGATGCTTGTCCTTCGCGAAATCCCGGATTTGCACCGTCTCGCACGACCAATCCCCCCGCTCCAGCGCGCGCCCGGCAAGGCTTATACCCAGCGGGCCAGGGAACATCTCGGGATAGAGCGTGAGAATGGTGGCGGCGAAAGTCATGCGCCGCCACCTAGCGTCAGACTGCGGTCAATTCCATCCCGGCCCAACGAAGAAGGCGATCAACGAGTGGTCAGGCGGCGATCGGTGGCATCAATCGTCGGCACGAATCTACCGACGACACTCGACGTGACCACACCGATGATTACCAGTCCGCCCGCTGAAAACAGGTCCATGCCGTCCAACGTGACGCTGCTGGCCCCTTCAAGGCGCGCGGCGAGCACTGCCGCCAGCGGGGCCGCACCCGAAAACAGGTGGCGAAGGCGCGAACCGATCGTCGGGGAGACCTTGGCTACGGTGGCGCTGAGCCCTGCCGCCATCGCGCCATATGCGCCGATCAGGAAAACCGCACTATCGATCATTTCGATCCCCTAGGCTTGGCGCGCATGCCGATGCGCAGCTTGCATATCTCAGACCACGAGACTTGGCTGTCTCCCGCGAGCAACGCAAAGCCCGTTCTATCTCTGTCAGATCGAGCTCTGCGAACAGCGTTTTTTCCTCGCCCACCCGCACCAAGCCACTGGCTGTCTTACCTGGCACCCTTTCCGATCCCGCGCGTATCCCTGCCATGGAGATCGACGACTGCATCATCGTGGGCGCAGGCCCGGCGGGGCTAACAGCGGCGATCTATCTTGCACGGTATCACCTCGATATCCGCCTGTTCGATTGCGGCACAAGCCGGGCAAGCTGGATCCCGACGAGCCACAACCACGCCGGTTTTCCCGACGGCATCAACGGCAACGAACTGCTCGAACGGATGCGCGAGCAGGCCGCGAAATACGGAGCCCTTCGCGAGCCGAAGCGGGTGACCGACCTCGAGCGCGATGGCGAATATTTCACCGTCCACTGCGACGAAGAGGAGTATCGCGCGCGTACCGTTCTGCTGGCCACGGGCGTGGTCAACAACCGGCCCGAGGGGATCGACGAGCAACTCCATGACGAAGCGATGGCGCGCGGCCTGATCCGCTATTGTCCGGTTTGCGATGGCTACGAAGTCACCGACAGACGTGTCGCGGTGATCGGCACCGGCGACCATGGCACCGCAGAGGCTCAGTTCCTCCGAACCTATACGAAGGATCTCACATTGATCTCGCCCGGCGGCGATCATGACGTGTCGGAGCGGTGTTCAGCGATGTTGGACGCGGCGGGGATCGCACGCGTCGCGGGACCGTGCGGCGGTTTCGCGATCGAGAACGGCAGGCTCGCCTGCGATACCGCGGATGGCCGGATGGCGTTCGACAGCATCTATCCCGCACTCGGATCGGTCGTGCGTTCGGGACTGGCCGTGAAATGCGGCGCGAAAGTGAGCGATGGTGACTGCATTCTCGTCGACGACCACCTGGAAACCAGCGTGCCGGGGCTTTTCGCTGCGGGCGATGTGGTCCTCGGGCTGGACCAGATCAGTCACGCGATGGGGCAGGCAGGTGTCGCCGCTACAACCATCCGCAACCATTTATCGGAGAAGGCGCCCCTGCGCCGTTAATCGACAAAGTCGGCGTTCACGGTCAGCGTTTCGCTATCCCAGGTGGGCACGGCCTGCTTCGTCAAGGGAACCATGAATGTTGTGCCGTCGGGTCTCTCGATCTCGACAATATCGGTGGCGCCGAAATTCTCGACCGCGCAGACGCGGCCCACCGTATCGCCCCTGCCGGTGACAACGGAAAGGCCGATCAGGTCGGAGAAATAGAATTCGTCTTCGGCAAGGTCCGGCAAGACCTCGCGGGAAACGGAAAGAGCGGTGCCGCGCAGCTGCTCGGCCGAGGTACGATCCGTGACCTCGGCAAAACGTGCGATGGCACCGCCCTTGTTGTCGCCGCGGATTTTGAGGAGGGTCAGCGTCCCTCCATTGAAGCTCCTGAGCGGTTTGAGCGCATCGACACCCTCGCCGAAAAGCTTCAGGCGAACTTCGCCCGCGACGCCATGCGCACCGGTGACGGCAGCCAGCGTAACGGGCTTGTCCGACATGGCCGCGATTACTCGCCCTTGTCTTCAGCAGCACCTTCCGAAGCGGCTTCGGTGGCTTCCTCAGGAGCAGCCTCTTCCGCCGGAGCTTCGGCAGCAGCCTTGGCTTCTTCCTCGGCAGCCTTCTTGGCTTCCTCGGCTTCAGCGATCTTGGCGGCCTTTTCTTCGGCGCGTTCCTTGGCGGCTTCGCCCGGCTCACCCTTCTTCGGGTTGTTCCGCGGCGCGCGCTCGAGGATTCCTGCGGCATCAAAGAAACGGTGGACGCGGTCCGAAGGTTTCGCGCCGACCGACAGCCAGTGACGCGCGCGGTCTTCGTTGAGCTTCACACGCTCGCCCGAATCCTTCGGCAGCATCGGGTTGTAGGTGCCGATCTGCTCGAGATACTTGCCGTCACGCGCCGAACGCGAATCGGCGACGACGATACGGTAGTAGGGGCGCTTCTTGGCACCACCACGCGAAAGACGGATTGCAACTGCCATTTGATATTACCTTTCGAACGTAAACTTTTGAAACTTATTTCTTCTTGAGCATTTCTTGCAGGTCGGGCGGGAGCGTGCTGGGATCGACGCCCGGCCCCTTCGCCCCGGGCGCTCCGAGGCCGGGCATGCCGCCCATGCCGCCACCGCTGCCCATTCCGGGCATCCCGCCGCCGCCGAACAGCGCGCCGAGCCCCTTGAGGCCGCCCATCTTCTTGATCTGCTTCATGGCGCGGGACATTTCCTGGTGCATCTTCAGCACCTTGTTGACCTCCTGCACCTGCGTCCCCGAACCTGCGGCCACGCGTTTCTTGCGCTTGGCATTGAGCAGCGCTGGGTTCTTGCGCTCCTTCGGTGTCATCGAGCCGATGATTGCATCCATGTGAACGAGCACCTTGTCGTCCATGTTCGACGCCGCCATTGCTGCCTTGGCCTTTTTCATGCCCGGCAGCATCCCTGCAAGCATGCCGAGGCCGCCCATGTTTTGCATCTGCTTCAGTTGCATGCGCAGATCCTCGAGGTCGAACTGGCCCTTCGCCATCTTCTTGGCGAGCGCCTCGGCCTCGTCCTGCTTGATGGTTTCGGCGGCCTTCTCGACCAGCGAGACGACATCGCCCATGCCCAGGATTCGGCCGGCCACGCGTTTGGGATCGAACGCCTCGATCGCGTCGAGTTTTTCACCCGTACCCGCGAATTTGATCGGCTTGCCGGTGACATAGCGCATCGAGAGCGCCGCACCGCCGCGCGCATCGCCATCCATGCGGGTCAGCACCACGCCGGTCAGCGGCACTTCGCCGGTGAAGCTCTGCGCGACATTGACCGCGTCCTGGCCGGTCAGGCTGTCGACCACCAGCAGCACTTCGGTCGGCGCGGAGACGCTGGCGATCGCCTTCATCTCGGCCATCAGCGCTTCGTCGACATGCAGGCGGCCCGCCGTATCGAGCAGCAGCACGTCGGCGGACTGGAGCTTGGCGCTTTCCATCGCGCGGCGGGCGATATCGACCGGCTGCTGCCCTTCGATGATCGGCAGGGTCGCCACTTCGACCTGCTCGCCGAGAACCTTAAGCTGTTCCTGCGCGGCGGGACGATTGACGTCCAGCGACGCCATCAGCGCCTTTTTGCCATGCTTTACGCGAATCAGCTTGCCGAGCTTGGCGGTGGTGGTCGTCTTACCCGAGCCCTGCAGGCCGACCATCATGATGACAACCGGGGGCTTGGCGGCAAAGTTCAGCTCGCGGTCGGCAGGATCGGCATCCTCACCCCCGCCGAGCATGGCAGTAAGCTCGTCATCGACGATCTTGACGACCTGCTGCCCCGGCGTGACCGATTTCAGGACTTCCGAACCGATTGCCTTCTCGGTCACCGCATCGATGAAGCGGCGCACGACGGGCAGCGCGACATCGGCCTCGAGCAGCGCGATACGAATCTCGCGCATCGCCTCGCGCACGTCGTTCTCCGACAGTGCGCCGCGCCCTTTCAGGCGGTCGAAGACATTGCCGAGCCGGTCGGACAGAGTATCGAACATGCCTGCTTACTCCTCTCCAATGGCGAACCACCGGATTAAACGCGAAAAACGCCGGCGGACGAGAACTCGTCGGCCAGCGTGGGGAATTCCCCGATGAAACCCAAGTTTGCGCCCGGGTGTGGTGGAAGCAAGCCGCAGCCGTCGCCACGGCCTGCTACCATCAAACTCGCGCGGCGGTTTCGCCGGATGCCGGTTCGTGTTGACGGCGAAAATGGTGGGGCCGGAGAACCGGAGCGCAGCGACCATCAGGTCGTGAGCACCGGAAGCGGACGGACCCGCCATTTGCAGCCCAACACGGGCCGACAGACGGTGAAACCGAAATGGTGGAGCCTAGCGGGATCGAACCGCTGACCTCTACAATGCCATTGTAGCGCTCTCCCAGCTGAGCTAAGGCCCCGTGCCATTTTCAAATCGACGCATCCTGGGAGGTGCGTCACCCTTGCGGGAGGCGCCCAATATAAGCAGCCCTCCCGCAATGCAACAGCAAAATTAGCTATCGTCGGAATCGTCGTCGTCACCCTTGGACTTGGTCTCTACTCCAAGGTCGTCGTCACCGCCCAGATCGACTTCGTTATCGGGCGAATCATCGTCCTCGTCGATGTCGATATCCAGATCGTCATCGTCGTCGTCGCCGCCCAGATCGCTATCGGCTTCGCCCTTCTTGTCCTTCTTCTCTTCCTCGGCGATGATCGGCTGCTTCGACTTGAGCACCGGTTCCGGTGTCCATTCTTCCCCGCATTCGATGCAGGTGACCGGATCGTCCTTGTTCAGATCGTAGAAGCGGGTGCCACAGTTCGGGCAGGTCCGCTTGGTGCCCCATTCCGGTTTGACCATGTGTAATCCTTAGAGTCTGTCGCCCCCGGCGAAGCGCCGCAGGGTCGTGAATACGCAATTGTCTTGATGGGTTCCCGCTGGGCAGGAATCAACAGCGCGCGCGCCTTGCCAGAACGCATGTGCACTGTCAAAGCGCCGCAGCCGTATCCATCGCCAATTACGGGACTCTCGATTGACCACCCACCGCTTCATGCCCTCTCCCCCGCTGACCGGACGCATCCGCGTTCCGGGCGACAAATCGATCAGCCACCGTTCATTGATGTTCGGCGCGCTGGCCGTGGGCCGCACCCGCATTTCGGGCCTGCTCGAGGGGGAAGATGTGCTCGCCACCGCAGCCGCCCTGCGCGCAATGGGCGTCCACATCGAACGTGACGGCGATGAGTGGGTGGTGCACGGCGTGGGTGTCGGCGGCCTATTGCAGCCCGACCGGGCGCTCGACATGGGCAATTCGGGTACTTCGACACGGCTCCTCATGGGCGTGATCGCAAGCCACGGAATCACCGCGACCTTCACTGGCGATGCCAGCCTGTCGAAACGCCCGATGAACCGGGTTATCGACCCGCTTTCGACCATGGGCGCAAGCTTTACCCCCTCCCCCGGCGGCACGTTGCCGCTGACGATGGAGGGCATGCAGCCCGCCGTGCCGATCACCTACCGCCTGCCTGTGGCCAGCGCGCAGGTGAAAAGCGCGGTACTGCTTGCCGGCCTGAACACACCGGGCACGACTACGGTGATCGAGCCGGTGCCGACGCGCGATCATACCGAGCGTATGCTACGCGGATTCGGCGCCGCACTGACAGTCGAGGAGGCCGATGGCGAGCGGGTCATCCGCATTCACGGTCCCGCCGAGCTGCGCCCCTGCGACATCGCCGTACCGGGCGACCCGTCCTCCGCCGCCTTCTTCGCCGTGGCGGCCAGCGTAGTACCGGGCAGCGACCTCGTGATCGAGAATGTCGGCCTCAATCCGACCCGCGATGGCATTTTCCGCGCGCTCGAGCTGATGGGTGCCGATATCGAAAAGCTGGACGGACGTGAAGTCGGCGGGGAGCCGGTCGCCGATCTGCATGTGAAACACTCGCACCTCAGGGGGATCGAGGTCGATCCCGCCATCGCGCCGAGCATGATCGACGAATTTCCTATCCTCTTCGTCGCGGCCGCAATGGCCGAAGGCACCACCACGACCAGCGGCCTGGAAGAACTGCGCGTCAAGGAAAGCGACCGCCTCTCCGCTATGGCCACGGCACTGCAAGAGGTTGGCGTAACGCTGGAAGAAACGGATGACGGACTCATCATCGAAGGTTCGCATGGCGAGCCTCTGCCCGGCGGTGGCACAATCGCCACGCATCTCGATCATCGTATCGCGATGAGCATGGCGATCGCCGGTCTCGTCAGCCGTAAAGGGGTAGAAATAGACAGCACCGAACCCATCGCAACCAGCTTTCCCAATTTCGCTGCCCTCCTGGCTACGGCGTCCTCGTGATCGATCTCGACATTTACACCCTTGTTGGTTTCGTCGGCATGGGCTGCATCATCGGCGCCTATGCCTATCTGACGTGGAACGACGAACCGAACCCCTTCGTTCTTCATGGCACGAACCTAACCGGCGCCGCGCTGCTCACCGTATCGCTGCTGGTCCACACCAACTGGCCGAGCCTCGTGCTCGAAGGGTTCTGGGCGGCAATCGCCATCTGGGGCCTGGGAAAAGCGCTTCGCGCGCGGAGAACGAAAGCATGATTATCGCCGTCGACGGACCAACCGCCAGTGGGAAAGGCACCATTGCCAAGGCGCTTGCCCGGCATTTTGGGCTGCCCCATCTCGATACCGGATTGCTCTATCGCGCGGCCGGGCGACAGGTATTTCTCGACGGGGGCGATCCCGACGATGGCGGAGATGCGCTGGCGGCGTCCAGCTTTCCCGACAGCCTGCTGGACGATCCGCAACTGCGCGATGAAGAAACCGGCGGGCTCGCCAGCCGCGTTTCGGTGCATCCAGCACTGCGCCAGGCGCTGTTCGAGCGGCAACGGGCTTTTGCGACCCAGGAAGGCGGAGCTGTGCTGGACGGACGCGATATCGGAACCGTCATCGCACCCGAAGCCGACGCAAAACTTTTCGTCACCGCCAGCGTCGAAGCGCGCGCCCAGCGCCGTTTCCTCGAAATGCGCGAGCGCGGGGCCGGGGTCACTCTGTTGGAGATCCGCGACGATCTGCGCCGCCGCGACGAACGCGACCGCAATCGCGCGGTGGCGCCGTTGGTCCCGGCCGAGGATGCCATGGTGATCGACACCAGCGCGCTCGGAAAGGAAGAAGCGATTGCCGCAGCGATCGAGGCAGTGAAACAAGCCATCTCCTGAGGCCGGTGTCCGGCAACCAAATCCATCCCGGTTGCCAGCGATCCCTCATCTCCATATCATGTTATGTACCTGGTTATGGAGATTCGCATGATCGATGTCGTCGCCCAGATGGGGCCAGCCTTTCTGGGCAGCAGGCTAAAGCGGCTCGGTGAACGCATGCAGGCGGGCGCGGCCAGCGTCCTGACCGATGCCGGGGTTCCGTTGCAGCCCGGCCACATGACGGCGATGGCGGCGCTGAGAACCGGCCCCAAGACCGTCGGCCAGCTGGCCGAGGCGAGCGGGACCAGCCAGCCTGGCATGACGCGCACGGTTGGGCACCTGAAAAAGCTGGGCCTTGCCACGGACGAGGCCTGCGCCGATCAGCGTAGCCGCATGATCGCGCTCACCGAACGGGGGCAGAGCATGGCGCTGCGCATCGCGACCGAGGTATGGCCGCGGGTCGGCGCGGCAGCCGAGGAAATTCTTGCCCGCGTCGAGGGCGATTTTCTCCACCATCTGGCGATCATTGAAGACGCTCTGGCCGAAGCCTCGATCGCGGAACGCGCAGCACGAACCGGCCCGCAAACGCTTACCCTGCGCGAGTACACGCCCGCCCTCGCCCGCGAGTTCCACGACATCAACCGCGAATGGATCGAGAGCATGTTCGCGATGGAAAAGGCCGACCGCGAAATCCTCGAACATCCGCAGGAACGGATAATCGATCCCGGAGGCGACATCCTCTTCGTTGAAGCGGCGGGGCTTGGCATCGTTGGGACCTGCGCACTGCTCAAGACCGGCCCGGGCACTTTCGAACTGACCAAGATGGGCGTGCGCGAATGCGCGCGCGGGCTGAAGGCGGGGGAATTCCTGCTCGCCGGAATGATCGATCGCGCGCGCGAACTCGGCGCGCAGAAGCTGTATCTGCTCACCAACAGCAAGTGTGCACCGGCAATACACCTCTACGAAAAGCTCGGCTTCGAACACGATCGCGGGATTTTGGACGCCTACGCCGCACGGTACGAACGATGCGATGTGGCCATGCTCTACAAGGGGGCCTAGCGCCGGAACGGGAGACTCGTTCCGGCGGCGCTTTGCCACGGGCATGATCTGGTAGATGCTGTTGCCCAACCGCGAAAACTATCGAACCCCGTCGTTTTCCGCTCCGGAATTGGCAATGCTCCAACCCCCCTTTACCGTGCAGCATACAAGCCATGGCTTTGCCCGGCGTCCGTGCAAACCGCTTGCCTTTTGGCACCGTTTCGACTAGGCGCGCGGCCGTTCTCCCAATCTCCGATTGAAGAACCTTCGCGGCGGCATCCGGCCTCGCGAAGACGTCGGCCCTCTTGCCCCGTACGGCCCGTGCAATGGTGCGCAGGCAGACGGGTAAAGACCCCGGTAAAACCGGTGGCCGGTAGCAAAACGAACGTTAGGACTACTCAACTATGGCAACTGCAGCCAACCCCACTCGCGACGATTTCGCCGCGATGCTCGACGAGCAACTCGGCGGCGCAGATGACGGCGGCTTCGAAGGCCGCGTCGTCAAGGGCACCGTCACCGCCATCGAAAACGGCATGGCGCACATCGATGTCGGCCTGAAAAGCGAAGGCCGCGTCGACCTCAAGGAATTCCAGCGCTCCGAAAACGAAACCGCGCCCGGCGTCGGTGACGAAGTCGAAGTCTATGTCGACCGCGTCGAAAACGCGGAAGGCGAAGCGATGCTCAGCCGCGACCGCGCCCGCCGCGAAGCCGCCTGGGACAAGCTCGAAAGCGAGTTTGGCGAAGGCAAGCGCGTCGAAGGCCGCATCTTCGGCCGCGTTAAGGGCGGCTTCACCGTCGATCTCGACGGTGCCGTGGCCTTCCTGCCCGGCAGCCAGGTCGACATTCGCCCCGTGCGCGACGTCACCCCGCTGATGGACATGGCCCAGCCCTTCCAGATCCTCAAGATGGACCGCCGCCGCGGTAACATCGTCGTCTCGCGCCGTGCGGTTCTCGAAGAAACCCGCGCCGAACAGCGCAGCGAGCTGATCGACAAGCTGGCCGAAGGCCAGGTGATCGACGGCGTGGTCAAGAACATCACCGATTACGGCGCATTCGTCGACCTCGGCGGTATCGACGGCCTGCTCCACGTCACCGACATGAGCTACAAGCGCGTCAACCACCCCAGCGAAATGATCGAAATCGGCGCGACCGTGACCGTCCAGATCATCCGCATCAACGAAGAAACCCAGCGCATCAGCCTCGGCATGAAGCAGCTGGAATCGGATCCGTGGGACGGCGTTTCGGCCAAGTACCCGGTTGGTATGAAGCTGACGGGCACCGTGACCAACATCACCGAATACGGCGCATTCGTCGAAATCGAACCGGGCATCGAAGGCCTGGTCCACGTTTCGGAAATGAGCTGGACCAAGAAGAACGTCCACCCCGGCAAGATCGTCTCGACCTCGCAGGAAGTCGAAGTCATGGTCCTCGAAGTCGACAGCGAGAAGCGTCGCATCAGCCTCGGCCTCAAGCAGGCCCAGCGTAACCCGTGGGAAGAGTTCGCCGAGAAGCACCCGGTTGGCTCGAAGGTCGAAGGCGAAGTCAAGAACGCCACCGAATTCGGTCTCTTCATCGGCCTCGATGGCGACGTGGACGGCATGGTCCACATGTCGGACATCGCCTGGGGCATCTCGGGCGAAGACGCGCTCGCCCTGCACCGCAAGGGCGAGCAGGTCGAAGCCGTCGTGCTCGACGTCGACACCGACAAGGAGCGCATCAGCCTCGGCATGAAGCAGCTCGAAAAGGGCGCACCGACCGAAGCGGGCGCTTCGGGCACGCTCCGCAAGGGCGAAACCGTCACCGTCACCGTCCTCGAAGTCCGCGATGGCGGCCTCGAAGTGCAGGTTGGCGAAGACGGCGCGACCGGCTTCATCAAGCGTAGCGACCTCGGCCGCGACCGCGACGAACAACGCCCCGACCGCTTCCAGGTCGGCGGCAAGGTCGACGCGATGGTCACCGGCTTCGATCGCTCCAAGAAGCCGAACTTCTCGATCAAGGCGCGTCAGATCGCCGAAGAGAAGGAAGCGGTGGCACAGTTCGGTTCGTCGGATTCGGGCGCATCGCTCGGCGACATCCTCGGCGAAGCGCTGAAGAAGAAGGAAGACTAACGGTAACAGGTTGGTGCCTGCGAAGCGGGCGCTTACCGCACCCGTCATCCCCGCGCAGGCGGGGATCCAGACGATAAAGGAAGGCCCGCTTGCCACTCCGGCAGGCGGGCCTTTCCCTTTGGCGCGGCAGCGCTTACCTTGCCCGCCATGCTCGAAGTCCATCAGTTCCCCTGCCTGTCCGACAATTACGGATTCCTCCTCCACGATCCCGATAGCGGCGAGACTGCGGCCATCGATACGCCCGACGGCTCGGAATACCTCAGGCAGGCCAAGGCCAAGGGCTGGGAAATCACGCAGATCTGGAACACGCATTGGCATCCCGATCATGCGGGCGGGAACAAGGCCATCGTAGAGGCGACCGGCGCAACGGTGGTCGCGCCCAGGGAAGTCGAGAAGCTCAGTCCTATCGACCGCGTCGTGGGCAATGGCGACAGCGCGTCGCTGGGCAAGTGGCAGGCGCGCGTGATCGACGTTTCCGGCCATACCAATGGCCATATCGCGTATCATATCGCCGAGGCAGATATGGCTTTCGTGGGCGACAGCGTCTTCGCGCTCGGTTGCGGCCGGATGTTCGAAGGCGAGCCGGAACAGTATTGGAACAGCCTCGATCGCATTCGGAATTTGCCCGAAAACACGCTGCTCTATTGCGCACATGAATATACGCAGGCGAACGCCAAGTTCGCGCTTCATGCCGACCCTGACAATGCCGAACTGCGGCTCTATGCCGCGCGCATCGACGAGAAGCGCGCCAAGAGCGAACCGACCGTACCGACAGTGCTCTCGCGTGAACTGGCAACCAACCCCTTCCTGCGCGCCGACGATGCCGATCTGCGCGATCGGTGGGGTGGCACCAGTCCTGCGGAGACATTCGCCGCGCTGCGCACTGCCAAGGACCATTTCTGACCCGATGAAGGCCCTCCTGGTTCGCGCGCTGTCGCCCGACCTGTCGGGCGTCGAGCTGGCCGAAATCGAGCGACCCGACGGTGAAGTGCTGGTGCGTGTGCGCGCGGCTTCACTTAATTACCCCGACCTGCTGATGACACGCGGGGAATACCAGTTCAAACCCGATCTGCCCTTCGTCTCCGGCCTCGAAATGGCAGGCGAAGTGATCGAGGCGCCCGCGGATAGCGGCTTCTTGCCGGGCGACAGAGTACGTGGCGGGGCAAAGACCGGTGCCTTTGCCGAATATGTCGCGCTGTCAGCGTCCACATTGCGCAAGATCCCCGATGGCCTCGATTACAGCACCGCAGCGGCGATGGGGGCGGCCTATCACACGGCCTATGTCGCGTTGATCGAGATCGGTGGGCTGGAGGCGGGGCAGAGCGTCCTGATTCATGGCGCGAGCGGCGGCGTGGGCCTGGCCGCCTGCGATCTCGCCCGCGCGCTCGGCGCGAAGGTCATCGCGGCAACGCATCGCGAGGACAAGATCGAACCTATACGCAGAATCGCGCAGCCCGATGCGGCGATCCTCAACACCGGCCGGTTTCGCGAGGACATCTCGGACCTTACCCACGGGAAGCTGTGCGACCTCGTCTACGATCCGGTTGGCGGCGACGTATTCGACGAGAGCACGCGCTGCGTCACCTTTGGCGGCAAGCTGCTGGTGATCGGCTTCGTATCGGGCCGCATTCCCGAAATCGCGGTCAACATCCCGCTGATCAAGGGATTTTCGGTCGTCGGCGTACGCGCGGGCGAATATGCGCGGCGCTTTCCCGAACGCGGGACGCGCGTCGCCGCGGAAGTCGACCGGCTTGCGGCAGAAGGAAAGATCGTGCCGCACGTGGACCGGACCCTCCCCCTCGATCAATGGCGGGAGGCGTTCGACGCCATGCGGCGCGGCGAGATCATCGGGAAACTCGTGCTCGAGCCCTGAATCGAAAAGGGCGGCCCCACAGGACCGCCCTCGCGATTGTTCTTCCGATAATCGCCGGTCAGATCCCGGCGATCACCTTGTCGGCCAGGGCCTGATCGGCTTCGGCGTCGTGCTTTTCGGCAATCAGCTTGCGGCTCGCCGTGGTAGCGGCGTTGACGGCACGGTTGCGCACGTCTTCGACCGCTTCACGCTCGGCAGCGGCGATCTTGTCTTCGGCCATGCGCTTGCGGCGCTCGACCATCGCCTTGCTGTCGGCCTCCGCCTTTTCGAGCAGGGCGTCGGCTTCATGCTGCGCATTGGCAAGCATGGCTTCCGCGTCCTTCTCGGCACCGGCGATCTTGTCGGCATATTCCTGCCGCAGAGCTTCGGCTTCGGCGCGCAATTGCTTGGCTTCGTCGAGCTGTTCCTTGATCGCGGCGATCTTGCCATCGAGTCCACCGCCAATGGTCTTGTGAACCTTGGCGCCGAAGAAAGCGATCAGCAGCAGAACCAACATCGAGATGGAGACGATCTGGAAGGGCGCCAGGCCCCACAGTTCGGGTTCGACATGCTTGCCTGCCCCGGCGTCGATCTCGACAGTGGCCTGCGCGGCTTCGGTGGCGATCACTTCGGGAAGCTGGGATGTGGGATTAGCCATTGGCCATCGCCTCCTTCACCGCCTTCGAAGCGGTCGGCTTGGTCACCTTCACGCCTGCAAGCGTCTTGACGATGTCCTGCGCGGCTTCGACCGCGACCGCTTCCACTTCGGTCAGTGCCGCGGCGCGCGCCTCGGCAATGCGGGTTTCCGCCTCGGACAGCTTTTTGTCGAGCCGCGTCTGCGCCGCTTTCAGCTTGGTTTCGGACTTGGCCGCAGCCTCGTCCTTAGCCTTGGCGACGATCGCCTGCGCGGCGGCGCGGTTCTCGTTCTCGCGCACGCGCCAGGCCTCTTCCTGCTCGTCGGCGGCGTCCCGCGCGGCCTTGGCGGCGGCGAGGTCGGCGGCGATCTGGCCGTCACGCTGGGCGACGGTTTCCATCACCTTGGGCACCATGCCCTTGCCGATGACGAAGAAAGTGATGCCGAAAAAGACCAGCAGCCAGAAGACCTGACTGGACCATGTTTCGGCAAGCTGTGCTATCTGTGGCATTGCAGCTCTCGAAAGGCGGGTACGAAAATTCGTGGGCCGGCCGGGACGATCCCGACCGGCTCAAATCCATGTCCGTCGATTAAGCGACGAAGATCAGGATCATCGCGACGACGAACGCCAGCAGACCGAGAAGCTCGGCGGCGGCGAAGCCGATGAACAGGCGGCCCTGCTGGCCGTCTGCCGCACCCGGGTTGCGCAGAGCGCTTTCGAGGAACGAACCGAAGACGTTACCCACGCCGATCGCGGCCATACCGGCACCGATTGCAGCGAGACCAGCGCCGATGAGCTTTGCAGCTTCCATTTCCATGACAAACTCCTTTGGAAAAACGTGTAAATTGAGGACTTAGTGAAGGTTCTCGGCGTCGTTGATATACAGCGACGTCAGAAGAGCGAAGACGTAGGCTTGAATGCCGGCCACGAGCAGCTCGAGAGCGCAGATACCGATCATCAGGATAAAGCTCGGCAGGCCGACCATAAGGCCGAAAGTGGCGCCGGCATTGGTGCCGTCGATCACGAAGCTCGACAGCACTTCGAGCAGTACGTGGCCAGCCATCATGGCGACGAAGAGACGCAGGCCGAGGCTGAACGGGCGCACCATGAACGAGATGAACTCGATCGGCGCGATCACCGGGACCATCGGCAAAGGCGTACCATGCGGCACGAACAGGCTGAAGAAATGGAGGCCGTGCTTCCAGAAGCCGACCAGCAGCACGATAGAGAAGCTGATGATCGCAAGCACGCCGGTAACGGTGAAATGGCTGGTGAAGGTAAACGGGTGCAACCCGAAAATGCCCAGCGGCAGCAGGCCGAGGAGGTTGGCGAACAGGATGAACATGAACAGGCTGAAGACATAGGGCACGTATTTGCGACCAGCCTTGCCGATATTGGCTTCCAGCATGTTGTCGATGAAGCCGGTGAAGGACTCCACCATCATCTGCCAGCGCCCGGGCACCAGCTCGCGCTTCATGCCGCCCAGCACGAAGAGGAAGAGCACCACTGTGGTGATCAGCATCCACAACGCGCTGTTGGTGAAGGCGATATTGTACCCAGCCAGTTCCCAACCGCTCGAACCGGCGAGCGGTTCGATGGTGAACTGGTACATCGGATCGACTTTGGCCTGCTCGGCTGCCACGTCTGTCTCGTCCCTAGATCCTGTAACTAACGCCCCGAAAACCCCTTCTCGGGATCACTCGTCGGGGCGCTGGTTTGCCGCACGGATAATGTTCCTGAAGGCGACCACAATTCCGAGGAACAGGCCGACCAACAGACCCCAGGGATTGGTATCGGTGAAATGCCCGATGGCATAGCCGATTACCGCACCACCAAGAAGCCCGCCAAGGAGGTCCGCCAGCACACGGTTGCCGCTGCGATAATTCGCATCGGCCCCGGAAGCCTTGGGACGGTTACGCTCATCTTCACGCTGACGGGCGGCTGCAAGCCGCTTCTCCAGCGCATCGATCCGCGCATCCTCCTCGATTGGTTCCCGTGCGGGTTCGTCGTCGCTCATGCCTTGCTCCTTTTCAGGGGGTTGCGCGGCACGGGCACGGACTTGCCCGCCGAGGGCGCCGCCCCCTTAGAAGGGGGGTCGTGGCGAGTCAACAAGAGGGACGTACCGAAACAGCCTCTATGACGCAAAAAAGCCTCCCGACCCCATGGAAGGGCCAAGAGGCTTCTGACTTTTGGCGCGCCCGGGGCTTATGGACAGCGCGGATCGCGCATCGGCGCGCCTGCACCGCGCGTCTGCCAGCTGCCGTCGGGCGCCTGGTACTTTTCACCTGGCTTGGTCGCGAGGATCGCCTGGCAACCCGCCGTCAGCGCATATTCCTCGAGCGTGGCGTTGTTGGCCTGCGCGCGTTCGGAATAGACCGCGCGACGCTTGATGTTGATATCGTTCACGATCCGCTTGAGCTCCGGAGTTTCGGAACCGACGACACCGAGATAGCCATCCATCTTCTCGCCCACCTGGCCAGCGGCACGCGCGGCAGCATAGGCCGGGTCGCGCTGGGCATATGCAGGTGCGACAAATCCGCCGAGCGCCGTGGCGACAGCCGCAGCCGCCAGCATCGATTTCGTGAGTCTGTTCATTGTATCACCCATCAGAAAATATCCGCGTTATCCTCAATCGTATTGCCCGCATCCTCGGCCAGCCGGTAAATCACCTCCTGGCGGATGTTGACGTTCAGCTCGATCACGATCGGCTCTTCGGGCGCATTGACAGTGATGCACCCGCCGAGCGCGGCCGCGGCAAGCGTGGCGCCAGCCATCCTTCCGGTCAATTTGGCATGATTCATAGCCCTCACTCGCTTTCCTGCTCCTGAATGGTGGGTTCATCGGGGACGATATCCCCCGGGTCGATATCGGGTTCGGCCTCTTCGCCGGTGATCGAGCGGCGCAAAAATCGCGTGCCATCGTCCGACAGGAGCCCCAGTTCGCGCGGATCGCGCACCGAGGCGGGATCGTAGAGCGACTTGAGACTGGTCAGCAATTGGTAGAACTGCGCCTTGATATTGATACGGAACTGCAAGGGCAGCGCGGCCAATCGCTTGGTAATGAAATTGGACTTGGCGCGATCGCCCTGCTTGACGCCGTCGAAACGCACGCGAGTCACGATTTCGCCGGTCAGCGGGCCTTCCATGATGACGCGCATCTGCGAGTAATCGAGGCTCTTCAGGGCATCGAAAGCGAAATTGGCGATCGGCGAGAGGTCCTCGTAACTCAGTTCGCCGACATAGGATATATTGCCTCCCGGCGGTCGGGAGATCAGAACCCCGGTGTCGATCCGGCCATTGCCATCGGCATCGAACACGATCGGTACTGTCCCATCGAACAACCCGCTGGCGGACAGATTTTCGAACTCCATCTCGGCTACAAAGGTCGCGGCATCCAGTCCGACAATCTCGAAAATGTACCGCCGCTCTTCGCTTATGCCGAGATTGAGGTCGACCTCGCGCAGGATTAGCTGCCCACCCATGAAGGGCCAGCTCCCACCCGAGACCGCCAGCAATTCGCCATTGCGCAATTCGAACTCGACCTCGCCGTCCAGGACTTCGATCCCGGGATTGACCGAAGCGACGCGAATCTTCTGGCCCGGCGCGGTCGTGAGGTTCAGCAAGTCGGTGAATTCCACAGTGCCGCTGGCCCCCTCGACCGGACCAAAAGCGGCAGCGAAATCGAGATCGTCGCTGGAGAAGGCACCCGAGCTGGTAATCGTCCCGTCAGACGCCCAGTCGATACGCCCCTGTCCGGTGACGATACCTTTTGCATTGGCGATGACGCCGAAGGTCAGCTGCGAAAGCTGGCCCGGCTGAAGACGGTCGTCAAACTGCAATCCCGGGACATCGATAGTGGCATGCCCTCGGCTGCTCTCCAGATTGTGGCGGATATCGACGATCGTGACGAGCCGGTCGCTCGCCGGATTGCGCATCCGTGCACGCGCGTCGATTACGTTATCGATCAGCGTCAAGCTCGCCTCGCGTGCGACGAGCGGTTCGAAGCGCGGCGGATTTTCACGATCGACCAGAGTGAACTCGGCCCCGTCGATCGACAGTTCGCCGCCCGCAAAACGCCATTTCCCGCTGGTCTGTTCAAGATTCATCGGAACCGCAGCCAGCAGGATATCGGCATCGGTGAAAGTACCCGATATATCCTCGCCGAGACGTCCTTCGAGGCCGGACACGCGGAACCGGCTGGGTGCATCCGGTGGCCCCAGCGCGACGTCTATCGAGCGCGCGGTCACGACACCGGGATAAGCGAAGCCGACCGGGCCGGAAGCGAGCCGAATGGGCGTCTCCCCGAGATGGCCTTCCAGATCGAGCGATGGCGCTCCTGCCGCGATCCGCATCCCGCCAGCATCGTTCTGCAAGATCGGGCGCCCACGGGGCGGGCATAGTGTGAAGCCCCGCTTTTCGAAGGACAGATTGGCCAGTTCCAGACGATCGAATCGCAGGTCCACGCATTTGCGCCACATCGACAAACGCCCGCTATCGTATCGCCCTTCGACGGGAAGCAGCAGGTTCGTGGCCGAACCGCCAGGGAGCGTGCCGCTCGCCAGCACCCTGCCGGAAAAGCCCAGCGCCCCGCCCGCGCCTTGCGCGATCACGACCTGCGGCACGCTGAGCGCTGCATCACCCGCCTCATACCGTTCCATCGCCAGGCGAAAGATCGATCCTCCCGATTCGCTCCGCTCCATCCGTCCGGACACGCGCGGCATATTCGTGCCGCCGGTGGCGATATTGCCCGCGACACGGGGCATCTCATCGCCTTGGGCGGCAATCTCGACCCGGGATAGGGAGATGAGCCGGGCACCGCTCCCGCCGCGCAGTTCGGCTCTTGGCGTCAGGAGCGAATAGCCGTTCGGGTCAAGGCGCAGCCGTACCTCCGCATTCAGCGCGCTACCGCGGGTTTCCGCCTGCAGCGCTCTCGCCAGTTTACGGGTGAGCGGAGCGATGAACGTCCCGTCGCCTGTCTTTGCGAGCGATTCCACCGTGGCGATCAGTTCGCGGCCCAGCCGCAGACCATTACCCTCCAACTCGCCATCGAGCTGGAGGCGCTCGAAACCGTCGCTCGCGCGAAACTGCCCTTCGGCAGTCAAGACGGCGGCCAATGCTTGCGGCGTATCGACTCCGCGCGCCGCGAGCGAGAAGCGCGCGGTGGTCAACCGATCACGCATCTGTGCGCGCACAGTACCGAGCATCGCCGATGCAGAATTTTCCGCTATCCGCGTTTCGCCACCCTCGAGCCGCGCCTCGATCGAAGGATTGGACAGCCGCGTATCCGCCGCAACGGTGAGGTCCATCGCATAATTCGCCAGCTTGAGAGACCGTTCCTCGCAGATGAGCGATGCGAGCCGGAGCGGGCCGGAGAATTGCGGCTCTCCCGAAACGGTGGTGAGCTTGCCATAGGCGCTCACGCGCCCCGTTTCGCAACCCTCCACGACCAATTCGGGAGCGATCACGGCCAGCGCCCCTTCCCAGCCATGGCTGACCAGTCCCGATCCGGCGAGGCTGAGCCCGATCGGACCGTAATCGGTTTCCACCAGCCCGCGCCCGTCGCGGATTGTAAGGTTCAGGTTCGGCAGACCGGCCGGTTCCTCGCTGGGTCCGAAAAGCAGGCTGTCGAGGGCTCCGAAAGTGAGCTCCCCGTTACGAAAAGCACCGTAGATCCGCGGCTCCACCAGCGTGACGCCGCCGATTTCCGGAGTGCCAAACCGGTGGCGCAGGCTGACGATGACACGTTTGGCCGTGAAATCGGGCTCATCGGGATCGCCTAGGACAACATCGGAAAATATCTGCGTCTGCCCGCCTACCCGATCGATCGTGTAGGTGGCCGGAATGCCATTGGCGTCGAGCTGATCGCGGATGATATCATCGACGATACTCTCGCGAGAAAACCAGGCCGCTATGCCAGCGGCCACGAGCAAGGCGAGCAGAATGCCAGGTATGGCCCAGCGCTTCTGCTGCCAGCGTGCGCGGCGGACGAGATCGTCTTCTACCGCCAAAGGATTGTCGTTTGCGTCCCGCTCCATCGAACCCACACTTGCGCCTTGTGCTCTCCAAAGGCAATGCAAGTGCCGGAAACGCCGTGCATGGGGGAATGGTTGCCGGGGAATCGAAAAAAATCGGCAGAACATGCTGGTAAAGGCCATCGCGATCGGCTCCGTCAGCGATTGCTGTCGGGCGGAGCCGAGGCCCTCGCCGACTACGAATTGCTCGAATTCTTGCTGTTTTCCGCCATTCGCCAAGGCGACACAAAACCGCTCGCCAAATTGTTGATCGCGCATTTCGGCTCGCTGTCAGCCGTTTTGGCGGCCGACCCTCGGGCGCTCCAACAGGTAAAAGGCTTGGGCGAAGCGAGCGCCGCTGCGCTATACGCAGTCAACCTCGCGGCAAAACGCATGGCCCGCGGCGCGGTACAGGACAAGCCGGTGCTCGGCAGTTGGCAGGCCCTGCTCGATTATCTCGCGATCGACATGGCGCACCTCAATCATGAACGGGTCCGCGTCCTCTATCTCAATGCGCAGAATCGACTGATCCTCGATCATCTGCTGGGTGAAGGGTCGATCGACGAAGCCGCAATCCACCCGCGCGAAATCATTCGCAAGGCGTTCGACATCGGCGCGACCGCGCTGATTCTCGTGCACAATCACCCCAGCGGCAGCCCCGAACCCAGCCGGGCGGACATCGCCATCACGTCGCGCATCGCAGAGGCGGGGCGTCTGCTAGGTGTGACCGTGCACGACCACATCATAATCGGGCGTCAAGGCAACGTGTCCTTGCGCGCGAAAGGGCTGATCTAAAGCCCGGCAGGGCCTAAAATTTCAGGCCCCACGCCGCGTAGGTTTCAGCCAGGGACGGCCTGATGGACAGTGCCAGGTCGATATCCTCCTGGCCAGCATCATCACCCTGCATCACTCTGACCACACCACGCAAGAGACGCGACTCGGCTAAACCGGGGCTGGCCACCAGGACCGAGTTCAGATCGGCCAGTGCCGCATCAAGATCACCAAGACGCAGATGGGCGAAAGCGCGGCTGTCGAGCACGCCGGGAGCGTACTCGCTTTTCTCGACCGCCCCTACACAGGTCTTCATTCTGTCCGGGTTCACGATATCGAATGTGGCCGCGTGCCAGCAGATCGCATTCAGCAGTGGACCATCGCCCGGACGGCGAACCAACAGGTCTTCGAGCAGACGAAGCCCTTCTTCGGCTTCGCCCGACCATCCAAGCGCAGTCGCCATGGCAGTTTCCGCAGAGACCGGGTCGTCGGTTAGCGCACGATACTCCTCGGCCAACTGCAAGCCCTCGTCCGTCCGCCCCAACAGCGCGAGCAGTTCGATTTGGCTGTGGTAGGTCTCGCCCTTCCCGCTGAGCTCCTCGTACATTTGCAAATCGGCAAGCGCGGTTTCGAGATCGCCCATTTGGCGATGAAGGAAGGAACGGTCTCCGTAGAGAGCGCTGGTCGCCTCGATTTGGAGTGCCGCATTGATGTCTTCGAGCGCCCCTGCGAAATCGAAAACGCCCGAACGGAAGTTCGCGCGATTGAGCAACTGTCGAGACTCGTCCGGTTCCGCCTCGGCGATTAGCCGCGCATAGGCCGCCTCCAGCGCCGTCAGCCGTTTGCGCTGCGGCCCGGTATATTCCCACGCCTGTTGCACGTCCCCGGTGGATTTCAGCACCGGAAGCGCGCGATCGAATCTAACCAATTCCCGGCGCGCGGCGGATAGATCGGTGGCCGGTAGCTCGTCGGCAACACTGCGCATGGTTTGCATCAGCGTGAAGCGCGCATCCTCGATCTGCGCATCTGACGCCAGTTCCACCCCACCGATGGTTTGCGTCGCCTTACCAGCCCCGTCGATCCGAAAATTCTCGTCGCCTTCGGGAAGCAGTATTTCGAACTCGCTGCGATAAAAGAGCGGTCCGTTGAGCCGCAAAGGTATGCCCTTCCACGCCGCGCGTGCACGGTCGGCATCGAAGTTCACCATCCGGGCCGCTTCCGAGGGTATGTCGAGTTCGTAAATCGAACGATCCCTGCGCCACGAAGTCGTGCGAATACCCCGGGCACTGATCGTTGCGACACCCGTATCCGCATCGTACCGGACCGAGGGTTGGTACAGTGCCATGTCGCCGATAACCGAATGCAGCCCCGATGACACGGCATCCTCAATCACGGTTTCATCGTTCTGTTCGGCGATCACTCGCCACGGTGCGCCCGCTACGCCGCGGAACTCGACTTCGACATCGACCAATGCCGGCAAGACGACGCCGGCACGTTGATCCAGGCTGATCCGCACGATGCGATCGGGCGTCGATTGCGGGCGCGATCCGAGCGCCATCAGAGATGCGCCTTCGTTCCGCAAGGGCAGCGCGTAGTGAAATCGCGGGATCGTATCAATCGTATCGGCCCGCGTGCCCGATCCCGTACCATCCAGCCAATAGCTCTGACCGGCGATTTCCGCACGCACGATCATATGGTCGAAGTTGCCCGGAATAGGGGCAAGGTCAGGCAAGATATCGCCCCCTTTCGACCGCACCAGGACAACCTCGGAAGGCACCTCGAGTTCGCGCAACATGGCCAGCAGCAAGACCGATTTGGCCTTGCAATCACCGTACCGCTTTTCCCACGTTTCCTGGGGCATTTGCGGAAGGTAATTTCCACCGTCGAGACCATTGGAAAGATAGCTGATTTCGTCCTGCACGACGCGCAAAGCCATTGCCGCGCGCTCGAGCGGATCGTCGCTCGCCCCGGCTATGCGCGCGATCTCGTCTGCCAGCGCTCCGCTGCCCACCGTCCCGGCGACGTCGTAATGCGAGGCCATCTGGCGCGACACGTCCCGCCAATCTGCATAGGTTCCCAACTGCATGAGATTGCCGGCCAAGTACCGATCTGGCGCGTCCGACGGCATTTCGGTGGGCTTGGCCACCGGCAGGTCGGCTTCCCAGATATAGAACCCATCGACGAGCTTAGGTTCAGGCACCTCCGCGTCCCCGAGCCGCACGCGACTCACCGGAAGGTCCCGCGGCCAGGAAACACGAACCCGGCCATCCGCCAGCGGAAACGGCTTGGCGATCAGGGCCGCAAACCATTGAACATGATCACCCATAGCCTGATCCTGCACCGTAGTCGAATAGGCGAGCCGCAATACATCGCCGATTCGTGCACCGGCGACCGGCATGGTCGCAGTCAGCATTCCGTCGAGCATCCGCGATTCGAGCTTTGCTTCGCGCCGCAAGACCTCGAACCGTTGATCTCCGGCCAATAAGTCGATGTTCTGCCCGTCGCGCATCAGCTCGGCGCGGTGCACACGCAGATCTCCCTTGTCGGGCATCCAGGATGCGGCGAGGGTCCCCAGTTGAGTCAGCGCCTCGGGTGAATCGAGCGCGATCGCCGTTTCCCGATACGTCCACAGCTGACCATCTTCGATTCTCGACTGCTCATCGATCAAGATGATCGGGGAACCGGAAGCGCGCGACGTGTCGTCGATCGTCGCGGCTTCCACCCATGCAGGAGTAGCCTCGTAGAGAACGGTCTCACCAGCAAAAGCGGAGGATGCCGATAAGGCAATAAACGAAACGGCAGCTATTTGGCGACGCATGCAGAAGACCCTGTTTGATTGCTGAATTTCGACTTTATTTGGAACTGTATTGTTTGCCAACGGCTTGTCGACAAAACAAATCGCTTCGCTCGGTCGCGGGTCGAAACACTCGTGCCCCTCGTTCCGTCACTGCCTTGCTTTTCGCACCGCACATCCTTAGCGGGCTGGCTCGTTCCTCTCTTAGCCGGAGCTCCCCATGGTCCCCCGTTACGCCCGTCCCGAAATGTCCGCCCTGTGGGAGCCGGAGGCGAAGTATCGCATCTGGTTCGAGATCGAGGCCCATGCGACGGAGAAGCTCGGCGAACTGGGCGTCGTGCCGGAAAGTGCCGCAAAGGCTCTGTGGGACTGGTGGGCAACCGATCCCGCAATCGATGTCGAAGCGATCGATGCCATCGAAGCGGTGACCAAGCACGATGTGATCGCCTTCCTGACCTGGGTTGCGGATAATGTCGGCGACGAGGCCCGTTTCATGCATCAGGGCATGACCTCCAGCGATGTGCTCGATACGACGCTGGCGGTACAGCTCGCGCGTTCGGCGGACATCCTGCTGGCGGACTTGGATGCGCTGCTCACCGCGATCCGGCACCGCGCCGAAGAGCACAAATACACGCCGACCATCGGCCGCAGCCACGGCATCCATGCGGAACCGGTCACCTTCGGCCTCAAGCTGGCGCAGGCCTATGCCGAATTCGACCGGTGCAAAAAGCGCCTGATCGCCGCGCGCGAGGAAATCGCCACTTGCGCGATTTCCGGCGCTGTCGGCACTTTCGCCAATATCGACCCGCTGGTCGAGCAGCACGTCGCGGACAAGCTGGGCCTATCGGTCGAACCGGTTTCGACGCAGGTCATCCCGCGCGACCGCCATGCCATGTTCTTTTCGACCCTGGCCGTGATTGCCGGTTCGATCGAACGTCTCGCTGTCGAAGTGCGCCACTTGCAGCGCACTGAAGTTCTTGAAGCGGAGGAATATTTCTCGCCCGGCCAGAAGGGGTCGAGCGCGATGCCGCATAAGCGCAACCCGATCCTGACCGAAAACCTCACCGGCCAGGCGCGCATGATCCGCGCCTATGCCCTGCCTGCTTTGGAAAACGTGGCGCTGTGGCACGAGCGCGATATTTCGCACTCTTCTGTAGAGCGTTTCATAGGCCCCGATGCCTGCATCACGCTCGACTTCGCGCTCGCGCGCCTCACCAGCGTGATCGACAAGCTGCTGGTCTATCCCGATCGTATGCAAGCGAACATGGATCGCATGGGCGGCCTTATCCATTCGCAGCGCGTATTGCTGGCTCTGACTCAGAACGGTGTCAGCCGCGAGGACGCCTACCGCCTGGTGCAACGCAATGCGATGAAAGTCTGGGAATCGGATGGCAAGCTGATGCTGCTCGACCTGCTCAAGCAGGACGAAGAGGTGACGGCGGCGCTGTCGGAACAGCAGCTCGAGGAGAAATTCGACCTCGAATACCACTTCAAGCACGTGGATACGATCTTCGCGCGGGTCTTCGGCTAGACGCACGCGCTCGCGCGGCCTAGCATTGGCTCAACGGACATAAGGGGAAGCCTCATATGCAGATCGTGCGCACCATCGTCTGGGCCTTGCTGCTCTTCGCCTTGCTGGCTTTCAGCTTCTTCAACTGGAAGCCTGTCGAGGTGCAGATCTGGTCCAATCTCGTGCTCGAAACCAAATTGCCTGCCTTGGTCATCGTCGCCTTCCTGCTGGGTTTGGTTCCGATGTGGTTGCTGCACCGGGCGAGCAAATGGCGCGCGGCACGGCGCATCAGCGCGCTCGAAACGGCGACGAACCGACTGGCCACGCCCGCGCCTGCGCCCGTTGCGAAGGACGCGCCTGTGCCCGGAGCACCGGACGCACAGGGCCAGACTTCCGCATCCGCGCCGAACAATCCTGTCGATCCTGAGCCTTCGAAACCGGCATGACCAATCCGATTTACCTTGCCCTCGATGTCACCCGGCTCGAGGACGGCGTCGCTCTCGCCAAGAAGGTCAAGGGCCACGTTGGCGGTATCAAGCTCGGGCTCGAGTTCTTCTGCGCGCATGGGGCGCACGGCGTCCATCTGATCGCTCAGGTGGGGCTGCCGATCTTTCTCGATCTCAAGTTCTACGACATTCCCAACACGGTCGCCGGGGCGATGCAGGCCATCCATGTGCTTGAGCCGTCCATCGTCACCGTTCATGCCAGCGGTGGCCGCGCAATGCTTGAAGATGCCAAGGCCGCGGCAGCAGAGCACACCAAGGTGGTCGGTGTCACGATGCTGACCAGTATGGACCAGCGGGACCTCGAGCGGACCGGAGTAGAGGGCAGCGCACACGATCATGTCATGCGCCTTGCCGAACTCTCGAAAGACGCCGGTCTCGACGGGATCGTCTGCTCGGGTCAAGAGATCAAATCGGTTCACGACCAATGGAAGGACGGTTTCTTCGTCGTTCCCGGTCTGCGCCCGGCGGGCAGCGCGGTTGGCGATCAGAAGCGTGTCGTCACGCCGCGCCAGGCGCGTGACCATGGGGCGAGCGTGCTCGTGATCGGTCGCCCGATCAGCCGCGCCGACGACCCGGCACAGGCAGCGCGCGCGATCGAGGCGACGCTTTAGAGAGGTCGCCACATGGCCACCGCGATCAAGATCTGCGGAATTTCCAGCCCTGACGCGCTCGACGCCGCAATTGCCGCACGGGCTGACTTCGCCGGCTTTGTGTTCTTTCCCCCCTCCCCCCGCCATATCGATGCCCGCGCCGCGGCAGCGCTGGCGGGGCGGGCGGGTGCGGCGATCGGCCGGGTTGGCCTGTTCGTCGATGCGGATGACGGGACCATTGCCGAAGCTGTTCGCGCCGGTCGGCTGGACGCCGTTCAGTTACATGGCAACGAAACGCCGCAGCGCGTGGCACAGGTGAAAGAGCGGTTCCGCCTTTCCGTGTGGAAGGCATTGCCGGTGGCGAATGCAGAGGATGTGGCTTCGGCGGATCGGTATCGCGAAATCGCCGACCTCATCCTTTTCGATGCGAAGACCCCCAAAGATGCGGCCCTTCCAGGAGGAATGGGGCTGCGTTTCGACTGGTCACTCGTCGCCCCCTATCGCGGCGAGATCGGCTGGGGGCTTGCGGGCGGCCTGAGCCCCGCGAATGTCGCCGAAGCCATTTCTCGTACCGGAGCCCCCCTTGTCGACACCTCGAGCGGAGTAGAAAGTGCGGCAGGGGTGAAGGACTCAGACAAGATTTCGGCCTTCTGCAAAGCCGTCCGCGCTGCATAGTCCGTTCATAGGGGCCAAGGCAGGGTACCACGAACGCAATCTAACTTGTCTCGACTTCGCGATGACAGGGCGGCATGGGGATCGCAATGACCGATTCCACACCCAATTCCTTTCGCAACCAGCCAGACGAACGCGGGCATTTCGGCGATTATGGCGGGCGCTTCGTGGCCGAAACGCTCATGCCGCTCGTACTCGATCTGGAGCGCGAGTATCGCGCGGCGCAGGCCGATCCCGAATTCCAGCGCGAATTCGACGATCTGCTGGAACACTATGTCGGCCGTCCTTCTCCGCTCTATTTCGCTGAGCGGCTGACCGAGGCGCTGGGCGGTGCGCAAGTGTGGTTCAAGCGCGACGAGCTCAATCACACCGGCGCTCACAAGATCAACAATTGCATCGGGCAGATCCTGCTCGCGATCCGCATGGGCAAGACGCGCATTATCGCGGAAACCGGCGCGGGCCAGCACGGTGTCGCCACCGCCACGGTCTGCGCGCGCTTCGGCCTGCCCTGCGTGGTCTATATGGGCGCGGAAGACGTGCGGCGGCAATCGCCCAACGTCTTCCGCATGAAGCTATTGGGAGCCGAAGTCGTCCCCGTGACCAGCGGCCGAGGCACGCTGAAGGATGCGATGAACGAAGGGCTGCGCGATTGGGTCGCGAACGTCCACGACACTTTCTACATCATCGGCACGGCGGCAGGCCCGCATCCCTATCCCGAGCTGGTGCGCGATTTCCAGAGCGTAATCGGCAAGGAGGCGCGCCAGCAGATGCAGGACCGCATCGGCCGCCTGCCCGACCTGCTGGTGGCGGCGATCGGCGGCGGTTCCAACGCGCTCGGCCTGTTCCACCCGTTCCTCGACGATGCGGACGTGAAGATGCTCGGGGTCGAAGCAGCGGGCCACGGCCTCGATGGCGATGAACACGCCGCCAGCCTGCTCGGGGGCTTCCCCGGCGTACTCCATGGCAACAAGACTTACCTGCTGCAGGACGAGGACGGCCAGATCACCGAGGGCCACTCGATCAGCGCCGGGCTCGACTATCCCGGCATCGGCCCCGAACATGCCTGGCTGAAGGACACCGGCCGCGTCGAATACACCGCGATTACAGACGAGGAAGCGCTCGAAGCCTTCCAGCTTCTTTGCCGCACCGAGGGCATCATCCCCGCGCTCGAACCCAGCCACGCCATCGCGGCGGTGGCCAAGCGCGCGAAGGAGATGCCCAAGGACAGCGTGATTCTCGCGAACCTCTGCGGACGCGGCGACAAGGACATCTTCACCGTAGCCGAGCGGCTGGGAGTGAATATCTAGCCCTCTCCCCTTCAGGGGAGAGGGTTGGGAGAGGGGAATGAGAGACGCCAACTCGCTGAAACACGCGCAGAACATGCGCAAGAGCATGCCCGAGCCCGAGGCTCGCATGTGGAATGAACTGAGAGCGACGCGGTTTCGCGCGATCAAGTTTCGCAGACAGAAGGTCATCGGGAAATTCATCGCCGATTTTGCTGCGAATGAGCCAAAGCTGGTGATTGAGCTTGACGGTGATACGCACGCTGGCAGCGAAAACTACGACGTTATGCGGACGCGTTATTTGGAAGAACAGGGATATGCAGTGGTCAGGTTTTCGAATTCGGACGTAATGTCGAATATGGAGGGAGTCCTTCATCGACTGGGCGTGATTATCGATCGGATGACGCCCCCTCCCCCAACCCCCTCCCCTAAAGGTGAGGGGGCCATTCGATGACGCGCCTCTCCAACGCCTTCGCCAAGCCTCACCCCGCACTCGTCTGCTTCCTCACCGCGGGCGACGGCGATACCGCAGCCAATCTCGACGCGCTGGTCGAAGGCGGCGCGGATGTCATCGAGCTGGGAATGCCCTTCACCGATCCCATGGCCGATGGCCCGGCGATCCAGCAGGCCAATATTCGCTCGCTCGGGGCGGGAACGACCACCGCCGATGTGCTGCGCATCGCGGCCGAGTTCCGTAAGCGCCATCCCAAGGTGCCTCTCGTGCTGATGGGCTATGCCAATCCGATGATCCGGCGCGGGCCGGACTGGTTCGCTTCCGCAGCGAAGGATGCCGGCGTCGACGGCGTGATCTGCGTCGATATCCCGCCGGAGGAAGACGATGCGCTTGGCCCGCATCTTCGCGCGCATGGCATCGCCCCCATCCGCCTCGCCACGCCGACCACCGACGACCGGCGCCTGCCCGCCGTGGTCGATGGCTCGCAGGGGTTCCTCTATTACGTCGCGGTCGCTGGCATCACCGGCATGCAGCAGGCCGCCATCGAGTCGATCGAGGCCAACGTCAGCCGGATCAAGAAGGCGACCGACATTCCCGTCGCGGTCGGCTTCGGCGTGCGCACGCCCCAGCAGGCGGCGGAGATCGCGCGTGTGGCCGATGGCGTGGTCGTGGGCTCGGCGCTGGTCGATCTGGTCGCCGAGCATGGCACGACCGCCCCCGCGAAGCTGCGCGAGCTGACTTCGGCACTTTCGCAGGCGATGCGGACTGCCCGATAACGCCCCTCTCCTTCAGAGGACGGGCAACGAGACTTGCGTCTGCGCAGCGGGCACTAGTCGTAGTAGGGTTGTGCCTGCGGCATGCGCCTGCCGGATCCGGCCTGGGTTCTTCACCACCCCCCAACCCCCTCCTCTGAAGAAGAGGGGGCTTTTAGCTCCGGCCAACTCCGTTTAAGGCCCACCCATGAACTGGTTCACTCGCGTACGCAATTCGATCACCTCGCTGTCCAAGCGCAGCACCGACAAGGACCTGTGGGTCAAGTGCCCTAGCTGCCAGCAGATGGTGTTCGCGCAGGAATATGAAGAGAACGCCTTCGTTTGCCCGCGCTGCGACCATCATGGCCGCATCGGTGCGGACGAGCGCCTGCGCCAACTTCTCGACGAGGGTTATGAGGTGCTCCCCATTCCCAATGTGAAGGAAGACCCGCTCAAGTTCCGCGATACGTCGAAATACACCGACCGGCTCAAGAAAGCGCGCGCCAAGAGCCCGCATAAGGATGCCTTCCTCGTCGGCTCCGGTGCGATCGAGGGCAAATCCGCGGTCGTGGGCGTGCAGGATTTCGGTTTCATGGGCGGTTCGATGGGCATGGCGGTGGGCACCGCCTTCTGTCAGGGCGCCGAACGCGCGCTGACGCGCCACTGCCCCTATATCGTGGTGACCGCAGCGGGCGGCGCACGGATGCAGGAAGGCATTCTCAGCCTGATGCAGATGCCCAAGGCTACGGTGATGACGCGCCGCCTGAAGGAAGCGGGTCTGCCCTACATCGTCGTGCTGACCGACCCCACTACGGGCGGTGTCACCGCCAGCTACGCCATGTTAGGCGATGTCCACATAGCCGAACCGGGCGCGCTTATCGGCTTTGCCGGCCAGCGCGTTATCCAGGACACGATCCGCGAGCAACTGCCCGACGGTTTCCAGCGTGCCGAGTATTTGCACAAGCACGGCATGGTCGACATGGTGGTGCACCGCCACGACCTTAAGGATACGCTGTCGACCTTGCTCGACTATCTCGCCCCTGCCGAGGCTGCCTGAGCCGCATCATGCGGGACTTCGCCCGCTCCGATCATCCCGCCGTCCAAACCCAGCTCGACCGGCTGGCGACGCTCTCCGTGCCCGACGGGCGGCTTGGCCTGGAGACCATTGGCACGCTGCTCGACCGGCTCGGCAATCCACATCACGAATTGCCGCCGGTGTTCCATGTCGCCGGGACCAACGGCAAGGGATCGACCTGCGCCTTTCTGCGCGCAATGCTGGAAGCGGAAGGGTATGCGGTCCATGTTACCACAAGCCCGCATTTGGTGCGCTATAACGAACGCATTCGGCTTGCAGGCGAACTGATCGAGGACGATCGGCTGGCGGATTTGCTATGCGAAGTGCTCAATATGGGCGAGGATCTCAATCCGAGCTTCTTCGAGATTACGATTGCCGCCGCATTCACCGAATTCGCGCGCATTCCCGCCGATGCCTGTGTGGTCGAAGTCGGCCTCGGCGGGAGGTTCGATGCGACCAACGTGCTGGGTCCCGATGTCCTCCTCGCCTGCGGCATTGCAGCGCTTGGGATCGATCACGAACGGTTCCTCCTCGCGCCCGAGGAGGGAGTACCCATCGCCCCCATGGCGCGCATCGCCTTCGAGAAGGGCGGGATCGCGAAATCCGGCGTCCCTTTGGTGGTCGCGGGCGGCTATCCAGCGGAAGCGCTTGCCGCGATCCGGGAGCAGGCGGATAAGGTGTCGGCACCTCTGTTCGAGGCGGGTCGGGACTGGTTTGTCGATACGTTGCAGGGCGGGCATTATCGCGACCGGGAGGGTCGCTTCGAACTGCCTCAAATGTCTCTTCCCGGCGCGCATCAATATCGCAATGCGGGCCTGGCCGCAGCTATGCTGCGCCATCAGAAAAGCTTGCCGATCACCGAGCAATCCCTGTGCTCAGGGATGCAGAAAACGATCTGGCCGGGCCGCCTGCACGCCCTTTCGCAGGGGCCGCTGACCGCGCTGGTCGCAGAACGGCCTATCCTTCTGGACGGGGGCCACAATCGCAGTGCGGGCGAAGCGATCGCGGGCTCCCTGGACGGGCAGTTCCATCTCGTTCTGGGGATGCTGGCCAATAAGGACCCGCGCGCACTGCTGGATCCCCTGGAAGGCCGGATTCGGACGCTTCAGGTGGTCCCCGTGCCCGGCCATGATAGCCATCCGGTGGACGCATTCGGTCCGGAGGCCCGTGCCGCCGCTGGTATCGAGAATGCGCTACGCGCCATCGCGGCGGATGATTATCCGGTTCTCATCGCGGGCTCGCTGTACCTGGCGGGAGAAGTGCTACGGCTGAACCACGAGATGGTGTCCTAAAGGCGCCTGGCCCCCTGCGCCCAGCTTCTGGCCTCGTTTTCGATCTTGGCAGCCTCCTGCTCGAGAATCGACGCGGCATTCTTGCGCGTTTCGAAAATCGTCGTGTGCGACAACGGCTTTTCGAAGACGATGCCGATATGGGCACCCTTGCGCCAGATGACGGTGCCAAAGGCTTCGAAACGCAGCCAGACAAGCAGACAGTCCTTCGCGAAAGCGTCGTCGTTCGGCAGGAGGACGTGCGCGCCACCTTGCGAGATGTCGACGATCTCGACCCTCAAGCGCGCGTCGAGCGTCTCAAGGGTGGCGGGCACTCCGAGAACCAATCGCGCATATTGGCGGTCATCCATATCAGCGTTCTGCGCACCCTCTGTCATGGGAATCGATTCTAGAGATCAATGGTTACCGCGAACTTGCCGCGCAGCTCGCTGGACTACGCAAGTCACTCCGCAGGCAGGGCTTCCCCCGCCTCGGGCGCGACGATCCCGGCCGCCAATTTGGACCTGCTCTCGCGGATCCATTCCAGAATGCACAACACCACCGCGACGATGCCGATCAGCGCGGTGAAGATGAAGACGAAGTAATATCCACGATCCTCGATCATCTGCCCGAGAGCGCCTCGGCCAAGCGTCCCGACGAGCAGGGTGAGGCTGGCGAGCAGGGCATATTGCACCGCAGCATAGCGCTTCGCCACGATGCTCGACAGCCAGGCGATATAGGCCGCCCCCGCGATCCCGATAGCAAGGTTTTCCCAGAAGATCGTGAAGGTCAGCCGCGCCAGCCCTTCGGATTCCGGCATCTGGAACACGCCCGCAATGAAGTTCACCAAGGCGGTGAAGCCAATGGCGTCACTGGCCGCCTGCATCGTCCCGCCGCCAATGGCGAGATCCGCGTAAAGCAAGTTTGTGGCGGCAGCCAGCGCCGCCCCCAGTGTGAGCGTGAACATCCTGCCCATGACGGTGATGATCCAGCCGCCCAGTGCCAGGCCGAGGATGATGGCAAATACGCCGAAGAACTTGGAGGCAAAGGCCACTTCGTCCCCGGTGTAGTTCAGCTCCCCGAGATAGAAAGGATAGGCGAAGACACCCCAAATCGAATCGCAGATACGGTAGGTCAGCACTAGCGCCAGGATCAACACGAGCGACCAGCCCATACGCCCGACGAACTCGACCAAAGGCAGCACGAGCGCGCGGTAGAGATGGTCGGTGAACTTGACCGTGTGCCCTGCCCCGACCCCGGGGGCGGCGGTAATTACATTGGTGCCATCGCGCTTCTGCTTGGCGACCCATGCGGCGATGAACGCCGGGAGAACCACTGTAGCGATGACGATAAGCGGACCGTAAGTGGTGGTGAACTGGGTCACATCCGGGCGCGCGCCGGGGGCCGCCGTCATGGATCGCACCATAAAGACCACGACCGTGCCGATCGCCCACGCCCACAGCAGGCCGACCGCCAAGAGCGCACGATTACGTACCTTCTCGGTGATCTCGCCCATATTGTATAGCTCGGCCACCTCTTCCTCATTGGCCGCCACCAATGCTGCGGATCGCTTGGCAACGTTCGCATCCGGCGCGAACAGGCCGGCAATGCCGATGGCCAGCATGATCGCGCCCATGATCACATAGGTCTGCGGCCAGCCGATCCTCTCTGCGATGATAAGGCCCAAAGCGCCTCCGATCAGCGCTGCGAGGCGAAAGCCCATCTGGGTGATGGTGGAAAGGATGTCGAGCGTCGCCTCCTCGTCCGCCACATCGATGCGCCATGCGTTGATGGCGATATCCTGCGTCGCGCTGGCGAAAGCTCCGATGGCCGCCAACAGGCTGAACCAGCCGAGTGCCGACTTGGGATCGAGGAAACTCATTACCAACAAGGCGATGCCCACGATCAGCTGCATGGGCGCGATCCACTGCTTGCGCTTGCCCAGCTTCCGAAGACCGGGAATATCGACCTTGTCGAGCAGCGGCGACCAGAGGAACTGGAAAGCATAAGCCAGCCCGACCAGCGAGAACACGCCCATGGTCTCCAGATCGATCTCTGCCTCGCTGAGCCAGGCATAGAGCGTTCCGAGAAACAATGCGGGCGGCAATCCCTGCGCAAAGCCGAACAGGGCCATATAGCCGCTCTTGGGGTTTTTTAACGAACGGACAAGCGTACGCCAGCCAGGTTTTTTCTTCGTCGCGACCGCTGCGTCTGCCATTCCCTAGCGTCCTTCCGTTTGCGCCGGTTTTTTGCGACACTAGCCGGGAGAGAGAGCGAGGAACAGGCGTCATGAGCGCTGTCGACACCAAACAATCTACCCACCGTCCGACCGATGGCATGCTCGCGCTGGCGCGGGACATCGCCGAGGGTCGGAAGCGTGACGCCGCCGAAGCCAGTACCGTGCCAACGCACGTCTATACCGATCCTGAATACTGGGCGCGCGAGAAAGCCGCGATCTATGATCGGCTGCCGCAGATCCTGTGTCCTTCGGCGCTTCTGCCCGATCCGGGCATGGCAGTACCGCACGATGCAACGGGCCGCCCCCTACTGATCACGCGCGATGCGCAGGGGCTGGCGCATGTTTTCCTGAATGTCTGCCGTCATCGCGGCACACGGCTGGTCGAAGGCCATGAGGTGCAGTGCGGCAAGAAACTCGTTTGCCCCTATCACGCGTGGACTTATGCGGTGGACGGGCGCCTGCTCGCGCTCCCCCGTGCCGATACCTTCCCTGGCCTCGACAAAGGAGATTATGGCCTTGTCGAGCTGCCCAGCAGGGAAACCGGCGGGCTGATCTGGTTCTGCCCGAAAGAGGGCCATACCGACTTCTCCTTCGCCGAAGAGATCGGCGCGGATTTCGATGCGTTGGGCATGAGCGATCAGGTCCTGTTCCGCCGCAAGACCCACGAAGTCGCCGGAAATTGGAAGCTGATCATGGATGCTTTCCTGGAAAGTTACCATGTGACGCGGCTCCACGCGAAGACCATCGGACCGTTCTTCAAGGACGGGGCCACCAGCGGCGATATGATCGGCCCCCATGCGCGCAGTGCGGTTGGGCGGCTTGAGGATATGGAGAGCGTCGACCTGACCGACATGGCCGCGCTGCGAAGGGTGGTGACCTATGCCTATCAAATGCTTCCCGGTGCATTGGTCATTCCCAGCCCCGACTACATAAACGTCATGGTTATGATGCCCCAGGCCCATGACCGCACGTTAGTCGAAGATTTCATGTTGATTCCGGAACATCCCGCCACCGAAAAGGCGCGCGACCATTGGGAACGCAGTTGGGCGCTCCTGGACGGCGGGGTCTTCGCGAGCGAAGACTTCCGCGCAGCCGAACTCGGCCAACAAGGGCTTGCGACGGGGGCGATACCCCATCTCACCCTCGGCACCATGGAAGGCGGCATCCGTCGCTATCACGAGACAGTCGAAGAAGCCTTGCGGGCGGCAGGTTGAGCGCCTAGCTGCGGCCCCATGGCCGATAAGCGATTACCCGAGGAAGGCGACCGGATCGCCAAGTTGCTGGCCCGTGCAGGCGTTGCCAGTCGGCGCGAGGTCGAGCGCATGATTGCCGATGGACGCGTGGCGATCGGCGGCAAGGTGCTGGACACGCCGGCGGTCAAACTAACCAGCCTCAACGGCGTTACGGTTGATGGCAAACCAGTCGGAAAGCCGGAAGAAACACGCCTGTTCGCATTTCACAAGCCTGCTGGCATGCTCACCACCGAACACGACCCCAAAGGCCGCACGACGATCTACGCCGCCTTGCGCAACGCTTTGCCCAACGATGCCGGGCGCGTGATGCCGGTAGGTCGGCTCGACTACAACACCGAAGGCCTGCTGCTGCTCACCAATGATGGCGAAATGAAGCGGGCCATGGAACTGCCCTCTTCAGGTGTACCGCGCACATACCGTGCCCGTGCATTCGGAGACGTAACGCAGGCCCAACTCGACGAATTGATCGAAGGGGTGGAAATCGACGGCATCCGCTATGGCCGCATCGAAGCGAATCTCGAACGGGGTTCGGGTCGCAACCGATGGATCGAATTGACTTTGCGCGAAGGCAAGAACCGCGAGGTCCGCCGTGTGCTCGAACATCTCGGCCTCGAGGTGAACCGTTTGCTGCGTATCGGCTACGGCCCCTTCCATATCGGCGACCTGCCGCGCGGGCAGGCGACCGAGTTGAAGCGCGGCGATGTGATGGGGTTCAAGCGCGAACTGGCGCGCGGTGGCCGAGAATGAGGATCGTCGCTGGCGAATGGCGCGGCCGCAAGCTGGCCGCACCATCGGGCGAACTGACCCGGCCGACCGCGGACCGTACCCGCGAGACGCTGTTCAACATGCTCAACAGCCGCTTGGGGAGCTTCGAAGGCCTTTCGGTGGTCGACCTGTTCGCAGGCTCAGGCGCGCTGGGTCTCGAAGCGCTGTCTCGCGGGGCAGCCTCCTGCCTGTTCGTCGAACAGGAAAGCACCGCGATCAAAGCGATCAAAGCCAACATCGAAAAGCTCGACGCGCGCACCCGGTCGACCGTTCAGCAAGCCTCGGTCATGGCGCTGGCGCCAGCCAAGCGGGCGCACGATCTCATCCTGCTCGACCCTCCATACGGTACCAGCGCGGGAGCCGTGGCACTCGACCGGTTGCTTCGTCTCGGTTGGATCGAGCGTTCTACCTGGATCGCATTGGAGACCGGCGCGAAGGATGCAGTGCAGGTCAAATCCCTGCACTGCGTTGCGGAACGCCGCGTCGGGAAGGCACGCCTATGGCTATTGCGCCTGGATCCCGACGCGGCTTGACGCGCCCTTAGCTGCGACCCCTGGGCTCGGGACTTTCGGGCGTGTCCGTTTCTTCCATCGGTTCCGGCGCCGGTTCGGGCGCGGACATATCCTGATCCACAGGTTTGGCCGCAGCGCGGCTCTCGATTGTCGACCAAGCTTTGGTGCGATCAGCTTCATCCATCGCGACCAAGACGCGCCGGTCGGCATCCCTCAAGCGGAAAAAGAGTTCCTGCCGCTCGGGCATGAGCGTCCAGAAATACTCTTGCGCATCGGCAGTCCAGCCATCGTAGGCCGCTTTGCGCTCGACCGGCCACGCCTCCATGGCGGCCGAATGGGCCGGTGTCTGATCGGTATTTTGGGCTTGCTCAGGCATGGGATGGCTTTGGACACCATGAGCCGGATCGGCCCCCACATCCTGCGCCATGGCCGGAATGCTGATGGTGGCGAGTTGGCCACCGACGATATACCAAAATGTCTTACGCATGGGATTCTCCTTGGAACCGAACATGCGCGACGAACGCGACCCTGTTACCCGCCCCATCGGGATGAACGGACGATGCAGGCCATGGGAAAAGCAAGCAATAGGACGGGGACATCCCCATCCCGCCCCGCAAACGCCTGAGCGTCAGACGTGACGATTTCGCGCCGGGATGAAAGCAGGATAGCTCGGCAAAGGCCAAAAAAGGAAAAGGGCGAGGCCGCCATGGCAGCCCCGCCCCCTCCAAGCGCCGCGCTCATACTTTCCAGGAAAGGAGCGCGAGCCGAAAGCTTGCTGGATTATCTGCCCGGCTTTTTCGCGGGCAGCTTACCCGGGATTTCGCTGGCGGGCTTACCAGGCCAGTATTCCAGCGGGCGATTGCCCGTTTTGTTCTTCGCCCAGCTATTGATGCAGCCGTCCTGCTGTTTGGCGCTGCACACCGGAAGGTTGTCACCAGAAGCAGACTTATAGCTTGGCGGGGTGGTCTGCGCTACCTCGCGGGCAACGAAACGCGGGGCCTGCGTATTGGCGTTCGCGGCAGCGGTAGTAGCCGTGGTAGCCGTTTCGTTCGCATTGGCGTTTTGCGCAACGGCGGGGGCAGCGGTGAAAGCAAGCGCGGCAGCGCCTGCGGCCATCAATTTGTGCATCGGAGAACTCTCCATTTCGGTTTCCTACGCGCATAAATACGCAAGAGCGGGGTGGAGGGTTCCGAGGCGCCTCTTGCGCGCCGCACAGGTGTTCCCTACCTGTTCACTCAGACTATGACTTCCGAAATTGCCCCTGCAACCGCACCGGAAAATGCCCGGATTCCCACCTATGCGGAGCGTTTGAACGAGCCTCAGAGAGAAGCCGTTCTCACCACGGAGGGGCCAGTCCTGATGCTCGCTGGCGCCGGCACAGGCAAGACTGCGGCGCTTACCGCAAGGCTGGCCCACCTGATCGCAACACGCCGCGCATGGCCCAGTGAAATCCTCTGCGTCACCTTTACCAATAAAGCGGCGCGCGAAATGCGCGAGCGTGTGGGACGTCACATCGGCGATGCAGTCCAAGGGATGCCCTGGCTCGGCACTTTCCATTCGATCGGCGCGCGAATGTTGCGCCGCCATGCCGAACTTGTGGGGCTCGAAAGCAACTACACCATCATCGACACCGACGACCAGTTGCGCCTTCTCAAGCAACTGATTCGGGAAAACGATCTCGACGAAAAGCGCTGGCCTGCGCGCCAGCTCGCCGGGCTGATCGACCGCTGGAAGAATCGCGGCCTCAATCCAGGCGATCTCGATGCGGTGGAGAACGAAGCCTATGCCAATGGCCGTGGCACGCAGTTCTACAAGCTCTATCAGGACCGGCTGAAAACGCTCAACGCCTGCGATTTCGGCGACCTGCTGCTGCACATGCTGAACATTTTCCGCCAGCATCACGACGTGCTCAGCCAGTACCAGCAGCGCTTCAAATACATTCTCGTCGACGAATATCAGGACACCAACCAGGTCCAGTATCTGTGGCTGCGCCTGCTTGCCCAGACCCGCAAGAATATCTGCGTGGTGGGGGACGACGACCAGTCGATCTATTCATGGCGCGGCGCAGAAGTCGCCAATATCCTCAAGTTCGAAAAGGATTTTCCGGGCGCGGCGGTGATCAAACTGGAGCAGAATTACCGCTCCACACCTCAGATTCTCGCTGCCGCCTCGGGCCTGATCGACGCCAATAGCGAACGGCTCGGCAAGACCTTGTGGACCGAACTGCCGGCGGGCGAGAAGGTGCGCATCATCGGCATATGGGATGCTCCCGAAGAAGCGCGCCGCATCGGCGAGGAAATCGAACGGCTCGAATCGGAAGGTGCGCCGCTGGACGAGGTCGCGATTCTCGTGCGGGCGCAATACCAGACGCGCGAATTCGAGGACCGCTTCATCCAGATCGGGCTCAACTACAGGATCGTTGGTGGTTTCCGCTTCTACGAACGGGCCGAAATCCGCGATGCGCTGGCGTATCTGCGCACCATTGCCCAGCCCGCCGACGACCTAGCGTTCGAACGCATTTACAATCAGCCCAAACGCGGCCTCGGGGCGAAGACGCTGGAGGCGATGCGCCGTCATGCTCGCCGTATGCAAGCTCCGCTCGCAGCCGCCAGCCTCGATCTGTGCGAAACCGACGAGCTACCGACGCGGGCAAGGAACAGCCTTGTCGGCCTGCTCGGACAGTTCGTGCATTGGCGCGAGATGGCGGAGACAGTCACCCCCTCGGAGTTGCTGCGCACCGTCCTCGCCGAAAGCGGTTACGATGAAATGCTCCAGAAGGACCGCAGCCCCGAAAGCGCAGGCCGGCTCGAAAACCTCACCGAACTCGCCCGTGCGATGGAAGAATACGAGACGCTCGGCGATTTCCTCGAACATGTCAGCCTGGTGATGGATAACGACCGCGCCGACGATGGCGAAAAGGTCACTATCATGACCATGCACGCGGCCAAGGGGCTGGAATTCGACCACGTTTTCCTGCCCGGCTGGGAAGAAGGCGTTTTCCCCAGCCAGCGGTCCATCGACGAAGGCGGGCTCGCCAGCCTCGAGGAAGAACGCCGCCTCGCCTATGTCGCGATCACGCGCGCCAAACGCCGCTGCACGATCCTGCATGCGGCGAACAGGCGCATCTACGGGCAATGGACCAGCTCGATTCCCAGCCGTTTCATCGAGGAACTGCCCGAAGAGCAGATCACGAGCGAGACTACCATGACCGGCGGCGCCTCTTTGTGGCGCGCCAACTGGACCGAGACCGAAGACCCCTTTGCCCATGTTTCGTCGAATCGTCCCGACCGCTCCGGAGCACGCGGTCCTGGCTGGCAGCGTGCGCTATCCACCGGTTATGACGCGACACCCAAACGCCTGGCCGAGCCCGGGCGCAGCGCCGCCAGCTTCGCTGCCAAGCCGCGCAGTGATATCGCCATCGGCGCGCGCGTGTTTCACGACAAGTTCGGTTATGGATGCGTCACCGGCCAGGAAGGCAACAAGCTGACGATCGAATTCGAAAAGGCGGGCGAGAAACGGGTGCTCGACAGTTTCGTGAAGCTGGCCGACTAGAAGCAACGGACGCAGGGCATATGCGCCCGCGCCGTGAGCGATACGAACTCAGGTTGCGGAAATATCGAGGAAGGCCGGCTTAGGCCCGTTCCATTCGCCCGCTGCGACCGGCGCATCATCGTCATCGCGGCGCTTGCGCGGTTCGCCCTTGGGCTTCGTTCTGCGTGCGGGCTTCTCGCGAGGAGATACAGCCTCTTCGCGCGGCTCGGGGCGGCGCTTGGGTTCGTCTTCCCGTTTCGCTTCCTGCTCCACCAGATCGACCCTGACATCGTCCTTGCCGAAAACCTTGATTGTGGCTCCGGTCAGCGTCTCGACATTGGAAATTGCTTCCGCGTCTTCTTTCGCGACGAATGTGAAGGCGCGGCCCTTGGCCCCTGCCCTGCCCGTACGACCGATGCGATGGACATAATCGTCGGGATGCCAGGGGGTGTCGAAATTGAAGACGTGACTGACACCTTTGATGTCGAGCCCCCGCGCGGCGACATCGGAAGCCACCAGAATATTGATGTCGCCCGCTTTGAAACGATCCAGTTCCTTCAACCGGTTCGACTGATCCATGTCACCGTGAATCTCACCGCTGCGGAAGCCGTGCCGCTGGAGGCTCTTATTGAGCTCGCGCACGGTGGTTTTGCGATTGGCGAAAACGATCGCGGTTTCCACATGGTCGTGGTTGAGCAGCCAGCGCAGGGTCTCGCGCTTCTGGCGGCTCTGTACCGGAACCTTGAAGGTCGTGATGTCCTTGTTCGTGGTGGCAGCCCGGCTGACTTCGATCCGATTCGGGTTCCTGAGAAACTTCTTCGCCAGTTTTTCGATCGGCGGGGGCATGGTTGCCGAAAAAAGCATGGTCTGCCGCGCTTCGGGAAGCTTGGAGCAGATGAATTCGATATCGGGAATGAACCCCATGTCGAGCATCCGGTCGGCTTCGTCGATGACGAGCAGTTCGCAGCCATTGAGCAGGATCTTTCCGCGCTCGAACAGGTCCATCAGGCGGCCCGGCGTGGCAATCAGGACATCGACCCCATCGTTTAGCGCCTTGACCTGATCGCCCATCTGCACGCCGCCGATCAGCAGCGCGAGCTTGAGATCGTGATTCTTGCCATATTTCTCGAAATTCTCGGCAACCTGCGCCGCAAGCTCGCGGGTAGGTGCGAGTATGAGCGAGCGCGGCATCAGCGCGCGGCGGCGCCCGCTGGCCATGATGTCGATCATGGGCAGCACGAAACTGGCCGTCTTGCCCGTTCCGGTTTGCGCGATACCGATGATGTCCTTCATCATCAGCACCGGCGGAATCGCTTCGCGCTGGATGTCGGTCGGCTGCGTATAGCCGGCTTCGCTTACTGCCTTGAGCAAGTCTTCGGAAAGGCCGAGATCGGCGAAAGTCATGCGGTTCGAAACTGTCCCTGGAATAATGGCCGACCCTAACCTGCGCGTCCGCAATATCGGCTCGTCGCGCCCTTTGCCGGAAATGCCGGAAAAGTCAAGGAAACGGCACGCAGGCCGTCTCAGCGATCCCGGTTGGAGGTCACGAGGCGATTGAATTTCGATATCCGGCACCTGGCCCCGGCGCGGGACATCAAGCGATCGCGATCGACGCACAATTTCCCGTCATCGCTGCGTTCGACATAGAAGCCGAGGTAGAAATCCCGCGGACTGCAGGCCTTCTCAAGCTTCGCAGTGATGATCTGCCGATCGCGGAGATAGATGACCAATCGGCTACCCCGGTCCGAAACTCCGACGATTTCGCTGGCATCGAGGCATTTTCCGTGCGGGCGCTCCACAAGGCGAGGCGCAGCCGCCCGAGGTGGAAGTTGCGCGAGCAGGTCGCGGCGCGTGTTACCGGGCTGCGGGCTGATCCTCAGAATGACGCGGCGCTCTATCCGTACCTGGCGGGAAACCGGCACCTTACGACCGTCCTCGAACCCTGGCAAAACCACGCCCGATGCCGAGAGCGCCTCGACGTCAGGACGACCGTGCCGCGCAACATCCGCGTGAGGGACGCCCGCACGGTCCTCAAGGCCCTGGGGCGAGCCCAATGCGACCAGCATGGCAATGAGGGGGGACGGAAAGGGCATGGGCCTTGTTTGGAACGCTCCTCGACCGCAGTTCATTACGTGCGGGAAATCATATGCGTACCATTTGCGCCCCCACGCTTGAATACGGGCTTAATTGTTTGTCTCCGATTGGCAAGTGGTGGCGTCGGGGCGGTAAGCTGTGGCAGGAATACCGCAAATGACCGACTCAGCCCTCTTCCGCAGTGCCGCCATCGACCTTCTTGGACCACGCGGCTTCACCACCGATCCGGAACTGGTCGATCCCTGGCTGACCGACTGGCGCGGACGCTATACCGGCGCCGCCATGGGGCTCGCTTCACCCGCGACAACCGCGCAAGTCAGTCAATTCGTCCAACTTTGCGCCGAACATCACGTGCCGATCGTGCCGCAAGGGGGCAATAGCGGTATGTCGGGCGGCGCTACTCCCGACGCAAGCGGAACGAGCATACTCCTGTCGTTGCGCCGGATGAACACCATCCGCGATCTCGATGTCGATGCGGCCCAGCTTACCTGTGATGCAGGCGTTGTCTTGCAGACGCTGCATGAGGCAGCATCGGCGCAAGGGCTGCGCTTTCCCCTCACCCTTGGCGGCAAGGGATCGGCAACCATTGGCGGCCTGATTTCGACCAATGCGGGTGGAACCCAGGTCTTGCGCCATGGGACCATGCGTGCCCAGGTGCTCGGCATCGAAGCGGTGATGGCGGACGGGCAAATATTCTCCGGCCTCGTCCCGCTCAAGAAGGACAATCGGGGTTTCGATCTCAAGCAATTGCTGATCGGCTCGGAAGGAACCCTGGGTATTGTGACCGGTGCGACGCTTCGATTGCTGCCGGCAATTGCGGACCGGCGCGTCGTCTGGGCCGGCTTGAAAAGCATCTCGGCAGCGCGCGATCTGCTGCGTCATTGCGAGAACACGGCGGGATCGGCGCTCGAAGGATTCGAGGTTCTGCCCGCACATTGCCTCGAATCGGTGGTGGCGTATCTGCCCGATGCCCGCGCTCCGCTGGCCGAGAACCACGCCTGGCATGCGCTGATCGAGGTAGTCACCGAAGATCGCGAATCGGAGCACCTGGACCAGATCGTGGAACAGATGTTCGAAACCGCAATGGAACGCGGTCTAGCCGAAAATGCCGTGGTGGCCGCCAATGAAGCGCAGGCCGAAGCCTTCTGGCATCTGCGCGAAAGTATCTCTCCGGCAGAACGCGCGATAGGCCCGGCAATGCAGCACGATATCTCGGTTCCGGTGGCCCGGATGCCCGAATTCATCGAAACAGCCACGCCGCGGATCGAGAACCGGTTTCCCGGAACACGCGCGGTTGGCTTCGGCCATCTCGGTGACGGGAATATTCACTATCACGTTCTCGCCCCCGCCGACGCCATTCGCGGCGCATGGGAAAATGCGGAAGGCAAGGCGATAAGCGCCTATGTTCACGATCTAGTGACCGAATTCGGCGGTTCGATAAGCGCAGAGCACGGTATCGGACAGATGAAACGCGACGAACTTGGCCGTCTGGGCGATCCCGTGGCGCTTGGTCTGATGCGTGTCATCAAGCGAGCAATGGATCCGCAGGGGATACTCAATCCGGGTAAGCTCGTGCCGCTTGCACCAGGGGCCGCAACGCCGTAAAGCGCCCGCTTCGTGCGGATGTCCATCGGGCCTGCCGCTCAATTCAATCGAATTTCGGAGAGATCCATGGCCAGCGCGCCGCAGCCCAATCTGCCCCTGTTCTTCAAAGACCTGATGCCCCTCAACAGCAAGGACCACGCGAATTATCGCACGCGTCCGATGGCCAAGGCCCCATGGCTGGCGAAGCAGCACGCCGTTCCCCTGACCGTCGACGAATTCGTCCAGGCTCAGCGCGATATGCCGATCGTTTTTTCGACCGGTTCGGACCCTGTTCCCCTTGCGCTGATGGGGCTGAACGATGGCGTCAACACCTTCGTCGACGATGAGGGCGTTGTTACCGAACAGGTTTACATCCCCGCCTATGTGCGCCGGTATCCCTTTATGCTGGCCCGACTGAAGCCCGATGCCGACGAACTTTCGCTGTGTTTCGACCCCACCGCCGACAATGTCGGTGAATTCGACGATGGTCAGGCGCTGTTCGAGAATGGTGAGGCGAGCGAAGGAACCAAGCAAATCCTCGAATTCTGTGAGCAGTTCGAGCATGCCGGGCAGCGGACGCAGCAGTTCATGAAAGAACTCAAAGACCACGATCTGCTGATGGAAGGCGAAATCGCGATCACCGAACAGGGCAACGACAAGCCCTTCGTCTATCGCGGATTCCAGATGATCAATCAGGAAAAGCTTCGCGAACTGCGCGGCGATCAGCTCCGCAAATGGACGGAAAACGGGCTCCTGCCGCTGATCTGGGCGCAGATATTCTCGATGGACATGATGCGGACCATTTTCGGTCGCCAACTCCAGCAGGGCAAGGTTCCGCAGCCCGATGCCGCGACTGCCGGTGTTCCGACCGCTTAATCGCTTTATTCCGGGCGCGCGGCGACCTTCCTGCCGCGCGCCCTTTTTCGGTACGCTTCGTACCTTGGTGGCGACGGCGGCCTTCGCCCTGTCCGGCCCAGTGGCGGCAGAGGGCGATGCGGAGCAAACGGCCCGAGAGCCCGCTCCGCTCGAGATTTTCCAACGCCGCGAGGAACGCCTCTTCCGGGTTGGATATCGACTGGCCACGGCCAATGCTCCGTTCTGTGCCCAGGCCGTCAAGGTTTCCGGCCTGCTGATTCACGATGCCGATAGCTACGGCGATCCGAACGCCGTGCGTGCACAGTTCCAACTGACAGGCGACCTTGGCGTTCAGGCCGTGGCGCCCGGATCACCGGCTGCTGCGATGGGCATCGCTCAGAACGATACGATCCTGTCCATAAACGGAAAATCCATCCTCGGCGATTGGCCCAAAACGGACCCACGCTGGCAGCGCGCCTTCGCCATTCGCGATGCGATGGACGCAGCACTCGCCCTTGGACAGGTCGAGATTTCGTTCCAGCCTCTGGGCGGCGAGCAGCAAACCGCCCGGATCGCCGGCGTGGATGCCTGTCCCACGCGGTTCGAACTCATCGATTCCAAGAAGAACGCCGCGGCCGATGGCAAGCGGGTTATGGTCGGGGAGAATTTTCCGGGTTTCGCATATGACGAACCGTCTTTCGCAGCCGCGATTGCGCATGAGATGGCACACAATATCCTTCGTCATCCGCAGACGTTCGGAGATATCGGCTGGAAGCGCAGGCTGGTACGCCTTTCGGAACGCGACGCCGACCGGTTGATGCCGTGGCTGCTGCACAATGCGGGCTACGATCCACGCGCTGCCATCCGCTTCATGCGAAGCTGGGGGCCGAAGCATGGTGGCTGGATTTTCCGCAAGCGCACCCATGATGGATGGGACGAACGCGTCGAATTCATCGAAGCGGAACTACCCAAGATCGAACGGGCAAGACAGTTGAATGGCGACGGTCTGGCCGATTGGAAGACACATTTCTCGAGCGATCTCGAAAAGGAACTGGCCAGACGACGGACCGCCCCCTAAATCTCGACACGATGTGAGAAGTAGCCAAGGTCCTTGTGCGAGGACGGCACTTTTCCGATCCGGTTATGGCAATCGAGGGGTTGGAGTTTGTCGACTATCGTTCCAGTCGTTTTGTGCGGTGGCAGCGGCACCAGGCTGTGGCCAAGAAGCCGTGCCGCGAAACCGAAACCCTTTATTCCCCTGCTGGGCGATGAAACGCTGTATCAGTCCACATTGGCGCGGTGCTCCGACCGGAAACTGTTCGCAAGACCCGTGATCGTGGTGGGCGACAAACACCTGCAATTCGCGCAGCAGCAAGCGTCCGAAATTGCCCCGGACGCGAAATTTATCGTCGAACCGGTCGGCCGGAACACGGCACCGGCGATAGCTCTCGCGGCGCTCGCGCTCGATGCGGACGATATCATGTTGGTGTGCCCAAGCGATCATCACATAGTGGATGCGCGAGCCTTCGAAGCCGCCGCCCGCGCCGCCGCGGGATTGGCCGCTGAAGACTGGTTGGTTTCGTTCGGTATTCAGGCGACCGCACCGGAAACCGGTTATGGATATATTCGCCGCGGCGAGGCCGTCGGAGACGGTTTCAGGGTCGAGCGATTCGTAGAGAAGCCGGACCTCCAGACGGCCCTCCAGTTCATTGCGGACGGTGGATACGCATGGAATGGCGGAATATTCGCTTTTCGGGCGGGGCGATTTCGTGAGGAACTGGCGAGGCATCGGCCGGATATGGCCGCGCGAACCAAGCAGGCTTTCGATAGGGGGCAGCACGCCGATACGACCATCCGGCCCGACGATGCCCTTTTCGCCGCCGTCGAGGGCGAATCGGTGGACTATGCGATCATGGAGAATACCGATCACGCGGCCATGGTGGATGTGTCCATGGGCTGGTCCGACATCGGCAATTGGGATGCTCTATTCCAGAAGCGCCTTTCCCCTTCGCAGGAGAACGTCATCGCCGGACCTGGCGAGATCATCGGCGCCAGGGGCTCGATGATCGATAGTGACGGCCCTCATGTGACCTTGGTCGGGGCCGACGATATCGTGGTGGTCGTCAACGGCGATGACGTCTTGGTCGCGGCACGCAGCGCGGTTCAACGCGTAGGCGAAGCAAGTCGGTGCAAGAAGCAGTGATCCGCAAGCTGCCCAGCACGTTCGTCGACAAAATCTGGGGCGTCGACCGACTGCCCGCCCCCTTCCCCCATCCGTCACAGAACCGGATCGGCGAAGTGTGGTTCGCCCCCCCGGATGAACTCGACGAGTTGCTGGTCAAGTATATATTCACCAGCGAAAGACTGTCGGTTCAGGCTCATCCCGATGATCGCCAGGCGCAGGGCATGGGGTTGGGAAGCAAGGGTAAAAGCGAATGCTGGGTTATCCTGGATGCCGAACCCGGCGCGACCATAGCCGTTGGATTTCGCGATGAAATAACCCCGGAAGAAATGCGCGCTTCAGCTCTCGATGGAACCATCGTGGATAAGCTCGTCTGGCACGAAGTCCGGGCGGGTGACGTCTTCTATATACCCGCGGGCACGGTGCATGCGATAGGTGGCGGCGTCAGCCTGATCGAGATACAGCAGAATTCCGATATCACGTTCCGCCTGTTCGATTACGGCCGTCCGCGCGACCTGCATCTCGACCAAGCGGTCGAGGTCGCCACGACGGGCCCCTATCCCGAACAGTTGCGGACGAGGATGGGGAACGATGCCGGACTCCTCGTGGATGGCCCGCATTTCCGCCTGCACTATTGGCGCGCGCAGGGTTCTATGCCCCTCCCCAAGCTCGGCCAGTCTCCCTCGCTGCTCATTCCCTTTTCCGGAGAAGTCTCGTTTGAGGGCGAAACGCTCGGCGCCGGAGACTGCGCTTTGGCCTCGGCAATCCACGACAAGTCAGTTTCGGGTGATGGCCTCTTGTTGATCGCCCAGGCTCGCTACTAATTCGGAAAGCTGCTGCGATCCGCTCCCTTTTTGCGCCGAGCCGTGGCTTGGCGCCTGTGTCGTCAACCTTGAAACCCAGACGTTCCAGCCCCATTTCCTTCAGTGCCCGGTTGCGCTTTCCCTCATGGCGCTTCCGGCAAATGCACGCGAGTGCATTTCCTCCCTGAACCTTGGCCACCCCGCGTTATCGACGCGGGGTGGTTTTTTCTTACTCCGCCGCTTGGACCATGTGGCTCAGGCGTCCCATGGAAGTGACCTCGGCCCCCAAGGTGTCCACCAGGCCCGTAAGCAGCTTCGCTATCGCCCCTAATCGCGCACTCGGCTGGTCGAGCCGGGCATCGAGATAGGTGCTGCGACAGACTTCGATCTGCAGCGCATGGATACCCCGAGCCGTCTGTCCATAGCGGTCGAGCACGTACCCGCCGGAATAGGGACGATTGTGAGCCACTCTCCTTCCCTGATTGCCGAGGTAACGGATCGCGAGATCGACGAGCCCGGGATCGCAGGATGCGCAAAATCGGTCTCCGATCACGAACTCTGCCGGTCGGTCCTCAGCGTGGGCCTTCTTGAGGGGAGGCATGGAGTGAAGATCGACCAGCAGCGCCACGCCCCAGTTGTCGCGGAGCCGCTCCAGTTCCGCGGCCAGCGCGGCATGATAGGGAACGTAGATTGCCTCGATCCAGGCATCCAGTTCCGCCTTGGCCAGGGGACGCTGCCTGATTTCACCCATTCCGGGAATACGCCGCGGAACCAGACCGAGGCCGCTACGCGACCGGCGATTGGCCAGCGAGTGCCGCACTCGGCCAGGCTTTGCACCACGGACCATGCCCCAGTCGACATCGTCGACCGATCGGTTGAGATCGATCATCGCTCGTGGAGCTTCGGCCAGAAGCAGGCTGGAAGATGTCGCCTGCGCGACTGGTCGCGCCACTGCATCGATATAGCGGTCTTCCAGTCGCAGACGAGTTTGCTCGGGATCGCGCAAACAAGCCAACACGTCGTCCGGGTAGGAGCGTCCGCCATGGGGCGCTGCAACCAATATGGGGATGGACGGCTTCCCTTGCCGCCACAGCCGGTAGGATGGCCCTTGCCGCCCGGGAATCGCACCGCCCGACAAATGTTCGAAATGTTCGAAATCGGTCATCGCGCCTGCTTGTCCTTCGTCCACCGGCACATCGTCGGTTGCGCCCCCCGATTAATCAAGTCGGGATTTGTTTCGTAGCGGGCCAAGCTACGCCTTGGTCCAGCGCTTCCTGCGGCAGCAGGGTACACACGCTCATCTAGCAGGTTCGGCCCGGCATGCGCGTTAACACTGCTTGTTTCGGATACATGCTTTTTTAAAACGCCCGGAGTACATAGAGCCCATGACGGAAACACCGACTCAGCGAATCTTGCTAGCCGAGGATGACGACGCAATGCGCGTCTATCTCGAGCGTGCGCTCGTCAATGCCGGATATTCGGTCGATTCGGTCGATCGTGGAACCGACGCGATACCCTTGCTCGAAGGCGCGCAATACGATCTGCTGCTTTCGGATATCGTAATGCCTGAAATGGATGGCATCGAGCTCGCTCAGCGATGCAACGAGGTAAGTCCGCACACGAAAGTTATGTTCATTACCGGGTTCGCAGCCGTGACACTGAAAGCCAGCCGCGAGCAACCGCATGCCAAGGTGCTGTCGAAACCCTTCCATCTGCGCGACCTCGTGCTGGAAGTAGAACGCGTGCTCGACGAACGGGTGAGCGCGAGTTTGCAATAAGTCCGCAATAGGGTCTTGCGTGGTTATCCAAGCCCCGCTAAACGCCCGCCTGCCCCACGAAGGGGCGCCCGATGGTGTGGGCGTATAGCTCAGTGGTAGAGCACTATGTTGACATCGTAGGGGTCCCAAGTTCGAACCTTGGTACGCCCACCATCGAAGCCTTTCGAGGCAGCAAAAAGCCCGCCGAATCGGCGGGCTTTTTTATGGTTCGAATCGGTTTGATACCTGAGGCAATTGGCACGCCGACACCGTTCAAAAGGGCCAGGCTGGATATCGGAGGGTGCCATAAGCCGGCAATTGATCGGAGGCTCTTATGCAAACGGAGATAGGTAACCGGGCACAACACGCCGAAGAGCGTCGTCTTCACGCTGAAGTCTGAAACGCATGCACTCGCGACCGAGGCGGGACACCACTCGCTGGCTGATCGCGCACCCATTGGCTGACCAAAGACCGATCGGCATTCCGTCCTCCATCGAGAACAACGTGCAATGAAGCCTGAATGCAGCCTTGCCTAGGTTCCCATCGGCGATAGGAACTTACCAATCAGTTGCGGATACCGACCGATCTGATTTTCGCATCAAGCGCAGAACGTCCCGACCAAGCCCTAGCTTCTATGATCAATTCCATGAACGAGCAGAATGCAGGCAAATTCTTTACTTCGAATTCGCGACCCAAATCAGCAAGGTTTTGATCGAAGATCATAAATTGGCGCGCACCGCCACAATAAAGACTGACGTCTATATCTTGCAATGCTTGATCCGACTTGATCTCGTGCTCGACACTAAACACAAAGGGGGCGTCGGGAGTCTTTATGAAACGTCGAGCCACGACGCCTCCTTCACCGGGTTTAGCCGATATTTCCAGCTCCGCTGAATTTCGACTTGGTTGAGCCCGGAGACCTGCCCGATCGGTCAATTTCCAATCGAAAGGCGGATACGTCGTAATCCAATCGAGCTCTCCGTCGTCTTCGCCGGATTGACCTTCCTCTCCCAATCGCTTGTAGAATTCGTAGGCGGCATCGAGTTCATCTTCGCGCACGAGATTTCTAAGAAGAGTCTGGTCCAGTTCTTGATCTTGGAATGGGACTCGCTTGCGCAATTCAACGAGGTTTAAAAGTGCCGCAGGTTGCCTTACCGCATAGCGGAAGAAAGCTTCATGCCACAGCGATGTGCCGTCGAGAATTCGAGCGAATTCGTCGACTGCCCCTTCTCTTACAAAGACTGGCAGTAATGTCGGAAACAGCTCGGGGGATCGTGAAGGTCGGACACGCAGAATCCGGTCCAACGTCGCGATGGCTCCCGGATAGTCCTGGTTGGCTACTTGTCCTTGAAGGACAACCGCTTGGAGCCTCGAGTTCCTTCGATTCAATCCCGCGGCAAGGCTCACGATGTCCGACCGAACCTTCTCATTCTGTTCGGCCAACGCAAGGATTGCATGCGCATCCGGGCTAAGGGGTTCACTCCGGTACGCCGCCAGTGCCCTATCTTTGGCTCTGGGTGCTCCAAGCTGCGTGGCGTCATCCCCTTCGGCTGCCGAAATGAAGATCAAGGTCGCGAGTTCTTCCTGAGCCGGACCGTTCAGTGGGAACAGCGACAATGCAGTGGCGGGTGCCTTGCGCGTCAAGGCAAGACCCGCAGATTGTGCCGCAAGGCCAATCGCAAGCGCCAAACCGACTATTGCCGAGAGAATTAGACGGAGTGGGCGTGCCGGCTTCATGGTCTCGAGCAGGTCGTTTAAACCTGTTCCTCGCGTTTATCTTCCCCGTAGCCATAGCCGTAACCGTAGCCATAGCCGTAACCATAAGCGGAGTTCTTCTGGCTCACCTTGGTAACTATTGCCCCAAGCACCTGCGCACCCGAGCGACGCAGGCGATTGATCGCATTCTCGATGCCCCTGAGCTTGATCCGCTCTGCCTCGATCACGAAGATTACGCCATCCACAACTTTCGACATTTCGACCGCATCGGCCAAAGCCAACATTGGAGCCCCGTCGATTAGGACCTGATCGTAGGTCGCCCTGGCAGTCTCTACAATCTCAGCAAATCTCTCACCTGCCAAAAGCTCCACCGGGTTCGGCGGAGTGCGCCCCATAGGCAAAAAGTCGAAGCCAAATTGGTCGAGCGTGACAATCTGAGACGACATGTCAGTCTCTTGATTGGCCAATAGAGGAACCAGCCCGCCTTTCTCATAGCCATGCAGACTTAGGGTGTCCCTTAGCTTTGAATTGCGCAGGTCGGCATCGATCAACAAGGTACGCTTCCCCAATTGCGCAAAGCTGGCGGCAACCCCGGCGGATGAGATGCTCTTTCCTTCTGCAGGCACCGAGGAAGTTAACATGAGGACCTGCGGCGCCCCTTTTGGCGTCAGGAAGCTCAAATTTGTTCGAACCGTCGTGTACGCTTCATTGATCTCAGAAGAACGTTCCGTGAGGCACTCGACCAAGTCGCCATTCGTCTCGCGAGGAATGGCGCCCAACAGAGGCAGGCCAAGACGTCTGCGCACATCTTCGGGATCCTGCAAAGTCTGGCTAAGGGTAACCTTCAGATAGACCACTGCCATTGCCAGGGCCACGCTCCCGATGAGCGCGAACAGAAGGTTAAGCAGCAGCGAGGGGGCATATGGCGAGCCCGGTTCATCAGCCAAATCGATGATTTGAATGTTGTTCTCACCAGCACCAGATGCTTCCAGTTCTTTAAAGCGCTGAAGCAACGCATCGTAGATCTGGCGGTTGGTCTCGACTTCGCGCTTCAGGATCCCGTAACGAATTCCCTGACCCTGTTGCCCGAGAAAGCGCTGCTTCGCCTGCTCGACCTGTTCGCGCAGTTGTGCTTCTCTGACTCTGGCCGACCGAAGAAGATCCTGTGCACCTCCCGAAATAGCAGCACGAAGCGAATTCACCTCGGCCCGCTTTTCCTGAACTTGCGGATAATCCGGACCGAAATTCGAACGAAGAACCGCCAGCTCGGCCTCGGCCGTGCTCAGGTTCGTCAGCAATTCGTTGCGGGGGTCCGTACTGGGAAAATTGCCGCCGACAACCGCCGCTTGAGCATTGATACGATCCGCAACGGCTGCAGCCAAGGCAGTGTTGAGCGCCTGCAGATCGGCGCCAATCAAGGTCTGGGCTGCCGATTCGGAACCCGATTGCTCACCTGCGCTGAGTACAAGAATCCCGTTCGCATTTGCATACTCTACGAGTTCCTGCTCCGATCGAGCCAGGCGCTCCCGAAGTTCTGCAATCTGCCTTTGGAGGAACTCTCTCGCCTCGATGTTTGCACCAAAGCGCTTTTCGTAGTTTGCCGCCACGAACTCCTTGACCCACAGATTGGCAATTTCGGCCGAAACGACTGGGTCAGGACTGGAGAATTTCACATCCACCAGACTCGACTGTGTAATCGGACTGATACTTATATTGTTGAACAGTATCCCTTCGATCTTCGCCTCAAGATCGGCGCCGTCCTCAAGTGCGAACGCATCACGAAATGCTTCGTCGCGAGTCAGGTTGCCGGCCTCCACGACCCGCTTGGCCATGAAATTCGACACAAGCAGCTCGTACTGGGTATTGAGGTATTGGAGTTCGGAAACCTTGCTATCGACGTCGAGAGAATCAAGATTGGTCACATCGGCCGTAACCTGCGAAACTTCGAGGCGCGCGCTCGCTTGATAGAGGGGCGTGGCCAGCAATGTAACGAGAACGCCCAGCAAAATGCCAAGCGCAACGATACCAGCAAGCCAGTACTTTAGGCTGACGGCCTCGTGCCAATAGCGCTCGACATCGAGAGCAAACGAACCGTTGCCGTCGACATTGTCGGTAAGAGCATATCCATCATCTTGCCTGGCAAGCTCGGGCGAACCAAGATTAAGAGTGTTCAACGTCCGATCCGATCAATCAAAATGGCAGAAGTCGAAAGTAGCGGAGCAAATCGTAAAATACTATCCAGACGCCTTCGACTTGGCGAATCCCCAACAATGACGATATCGTTGGAGTAGACGGCGGGATCTCCATAATTTCCGCGCTGAATAGCCTGGATATTATACGCGCCAATATAGCGCTGACCATCTACCGTTCGCAGAACCAGGACATCGTCCAGCTTGGCATATTCCGCGAGACCCCCCGCTTGGTTGACGACACGCAGAAGCGTTTGCCGGCCAAGGACCGGATACTCCCCCGGCTTATTGACCTGCCCCCCCACAGAGACTGTGGGCAGGGGAAGCTCTGACGGAATCACTCTTACTTGTGGATTGAGAAGATACCGCCCCTCGAGAACTCTAGCGATCATTTCTGCGGCATCGCTGGGCGCAAGGCCATTGAGATCGAGAATGCCTACGAGCGGGAAGGTGATCCGTCCCTGACCGTCCGTGAGGTAGGTACCGCTCAGACGCTCCGCCCCCACGACGTCCACCTCCAACCTTTGTTGCGGACCGATAACATAGAGATTTTCAACACCTGGCGCTGGCAATTCTTCGAGCTCTGCAATCTCGATATCCGGCGCCCCGCCATAGCTTCGATCCGTAGCACATCCCGACAAAACGAGGACGAGCGCGAGGCCACTTATGACCGCTCTGAATTTCTTCACCGAGTTGATTTTCTTCATGATGAGCGCCTCAGCGCAACTCCGAAACGACGACAGCTATCAAGGCACACGGTTTTTTGCCGCATTCAATCATCTCCCATTCCGGCCACGCATGTCTCGTGAGAGTGCCACGAGAAGCCAAATCGCAACCACTTGGAAGAGCGGCGTCCTTAGGGGGTAATCAACCAACGAAGCAACCCCAATGATAGCGAAAATACTCACCCAAAAAAGCGCATTTACATTCACCAAATTCTTGGCGGCAATCCTCGCGATTGCGCAGGCCATCCAAACGAAAAGCGCGATTAGAATCAGCACTCCGGGAATCCCGCCCTCAATAACGAACTGAGCCCAGTCATTGTGCGCTTGGTTCACGTAGTGTGGCATCAGCAATTCCGATGGCTCATAGATCTTGTAGACTTGCTCGAAAGATCCAAACCCCGTGCCTAGTCCCCAGTGAGTTGCAATCATCGCCGCGATGACTGGCCATAGGGACCACCTCAAATCTGCCAAACTGTCTCGTGAAAGCATGTCCTGAAACGCTGGCGTACGGTCGAGCAGCAAGAAGGCCCCCGCAGTGAGTGATATGGCGACGACCGGCACAACCAACACCAGGCCCGGATGCTTATCGAGCCACCGCCTCACAGGATCGTTCACCGACTGACCTCGATTGGTTCGCGGCGAGAGAAAAAGCATAACAAGCGAGACGATGATCGCTCCGAAGGTGGCGGCGAGGCCGGCACGCGAAGCACCGACCAGAGATGTCAGGAGGATAAAGACGAAAGCGACCGTGTAGACCAAACGCTCCCAGGTCGCACTCTGCGCTTCACGCGCCCTCAAGACGAGCGACGTGACAACCAATAGTGAACAGGCGGCGAAGATAGCCGCATGATTCTCGTTCGCGAAAATACCGACCGGAGAACCCTTATTGGTGAGCTCGTAAAAATAGAAGGCACTGGACTTCCCTGTAGCGATCTGAAGCAGCCCCAGAACGCCATTCAGGACACCAAGCCCTGCGATCACACGCAAAATCACGCGCGCCGACACGCGTAGGGCAACTGCAAGCATCAGGCCAGCCGCCGGGACTACGAGGCTCCCCAAGGCATTCCAGCTGCGCATCGGGGTCAATGTGAGGGGGCGCCAAACGTCCTGGAAACCGAGAACCGAATCCAACCGCGCCGGATCGCCTCGATCCGGAAGTCCCTGCCACAACCCAGGTGGAAGAGGTACCAGCTGAACCAAGACTAGCAGCGCATAGCAGCCAAAGAGAAGGAACAACGCGCGCTGTGCCTTCATGCCTTCCAGCGTGAGATAGTAGAACGCAGGAATCAAAAAGAGCGCGGAAAATGCTCGCAGCGGTACGATTTGGATCGCGTCATATCTTGACGCACCGCCGGTCAGGGCGACCAAAGCGGCAAAGAGGCTCAATATGAGCCAACCTTGCACTGGACCGCTACTAAATTTTTTTCCTGTCCGGCGGACCGGAACGCTACCACTATCCATGCAATGTTGCCCATCCCGTTTGGCGCGGCCTGCGCGATCTAGAGTTCGTCGACGATCTGGGTATGTAGTCGACCGATAACCTCATCTTGCTATCCACAGGTGTAATTTTTCATTGCTCGCAGCCGCACCTTGCCTACCAATCCAATCCCCAAATTTCACTGGCTTTGCAAACCTGAAGCGTGGCTGAAAATGGAAGAGACCCTCACCGCTGCCTGAATGTTTGATGCTGTGACATCGCCCATTCGGCGTTTTCTGACAAGGGGTCGGAATACCGCAACCGAGCTCTGCTCTTCGCTAGTCATGCGGGTAGTGCCTCAAGTCTGGGACGAGACACTCTCTCCGAGAAGATCCTCAAGATAGCGGCCATAGGCATTCTTCCCGAAAATCTCCGCCCGTTCAGCCAGTTGCTGCGCGGAAATCCACCCCAGACGGTAGGCTATCTCGTCGGGGCTGCCGGTCTGGAGACCCTGCCGCTCCTCGATCGTGCGCACAAAGTTCCCCGCATCCAGCAAGCTGGCGTGAGTGCCCGTGTCGAGCCAAGCGTACCCTCGCCCCAGAAGCCCGACTTTGAGCAGACCATCGTTGAGGTAGCTTTCGAGAAGAGATGTGATTTCAAGTTCGCCGCGGGCAGACGGCTTCACGCTTGCCGCGCGCTGGGGAGCGCTTCCATCCAGAAAATAAAGACCGGTCACCGCGAAATTGGATGCAGGCACTTCAGGCTTCTCGACAATCGACCGGACCGAACCATCACTGGCAAAATCGACCACGCCATACCGCTCTGGATCGGCCACCCTGTATCCGAAGACCGTGCCGCCGTCAGTCTGAGCGCTAGCGGCCGAGAGGTGGTCGGGCAGGCCATGCCCGAAGAAAATGTTATCCCCGAGCACCATGGCAGACGGGGCGCCATCCAGAAACTCTTCCGCTAATAGATACGCCTGTGCCAGACCGTCCGGACTCGGTTGCTCGATAAATGTCAAGCTTATACCCCATTGGCTGCCATCGCCGAGAGTGCGGATGAATTGCGCCCGATCTTCCGGTGTCGTGATAACCGCGATTTCGCGGATACCCGCCAGCATGAGTAAGCTGAGCGGATAGTAGATCATCGGCTTATCGAAGATTGGAAGGAGTTGCTTCGAAACACCCAATGTTACGGGATAGAGCCGGGTACCGGACCCTCCAGCGAGAATGATGCCTTTGCGCTGCATCGTCATGGTGCAATCTCCAATTCGTCCAATATCTGTTTGACTGCCCCACGCCAGTCGGGTTGCGCGATGCCGAACGCCTCCACGGTTGCGCTGCAATCGAGCCGCGAATTCAGCGGCCGCACCGCTGGCGTCGGATATTCACTGGTCGGTATCCCGAGAACCGACACTTCCCTGCCCACGGCGTCAAAGATCGTACGGGCGAAGTGCGCCCAGGATACATTGGGCGTGCCACTGAAATGATACAGGCCCGACTTTCCGGCATCCTGCTGCAATGCTCGCGCGATCGTGAGGCACGCATCGGCAATATCGGCTGCCGGCGTCGGTCCGCCGATCTGGTCATCGACCACCTTTAGTTCCGAACGAGTCTCGGAAAGGCGCACCATTGTCTTAAGGAAATTATTCCCGTGGCTCGAAAAGACCCAACTGGTGCGCAGGACTGCGAAACGCCCTCCCGCCTCTTCCACGCCTCGTTCGCCCTTCAGCTTGCTGCGTCCGTATGCATTGGACGGATGGCGAGGATCGCTCGTTTGCCATGGCCGGTGTCCCGAGCCATCGAATACATAATCTGTAGATATGTGGACGAACGGAATGTCGAGGACAGCGCAAGCTTTCGCCATGGCCGTCGGAGCTTCGCCATTGACGAGGGTAGCAAGGGTTTCCTCCTCCTCAGCCTTGTCCACGCCGGTGTATGCGGCCGCGTTGATCACCGCGCCGGGCGATCGCGAAGCGATTACCGCAGCGCAAGCTGCCGGATCCGACAAGTCGGCCTCGTCGCGCCCTATCGCTACGACGGGCGCGCGTGCCTGAAGCTCGCGCGCGACCTGGCCGGTCTTGCCGAAAACGAGGATTGACATAGAGATTACGGTTTCCCTGAACCCAGGCGCTGCCCCACACCCTGGCGTTGCATCAGAGGACGCCACCAGTCTACATTTTCGAGGTACCATCGTACAGTCCGCTCCAGGCCTTGCTCGATCGTTACCGATGGCCGCCAGCCGAGTTCTTCGCGAATGCGGGATGGATCGATAGCATATCGAGCATCGTGCCCCGGCCTGTCCTCGACGAAAGTGATCAGGTCGGCGTAAGGCCTGCCGTCTTCACGCGGACGAAGCCGATCGAGAATTCCGCAGATCGTTGTAACCAAGGATAGGTTCGAACATTCGTTCTCTCCTCCGATGTTGTAGGTGCGGCCAACTACTCCCCTCTCCAACACCCGCAGCAATGCGTCCGCGTGGTCTTCAACATAGAGCCAATCGCGCACATTCGACCCGTCACCGTATATCGGAAGGGGTTTGCCATGAAGCGCATTGATGGTGACTACAGGAATGAGCTTTTCCGGGAAGTGGTACGGGCCGTAATTGTTCGAACAATTGGTCACCAGAACGGGAAGGCCGTAAGTTTCCGCCCAGGCCCGAACAAGATGGTCCGAACTGGCTTTGGAGGCCGAGTATGGGCTACGCGGATCGTAGGGCGTGTCTTCGGTGAACTGAACCTCGGGATCGACCGGCAAGGAGCCGTATACCTCGTCGGTACTGACGTGATGGAAACGGAAGTCAGCGGGTTCCCCCTGCTCAACCCAATATTTCCGCGCGGCTTCGAGCATGTTGAACGTGCCGAGAATATTGGTTTCCATGAACTCGCCTGGCCCATCGATCGAACGGTCCACATGGCTTTCCGCCGCAAGATGCATCACTACATCGGGGCAGTATTCAGCGAATATCCGGTCGAGCGCCTCCCGATCGCGAATATCTGCATGTTCGAAGGCATAAGCCGGATCGTCGGCGATTGAAGCCAGATTCTCAAGGCAGGCGGCGTAGGTCAGCGCGTCTACATTGATCACGCTATTACCGCGGGCGATGGCAAGACGTATGACCGCCGAACCGATAAAGCCGGCACCGCCGGTAACCAAAATTTTCATGACGCCTGCTCGTAATCGAAGGGTGAGTGCCAGTCTGAGAAGTCCGGTGCCACGACGTCCTTGTTTGACAAGATCGGCTGCGAACCATCGAGTCCCCAGTCGATATCGAGACTATCCCAAGCAACCGATCCGTCGCACTCGGGATCGTATAAGTCGGTCACCTTGTATTGCACTTCCGTATCGGGCGTCGTCGTAACGAAGCCATGCAGGAAGCCCTTGGGCACCAGTATCTGTCGCCCGTCTTCCGCCGAAATCTCGATCGCTATCCACTTCCCGAATGTGGGCGACCCGTTGCGAGCGTCGACCACGACGTCGCGGATTGCCCCGCGGCTGCAGCGAACAAGCTTGTCCTGGGCGTGCGGTGGCGACTGGTAGTGCAGCCCGCGGAGCGTCCCGACATCGGCCGAAAAGGAGTGGTTATCCTGCACAAAAGCAAGATCGAGTCCGTGCTCGCGCATCCGGCCTGCATTCCAGGTTTCGCAGAACCACCCCCTGTCATCGCCAAACCGTCTTGGTTTCAGGATGAGAACATCGGGAAGTTGCGTGGCCTCGACTTCCAGCATCATGCCTCCAACAATTCGAAATAAGCCCGTCCGATCGTGGCCCAGGTATAGCGCCGCGAGGATATCTCGCACATGGTTTCGCCGATTGCCTTGGCCTCTGCAGCAGTCATTTGCGAGACCAGCGTACGCAATTCCTCTGCACTGTTGAAATAGAGTGCGCGGTCTTCGGTTGTGTAGCGATTGAAGGCACAGCCATGAGCCGCGATCGGAATCCCGAAGTGCATCATTTCAACCAGCGCTGGATTAGTTCCGCCGGCCGAGTGACCGTGCAGGTATAGCGACGCCCCGTCGCGAATGGCCCGCAGGCCGCGCGGATCGTAAACCGGATCGTGTATTGTGATGGTGGGGTGCCCGGCATACTCGTGCTTGAGTTCACGACCGTAACGGCTTTTGTCCCAATTGCCGACAAAAACCAGCGGCATGCCCAGCCCGTCGAAAGCCTCGAGGATCATGGCGATGTTGTTTTCGGGCTCGATCCGGCAAAGCCCCAACGCGTATCCAGCGGGCAGATCCGCCACTGCACGGGGATCGGGATCGGCTTCCACCGCGTGATCTCCGCCGTAGGGGATTACGTGCGCCTCGCAGTCATAGGCCTCCTTCAAATAGTCGGCAATCGCCTGATTGTCCGCGATAACCTCGTCCGATGCCTTGACGGCGATCATCTCGGCAAAACGGAGATAATGCTTGGCCAGGCCTTTCCACTTCTCGCGTTTCCACTCGATCCCGTCGACATTGGTTATAACCCGCGCGCGCGAAAAAAGCTTGAGCAAGGGCAGGATCAATGCTCCCGAAACGCCCAGCAGCAGCAGCCTGTCATGCCCCTTTCGCACGGCGTCGAGCAAACCGACGATGTCATAGGGGATCGACTGCACACCATTCGCATCGAACCCGACGTATTGCAGCGCTGCACTTCGATAACGCGCCGGTTGCAAGGCAGCCCCTTTTGAAGAGCAGTAGACCGTCAGGTCGAGCGTTTTGCCAGTTTCCTCATGATAGCTCACCAGGTTCTCCGCAAGCGTTTCGAACCCGCCATAATTTGCGGGAACGCCGACGGTGCCGAGGATGGCAGCCTTGTGCTTGACGCGATCAGGCACGGAGCGCTTCGATCAGAGCATGCGCGGATGCTTTCCACGAGAACGTATCCAGCATCCGCTCGCGAACTTTATCGTCCGAACCTTGGCAGCTCCCGTCGAATGCGCGCCTCACAGCCGCCCGGATTTGCTCCGGATCATCGGCCTCGAAGCTCCCGTGGACGTAAGGAACCAGTTCGGACATCGCCGTGTTGTCGGCGCAGTAGGATATACCTCCGGCCGCAGCCGCTTCGATGATTGGCATGCCGAAGCCCTCCGCGTGCGAAGGATAGATCGACGCGCATGCGTTTCGATAGAGCCATGTGAGCTGCGCGTGGCTGATGTTGGAGAGGTGGCGCACACGATTTCCCGCAAGTGCCAAGGCCTCCTCCAGCTCCGGATATTCGAGCGCGGGAGATCCGACCAGCACCAGCGACTGGTCCGGATCGAGCTCGTCCAGAAGATCGTGAAAGGCCTGGACAAGCGCGTGCTGGTTCTTACGCGGCTCGAAACGGCTGACATAGACGGCGAAACGCCCGGGCGTCAGGTCGGGAACCGCCGCGTCTGCCGCATCGACAAAGGCATCGGGCGCCGCCGGCACGACATGGACGCGCTCAAGCGGTATCCCGAAGTGGCGATGTATCGCGTCGCGTGAATAATGCGAGCTGGTAATGACCTTCTCGCTACGCATCGCGCTGATGCGAAACAGGGTGGCGTTCTTGAGCCGATAGCTCAGAGGAAAGTACTGCGGGTGGTCGAGGAAGAGCAGGTCATGGATCACATTGATCCAGGGACCGGTCTTTCGAAGCGGGCAGATATAGTTGAAATGCGCGAAATCGGGCTTCAGCCTCGCTTGGAGCCGTGGCAGCTCCACGGCCAGTCGCTTGAACCGGCCGGTCGAATGCAACGGCTGCCACTCGATGCCGGGCGCATCCGGGAACCAGCGCGCCAGACTGTCTTCGTCGTGGCAGCACATCACCACTCGTGCCAATCCCTCGCGCGACAATTCCCCATACAGACCGGCAAGATAGGCGCCGCTTCCTTGCGGCGACCCATCGAGCACATGCCCATCGACCATTATCGTCGGCATCACCATCGAACCCTAGTCTTCCTTCCGGACCGCCGGAGCATGCTCCGGCGGCGACCACAATCAGTGGTTAAGCCGACCGGCCTTGAGCAGGTCGTAGTCTTCGCGCACCATCATCTCGACCAGTTGCGGGAAGCTGACTTTGCGCTCCCATCCCAGTTCGCTCTCTGCACGGCTCGCATCGCCCAGCAAGAGGTCCACTTCGGCGGGCCGGAAGAATTTCGGATTGACCTGGACAATCGTCTTGCCGGTCTTGGTATCGATACCCTTTTCATCGACCCCCTCGCCTTCCCAAGCGAGCTCCATCCCGAGTTGAGCCCCCGCAAGCTCGGCGAATTCCCTGATCGTATGGGTTTCGCCGGTAGCGAGAACATAGTCGTCTCGCGGCTCAGCATTGATTATGCGCCACATTCCTTCAACGTAATCGCCCGCAAACCCCCAGTCGCGTTGCGCGCCGAGATTGCCGAGTTCGAGCACGTCCTGTTCCCCGAGAGCGATGCGCGACATGGCCAGCGAGATCTTGCGGGTCACGAATTCTCGTCCGCGCAGGGGGGACTCATGATTGAAGAGGATCCCCGAACTCGCCTTAAGGTCGAAGGATTCCCGATAGTTCTTGGTGATCCAGTGCGCGAAAAGCTTGGATACTCCGTAGGGGCTGCGCGGATAGAACGGGGTCGATTCACGCTGCGGAGCTTCGATCGCGCCAAACATTTCCGAAGTCGACGCCTGATAGAAGCGAGTGTGGGGGCTGAAAGTCCGGATCGCCTCAAGCAAGCGCAGTACGCCATTCGCATTGACGTCCGTGGTGGTCAGCGGCTGTTCCCAGGAAGTGCCCACGAAACTCTGCGCCGCGAGATTGTACACTTCGTCGGGCTGCTCGTTCTGAATCAGCCGGGCAATGTTGGTGAATTCGCTGAGTTCGAAGTCGACACGTTCGACGTCGTCCGCAATTCCCATGTAATCGAGCCGGGTGGACTGCCTGGAGCTACGCCGATCGCCGCCCAGGACACGATATCCTTTTTCGAGTAGGAGCTTGGCCAGATAAGCGCCGTCCTGGCCGGCAATGCCGGTTATGATTGCCTTTTTGGTCATTCTGAGGGAACCCCTGTCTTTCGTTAGTCTTTAGCCATCGGGCCGAGCTCGGTCTTGTCGTCAAAGCGATTTCTTATCATTCGCGCCGGATTGCCCACGATCACACTTCCTTTGGGGAAGGACCGCGTCACCACGCACCCCGCTCCTATGACGGAATCGTCGCCGATCTCAACACCGCCCAGAATGGTGACATTGCTGCCAATCCAACACCGGGCGCCGATCTTCACCGGCAATCCTGTTGTCGCCTGGCTCCTAATCGCCTTGGTCTCGTCGTCAAAGTCGTGGTTGTCGCTGTGCACGGTCAGCCGCTCCCCGACAATAGTTTCGGTCTCTATTTCGATCCCGCCGAACGCGCCCAGGTAAAATCCGTCGCCCAATCCGACAAAGTCGCCGATGCTGACGCCCGCCCCCAGTTCCGTGAGAGTTGCGGTCGCGCGGATCCGCCCCCGCCGGCCAAGGGATACGCCGCGCCCGATCGTAATGCCGCCGCGTGAAAGTCCCTCGATTAAGCTACCGGCCCCGATTTTGCTGAAGCGGCCGATATGGATGCGAGAGGAACTGCGAAGGTTTACGCCGCTTTCGAAAAACACAAACGGTCGACCGCGAAGCACTCCACGTGACAAGGCCAAGGCCTGCCGCGCCGCCAATCCAGTAAGTTCGGCGGTACCGATCGCCGGATCGATACGGTATTGCAGCCCCTTGGACCGTGACAGGAAGCCTTCAAGAAGTGATCTAAGCATGAGTGAAGCTCCGCTGGACTGTCGCAGCAGTTCGCTTTCGAGCACAGCCCTCCCCACAGGCGTCAGCAGCAAAAGCGCATCGAAGCTGTTCAAGCACTAACACAAGAGGATCACCACCAGCATCCAGCGACATCAATCCACGCTGGCCACGTTCCATTTACTTACCAATTTCCGTTTCCAGAAGGCGGCCCAGATACTTGGCGCCGGACTTTGTCAAATGGGCGCCATCAAAAGTGACGATTCCCCCGTCAGGCGTGAGCGTCGGACACGAGAATTCCGGGCAAATCAACTCCGAAACATCAACGAAACGAGTCTCCTGCAAACCACTGTCAATTATTTCGTTCACTTTCCTCACTCTCAGGGGAACCGGAGTGACGTCTCGCCGCCTTTCAGCGCCAGACAATTTCAAGAACTGCCTCAGATCTACTTGCGCAAATTCCTTGGTTCCGAACACGGTGACCTCAACATCGAATTCTCGCCTTATCCTAGCTACACTCTTCGGAAGCAAGCGAGCTTGCCAAGCCTTCCAACTGGAGGCCAGCCAGACTTCATCCGCATCGCTTAGCAATGACCTCAATTTCGGGCTCTCGTACCAGCCGTCCGACCTACATGTGTTCAGATGTGACGGCTGAATGAAACGACTGAAATCTTCCTCTAGGTACAAGTTACCGCACCGCGTGCTAATTCTGTAAGTCGATAACTGAATTTTCTGTCGCAAGGAACTTTCATTAATAGCGTTGGCCAAGTCTTGCCCGTAGCTATCACCGATTAAGACAACCTTCTTTCTTTCTAAATCTTCATCAAACGGTCGCAGACGAATAGAGTTGAAGTAACCAAGTGTATAATTTGTGGAGTTAATCGTCGACAAGAGAAGTTTTTGATCAGCCGCGTCGTAGCGGCCAATGAAGCCGGACGTCTTGAATCCCGCAATGCCAAATCCAAGCAGGGCAACGCTGAATATCGCAAAGAAAGACAAAAGCTGTTTGCGGCTAACAGACTGCCTATTTCTGAAAGGCTTTTCCAGAAATCGCCAGGTCAGATATGAAATAGCAAAGACACTTACAATTAGGATTACCTTGAGACCTGTGGTTAGATCTGGCTGCGTCACGTGACGCGCAAAGACGAAGATGGGCTGGTGCCAAAGATAAACCCCATAGCTCATCAACCCGATGGCAACCATCGCTCTGTTCGACAGAACTTTGTGTGCAGCAGTGCCTCTTCCAGCAAACATCAAGACCAATACCGAACCAAGAACAGGAATGCACGTGTAGAAGCTTGGCGTAGGGGTTGTCGCATCAAGAAATATGAAAGAAAAGAAGATCATGATAAGCCCAACCAGGCTGAGAAAATTGTTTTTCTTCCAACATTTATACTTGAACTCGATGACGGCGAGTAGCGATCCGGCCAATAACTCCCAACCACGGGTTGGAAGAAGATAAAATGCCGCTTCTGGATGGGCTGCCGCCCCCCATTGCGCAAGTAACAGACTCGCCGCGGCAGCAACTCCCAATAGGCAGATGAGCCATTTGATGCCAAATCGCCAAACGAGCGCGACGAAAGGAGGAAACAACACATAATATTGCTCTTCGACCGCCAGTGTCCATGTGTGCAGGAGCGGCTTCAGTTCGGAGGCAACTGCGAAATATCCACTTTCCTTGTAAAAAAGTATATTGGACACAAAGAATATTACCGCCACAACGCTTTCTGAAAAGTCGTTCATATGCGCTGGGAGAAGAGTTAAATACGCAACAGCAATTGATACCAAAATAACGAAATACAAGAGCGGGATGATCCTACGAATTCTGCGTTCGTAGAAATTTAAGATACTGAACGTGCTCCGCGAATTTTCGCTAACGATTATGGATGTAATGAGATATCCACTTATCGCAAAGAAGACATCAACACCGAGAAATCCGCCTGCAACACCGTCAAAGCCAGCATGGTAGAGGACGACCGGCACGACGGCCACTGCCCGCAATCCATCGATTTCTGGTCTATACTTGATCATAACTAACCCTTGAAAGCGATCGTGGCACGAGCGGCTGACGAATCCGACTTAGAGTTTGGGCGATCACTACAACCGCTTTTCCCAACCTGCTGACCGGCCTAAGGCGCTCGAGCTCCCCGCCACGCCTAGGGCTGGTCGCCCCCCCCTACGCAAACCCGACAGAGTCTTTCGCATGGACCTCGCCCTATGCTCCTGCAGTGCAAAAACCCCATACAGAACGAACAAATACGTCCCAACTCCAGAATTGATCATGATTGCCAACGACATGATCATAAACAAAACTTTGGATGGCAATTTTCTGGCGCTATTCCAAAAAATAAGAATGAATAAGACTCCAACAATGCCATAGTCGTATGCAAAACCAGCCATCGTAGTTGAAAAATGCTGGTTGGCGGTATAGTAACGACCGACCTCAAAAAAGAACTTTTGGTCGAACGCCCCTGCTCCGGCACCTAGAAGAAATGGTAAGGGGTCATCTTGCAGCAACTCGCCAACGTAGATGTAAGGTAGCAGCCTTATCGTTCCCGTTCCCAGCCCTCTGGCCCCCTGCGACAAGTCGAGATCTGCGAAACGCGTGGCGAAGAAATCGCTATTACTGATACCGATAAGCAATACGGCGCCACCGACTAATACGCCAATCATGCCCCGAGTCTTGCCATGCTCCATCAGCGCCATGGCCAGCAATAATATTGCTGATATCACTCCAAAAAGAGACAGACAGGCCAACATGGAAACTAGGATCAACGCGAGTCGACGCGTCGTCATCCAAACGGTGTCAAAAACCAACACGAAACGGGCTAGTATAAGCAGGATCATGGCAGCGTAGGAGGGCTCGGTCGCGAAAGCCGCTACCCTCGGCACCGCCCCGACGCTGTCTTCTTGTACGAGTAGCCAAGATACCAGTTCTTGAAGGCCCAAGATCATCAGACCCTGCGTTAAGAGGATCGTGACAGCATAGATTGTGATGGTGACCTTCGCGAAGCGAAGAACCAATTTGGCGGGGCTTGAGGCAAGAAATACGATCGCCACGAGATGAAGGGCATGGAAGCCCACGACCGACAGACGTGCCGAGTCCATGTTTACCAAGGTTGACAGGGTGATCGTGGCCAAGACCGGCAGGATCAACGTCATGTTGCGTAAAGACAACTGGCCGAGCAGTAACAGCGCAGGAATCGCGATGACCAACGCCAAGTAGTAGAGAAAGACCATGCGTCCGCTCGCTTCGAACATTCCCAATATGGGAAAGGCCAAAGTGATGAGCGCAATGAGCGTGAACACCTTGCTTGCCTGCAATCTGGTGGTGTCACGCGAAGTCGAACGCTGCGCAAAATCCGTTCCCAAACCGTGAGCTGAGCGCTGCGAAATCACCTGTGCGGTTTCCCTATTCATATCCGGAGATCCAAACTTCGCTGAACGCGCGGGCCAAGCCAAGGGTTTGACGCCGCTCGCCTTCGCAGCGCCGTCCAGCGGCATGGTGCGAGTGGTTCCGTGCACGAATAGGATGTTGGCCACAAGGCCGAACACCACGGTTCTTCAGAAGTAGTAAGGGGCTAGCTGGCACGCTTCATCCCCTTGCAGCTCAGCCCTTCCATACCATGCAGCCGATGGAACCGTACAATCACAGGAACCGGCGCCTTACCGCATCGATCAGGTTACCGTAGCCACCTGCCGAATAGTATAGCGCCATTGCAGCGGCTCGTGGCAGGCTGAACAAAAGCCGCAGCAGTTCACCGAACCGCGGACGCGCGCCCGTCGCGGGCATGACCAATTCGTCTCGATAAAAGCGCTCGGTCAACCAGGTCTCAGTGGCGTTAAGGCTTTTTCGCCACCCCTCGAGGCGCCGTGCATCGAAGCCCTTCCGCCCGCCTTCAGCCGTGTGCGACGAGCCCGCGTCGCTGACATCCCGCATCGCAGGATCGTAGCCCTGCCCGAGTCTCGCGCACAAATCGGCCAAAATGGTGTCGGGGTCGGTCACCAACTCTTCGTAGGCGATCGGCACCACATCGGCCTCGCCCATTGCCACTCGTACTTCTTTCAGAGTCTTGCGCAACAGCAAGAGTTGCAGGACCGGATGTCCGCTGTGGCGGACACGCGCCAAGTCCCGAGCCGGGATATCGCGTTGACCATGCTCACCAACCTTCCAGCGCATTTTCTGCGAGGCAATGATTGCGCGCGGATCACGGCGCATAAGGAAGAAAAGAGCATCGGGAAAATCGCGGCGGATCTCGTCGCGATAATAGAGGTTCATCGGAGTTTGCTCGACCACTGCCGCCGACCCTGTGCGTCGAGCAAGGCGGTCGAAGAAGCTTAGGAGCAAGGGCGTATCGGCTACGGGCAAATCTTCCGGCGCGGGATCGGGCAGGTCGGAAAGATCACCGCTCTTTACTTCAAAGAACCGCCGTTCGTCCTGGATCGCGCATAGCCGCGCCCAGAGCCATCCATTGCCGTGACCGTCCGCTAGGGCAGCCGGTTGCAGGAGATTGTAGAAATGCAGTTCCTCGGTGGCCTCTATCCGCGGATGACGCCCAAGTGCCCGGGCGAGCACCGATGTTCCCGAGCGTGAGGGACCAACAATGAACGCGGCGCGGGTCACGCGTATTGCTCCGAAACCTGCTCCAGAACCTGTTCGAATGCCGTAGCTACACGCGCCAGATTGCGGGGTTCCCAGCTGGCTGGATTTGCGATGGCGTCGCCTTCAGCATCCCCAGGATAGGCAAAACGGGCCAAGTGCGAGGCATATTCCGCCTGGCTCCACCCGCCCTGCTTTTCGGCGCGCAAAGTCTCGTAGAGATCGTCGATAGGCCCACAACGGCGGAAATCGGCTATCGTCGGCGATACCACGTTCTCCAATCGGTCGTAGGTAGTGGGTGCAAGACACAGCACTTTTCCGCCGGCAAGTGCAGCTTCGAGTCCCATTGTGCCGGAAATCGTAAAGACGTAATCGATCTTCTCAAGCACCTCAGGCACCGGCGCAGTGTGATCCAGTAGATGAAGGCCTGGGTAAGCCAACAGCCGCTCATACCAAGCTCGACCCCGATTTCCGACTGCAACGGGGTGCTCCTTGATGAAGAGTGCGTCGTCGGGACCGAGCTGGCGCCAGATCTTCAGGATCGTTTCGGCCTGATTGTCCCAATAGCGCCCGCATGTGTCGATATTCAGTTCTGGCTGCAGGTGGAGCGGGAAGATCACGCTCCGGCCGCGACAGGCCTCGATCGCCTCGATACCGACCTTGGGAACACGGCTATAACTGCGGCGGTTCGCCCACCAGCTTGCGTTTTTAGCAAGTTTATCGCGGCGCCGGTTGCTTTTCCAAGTAGGGTCCTCGGGATCGAAATCCTGTAAAGACAGGAACCTGCGAATTTTCTCGGTGAAGAATCCTGCGGTACCTTGCCGGGCGATATGCTTGCGGTTCATTTCCGCATAACCGATCTTTTCCGGCTCGCTCTCCGCGTCGGCTGCGCGAGGCTCGCTACCCTGCCGTACGGGCCAGACTTCGCGAGAGAAGGCCTCGTCGGCAAAAAAAGCGAAGTATCCAGCTGGTACTCGAGTGAGGAAAGGCGACACCCACTCAGCATTGGGTATAAACGCCTTTACCAATCGATGCGCTAAGACTTCGTAGGCATAGGTCAATTCGCCGACGACCAGCGTCGGCAGGTCCGTTTCGAGGAAATCGACCATGGGCGCTTGTATCGCGCGCAAGTATTCCAGACCACGCTCGCGCATGTGCATCAGCCGACGGTCGCAAAATACAAGATCATTGATCTTCACCGGATACGGCGCGCGCACCTGTTGGGTGGAAAGCGGGAGGTATAAGATATCCTCCTCGTCATAGCCATCCGCACGCAAAACGGCCTCTTGCGCGGCGTTGACCACGATCCAGCTTATCCGAGTACTGCTGCGATCGATCTGCTCGGCGATCTTCTGGAAGAAAGCCGTCCGACTCTGATTGCCCATGAAACACAGGCGGTTGGTGAAAGACATGTTAATTGTTCAATATAGATGAAAGCGTTTGGATTTGTAGGCGGCCCAGTAGGGAAGATCGTAGTACCCTGGAGGCAAGTCCCGTTTGCGGATCTCGCGGGCTGGTGTGCCGCCGCTAATCGAACCCGGCGACGTGTCTCGGGTCACTACACTGCCGGCGGCCACTACCGAGTGCTTGCCGATCACGACTCCAGGCAGGATAATTGTGTTCTGACCAATCCACGCTCCCTCCGCAACCTTCACGCCGGTTCTGCCGGAATCGTCGTCAAAAGGAAGCATCGACAAACGCTGCCCTTCGAATCGATGATTGGATGCAATGATGGTTACATTTGCCCCCAACACCGTACCATCGCAGATTTCCAGACCGCCGTGACCAAAGATCTGGCAGCCAGGCCCGATGTAAATGTCGTCTCCTAGCGCAATGTCCTCAACATTAGAAAAGCGCACGCGATGATGCACAAAAACTCTTTCACCGCAAACTCGAAAAGATTTACGGCGCGGCGGCAGCAACCCTCGAAACCAGTATCTTATTAAAGAATATATCCTCCAAAGTGACTTTAGTATATTCATGATAAAATCTCTTGATTTGTATACAATCTTTTCAAGAAAAAATACTGACTGGCACACAAAAATGTCATAGTAAGTAATAGGGAAATAGGCATTGCAATACGTATATCGACAAAATATAGCAGTGCGTAGACAATCTGGCACAATACCACCGCAGTTATGTTCACTTGAAGTAGTAGCTTTTTATTTTGTAACGCATATATCCCATAGTAGGATATCATCGCAAAATTATACAGGCCGCTTGATGCAAGCAGTATGAAGAAAATATCTTTGCTTTCCGAATAGTATGATCTCCCGACCCATTGCAGCATATTGTCGATAAGTGCAGTTGCCAATAAAACATAGACCAGAAGTATTCCGGAGGACATCCACGTCGCTTTGACTAGCTGATTGCGGAACGAAGTCCAGTCTCGCTCAACTGCCGCACCGACCAAATTTGGCATTAAATAAATAAATACTGCGTTTTCCAGGATGGGAACCAATCCAAAGGCCAGCGTGGCGAAAAAGGTATAAGCCGCGAGGAGGTTATAGGAATCAGACAGCCCCAATATTATTTTATCTAAACTAATTAATCCGCGCAACGCGATTCCCGAGATGAGCATCAATGCTGAAGCCTGCAGGAATCGAAGGACAAGATTCCCACTAAGTTTGGTCGGACGGATTTTTACCCCTATCGCTTCGAGGCGCAGAAAAGAAACAGTTGCTGTGAGCAACCCCGCACCTAACCACGCTGACAGGACCAAATTGGTCTCGTCTTCCAAGAAGAGCCCATTTAATAGGGCAAAAGTTGCAACGATCCAGATTGCTTGGCGAAAAAACAGCATCGCGGAAGCAAATACGTGATTCTTTGAGATGACGAGCAAGCGGTTGTTCTCTTGGTTTGCCACGTCAGCCGTCGCGAGAGCAGCGATCCAAAGCACTAATTTCTCGCCGCTCACAAAATATACAGCGACCGCTGCAAGCCAAAAAACTAAGAGAATGTAACTTATAGCGACATACTGCCTCGATACAAAGCTGCCCCAGTTAGACACCACAGTTCGGGACAACTTAAAAATTGTCCGAGTGTATAATTCAGCACCCAAAAGATACGCGGCAAACGCCGCGGTAACCATCGATAAGGCAAATTGCCCATAAGTATCCGGGGTAACAAAGCGAGCGAGAACGATTAGCCCGACTAGACGAATCCCCATTGCTCCCATCCGCAGTCCTGTCGCAAGCACGCGTGTAATCGGCAGGGATCTAGCCAACGCCTTCATCAGTCGGAATAACCAGAATCTAACGTAGCGATATCTTTCAGCTTGCGCGCCGGCACGCCGCCATACACCGTGCGAGGCGCTACCGATTTCGTAACTACACTGCCGGCGGCGATAACCGAATGGCGTCCGACGCGCACCCCGGGCAGGAGCACGGCATTCGCACCGATCCAGACATCGTCTTCTATCACCACATCCTTGGAGGGATAATATCCTTGTTCGGCGATGGTCAGATCGGTGCGGTCAAAGCGGTGGTTATTGACGTAGACGTGCACCCCTGCACCGATGAGGGCGTCGTCACCGATAATGATCCGGGCATCGGCATCCGCCATAAGCATGGTGTGAGGCCTGATCACCACACGATCGCCGATTTCGATATGCTGGGTCTCGACGAGATAGCTGTGCGGACGAATACTGCTACCCTCCCCGAACCGTGCCAGCTTCCGCTGAGCCAATCGCTGAGCCAGCCCTGGGAAATAGAGCATCCAATGCGTAAGGGGGATATCCGGCCCAATTCGCTTAGTCTTGGCCCAAAACCGCAATCGCGCGAACAACCCAGTCACGATACCCTCCTCACCAAGCGCCCCAGCCGCCATCGACAGCCAGCACCTGTCCAGTGACATAGGCAGACAGATCGCTGGAGAGATATGCGATCGCGCCGCGGAAATCCTCTTCTTTGGCCATGCGGCCCAGTGGGGTGCGCGCGACATAGCGCTCGACGAAACTCGAGGCCTGGCCACGAGCTATTCCTCCAGGCGAGATTGCGTTCACCCGCACCTCCGGCCCCAAAGTCGTGGCCAGCCAGCGGGTGAACTGGATCAGCCCTCCCTTGGAAGCGCCATAGCCTGCGGGATTGGCCATTGTCGTGCCCTCGTAAAGCGACCAGTCGGGTCCCCACTGCCCATAGATCGAGGCGATGTTGACTATGCTGCCTCCACCACCGGCTCTCAGCGCGGGTGTGAAAAGCTGCGAAAGATGGAAAACCGCTGTTAGGTTGACTTCGAGCGCTCGGCGCCACGTTTCGACGCTCTGGCTCTCGAATGGCTCGGACCAGCCGGTCAAGTTGGAGTCACCGACAAAAGCTGCATTGTTCACCAGAACGCTCAAACCGCCTTCTGCCAATACCGTACCGGCCATCGCCGCTCGTTGATCTGCGTCCTCGAGATCGCAAGCCAGCGCAGTGGCTTTCACCCGGTGACGAGCAGAAATTTCCTCCGCCAGAGCTGGCGTTGATGCCCCTTCCCGATCAACGAGCAGCAGGTCGGCTCCGAGTTCGGCCAAACTGTCCGCCATAACGCGGCCCAAGCCCCCGGCGCCGCCCGTTATCAAGGCGCGACGCCCCGACATGTTCATCAATTGACGCAAAGCAGTCACTTGGCCTCCAGCCTTCGGTTCATCAGGAACTCGGCGATCTCGAAATCAAACGGAGTGTCGATGTCGATCGACCTTTCGACCGGCACCTCGACCGCGCGTACCCGACCGGAGAACACTCCTCGAGAGCGGAGGACATGATGCGGATCGGCCACGTAGGCGAATGTCGTCATGTCGAACACTGCAGGCGCGTCTTGCCGGCGGACCACGGTACCCTCGGGATTGTTGACCGGAGCAATCGTACCATCGCCCCGGGCACTCACCATGTTGAACCAGGGATTGCGGTGCGCAGCCGTGACCGCGACCACCATGTCGGCATCACCCTGATCATACCGTGCGAGACAAGCAGCGATATCCTCGGACAATCGCAGGGGCGATGTGGCAGGGACCGAAATGAACGGGGCAGGGAGCACGCCTTCCGCGTCACGCAAGGTCTCCAGCGCATGGCGCCATGCATCCCATTCGGAAGCAGTATCGCTGGCGAGACTGTCAGGCCGCAGGAACGGAACCTCCGCTCCGCATGCGCGTGCAGTCTCAGCAATCTCTGCATCGTCCGTCGAAACCACCACGCGGCCGATCTGTTCAACGCCCAAGGCCTGCTCGATTGCCCAACCGATCAGCGGCTTCCCAGCCAGGGGCTTGACGTTCTTGCCGGGCAGTCCCTTGGAGCCACCCCGCGCGAAAATGAACGCAGTAAGGCTCATGTCGGATTTCCTACTGCGATGCGTCGCCCATCCTGATCGTGCGAAAGACGCGCTGCTTCAACCAGTTGCATTACCGCTAGTCCGTCACGCCCCTGCGCGGCGATGTTGCCTGGCATACCCGCTTGGATGGCGTCAATCAGGGCAGCAATCTGGGCAGAATAAGTGAAATCACGGTCGGGGCTCTCCGACCACAAGTCGGTCCAGCTCCCGATCTCGGGATCGAACAATGTCGTCCTCCCCGCCACCGCATCCCAGGTTAAACTGCCGTTCTCCCCGATCACCGTGCACATGCGTTTAGTGTCCCGACGCAGGAAATCCATTCCCAATTGCGCAACCGGACCACTTGCGAAACCCATCTGAAGCATAGCGGTGTCGTCAACATCGATTTCGAGTGCGCTCTGACGCCCACTCCAGGCCGACAGCCATTCAACCTCCCCGAACACCCACCGCAGCATGTCGAGTTCGTGACTGAGTTCGAGGAGGACACCACCGCCCAAATCGCGCCTGGCCGATACCGTCTCGCGATAATCCGCTCCGGGGCGCCAGCCGGGCAAGTATTGGCCGATCTCACAGCGCACTCTATAGACCTTTCCGATCCGGCCATCTGCAAGGGCTAGCCTGAATTGCTGCAGGGTATCCAAAAAACGGAGATTGTACCCAACTTGCAGCTCCCGCCTTTCAGCTTTGCAAAGCGCGACCAAGTCGGCCACGCCTTCGATGCTGTCCGAGATGGGCTTTTCCACCAGCAGGTGGGCTCCCGACTGCGCCAGCGCTCTGGCAGCCGTTATATGAAACGGAGCAGGGCTCGCGATGATCGCAAGTTGCGGCGCGAAATCGCAAGCTGCGTCGAGCCGGTCGAAGCAGCCGTCGGCGTGTTCGATCGGATCGTCGCAACGGGCATGGCGCAGCACACGAATATCAGCTTCAGGCAAGGCGGCACGCAACAGCCGCAGGTGCCGTTTGCCAATGCTGCCCAAGCCGACGATCAAGGCCCGATCAATCATGCCCCTGCCCGTTCGTGGCCTCTGAGAACTACGGTCCCCTTGTCCGGCCACTGCGCCAGTTCAATTCCGCCATCCAGCAATGCGTGTCTCGCCTTTTTCAGACCATTGCCGACAAAATTGAACAAGTGGGCCGTGGCCACCGCATCGACCCGTTCGTCGGCGAGTCCTTCGGCGAAATGCCTGGCATTCCCGACACCGCCAGCCAGGATTACCGGTAGCGACCAGCCATCGGGCAACAGGTCGAGCGTCGCGAAGTCATAGCCCTGCCCTGTTCCATCGCGATCGATGCAATTGAGATACAGTTCGCCCACATGCCCTTCTGCATGTCCGCCAAGCATCTCTTCGAGAGACATGTCCAGGCGCTCGTTTCCGTTGCGAATGTACGCGGAATAACCTGAGGCCCCATCCTTCTTCACATCGACAGAACCGACAACGCATTGCTGCCCGAACTCTTGGGCAACGTCCCGGACCAGAGCGGGATTGTCCGCCAGCGCCGAGTTCAGAACCACCTTGTCCGCGCCCGAACGGAGCAACCTGCGCGCATAGTCGACGCTCTCGATTCCCCCGCCTGCGGCAATAGGCGCAAAGCAGCCCGCCGATATACCTTCGAGCGCGGCGCAAAAAGCATCGGGATCGCGTGCCTCGCGGCTCACATCGAGAACAATCAGCTCATCGATGAAAAAAGCGACGTCGGCAAAATTGTAGTTGCGCTGGAGCCAGCTGAGGTTGCCCACGTTCTGCAGCCTGAAGTTTCGGCTGAGCATGAACTGCCCGTTGTAGAAGAGCAGAGTGAAGATGATGCGTTTCTTGAGCATGCGATCCTCACGCGGCTAGGAAATTGGACAACAAGCGCAGGCCATTCGTTTGGCTCTTCTCGGGATGAAACTGCGTAGCGAAAACGTTCTCATGTTCATAGGCAGCCACGAAATCGCCACCGTAGTTGCACAGGGCCGCCATTCCCGGGCGTTCTTCCACCCCCAGACGATAGGAATGCACGAAATAGACATCTACCGCCTCGCCCAGTCCATCAGCGAGGCGGCTGCCAGAATCGAAGCGAACAGTGTTGAAGCCCACGTGAGGCACCTTAAGCCCTGGCACGGGCGGTAGTCGGGTGACCGCACCTGGAATAAAGCCAAGCCCGGCCTGACCACCATCCTCTTCGCCGTACTCGGCCATGAGTTGCTGGCCGAGGCAGATACCGAGTATCTTGCGTTGCCGGACCGTGATCGCCTCTTTCAAGGCGTCGGCCAAGCCCGTCTGGTTCAGGCGCTCCATCGCCTTACGGAAGGATCCCACACCTGGTAGCAAAAGAGCGTCTGCGCCAGCCACTGTCTCTGGATCGCTGCTGAGCAGCGGCTCGACACCCAGATAGCGCAGTACACTCAGGACCGAGTGCAGGTTTCCCATTCCGTAATCGACGACGACAAGCCCCGTCATGGCTCAGACTACCGTGAAGAGCGGCTGCCAGCGACCATCGACCTTTTCGAAGAGGTCCGGATTGGCCCAGCGATCGAGCGCAGCATCGAACTCCTCCTTGGTCATCTGGTAATATTCCAAGTATGTTTCGAGATACTCCTCGGGGTAGTGCCCGTCATAGAGCCGCACCAGATTTACTGCCTGGTCCCGGTCCATCGCGCCGCGACGAATTTCGATCGACGCATCCTGGTTGGCGCGACCGAAACCGAACTTGAGGAACATCAGATAGGTGTGCAGCGAGTAAAGTGCCTGATCGTTCTGGGAGAAATTCGTAAAGGTCCCGACGTTGCTGTCCTTGGCCTCCTCGAGCCCGCAATGCTCCTTGGCCACCAGGTAGTTGCGATAGGGATCCCAGTTCTCGAAATACGACCAGTGGGTGATTTCCACGGGGCAGCGCGCCAATTCTTCATCGGTGGGGAATCGGAAAAAATTCAGGTCGGCATCCGGAATGTCATGAGCGCGTTCGACGATCTTCTCGTAGCCACCCTCAAGATAGACCTTTTTCATGTATGCGACATCGTAGATCGGGTTCTTGTCGGTTTCGGTGGTTCCACCGTATTCGACCTCGCCGTCTTCGCCGTAGAAGATCAGTCCGATGCCCAGGCGCGCGGCCATCCGTACCGGCGCTGCCTGCATTGCAGTAAGCCAGCCGAAATAGGGAAAGCCCAAATCGACAAGGCCGCGGCGGTTGAGCTTGCGCACAGCCTCATGCGCGACGTTGATACTGATGTGATTATAACCCGATTCGACGAAGTTTCGCAGGTTGCTGTCGCCCAGCGGCAACGGCAACGGAGGCGTCACGGTAACACAAAGCGGATGCATGCCGTATTTGTGCTTGAGGTTGTAGGCCACGTAGGACCCATCCTTGCCGCCCGAAACGGGTACGAGCACATCGAACTCGCCATCGTCGCGGCGATGCTTCGCCAACAACTCCTCGAGCTCTTTTTCCCGCGCGTCCCAGTCGAGGGTCTTCTTCTTTTCCATCCACTGGCAGGCATTGCACCAGCCACGCTCGTCAAAGCCGATACGCGGCCGTGTGGACATGGCCAAGCAATTCGAACACCAGTGCACCTGGTTCGTCGCAGTTGTCGTCATTTCTTCATCCTAAAGTCGGATCTGTGTGGTTAGGTCGGGACAGTGTCCGGTTGGCGCGTTCAAGATCGTCGGGGCGACCAACGTCCAACCAAGGTTCATGCATAGGATAAGCTACGGTACGGCGACCCTGTTCGCGCAGGCGGTCGAATAGCGTCGGCATGTCGCAGTGGCGCTGCGCCTCCAAATGGTCAAGTGCACTGGGGTCGAAGGCGTAGACTCCGGCGTTGATATGGCTGCGTGTAACCGGTTTTTCGGCAAAGCCGGAGATGTCCACCCCTTCCATTTCGACTACGCCATAAGGGTTGGTCCAATCATACCGTCGCACAGCCATGACCGCCTTCGCGTCGAGCCGCTCGCGAAACTCGATCAGTTCGCGATAGTCGATATCGGTCAGCACGTCACCGTTAGTAACGACGAAAGGCGTATCGGGTCGCGGATCGATCAGCGACAACGCGCCCGCGGTGCCAAGCGGTTCGCCTTCGGTCACATAAGTAATCGTCGCGCCGAATGCCGAACCGTCACCGAAATGGTCACGGATCATGTCTCCGAGATAATTGAGGGAAAGGAAGAACCGAGAGAAACCCTGACCTTGGGCACGCTCGATAATGTGCTGCAGCATCGGCTTCCCCGCTACCGGCAGCATCGGCTTGGGACAGTTCTCCGTGAAGGGGCGCAGCCGGGTGCCCTTGCCGCCGGCCATTATGACCATGGGGTGGTCGTGAGATGCAGGCGTTGCCAACTCGTCCCACAGGTGCAGACCCACGACCCGCCCCTGGTGGTCGACCACGGGAACCTGCTGCACCTTGTTGGCCTGCATCAGAGCGCGCACCATGTCGCGGTCGGCGCTTTCCGGAACTACCATAGGGCTGGGATTGACGATCTCCGAGACCGGATCGTCCATGGCCAGCCCGCGCAGCAGCCCGCGGCGAATATCCCCGTCGCTGACCGAACCGAGCAGCTTGCCATCGGCATCCACGCAAAGCGCCAGCTTGACGCTGACCTCGTTGAGATTCTCGATCGTCTGCGCCAAAGTCGCATCGACCGGCAGAAGAGCCCGGCGCCAGCGGGGGTCGTTCTCCGTCATGATCCAGAATGCTCCGCTTCTTGCCCGAACGATTCCATCGGCAGGTCGTAAAATCGCTTTGGCTTGTTTGTCGGATTCCAGGCCTCGATAACAGCCACGGTCCGTTCGCTCGCACCGCCATCCCCGTAGGGATTGGGCTGCCCCTTCACCTTGGCACGAAATGCAGGATCGAGCACTCGGTCTATGGCTGCAGCGATATCGATGCGGTCAGCGTCACAGTCGACGACGCTACTCGCCCGCAGTCGCCCATCCTGACGGGCACCGATATTTACAGTGCCCTTTTCAAATGCTGGCGCCTCGATCAGCCCAGATGATGAGTTGCCCACAACCGCGTCGACTTCAGCGAGTGCCGACAGATACCGTCGCTGACCCAGCGAGACATGTGCACACGCGCGATCCGGGTGGCGAGCCACAAAGTCCTCGATCATTGCAAACAACGCACGTCCCTCGTTGTCGGCATTGGGCATCGTGAATATCAGCTTCTCACGCCTGCCCTCCAGCGCGGCCAAGAGCTCGCCCATTTGCGCGAGCGGATCGGCTGCACTGGCCGTTTCTGGGTGAAAAGTCACCATCATGCTGGCATCGCCCAACGACATCCCCAGGCTCTCTTCAAGCTCGGTCCGGGACATGCGGTCGCACTTCATCACACCGTCGAGTCCGAAACCGCCCACGCACCAAACACGGTCGGGACTCTCGCCCATCTGGATGACACGGTTGCGATACGGCTCTGCCGCGGTGAAATGCAGATATGCCATCTTGGTCACCGCATGACGGATTGCATCGTCATAGGCACCCTCGGTTACCTCGCCACCATGCAGGTGCGCTATGGGAATGCCGGCGATCAACGCAGCCGAAGCCGCCGCAAGGATCTCGAACCTGTCACCAAGAACGACCACGAGGTCCGGAGCAAGGCGGTCGTAGGCATCGGCAAAGCCGCTGGCGGCTAGGCCTACGGACTTTGTCACTGCCACCGCACTGTCAGAACCCAACAGCATTTCCACCTTCCAGTCGATGGTAAAGCCGTCCGCAACAAGCGCCCGCCAAGTGGACCCGAATTCGGGTGACAGATGCATCCCCGTAACTACGGTCTGCAATTCACAGACTGCTGAGTCCTGAAGCCCCTGCATCACCCAACGCAACAGCCCGTACTCGGCGCGCGATCCCGTTACGACGCACACCCGCTTCACAGTTCGATTTCCTCGTCCTGTGCGAAATCGCGCGTTGCCGCACGACCAACTACGTCATCCCAGCGCATCGGCGACAGGCCGGTGCCGGGTCGCTTGGCAGTCAAATTGACATCGCTGAAAAGCTCGCCCTTTGCAATGGCTCGGCTCGCAACTATCGATTTGCGCGCCACCTCCGTATTTCGGGCTTCCGATGCGGTCCGGCGCTTTTGGCCCGTTCCTAGGGCGGCCTCGATCTTGCGGATCCCACGCACCATTGAGGCAAGCTCGTCCGGTTCCAGACTGGCGGCATGGTCAGGCCCCGGCAAGCTGCGGTCCAGCGTCACGTGCTTTTCGATCACGGTGGCGCCCAAGGCCACTGCGGCGATGGACACCTCTATTCCCTCGGTGTGGTCGGAGTATCCGAAAGGCACTCCGAAAGCGCTGCCGATAGTGACCATGGCGCGCAAGTTCACCTCCTCGATCGGAGCGGGATATTCGGTCGTGCAATGCAATACGGTGATCCGACTACGCGGCACACCCGCGGCCTCGATAGCATCGATCGCCATTTCGATCTCGCCCAACGTAGCCATGCCGGTCGACAGGATTATATCTCGCCCGAAGGACCCGAGCTTGCGCAAGTATGGCAGGTTGGTGATCTCGCCCGAAGGCACTTTGAACCGCTTGAGCCCCAGGCCGTTGAGGTAATCGAGGCTGTCTAGGTCGAAACCCGTCGAAAAGAAGCCGATCCCACGTTCCGCACAATGGGCGATCAGGGCTTCATGTCCTGCCTCGTTTAGTTCCAGCCGCTCGAGCATGGCAAGTTGGCCGTCATCGGCGCGACCACCTTCGTTCCGTGTCTGGTAGGCAGCCTTTTGCGCGGAACCCGAGGCGATCTTGCTGGCCTTGAACGTCTGGAACTTGACCAGGTCCGCCCCTGCCTCGGCGGCGACATCTACCAATCGTTTCGCCATATCCAGGGAGCCGTTGTGGTTCACGCCGGCTTCGGCGATCACAAGGACGTGCTTACCATGGCTCACGACCGGGTCCTTTCAGGCGTTGCGGGGATGAAGCTGCCTTCGGGGACGTCCTCGTGGATGAAGCACCCCGCCCCAACTACCGACCCATTGCCGATACGAACGCCGTTCTTCAAGACTGTGCCCGAGCCGATGAAGCACCGCTCGCCGATTGATACGTCCCCGTTGACCCGCGCTCCGGTTGAGATGTGGCAATGGTCGCCAACCCGAGCGTCATGCTCGACCAGTGCCAGAGAGTTGAGGATGACGTTGCGCCCTACGAGCGCCGCGGCGTTTATCACCGCGCCATGCATCACGAGCGTTCCCTCCCCGACCGTCGAATGGCGCGACACATGGGCCCGAGGCGAGACCACGGATGGAAGCCTCGCTCCTGCGGCAAGCGCAGCCTCGAAGGCACGGATGCGGCGCGCGGGCGACTTGATCTGCCCGATCGTCACCAGTGCATCACCGTGCCGCGCCAGCAACTCGGGAAGATCGTCGTCGCTTCCCATAACGGGATAGCCGAGAACCTGCCTCAACGCGGTGTCGCGGCGGTCGAGGACACCGGCAATCGACATCCCTGCCTCCTCAATGACATCGATAGCAGCTTTGCAGTGCCCTCCGCCTCCGATTAGCAACAAACCCATTTACGGCACCTTCCCCGCGAGTTTCGCCGAGGACGGCACGTTTATGATCCTATCGGCCAAGCTGTTCGTTACCGGTAGCGGGGCGCTTGGACATTCGGAAAAGATGTCGAGCGAGTGAAGTGGCTCCCAGACGGGGCGAGCCATGAAACCCCCATCGTTGAGGACTCGCAAGACGGTGTCGCGCGCATCCGCAGTTTCAGGCTCCAGGAGGATGGTGTTCAACCAGTAATTGGATCGCGTGCCCTCCCGTTCGGCGAAACCGGAGACGCCGTCCAAGTCGGCAAATGCGACAAGGTAGCGTTCGGCAAGCGCGCGCTTTTGGGCCAAGCGCAGCTCGAGTTGGGCCAGTTGCGCTACTCCCAATGCGGCATTGATGTTCGGCATACGGTAATTGTAGCCGATCTCGTCGTGATGGAACGCCCAGGCATGGGGAACCTTGGCAGTAGTGGTCAGATGCTTGGCACGAGCTGCGAGATCCGGGTCGTCGGTGACGATCGCACCGCCACCGCCGGTCGTCAGGATCTTGTTGCCGTTGAAGCTGAGCGCGGCAACACGGCCGAGGCTGCCGCACGGGCGCCCTCCAAGGGTGCTACCCAACGCTTCTGCCGCATCCTCGACTACCACGAGCTCGAACTCGCGCGCAACCGCCGCGAGCTCATGCATATCCACCGGGTGACCGAACGCATGCATCGGCACGACCGCAGCCAGCCGCCGACCCGTTTGACCATTTATCGTCTTTCCGTCGCGCCGCTCGGCAATTCGCTCGAGATGTTTGCGGAGCGCGTGAGGAGCTAATCCCAAGGTGGATTCTTCGACATCGACGAAATGCGGAACTGCACCGAGATGGTGCGCCGCATTGGCAGTGGCAATAAAGGTTAGAGACGGTATCAGGACTTCGTCGCCAGCCCCGACACCGACCACCCGCAAAGCCACCTCGAGCGCGGCCGTACCATTGACCGCCGCAACGCCGTGCGCGACGCCACAGGCGCGTGCCAATTCGCTTTCGAAACGGTCGACGTATTCTCCGACCGACGATACCCAGCCCGAACGGATACAATCCACGACGAGCGCTTCCTCGTCACCGAGGAACTCTGGCTCATGCAAGGGCACAAAGCCCACGGCGCCTCCAAGAACATCGCGAATGCGAACCTTGATCTCATTCGCCAGTATGTCCGGACAGATCATGATCGGCTCAAATGTTGTAGTGGTCGGTCTTGTAGCGGGCGAGGTTGGCGGGGTTCTGGAACCAGTCGGCCGTTTCAGCCAGCCCCTGCACGAACCCGTCACGTCCCGAGAATTCCGGTTCCCATCCAAACAGGCGCTCGGCCTTTTCGGTGGCCGCAAAAAGACGCTCTACTTCGGATGCAGCAGGACGGATGCGATCGTCATCCGTGACCACCTCGACCTGTTTACCCATCGCTTCGGCGATGAGCGAAACGGTGTCACCGATCGAGATTTCAAAATTGGAGCCGATATTCACGACTTCGCCGATGCAGGCCTCGCAGCCCATCGCCTGCATGAAGCCCCGAGCTGTATCGCGAACGAAGGTAAAGTCGCGCGTAGGATGCAATGCACCCAGCTTAATCTGGCGATTTCCCGCGGCGATCTGTCCGATGATGGTCGGTATCACGGCGCGTGCGGACTGACGCGGACCATAGGTATTGAACGGGCGCAGTACCGATACGGGCATGTCGAAAGAGCGCTGGAAAGACAGAGCCATCTGGTCCGCGCCGACCTTCGTGGCGGCATAGGGCGATTGCGCGTTGAGTGGATGCTCCTCGGTGATCGGCACAAATTGCGCGGTCCCGTAGGTCTCTGAAGTTGAGGTACAAACGACCTTCTCGACTTCGTGCCGGCGCGCAGCCTGCAGCACGTTCAGCGTACCCGTAACATTGGTCTGCACGTAGGCGTCGGGCGCATGGTAACTGAATGGGATCGCAATAAGCGCCGCAAGGTGCAAAACACTGTCGCAACCGGCCACTGACGCATCCACTCCGTGCGGATCGCGTATATCGCCCGCTACGACTTCGAATTGGCCTGCCACATCGCTGGCAACATCGTCCAACCAGCCCCAACTGTTAAAGGAATTATAATAAACAAAAGCTCTAACGTCGTACCCATCCCTCACAAGACATTCGACAAGATGTGAGCCGATGAAACCATCGGCGCCAGTAACCAATACTTTTTTCGCCATCTCGAACCTTTGTTCAAACCATCAAATATCTGTCTGATCGACTCCGGAAACAACGCCGGACATTTTCAAATTTCCATTAGAATACAACACCTAAAGCACGGGCAGTTAGCCTGACCTCCCCGATCAGCCTTAGCTAAACTTGGTAATGCAGCCAGTTTCCGCCCAATAATTTCCCACCAGCTCCTAACCACCCATCGCCAAAATGACTATAGCCAACGCCGCCGCCCACATTGTCACGAGAGCTTACCTTCGCCGCGCTCCGGATCACCAGGCCCACTTGGCCCAGGCGAATGAAGCTCGCCCCTTAACTCTTCAATCTCGGCCGTCAACGCTTCATATTCTTCCAGCATTCGCACCAGAAAGCCCTTCGTAAGCGCAACTTTTTCAGCAAGCCCCTTCGGAGTGAGAATGTAAGAGTATCGACGCTTGTCCTCCGACGCCCTAAATCTGCTCAATTTAACGAGGCCCTTGTCCACAAGGGCCCGCAGGACATAGTTGACGCTACCCACACTGACTCCAATTTCGTCAGCAATTTCACGCTGCGAAACATCGGGCCTTTTCTCCAGCAACCGCAAAACGCGAAAGCGGGCATTTTCATCAAGTTTGGTTGGACGGCCACCCATATTCAAACAACCGAGCAAGTTACCGTACGGCACCTGAAAAGCCCCAGCACCGCGAGAAATTGCGCCAAAAGGAAAGAACACCATATCTGCATCGTTCAATGTTGAGCGATAACAGGTTTCGGTGATTGGTCAATGTCCGACTGGCTCGCGCAGATGCCTGAAGAGGCGATTTTGGTCCTGCAAACGCGTTCCTAGATTTCACGCTCGGCCCTCAGGGGACAACCTGATCACACGCCCCCCCCAAGAGCTCCAAACTATGCGCTTACCGAAGTGGAAGGCGCGATAAGCAGAAATGCACTGCTTAGCGCGATGCCCAACCCTAGCAGGATGCCAGAAGGTTGCCGATCGCAGCGCCCCCTTAACTTCTATCGCGGTACAATCAGTACCAACAGATGCTCCGTTCAGGTAATAACGGCTTTTTACTTGGTGCTCACTTCGAGCCGAAGCCAGAAAAGACCACTCTAATAGTCCTGAAGAGAATCACGATATCGAGCCAATACGACAGGTTTTTGATATAATAGAAGTCGTACTGAAGTTTTTCATCCACCTCGCCCAAACCAGCCACATGCCCCTGGTTCACCTGCGCCCATCCGGTAATGCCGGGGCGGACAATATGGCGATAGCGATAAAACGGGATCTCACCCTCGTACCATTGAGACAGACTTACAGCTTCGGGCCGAGGCCCGATCCAGCTCATCTCACCGCGGACGATATTGAGTATCTGCGGGAGTTCGTCGAGCCGCGTTCGCCGTAAGAACGCCCCTACTCGCGTGATACGCTTGTCACCATTCCGAGTGATAGAAAGGTCGCGGTCGTCGCCAGCATGGCCTTCCGTCATAGTCCGCAACTTGAGAACGCTGAACTCGACGCCGCGAAATCCCATGCGCCTTTGGCGAAAGAACACCGGCCCTTGGCTGTCCCATTTAATCGCGACGGCGCATGCCGCCATCAGGGGTATGACGAAAGGCAGCGCCAGGATACACAGTACCAAATCGATCGCACGTTTCATTTTCTGATAGGCAAAGCTGGGAACAAGCGCGCCGAAACCGTTTTCCGACATGTGTTCTATCTGGACTCTTCCGGTCTCCGCTTCCCACACCTGTTTGTAGTGATAGACCGGACGTCCGGAAATCGCAGCTTCCGCCAGAAAGCGCTCCCATTCGGGATCGAGGTCGGCATATAAGTCTGCGACGATGGCGCAATCGGGCAAGCTATCGAGGGAGGGCCTGTCCATCACAAAGACCGGCGCTGCGCGTAGCTCTCGAACGAGGTCGACCCGCCCTCCGGGAACAATGAAATACAAGACCCCCTTAGCGCGGGACCGCATTGCCGTGATTGCGAAGCGGGCCAGCAACACACACAGAAAGCACGTTATGATGAGCCTGTTTGAATACTCGATCCTCAAACCGGCAATCGCAGCCAGAAGCAATCCGAAGGACATGCCCAAGACAGGAAGAATCGATCTTGCGACTGCGACACCGGGATGAAAACGCAAACGACGGAGAATGGCGATCGAAACAATAGTGCTTACCGCAATGCCCAGAATTGAATTGGTGACGACAGGCTCGCCGATCCAGTTCATCACTCGCGATAGTCCATGCGAAATTCCCGCTTCGAAAAACGCGAGCGCCAGAACCGGAGCAATAACCCCAAATAAAAGCACGAAAGCGAGTTCGAATCGCAACGAGTGGAATATGCCGCGGCGCACGATCGCCGAGGGGAGATTCACCAACAAAACTTTACTCCAGACGCCCTACAGTCCCTTAGGTCGAATTTCGCATGCGACTGGCCTTGAGACGGGACCGGTCGTTGCGATCAGAATTCGGGCATTCCGCCGCGGCGGCGCCATATGCATAGTAGTGTTACCTGGAAAAGACCATTCACCTCTCTCAGTCAATGCCGATACGGTCGCACGCCTCGCGCACGGGGTACATGAACGACCGCTTCCCGCCCCGGGGGCTCGAAAACCCCCTGGCAACGAGGGGCGGTGCATTCGTCGGAGTTTTCGCTTGCCGAGCGCCAATCCCCGGCATCGCCACGATCCATAGGTTCGGGTACAGGAACCATGGCGAGCGTCAACCTTTTGAGAACTTTGTATGAGCTAAGAGCCCTCCCGTCAGACCAAGGGGACTAATTTTGCGACCAAGCGGGTTGCTAACGCCCGCAGAATCAAATAGGTAAGGAATCGAAGACGGGCGCGGCTGGCGTATCTCATTGGGTGCGTCAGCAAGAATCTATGTCGACAATGGAGAAAAATATGATTGCGAAGAAAATCTTGATTTCAGCTACGGCTGCTACGATGGCTTTCGCGCCAGTAGCTGCTTCGGCTGCCCCGGTGGCTGTTGAGCGTCAGACCGCCACTTCCGAAGAGACTTCGGAACTCGGTGGTGCCGGCCTCATCATCGCCATCCTCGCTGGTCTCGCTGTCATCGGCGGCATCATTGCTGCTGCTAGCGATGACGACGATCCGGTTAGCGTCTAAGCAAGTTTTCTTGCTCAAATAAATTCGGCCGCGGACCTCGGGTTCGCGGCCGTTTTTGTGCGTGGAGCCAGGCTTATCGGTGGCAGGTCGATTAGCGGCTACGCGCAGGTGGGGAAACTCTGCGCGGCACCCCGCAGCATGTTCGACCCAGCCCCGGCCCTGACGCAATCCGGAAGGCGCAACCAAGCTGAGTCGATCTCTCGAGAGTCTGCACTCCCCGGTTCGAACCTTGCCCTCGGCCCGCGCTCTGCTATGGCGCGCGCAACCTACATGCGAACGAACAGGAACCCCATGGCGAAGATCAAGGTTGCGAACCCGATCGTCGAGCTCGACGGCGACGAAATGACGAAAATCATCTGGCAGTGGATTCGCGAGCGGCTGATCCTGCCCTATCTCGACGTCGATCTTAAGTACTACGACCTCTCGATCGAGAAGCGCGACGAGACCGACGACCAGATTACGGTCGATGCGGCCAATGCCATCAAGGAGCATGGTGTCGGCGTCAAGTGCGCCACCATCACTCCCGACGAGGCGCGCGTCGAGGAATTCGACCTCAAGAAGATGTGGGTGAGCCCGAACGGCACGATCCGCAACATCCTCGGCGGCGTCGTCTTCCGCGAGCCGATCGTGATCGACAACGTGCCGCGGCTCGTCCCGGGCTGGACCGACCCCATCGTCGTCGGCCGCCACGCCTTCGGCGACCAGTACCGGGCCAAGGACACGCTGATCCCGGGCGCCGGCAAGCTGCGCCTCGTCTTCGAAGGCGAAAACGGCGAGAACATCGATCTCGACGTCTACGAGTTCCAGAGCTCGGGCGTCGCCATGGCGATGTACAACCTCGACGACAGCATCCGCGACTTCGCACGCGCCTGCATGAACTACGGTCTCGACCGTGGCTGGCCGGTCTACCTCTCGACCAAGAACACCATCCTCAAGAAGTACGATGGTCGTTTCAAGGACCTTTTCCAAGAAGTGTTCGACAACGAATTCAAGGACAAGTTCGCTGAGGCGAAGATCACCTACGAACACCGCCTGATCGACGACATGGTCGCGGCGGCGCTCAAATGGAGCGGCAAGTTCGTCTGGGCCTGCAAGAACTACGATGGCGACGTGCAGTCGGACGTCGTGGCACAAGGGTTCGGCTCGCTCGGCCTGATGACCTCGGTCCTGATGACGCCCGACGGCAAGACCGTCGAAGCCGAAGCTGCGCATGGCACGGTCACGCGTCACTATCGCCAGCACCAGGAAGGCAAGGCGACCTCGACCAACCCGATCGCCAGCATCTTCGCCTGGACGCGCGGCCTCATTTACCGCGGTCGCTTCGACAACACTCCGGATGTTGTAAAGTTCGCCGAGACGCTCGAGCGGGTCTGCATCAAGACCGTCGAAAGCGGCAAGATGACCAAGGACCTCGCGCTGCTGATCGGTCCGGACCAGAGTTGGATGACCACCGAACAGTTCTTCGAGGCGATCGTCGAAAACCTTGAGAAGGAAATGCAGGCCTGGGCCTGAAACCTTCCGCTGATTTCGTCATTGCCTAGGCAGTGACGCACGAGACCGGGATCGGCGTGACGCCGGTCCCGGTCTCGTCGTATGGGGTCCGCCAACAAGACGGGGAATGCATGGCCAAGCCGGTACAGAAGAAGCGCACCACGAAACGCAAGGGAACCGAGAAGTTCGGCCAGCGCCGCCTCGAGGTGCGCAATGCGATGATCAAGGACATTCCCGGCATCGCGCATCTCGTGCGCCGGGTTTACGAAGACATGCCGGCCTATACCCACGGGGAAATCCGCGGCCAGATCAACAATTTCAAGGAAGGCTGCTTCGTCGCGCTGCTCGACGACGAGGTGGTCGGCTATTGCGCGACCATGCAGCTCGCCGAGGCACTGGCCTTCCAGCCCCACGACTGGGATGAGATCACCGGCAATGGCTATGGCAGTCGGCACGATCCCACCGGCGACTGGCTCTATGGTTACGAGATGTGCGTCGATCCCAAGGTACGCGGTGTGCGCATTGGGCGGCGGCTTTACGAAGAGCGGCGAGCGCTCGCCGAAGAGAAGGATTTGACCGGCATCGTCTTTGCCGGGCGGATGCCCAATTATCGCCGTTTTCGCCGACGGGTCGACGGACCGGAAGACTATCTCGACAAGGTGGTCGAGGGGAAGCTGCACGACCCGGTGCTTCGCTTCCAGCTCGCCAATGGCTTCGAGCCCGAACGGATCATGGAAGGCTATCTGCCCGAGGACAAGGCCTCGATGGCGAACGCCGTCATGATGGTCTGGCGCAACCCCTATGTCGAACGCGACCAGCCGGTTAAGAAGCGCCTGCCGCGTGGTGTCGAGGCCGTCCGCGTGGCAACGTGCCAGCTCCAGGCGCGGCAAGTCGCTGACTACGCCGAATTCATGCGCGCGATCGAATATTTCGTCGATGTAGCAAGCGATTACGAGGCAGATTTCATAGTCTTCCCCGAACTCTTCACGCTCATGTTGCTGAGCTTCGAGGAAAAGGAACTCTCCCCAGTCGAGGCGATCGAGCGTTTGTCGGAATACACCCCGCGTCTGCGCACCGACATCTCGGAGATGGCGATGCGCTACAACATCAACATCATTGCCGGTTCGCACCCCACGCGCATGGACGATGGCGATATTCACAATGTCGCCTATGTCTGCTTGCGCGACGGTGCGGTGCATGCGCAGGAGAAGATCCACCCCACCCCGAACGAACGGTACTGGTGGAATATCAAGGGCGGCGACAAGGTCGAGGTGATTCAGACCGACTGCGGCCCGATCGGCGTACAGATCTGTTACGACAGCGAATTTCCCGAACTCAGCCGCCGGCTGGCCGACGAAGGCGCACGGATCATCTTCGTGCCGTTTTGCACCGACAGCCGGCAGGGCTACTTACGCGTGCGCTATTGCGGACAGGCGCGGGCGATCGAGAACCAGTGCTTCGTCGTCCTCTCGGGCAATGTCGGCAATCTGCCCAATGTCGCGAATATGGATATCCAATATGCGCAAAGCTGCATCCTCACACCGTGCGACTTTCCCTTCGCGCGCGACGGTATTGCCGCCGAGGCAAGCGAGAATGTCGAAACGCTGACGATCAGCGACATCAACCTCGCCGACCTAAGCTGGGCACGCGCGGAAGGCACGGTGCGCAATCTCGCGGATCGGCGCTTCGACCTCTACCGCATCGAATGGGACGAAGACGGCAAACACCCTGGCAAACCGCGTCCGCGCCGCGAACCGCTCGGTCCTTCGCATGCAGGCGGGGGTTAGAGAGGCCAAGCGTCGTGACAGCATAGCAAGGCGCGGTTACGGGTAACGCCATGGCATCGGCAGAATTCGCAAGCCCGGCAATATCGGACGCGCTCGTCATTCTTGGCGCGGCCGGGCTCGTCATTCCGGTTTTCACGCGTTTTCGCGTTACGCCGATCATCGGGTTCATCCTGATTGGCCTCGCGGTCGGGCCATACGGTCTCGGGCGGCTCGTTTTCGAATATCCATGGCTCAATCACATAACGATATCCGATCCCGAGGCTCTCGAACCGTTCGCGGAATTCGGGATTATCCTGCTACTCTTCGCGATCGGCCTCGAACTCAGTTTCAACCGCCTGTGGCAAATGCGCAAACTGGTCTTCGGCCTGGGTGCCATGGAACTGATCGTCATTGGCAGTTGTCTCGCCGTCGCCCTGTCGATGATGGGGCAATACTGGACCGGAGCGCTCGCGCTGGGCTTCGCCCTCGCCTTCTCTTCGACCGCCATCGTCCTGCCCATAGCCGGCACGCATTCTCCGGTCGGCCGCGCCGCGCTCGCAATGTTGCTGTTCGAGGATATCATGATCGTGCCGATCGTTTTCATTCTCGGCGCCATGGCCCCCAATGCGGCGGGCGAAGGGTGGGAAGGCATGCTGACCACGCTTTGGCAGGGCGGCCTTGTCATCGCGGCCATGATGATCCTGGGGCGATTCGCTTTGCCGCGCCTGTTCGGCCAGGCCGCGCGCACCAAAAGTCCCGAGCTCTTTCTCGCTGCCTCGCTGCTGGTCGTGATCGGCGCAAGCCTGGCGACGGCCGCAGTCGGCCTGTCGCCCATCGTCGGTGCGCTGATCGCCGGCCTGCTGATCGCGGAGACCGAATATCACAGCGAGGTCGAAACGATCATGGAACCTTTCAAGGGCCTTGCCCTGGGGATTTTCCTAATCACGGTCGGCATGAGCATCGACCTGCAAACCATATGGGAAAACATCGGGATTATCGCGACGGCTGTCCTTCTTATCCTGCCATTCAAGGCACTAGTAACCGGCGTTCTGCTTCGTCTGATGGGTGCCCGCCGCAGCACCGCGGCGGAAACGGGCATATTGATGGCCAGCCCATCGGAAACCAGCCTGATCATTATCACAGCAGCCAGCTCGGCCTTGCTCATTCAACCGGGAACCGCGCAGTTTTGGCAAATCGTCACTGCCATCGGCCTTACCGTCACTCCACTGCTTGCCCGCCTGGGGCGCGCCATCGCGCGGCGCGTCGAACCGATGCCCGAATTGCCTGCCGACAGCGAGGACGAACCGCGCGTGATCATCGTCGGTGCGGGCCGCGTCGGCCTGCTTGTCGCGCAGATGCTCACGGCGCATGACAAGCCCTATGTGGCTCTCGATGCCGACCCGGATTTGATCGAGGCTGCTAAGCGTAGCGGTTTCAGGGCAACCTTCGGAGACGCGGCGCGGGGCGATGCGATGAACCGCCTGGGAATCGAGAATGCGCTCGCTGTTGTTCTGACCATGGACGAACCGGTGCTCGTCCAACGCCTGGTGTCGAAGCTACGCAAGGAACACCCCGATCTCCTGATCGTCTGCCGCGCCCGGGATGTGCGGCATGCCGCCGCGCTCTACCGCGTGGGGGCCAGCCACGCCGTTCCCGAAACACTTGAAAGCTCGTTGCAGCTATCCGAGGCTGTGCTGGTCGATATCGGCGTGGCCATGGGTCCTGTAATCGCTTCGATACACGAGAAGCGTGACGAGTTCCGTGTGCAGATCGAGCAAGAAGGCGCGCTCGCCTACAAGCCCAAGTTGCGCACGAGCACATCGGACGCCTGAGCCGTGGTCGCCGCGCTGGAGACCCGCTCGGACTGCGGCCGCTGCGCCGCACTGTGTTGCGTCGCTTATCCGTCCGACGACATGCCGGGCTTCGCGGCGAGAAAAGCGGCAGGCGAACCCTGCCCCAAGCTGGCCAGCGACGGACGATGCACGATTTACGAGAGCCGCGCCGAAGAGGGGTTTGCAGGTTGCATCCGATACGAATGCTTCGGCGCGGGCCAGCATGTCGTCCAGACGCTTTTCGAGGGACGCGACTGGCGCGGCGATCCGTCGCTGCTCCGTCCCATGGTCGAAACCTTTCTCGCCATGCGGCCTGTCAGCGACCTCGCCTATCTGGTCGAGAAAGCGCTCGGCGCAGCGCCAAACGCCGATCTGGTCGAGGATCTGCTCAACGTCAAAGGCGAGTTGCAGCATATTGCGCAGTCTCGCCAATCGCTTGCCGACAGCGCGCGGATCGCGCGCTGCGAGCAGGCTCTCCGCCGTATCTATGCCTCGCTCGATCCTGCCACGCTGGGGTCGGCCTGAACCTTCGACGCAGCAGAGCGTTGATCGGGAAAGGAGACAGACATGAGCAATCCCGGCCCGACCAAGCCGACGTCCAATGGCGAGAAGTTCAAGCCGCAGAACATGCAGGATCCGGTCAGCACCGTCGAACCGCCGACGGCCAATGCCGACACGCCCTCCGATACGGACGGTCAGGACATTCCGCGCGGGAGCGAGCCCGACGTCAAACGCCGGGGCTAGGTCGGACCATCAGCCTGCAATCGTGCTCCGCACTGCAGCCAGTGCCACATCGGCCTTGCTGCCGTCGGGGCCGCCGCCCTGGGCCATGTCGGGGCGACCGCCGCCGCCCTTGCCGCCAAGCGCCTCGACACCGGTGCGTACCAGCTCGACCGCGCTGAAGCGGTCGGTCAGATCGTCGGTAACCGCCACGGCAAAGGCGGCCTTCCCTTCGTTAACCGCGCAGATCGCCGCGATACCCGAGCCCATACGCGTCTTCGCCTCATCGAGCAGCGGGCGCAGTTCCTTGGGGTTCAGCCCATCGATCACTTGCCCGGAGAACGTTACGCCCCCGATATCCTCATCGGCCGGGCCAGCATCACCCGAACCGCCGCCGCCTAGCGCGAGCGCACGTTTGGCCTCGGCCAGCTCCTTTTCGAGCCGTTTGCGCTCCTCGACCAACGCAGCGACACGAGTGGGCGCATCGTCTGGCGAAGTTTTGAGCGCGCTGGCGATGGTCTTCACCGCTTCATCGCGTGCGACCAGCCATTGGCGCGCCGCCTCGCCGGTCAACGCTTCGATCCGGCGCACACCCGAACTAACGGCGCTTTCCGACACGATCTTGAACAGACCGATATCGCCGGTCGCCTTGACGTGGGTGCCGCCGCACAGTTCGACCGAGTAGTCGCGCCCGCTCCCATCCCTGGCACCGCCTTTGCGCCCCATCGAAAGCACGCGGACCTCGTCGCCATACTTCTCACCGAATAAGGCAAGCGCGCCTGCCTCGACCGCATCTTCGGGGGTCATCAAGCGCGTACCGACGGTTTCGTTGGCACGGATTTCCTCGTTCACTTCGGCCTCGATCGCGGCGACGTCCTCCTCGCTCAGCGGTTTGGGATGCGAGAAGTCGAAGCGGAAGCGGTCGTCGGACACGAGCGAGCCCTTCTGCGTCACATGCCCGCCGAGCCGGTTCCGTAGCGCGGCATGGACAAGGTGCGTCGCCGAATGGTTGGCGCGGATGCGGTCGCGGCGCTCGGCATCGACTTCGAGGTGGACGGCATCGCCAAGCTTTACCGAGCCCTTGGCGATCGTGCCGACATGCGTGTGCAACCGGCCCAAGGGCTTGTTGGTGGTCTCGACCGCGAATTCGAGCCCTTCGGGCGTCCAGATGCGGCCCGCATCGCCCGTCTGGCCGCCGCTTTCGCCATAGAAAGGCGTCTGGTTGGTCAGGATGACGACCGCATCGCCCTCATTGGCCGAATCCACTTCGGCACCGTCCTTGACGATGGCGACGACCGCCGCCTCACCCGTGGTCGAGTTGTAACCGGTAAATTCGGTCGAGCCCTCGCGCTCGGCAATGTCGAACCAGACGTCCTCGCTGGCGGCCTCGCCAGACCCCTTCCACGCGGCGCGCGCGGCGGCTTTCTGCTGTTGCATCGCCGCGTCGAAACCGTCCCTGTCGACGCCGATCCCGCGGCTGCGCAGCGCGTCTTCGGTAAGGTCGTAGGGAAAGCCGTAGGTGTCGTAGAGCTTGAACGCGGTCTCTCCGGCGAGAGTGCCGCCCTCGCCCATGTCGCCGGTCGCCTCGTCGAGCAGCTTGAGCCCCTTGTCGAGCGTGCGGCGGAATTGGGTTTCTTCCCGCTCGAGCACTTCCTCGATCAGCGCCTGGCCGCGCTGGAGCTCGGGATAGGCCTGCCCCATCTCGGTGACGAGCGCGGGCACAAGCCGGTGCATCAGCGGCTCGCTTGCGCCGAGCAGGTGCGCGTGGCGCATCGCACGGCGCATGATCCGGCGCAGCACATAGCCGCGCCCTTCGTTCGACGGCAGCACACCGTCGGCCATCAGGAAGCTGGTCGAGCGCAGGTGATCGGCGATCACGCGGTGGCTGGCGGTGCGATCGCCTTCTGCCTTCACGCCGGTCAGCCCCTCGCTCGCCGCGATCAGGTTCTTAAACGTATCGGTATCGTAATTGTCGTGAACGCCCTGCATCACCGCGGCTACGCGTTCGATACCCATTCCCGTATCGATACTCGGCTTGGGCAGATCGCCAACGATCTCGTCGTTTTCCTGCGTGAACTGCATGAAAACGAGGTTCCATATCTCGACGAAGCGGTCGCCATCCTCTTCCGGACTGCCCGGAGGGCCACCCCAGATGTGATCGCCATGATCGTAGAAGATTTCCGAGCACGGACCACACGGCCCGTCCGAACCCATCGCCCAGAAATTGTCCTTGGTCGGTATGCGGATGATCTTCTCGTCGGCAAAGCCGGTAAGCTTCTTCCACAGGTCGAACGCCTCATCGTCGGTATGATAGACCGTGACCAGAAGGCGTGCGGGATCGAGGCCCCATTCCCTGGTCAGCAGCGTCCATGCATGATGAATCGCCTGCTCCTTGAAATAGTCGCCGAAGCTGAAATTGCCGAGCATCTCGAAAAAGGTGTGGTGCCGCGCCGTGTAGCCGACATTGTCGAGATCGTTGTGCTTGCCCCCGGCCCGCACGCATTTCTGCGCGCTGGTCGCACGCGGTGCGGGCGGCTGTTCAAGGCCGGTGAAGGCGTTCTTGAACGGCACCATCCCGGCATTGACGAACATCAGCGTGGGATCGCTGAACGGGACGAGCGGCGCGCTGGCGACTTCGGCATGCTCGTGGGAGCCGAAATAGTCGAGAAAGCTGCGGCGAATGTCGTTGGTCGAAGTCATGAGCGCGCAGTTAGGCAATCGCGCATCGCCCGACAAGCGCGAATGCCCGGACAGACTGTGCAGTCCCGGCGATCAGCGGGGCGAACGAGCGGTCACGATCCAGCAGGCAGCGGGAAGCGATACTGCGTCGCCGCGATGATGGGCTTCCAGCACGCCGCGCAGTCTGGCGAGTGCCTCGCCTCGCGGCGCCCCGTCGAGCGACGCGATAGCGCGCGCTGCGGGGCCGATGCGCAGGAAATAGGAAAGCGCCTCGTCCACCGCATCCTCACCCTCGCCCACGACCATTGAATAGTCGATCGGTTCGAAACCGATCTCCTGCCATCCGGCTTCGGAAAGTATGCCCTCGACCCGCTCGCGATCGCCGAATGCAAAGGGGCCGGGCGCATGCGGATCGGGTTTCGGACCGTCTCCCGGCGGCAGGGCAGAGGCGAGCTCGCGAACCCAACCGTTTTCGCCGCGCTCGCGGAAGCAGGAAAAGACGAGGTTCGCACCGGGCATCGCCTGGCCCGCAATATGCGCGAATGCGGCGACGGGATCATCGAAGAACATGACGCCATGGCGTGAGACCAGCAGATCGGGCCGTTCGCCCTCGCCCGCGGTCCACGCAGCAGCATCGCCGAGCGCGAAGCGAAGATTGCCGAGCTTGGAGGCGCGCACCCGTGCAACGCCGAGCAGATCCGTGCTGACATCGACGCCAGTCACCCGAGCGGAGGGTGTATCGGCAGCCAGCGCTACCGAGAGTTCGCCCGCACCGCACCCGATGTCCATCACCCGCGTGAAAGCATGCGCGCGCGCAACCTCAAGCAGACGCTCGGTCACCGGGGTGAAACTGCGGTCTGTCCGCTGCCATTCCTCGGCCCAGGCGTTCCCGACCTGTCCGGTCCATTCGAATTGCTCGGTCATGTTCTCACTTTTGATAGAAGTCGCGATACCATTCGACGAAGCGCCGTACGCCCTCGCCTATATCGGTGTTCGGTACATAGCCGGTGAGCGCGCGGAGCAGTTCCGCATCGGCCCAGGTCGCGGGCACATCGCCGGGCTGCATCGGCATGAGATTGCGCTTGGCTTCGACCCCGAGTGCCTCTTCAATCGCCGCGATCATCGCTTCAAGCTGCACGGGTCGCGAATTACCGATATTCACCACACGCCATGGGGCAACAGGGGAGAGGCTGTCGCCTTCGGCGATGTCTGCCAGGTCTGTGGGACGCTGCGGCGGCGCGTCGATCAGCCGCCGCACGGCTTCCACGAGGTCTTCGACATAGGTGAAGTCGCGCATCATCTCGCCATGGTTGTAAACGTCGATTGCTTCTTGGTTGAAGATTTTAGCGACGAACTTGAACGGAACCATATCTGGACGTCCCCAAGGGCCATAGACGGTGAAGAAACGGAACATCGTTACCGGGAGGCCAAACAGATGCGCGTAGGAGTGCGCCATCGCCTCGGTCGCCTTCTTCGTCGCCGCATAGAAGGACATCTGGTGATCCGCCTTCATCGTCTCGCGATAGGGCATCTCGGTATTCGCGCCATAGGCCGAGGAGGTCGAGGCGAGCAGCATGTGTTGCGGCGGATGAGCCCGCGCCGCCTCAATTAGTTCGAAGGTGCCCACGAGATTGCTCTCGAGATAGCTACGCGGATTGTCGATCGAATAGCGCACGCCAGCCTGCGCGGCGAGGTGAACGACGATGTTCGGCCGGTGTTCGGCGAAGAGATCGGCCAATAATCCCGGGGTTTCGATGGGCTGGTTGATCGCGGAAAAGCCCGCACTCTGCAGCAGCGCGGCCTGGCGCCTGCGTTTGAGATCGGGATCGTAATAATCCGAAAGGCTGTCGATTCCGATCACCGTGAATCCGTCAGCCAGCAGTCGACGGGAGAGGTGATAACCGATAAACCCTGCCGATCCCGTGACCAGCGCGGTGCGTGTCTCGCCCATCAATCGGCGCCGAACAGGTCGCGGGTGAAGACCTTCTCGCGCACATCGGCGAGATCGGGATCGAGGCGATTGGCGACAATGACGTCCGCGTCCTGTTTGAACCGGCCGAGATCGCGTTCGACCCGGCTGCCGAAGAAGCTATCCTCCTCCATCACCGGTTCGTAAACGATCACCTCGATCCCCTTGGCCTTGACCCGCTTCATGATGCCCTGGATCGAGGACTGGCGGAAATTGTCCGAACCGGCCTTCATGACCAAGCGGAAAATGCCCACCGTTTTCGGCGCCTTGGCGATGATCCGATCGGCGAGGTAATCCTTGCGGGTACGGTTGGCATCGACAATCGCGCGGATGAGGTTCTGCGGAACCTCCGAGTAATTCGCCAGCAACTGCTTGGTGTCCTTGGGCAGGCAATAGCCGCCATAGCCGAAGGACGGATTGTTGTAATGCGAACCGATGCGCGGATCGAGACCGACACCATCGATGATCTGGCGCGTGTCGAGGCCGCGCGAGAGAGCATAACTGTCGAGCTCGTTGAAGAAGGCGACACGCATGGCAAGATAGGTATTGGCAAAGAGCTTGATCGCTTCCGCCTCTTCGGCATCGGTCAGCAAAACCGGGACATCGTCGACCAATGTGGGTTGGACCAGCAGATTGGCGAAGCTGCGGGCCCGGTCCGAACGCTCGCCGACAACGATACGCGATGGGTGAAGATTGTCGTACAGCGCCTTGCCTTCGCGCAGGAATTCGGGGCTGAAGATGATCCGGTCGCTCGCGAACCGCCTACGGGCCTCGGTCACGTATCCGACGGGCACGGTGGATTTGATGACCACGACGGCGCGTTCATTGCCGATCAAGACTTGTTCGATCACCGCATCGACCGCGCTCGTGTCGAAGAAATTGGTCTCGACATCGTAATTGGTCGGCACGGCGGCGACGACGAATTCCGCACCCTCGATCGCAGCGGAGGCATCGGTGGTGAAGGACAGGTCGAGATCCTCCCGGCGGAGATATTCCTCGACCAGCTCGTCCTGGATCGGCGAGGTCCGCTCGGCCAGCATCGCGACGCGCTCGGTAGAAACGTCACATCCGACTACCGTATTGTGCTGCGCCAGCATGATGGCATTGGAAAGGCCGACATAGCCGAGCCCGAAAACCGCGATCTTCATCGAACCACCCGTCAATCAGCATCCAGCCGCGAGACGCGGCAGCGCGGGCCTTCTGTGGGGTGGCGGAGACGAATGCAAGCCTTGCTCCGATCCTCTCACCATATGAAATAGGCACCACCGCGCTTACGCGCGCGCTGCCAGGCAGGCCGGGCGTGGATCGCTTCGACGAAGTTCGCCAGCTTCGGCGCCTTTTCCGCATAGCCCTGCATCACAGCGATTTCGGCCGGGAAGCTCATCATCACATCGGCCGCCGACCAGTCGGCACCGACGAAATGCAGATCGTCGGAGATCTTGTCCTCGGCGAACTGGATGTGCGCGGCGAGCTGTTCCTCGATGCGGGGCATTATCGGGGCGGCCGCATCGCCGAGATGCCCGGCATAGATCTTGAGCATGACGGGGACGAAGAAACTGCTTTCGCCGAACTGCATCCATTCCAGATGGCGGATGTGGTCCTCGCCGTCCGACGCGGGGAGCCAGTCCTCGCCGCCATGGCGCTCGCACAGATACTGGATGATCGCCCCGCTTTCCGCCACGCATACGCCATCGTCCTCGATCAGCGGCGACTTGCCGAGCGGATGGGCCTGCTTGAGTTCGGGCGGAGCCAGGTTGGTTTGTGCGTCGCGCTGGTAGTGCACGATCTCGTACGCGGCCCCCAATTCCTCGAGCAGCCAGAGGATACGCTGCGAACGGCTGTTGTTGAGGTGGTGGACGGTGATGGTCATGCGGCAGGCCCTCTCTTGCGATTCGCCCGCACCCTATCTGCGCGGAGCAGCCTCGACCATGCCGGAAACGGAAAAGCCGGTGCGGCCAAGAGGAGGCGCGCACCGGCTTTCCGTTTGTTCGGGAGCGCCGGGGGACAGTCCGGCTTGCGCGCCGTCCCGGGGGATCGGGGCCGACGCGCTCCCGCTTGAAGAGAGGTCAGTCCTCGTCCGCGTCCGGGCCGGTCATCATCTCTTCGGCGACCTCGTCGGTGCGGCCGCGAATGGCGGCTTCCAACTTGGCACACATCTCGGGGTTTTCCTTGAGGAACTTCTTGGCGTTTTCGCGGCCCTGGCCGATGCGGACGCTGTCATAGCTGAACCAGCTGCCCGATTTCTCGACCACGCCCGCCTTGACGCCGAGGTCGAGGATTTCGCCGATCTTCGAAATGCCCTCGCCATACATGATGTCGAACTCGACCTGCTTGAACGGCGGGGCGACCTTGTTCTTGACCACCTTCACGCGGGTCGAATTGCCGATCACCTCGTCACGATCCTTGATCTGCCCAGTGCGGCGGATGTCCAGGCGAACCGAGGCATAGAATTTGAGCGCGTTGCCCCCGGTGGTGGTTTCGGGATTACCGTACATCACGCCGATTTTCATGCGCAGCTGGTTGATGAAAATCACCATGCACTTGGAACGGTTGATCGAGCCGGTCAGCTTGCGCAGCGACTGCGACATCAAGCGGGCCTGGAGGCCGACATGACTGTCGCCCATCTCGCCTTCGATTTCGGCGCGCGGCACGAGAGCCGCGACCGAATCGACCACCAGCACATCGATCGCGTTGGAGCGGACCAGCGTATCGGTTATTTCCAGCGCCTGTTCGCCCGTATCGGGCTGCGACACAATCAGTTCGTCGATATCGACACCCAGCTTCCGGGCATAGACCGGATCGAGCGCATGCTCGGCGTCGACGAAAGCGACCGTGCCGCCCGCCTTTTGCGCTTCGGCCAGCACATGAAGCGCCAGCGTGGTCTTGCCCGAGCTTTCCGGACCATAAATTTCAATCACGCGCCCCTTGGGCAGACCGCCCACGCCCAGCGCGATATCCAGGCCGAGCGACCCGGTGGAGATCGCCTCTACCTGCATGGTTTCCTTCTGGCCCAGCTTCATCGCCGAACCCTTGCCGAACGCACGATCGATCTGTGCGAGCGCGGCGTCCAATGCCTTCTGGCGGTCTGCGTCCACTTTCTTGTCCTCTACGAGCTTCAGACTTGCCGCCATGACATTACCTCCTGCACTTGGCCAGAGCCGCATCCCGACTCTTCAACTGGCAAGCGGTGTACCCGGTTCGTTCTCATAGAACAAGAGGGGAACGAAAATATTTTCGGCACCCCCCCCTTCGCCGTCGATTTCCGCGCTGTGGCTGGCTCAGTCGCGCTGTTCGCTCAATACCTCGGCGACCTTGGAATTGATCTGCTGGACGCTGAAAGGTTTGGGAATGAAGTGCATATTGTCGATGTCGATATCGTTGCGAAGCTGCTCTTCGGCATAGCCCGACATGAACAGAATGGGGATGTCCGGCTTCACCCTACGAATGGCGCGCGCCATTGCCGGTCCATCCATCACCGGCATGACGACATCGGAAACGATGAGATCGAACTCGGTCGAACCATTGGCCACCTCGGCCAGCCCTTCTTCGCCATCCGTCACCGTGGTGACGGTGTAGCCGGCGCGGACCAGCGCCCGCTCTGCCACGGCGCGAACCATGTCTTCGTCCTCCACGAGCAGCAGCTTGCCGCCGGCGGACCATTCGGTGGCCTTGGGCTCCTCGGGCTCCTCCGTGGTCATATCGGCGGGCATTTCGCCCTTGTGCACGGGCAAATACATGGTGAACCGCGCACCTATGGGAGCGCCGTCAGGCCCCTGCACGTTGTCGGCGAATATGAACCCGTTCGACTGCTTGACGATGCCATAGACTGTCGACAGGCCCAGCCCGGTTCCCTTGCCCTGCTCCTTGGTCGTAAAAAAGGGCTCGAAGATCTTGTTGAGATGCTCTTCGGGAATACCCCCGCCCGTATCCTGCACGATCAGCACGGTATAATCGTCGGCGGGCATGATATCGATGCCCATCTTGCGCACATCCCGCGCCGATACGCGGCGTGTGGCGAGGGTGAGCCGACCCTTCCAGTCCTGCTTGCCACGCTTGTGAGCATTGGCCTGCATGGCATCGCGCGCGTTGACGGCAAGATTGATGATGACCTGCTCGAGCTGCTGCGGATCGGCCCGCACCGAGCCCAGTTCGCGGTCGTGACGAACCGAAAACTCGATCTTCTCACCCATCAGGCGTTTCAGGAGCTGGCTGACCTCGCTGACGACATCGGGCAGTTGCAGCACGACCGGGCGCAGCGTCTGCTGACGGCTGAAAGCGAGCAATTGGCGTGTCAGGCTGGCCGCACGGTTCGAATTGGCCCGGATCTGCTGGATATCGTCATAGTCGCTGTCGCCCGGCGTGTGACGCAACAGCATCAGGTCGCAATAGCCGATGATCGCCGTCAGCACATTGTTGAAATCATGCGCGACGCCCCCCGCCAATTGCCCCACCGCCTGCATCTTGGTGGCTTGGGCGACCTGGCGGCGCAGGCGCTTTTCCTCGGAGGAATCGGAAATGGAGAGCAAAACCGCCGCGTCGCCCAGCCCGCGCACGCCGGCAAGGCCGATCGACACCGGCTCTTCCTTGTCGTTGGCCAGTCGCACGGCCATGTCGCCGCTGGATGTCGCCCCCTTGGCAAAACGGCGGACGGTATCGGCCATCGCGGCCTTGTCCTCGCGCACGACCAGATCGGACGGGAATTGCGGCAGTCCTTGGCTCTCGCGCTCGACCGCGCGCAGGAAAGCTTTGTTGGCGAACAGGAAACGGCTGTCGCGATCGGTCAGGGCAAGACCCAGCGGCAAAGCGGAAAGCAAGGCTTCGAGTTGCGGAACCGCGGCTTTTCCGTTGTTTTCCCAACCCCCGCCGATCCCCACGGTGCTGTCGACAAGCAACATCATGGACGGCGCCTGATCGGCATCGCTCAACCTGCCGTCCGCCGCCACATCGAGCGGTACATGGACCAGCGTCTGGGGCGATCCCTGCTGGCCTTCGCGCGCGAAATAGATGCGGTCGCGATCGTCGGAACGTAGCAATTGTACGAATTCGACCCCGCCGAGCGATTTTTCCCGACTGCCCGTAACGCGCTCCGCCAGGCCCGGGGTAGTCGAAAGCACGATGCCATCGGGCGCCACCAGAGCAAGCTCGATCCCCGCACGCGAAATTACTTCGCCGAGCCGACCCGACATCCGTTCCGCCAACCCGTCATAGCTGCGTTCCTCGCGAATTTCCGCGAAGCGCCACACAAGATAGGCTTCCCCGCGTCCGCTGCGATCGATGCGCAAACGGTACCGCATGTCGGAATCAGTTACGCGCACGTCGTCCAGCTTGGCCGATCCATCCCTCCATGCATCGCGAACCGCGCCCATCACGGCTTCGCGCGTTTCCGCCTCGAACGGCAGATCGAAGGGCATCACATTGCCTCCGTACCAGCGTTCATAGGTCGAATTGGCGCAGACCATGCGATTGGCCCGATCGATGATGGCCACGCCGCGCCTGCGGTTCTCGATGGCCGCGCTGGTCACCGACCAATCGGGCTGAAGCGTCGTTTCTTCGATCGGCACAGTTCTCAGGCGGGCGGTCAGCAGGATTGTCAGAAGAACGGCGACCAGCGCACCGCCATAAGCCAAGGCGACCATGCTCTGCTCGCCGACCAGCCATACCAGGAGGACCGAGACGACACAGGCCGCCGCAATCCCGAGCATGAGTGGCACGGGGGGCAGCGTCGCGGCGGCACTGTCCTCGCGCATGATCATGCGTCGGCACCCTTCCGCAAACGTTCGTCGAGACGGCTCTCCATGGCTTTCAATCGCCGCTGACGTCTGCGCGCTACGACAAAGCGCCACACGAAGCCCGAAAGCAGATACCCGATCGCCGCACCGACGATGGCGAGCACGGTGAAGCCGAAAATCGTCACCAATACGGTCACTCCGACACCCTCGAACATTTCGATGAACCAGGCCCAGCGTCCGCTATTGATCTCTTCCTGCGCGGCGCCGCCGGTGGCCGCGAGATCGACCTTGAGAATGAAAACGCCGAGCTTGTTGGCGATCACCGCCCAGAATGGAAAAGTGAACGGATTGGTGATGAAGGTCACGATCGCCGAGAGAGGAACGTTAGCCCGCGCGGGCAGCGCCAGAAACGCGGCAAGGAATATCTGGCCGACCGGGATGATGAACCCTGCGAATATGCCGAGCGCAACGCCGCGCGGTACGCTCCGGCGGGTGAACCGCCACAATTCCGGCGTCAGGAACCGATGGGCGATCGGACGCAAATATCTGTTCCGCGCCATTTCCTCGCGCGTGGGCATATGCGCGCGGATCCAGTCCGCCAGAAAGGTCTTCGATCTGCGCTTGTTCATGGCCACGCCCCTGCCATGCGCCGCCTCATCGGCGAGTTCAAGGGGGTGAGAGAGGCGGCTTGCGACGAATGCGGCATGTCTGGCAATGTGGTTAGCCCGGCGTGTTTTATAAGGGCATGGGTGCAGATCAGCCGCGTTCGCGCATCAATCGAGCCTTGTCGCGCTTCCAGTCGCGATCCTTGATGCTGGCGCGCTTGTCATGCGCCTGCTTGCCTTTGGCGAGCGCCAGCTCGACCTTGGCCCTGCCGGTACTGTTGAAATAGACAGACAGGGGTACCAACGTCATGCCCTTGCGCTCGACAGCGCCGAACAGCTTCTCGATCTCGCGCGCGTGAAGCAGAAGCTTGCGCGGTCGGCGCGGTTCGTGGTTCAGCCGGTTACCGTGCGAATATTCCGGAATATTCGCGTTGACCAGCCACACTTGTCCGTCACGTATCTCGGCGTAGCTTTCCTTGATGCTGGCCTCGCCGGCCCGCAAAGCCTTCACTTCTGTGCCTTGCAGCGCCAGCCCCGCTTCGAACGTATCCTCGACATGGTAATCGAAGCGCGCGCGACGATTGTCGGCGACGACTTTCTGCTTGTCGAACGTAGAGGGTTTGGGACGAGCCATAAGGCGGGCGCATGTAGGCGCTTGCGACGCGCCTGCCAAGTCAGACCAGGCCGGCGATCCCAAGTGCTTCGTCGACGGCTTCGCGGCTTGCCTTGCTGGCGTTGCACAACGGCAGGCGGACATCGGGCGAAAACCAGTCGTGAACGCGGCTAAGCGCATATTTGACCGGGGCCGGGCTGGCGTCCGAGAACATGGCGTAGTGCAGCGGAAACAGCCGGTCGTTCAATTCGCGTGCCTTGACCAGATCGTTGGCCGCGATTGCTTCATGGAACTCCGCGCATAGTGCCGGTGCGACATTGGCGGTGACCGAAATGCAGCCCGCCCCGCCCGCGGCCGAATGCGGCAGCCACAATTCGTCATTGCCCGAAAGCTGGCAGAATTCGTGATCCAGCCCCATGCGGTGATCGGCGACGCGGGACAAATCGCCGCTGGCGTCCTTGATGGCGACGATGCGGCTGGGATATTTACGGACCAGCTCGACAACCGTCTCATCCTCGATGTCGGTTACCGTGCGGCTGGGGACATTATAGAGCACGATCGGCAGATCGCTGTTTTCGGCAAGATAGCTGAAATGGGCAATGAGCCCGGCCTGGCTCGGGCGGTTATAATAGGGCGCGACGCACAGTCCCGCCGCAGCCCCGGCTTTCTTGGAAAACTGCATGTGTAGCAGCGCATTGCGCGTATCGTTCGAGCCGCATCCGGCAATCACGGGTACGCGGCCCGCCGCCTGTTCGATGCATATCTCGACAACGCGGTGATGCTCGGCGTTCGACAATGTCGACGCTTCGCCCGTGGTGCCGCACGGCACCAGCGCCTTGCTACCGTTTTCGATCTGCCAATCGACCAGCTTCCGGAAAGCCGCTTCGTCCAACGACCCGTCGCGAAAAGGAGTCGCCAGAGCTGGAATCGAGCCTGAGAACATTTACGGGAGTCCTGCGTTAGGGGTATGAAACAAGGCGATTTTCGGCGGTTCGCGCCACAATTCATTCAGCGCCTGATAAGGAGGGGCCGGGCACGATGTCCAGCATGGGCCGAAAAACTATTTTCTCACTCGCTCTTATGGCCGGTTCTTCACTGGTCTTTCCCACCATCGCGCAGGCGCAGAATACCTCACGCGCCGATATGGTCGCGCAGCAGCCAGGGCGGATGGATCAGGCCGTGGGCCAATGGGAATATCTGACCAAGCAGGAGGAGCTGCCTTTCGCTTCCTATGCGGGTTTCGTCACAACCTACCCCGATTTTCCCAAACAGGAATTGCTGCGCTACCGTGCCGAAGCCGCGCTGGACCGGGATGCTCCCTCGTCGCAATCGCTGGTCGCATTTTTCGACAAATACCCGCCGCTGACCAATGGCGGCAAGGCGCGTTATGCCTTGGCGCTCGCGTCGCTCGATCGCCCCGAAGCGTTCGACGTGGCACGGAAGGCCTGGCGGGGCGGACCAATGAGCGGCCCGTCCGAGCTCTACATACAGGGCCTGTTCGGCGGGCGCTTTGGCCCGGAAGATCACGATGCGCGCATGGATGCCTTGCTTTGGCAAGGTGATTACGAGGCCGCGTCGCGCCATGTCGTGCGCGTCTCACCGGCCTATCGCGAGATGGCCCAGGCGCGCCTGGCCTTATTGCAGGGCAGCACTCCGACGCAGGCGGGGCTTGCCGTACCGGACGGTGCGCTCAGCGATGCGGGCTATGTTTATAACCTTACGCGCCACTATCGCAGCTCGGGTCAGCCCTTCCGCGCGGTCGAGCTCTTGGCGACACGGGCGCAATTCGCCGCGCCCGCGATCGATGGGACACTGTTCGTTTCCGAAGCGCTGGCAGTTGCGAAGAGCGCGGGTGCGAGCCAGGCGGTCAGCATCGCGTCGAAAGTCGACGATGTCTTCGCGCCGGGCACCGATATCTCGGAAGGCAGCTTCACCCTGCGCGACAAATATACCGATCTGATGTGGCTGGGCGGGACCAAGGCGCTGTGGTCGCTCGGCGATGGCGCGCGCGCGGCCCCGCTCTTCTATCGCTACGGTACCGCGGCCAAAACGCCGCTCACCCGCTCCAAGGGGTTTTACTGGGCAGGACGCGCCGCAGCCCGTGCGGGTGACCGCGCCGAGGCGGAGCGGTATTGGCAGATGGCCGCAGATTTTCCCGACTGGTATTACGGCCAGCTTGCGCTGAGCGAACTGCGGCAGCCAATGCCGAACTTCGCCCAGGTGCCGCAGCCCGATGCGGCCGAACGCGCGGCCTTCGAAGCTGATCCGCTGACCGGCGCATTGCGCGCGATTGCGCGCAACCGCCGCGATTGGCGTACCGAACGCGCCTTTTTCGAAGCGATTGCCGACAAGGCAGACACGCCCGGCGAGATGGCACTGGTCGGCCAGCTTGCCCGCGAAACGGGTCTTGAAGAAATGGCGGTGGTCGCCGGTCTGGTTGCGGGCGAGCACGGCCTCAAGGGTTTCGAGCGGCTCGGCTATCCGACCGTGCCCACGCATTCGGGCGCCAACTGGACCATGGTCCATGCGATCGCACGGCAGGAAAGCGAATTCGACCGCAATCGTATCAGCCATGCCGGTGCGCGCGGCATGATGCAGCTCATGCCCGGCACCGCGCGCGAGGAGGCCGGCAAGATCGGCGTGCGCTACATGTCCGCCAGCCTGACGGAAAGCCCGAGCTACAATATCCGCCTTGGCGATGCGCATTTCGCCCGGCTGATGGATCGGTACGATGGCGCTTATCCGCTCGCCATTGCAGCGTATAATGCAGGCCCCGGGCGGGTGAACCAGTGGCTGCGTCTCAATGGCGACCCGCGTACAGGCGCGGTCGACTGGGTTACGTGGATCGAGCAGATACCGGCGAATTTCGAGACGCGCTATTACGTCATGCGCGTGATCGGAAATGCCGTCAGCTATGCCAATATGCATCCCGATAAATCGGCCGGGTACGAACGCGATATCGCCAATTACCTGCGGCGCTGAATTGCGCTAGGGCCGCAGCCCTGATGCAAGGCAAGACCAATCCCGTAACGCCCGCAGGCTATGCCGCGATGAAGGCGCGCTACGACCATCTGCTTGGCACCGAGCGGCCGGAAATCGTCGAAATCGTCAGTTGGGCGGCGGGCAATGGCGATCGCAGCGAAAATGGCGATTATCTCTACGGTCGCAAGCGTATGCGGGAAATCGATCGCGAGCTGGCGCATCTGGCCCGGCGAATGAAAGCCGCGCGGGTGATCGATCCGGCCGAACAACCCGACAAGGCACGCGCCTTCTTCGGGGCCACCGTCACACTTGCCGACGAGGACGACAGGGAAAAGGTCGTGACTCTCGTCGGCGACGACGAACAGGATGCCAGTGCGGGCCGGATAGGCTGGTCTTCGCCGCTGGCTCGCGCCCTGAAGGGGGCAGCTATCGGGGATTTGCGCAGCGTGCGGCTTCCCGGCGGGCTGAAAGAATGGGAGATCGTGGCGATCGACTATGCGTAAGCTCGCGGCCCTGTTCCTGATCGTACTCGCCGCCCCCCTCTCGGCCAAGGATGATCTCGGGGTATTTTCCGATTGGGCGGCCTTTCGCGACCCTTCGGTTCCGCGCTGCTATGCCATTGCCATGCCCACCCCTAGTCGCCTGAGCCGAGAGTTCGAGCCTTTCGCGACCATCGGCACTTGGCCGCGGCAAAACCGGCGTGGAGAGGTGCATTTCCGCCTGTCCCGCCAAATTATGCACAGCTCGGCCATCACGCTCGCCATCGGCGGCAAGCGCTTCCGCCTCAGCGGCGGCGGTGGCGATGCCTGGGCGCATGACCGCGCGATGGACGCAGCGATCGTCGCCGCCATGCGTTCGGCCGAGCGCATGACCATCAGCGCCACGGACAAACGCGGTCGCCGATTTGCGAACAGCTACTCATTGTCGGGCGCGGCGACCGCGATGGATGCCGCCACCCTCGCCTGCGCCCGGCGCTGAACCGCGGAGGCAGGCGTGGAGACAGGAAAGAAAAAGGGGCCGGAAAGCGCCATCGCTCCCCGGCCCCAATTCATGACGCGGGCTATCGCTTAGAAGCGAACGCCAACGCCCGCCATGATCTGGTGACGGTCCAGATCGACGTCGAAACGATCACTGTCGGGCAGCGTGCCGTCGAAGTCCACTTCGCCTTCGGTGTAGTTCGAATAGCGATATTCGACATTCATGAAGGTCCGTGGATTGATGGCATATTCGATACCCGCACCGGCGCGCCAGCCATCGAGGTCGAAGCTTTCGCGGAACTCGCTGGTGCCGTCATTGGCAAGGATATCGAGCTTGGCGTTGGTATAGCCGCCCTTGGCATAGAGCAGCAGGTCCGGGGCGACCTTGGCACCGACGCGCGCGCCGAGGAACAGGTCGCGTCCCGCTTCGACTTCGCCGAAGCCGAAGCCTTCGAAATCGCCATTGTCGAATTCGGTCTTGGCGGTTGAATCGGTCAGTTCCGCCTCGAGCCCGATGACTGCGCCGCCGAGGTCGAAATCGTAACCGGCCTGCACACCGTAAACCAGGCCGTCGATCGACTGGTCGTTGTTGTCGTTGCCGTCGTCATCGACACTGCTGCCGGCCTTCAGCGCATCATAGCCCGCCACGCCCTGGACGCGGAAGCCATCGAAATTGCCGCTGGCATCCTGCGCCATGGCAGGCGTGGCAAAGGCGGCCATCGAACCGGCTACGAGCAGGGTTGAAATCTTCTTCATGTACGAACTCCGTTTTGTTGACCCGCAGCTTTCATGCTGCGTGGACTGGGAGAACGCCGCGAGATTGCAAACAGTTTCATTAACCTCAAACAACAGGATATTGTTGCAAATTGAACACATGTTGCGCGATGAAAAGGTGATTTTAGTAGACGGGGCGTTGGGAACACGACTTCTAAAGGGGATTTGCATGGCTGAGGCGCGTCAGCCCGATGGGCGCTCGGCTCACGCGGCGCGTGCACTTTGCTTTCGCCGCAACAGGCCCTATATGCGCCGCTCCCATGGCCGATACGACACTCATGAGCATCCCCGGGCAGGTGGACCCGGTTCCCGTCGCGCGCGACATCACGCCGCGCGAAGATGGCCGCGTGGACCTGATCGGCCTGCCGAAAGACCGCATTCGCGAATTGTTCGCCGAAGCGGGACTGGACGCAAAGCAGGCCAAGCTGCGCGCCAAGCAGGTGTTCCACTGGCTCTATCATCGCGGCGTCACCGATTTCGCGGCGATGACCGATATCGCCAAGACCATGCGCCCTTGGCTCGCCGAGCGGTTCTACATCGGGCGGCCCGATATCGTCGAAGCCCAGCATTCGACCGATGGCACGCGCAAATGGTTGCTGCGCACCTCGGACGGGCACGAGTTCGAAATGGTCTTCATCCCCGATGCGGATCGCGGCACGCTGTGCGTGTCCAGCCAGGTCGGCTGCACTCTCAATTGCCGTTTCTGCCACACCGGCACCATGCGCCTCGTGCGCAACCTCACCCCGGGCGAAATCGTCGGCCAGGTCCTGCTCGCGCGCGATGCACTGGGCGAATGGCCGAAGGGCAAGATGGATTTCGCCGACGAAGAGAGCGAAACCGAATACCGCGCCGATGGCCGCCTGCTGACCAACATCGTGATGATGGGCATGGGCGAACCGCTCTATAATTTCGACAACGTCCGCGATGCGCTGAAGTTGGTGATGGATGGGGAAGGTCTGGCCCTGTCGAAGCGCCGGATCACGCTATCGACCAGCGGCGTCGTTCCCATGATGGACAAGTGCGGCAAGGAAATAGGCGTCAACCTCGCGGTCAGCCTTCATGCTGTGACCAAGGACGTCCGCGACGAAATTGTGCCGCTCAACAAGAAATACGGCATCGAGGAATTGCTGCAGGCGTGCTCGGATTATCACGGCGCCAGCAATGCGCGCCGGATCACCTTCGAATATGTCATGCTCAAGGACAAGAACGACAGTGACGAGGATGCGCACGAGCTTGTACGGCTCATCAAGCAGTACAAGCTGCCCGCCAAGGTGAACCTGATCCCGTTCAACCCCTGGCCCGGGGCGCCTTATGAATGCTCGACGCCGGAGCGGGTAAAACGCTTCTCCTCGATCGTCTTCGAGCACGGCATCAGCGCGCCCGTGCGCACGCCGCGCGGCCGCGATATCGACGCCGCCTGCGGCCAGCTCAAGACAGCAGCCGAGAAGAAGAGCCGCGCCCAGCGCGACCGCGAAGCTGCCGAAGCCACAGAGGCTGCCGCCTCCTGATGACCGACGAGGCGACCCTCGCCTGGTACGAGCGCGAGGCGCCCCGTTACACGGCGAGCGGCACCCAGGGGCAGAGCCGCCATCTCGATGGGTTTCTCGACCGCCTGGCGCCAGGCGCTCACATCCTCGAACTGGGCTGCGGCGGCGGGCGCGATGCCGCCTATATCCATGATCGCGGTTTCTCGATCGATGCGACCGACGGGACTGCCGCCATGGTCAGGAAAGCGAAGGAACGCCACGATATCGCGGCGCGCCAGATGCGCTTCGACGAACTAAACGCGGTGTCCGAATACGACGCCGTCTGGGCTCATGCGAGCCTGCTTCACCTGCCGCGCGCTGCATTACCGCCGGTTCTTTCAGCGATCCATCGTGCGCTGCGGCCAGGCGGTCTTCACTTCGCCAATTACAAGCTGTCCGACCATGCCCATCCAGAAGAGGGCCGCGACCTGCTGGGGCGCTGGACCAATCTCCCCTCTCCCGAATGGCTGGAAGAAGTCTACCGCGAGGCGGGCTTCACGCCCCTGGCCAGCGAGCGCTATCCCGGTAAAGGCAGCGACGGAACGCAGCGGGACTGGCTCGCGCTCACCCTGCGCAAGGAGGATCGATGACTGCCGAAGTGCTCGCCATCTGTGTCGGCCTGCCCAAGCCTTTCAACGGCGCCGAGCTGAGCGCCATCGACAAGCAGCCCGTCGACGGGATCGCCCATATTCGCTCTTTCGGGATCGAGGGCGACATGGTCGCCGATACCAAACACCATGGCGGGCCGGACATGGCCGTGCATCACTATCCGCGCGATCATTACGCGGGATGGAGCGATTGGCTCGGCGGCCATGATCTGCTTTCCCGCCCAGCCGCTTTCGGAGAGAATATCCATGCCGAGGGGCTGACCGAAGAGACAGTGCGGATCGGCGACCGCTTCCACCTTGGCAGCGCCCTGCTCGAAGTCAGCTAGCCACGCCAGCCCTGCTGGAAGATCGACCATCGCTTCGGCCGCAAGGGAATGGTCGCGCGGATCGTCAAGCAGCACAATTGCGGGTGGTACTACCGCGTCATCGAGGAGGGCGACGCCAAGGCTGGTGACAGGCTGGAGCAGATCGAAACGGGCCACGAGGATTGGACCGTGGGGCGCCTGTTCGCGAAGCTCTTCGATCCGGCGCACAAGGCCACGCGCGAAGAACTCGAACAGATCACGGCACTCGAAAGACTTTGCCTGCCATGGCGTGATCGCGCCCGACAAAAGCTCGATCGTTAGCAATTCGTCGCGCGTCTCCGCACGGCTCATCGCGAATTTCGGCGAGCCGCCATTCGTTCAGCCGATGTTGTAAATCGTCCGCGCAGGGTCGCGACGGAGACAACCGAATGGGGACGCAATCATGAAAAAACTCACTGTCGCATTGGCTGCAGGGGCGCTCGCCTTCACCGGCATCGGCATGGCCGCACCGGCCGCTGCGGACCCGCCTGCCTGGGCGCCCGCACATGGCAAACGCGCCAAGGACCGGGCTATCTACGACAGCCGCGGCTACTACATCGAACCGCGCCGTATCAGTCGTGCCGACCGCATGTGGCGCGGCGGCGACGGGCGCTATTATTGCAAGCGTGACAATGGCACGACCGGTCTCGTCATCGGCGCGGGCGTCGGCGCGCTGGCGGGCCATGAACTGGCCGGGCGCGGCGACAAGACGCTTGGCGCAATCCTCGGCGGTGCCGTTGGGGCCATCGTCGGACGCGAGATCGATCGCGGCAGCCTGAAGTGCCGCTAACTTTCTGACGCAACCTGCGGGTTGCGAATGCGGCGCGCCGCCACCTTCCCCTCGGGTGGCGGCGCGCCTTTCCTTTGCTCCGTCTGCCGCTATGCTCGCGCGCGATGACGGACGGTAAGCCATCGGTACTCGTAACGGGCGGCGCGAAGCGTATCGGCGCGGCGATCGCCCGCGCCTTCGGCAAGGCGGGATGGCATGTGGTCGTGCATTACGGCTCGTCGCGCGCGGGGGCCGAGGCACTGGTGGAGCAGCTTCCCTCGGCGGAGGCGGTGCAGTGCGATCTCGAAGATGGCGATGCGGCGGTCGCCATGGTGGAAACGCTGGCCAACCGCCTCGCGGACTGGCGTGCGCTGATCAATTGCGCGGCGGTGTTCGACAGGGACACTGTAACCGCGCTCGATCCGGCGACGAATGTCCGCACGATGCAGATCAACGCGCGCAGCCCCGCCCGTATGGCCCAGGCCTATCTCGCCCATGCACAGGCATCGGGCGGGCGGCGGGTGATCCATTTGACCGATCAGAAGCTCGCCAATCCCAATCCGGATTTCTTCAGCTACACGATGAGCAAGCACGCGCTGGCATCGACCGTGCCGATGCTGGCCATGGGCGCGGCCAGCGTGGAAGACCGGGTCTATGCGCTGGCTCCCGGGGCGATCCTCGCCAGCCACGACCAGAGCGAGGAGGAGACCGAGATTTCGCACCGCTTGAACCTGCTTGCCCGCAAGACCGGGCCCGAGGAAGTCGCCGATGCCGCGCTGTTCCTCGCACAGGGTCATCTCGCCAGCGGGCAGACGCTTTATGTCGACAGCGGCCAGCACCTGCTTTCCCAGCCGCGCGACGTGATCTATCTCGCCCGCGAGGGAACCGGGGCATGAAGCGCCACGCGCTCAGCACCCGGCTGTGGCACTGGGTGAATCTCTTGTGCGTCGTCGTGCTGTTCATGTCGGGCCTGACGATCTCCAACGCGCATCGTCGGCTCTATTGGGGCGATTGGGGCTTTGCCGCCGAACAGGCCTGGCTCACCGTGCCGCGCTTTCCCGACTGGATGACGATCCCCGGCTATTACAGCCTCGCCGTGGCGCGCGACTGGCATATCCTCATGGCCTGGCCCTTTGCGCTGGGCCTGCTGTTCATGTGGATCGCCATGCTCGCGAACTGGCATTTCAGGCGCGATATCGCCACCAGCCGCAAACAATGGAAGCCCGCCGCGATCCGGCATGACATCGTCCAGCACCTCAGGCTCGATTTCGACCATGAGGGCGGCAAGTACAATTTCCTCCAGAAGCTCGCCTATGGCCTTGTGCTGGGCGTGTTTCTACCGATGATGGTCTTCACCGGCATCGCCATCAGCCCCGGCATGGAACCGACATTTGGCTGGCTGGTCGAACTGCTCGGCGGGCGGCAATCGGCGCGCAGCCTGCATTTCATCTTCGCCTTCGCCATCGCCGCCTTTTTCGTGGTGCATGTGGTGCTGGTGATCCTTGCCGGGCCGATCCGCCAGATCCGCGACATGATTACCGGGGGGCGCGAGGGATGAAGCGCAGGAACTTCCTCGTCGCCGCCGGTGCCGCCTTCGTGGCAGGCTGCAACAGAATCGCCGAAACCGATGTCGGCAAGTCGTTGCTCGATGCCGCGGAAGGCTGGCACAAGGGCGCGCACCGGCTGCTGACCGATCGCACGGCGCTCGCGCCGGAGTATCCGCGCAGCGCGATCTCGCCCTATTTTCGCGGCAATGGCTCGACCGATCCGCAGAACGGCGACTACCCGCGCCATGCCGAGGAAGGCTTCGCCAATTGGCGGCTCGAAGTGCGCGGCCTGGTCGAGAATCCACTCAGCCTCAGTCTTGAGAATATCCGCAAGCTGCCCCAGCGCAACCAGGTCACGCGCCACGATTGCGTCGAAGGGTGGAGCGCGATCGGCGAATGGACCGGGCCGCAGCTCTCGCTCCTGCTCGATGCCGCAGGCCTGCTCAGCCAAGCCAAGTTCATCGTCTTCCGCTGCGCCGACAATCTCAATGGGCAGGACTATTACGAGAGCATCGACCTGGTCGATGCCTATCACCCGCAGACCATCGTCGCGCACAGCCTCAATGGAGAGCCGCTGCCGATCCGCAACGGCGCGCCGCTGAGAATGCGGATCGAGCGGCAGTTAGGCTACAAACACGCCAAATACCTCACCGCGATCGAGGCGGTCGCCAGCCTCGACGAGATCGGCAAGGGCCAGGGCGGTTACTGGGAAGACCGCGCCGGGTATCAGTGGTATGCGGGCATCTGATCACTCGGGATAGAGGCGCGCCATCGCTTCCCAGTCGTTGCGCAGCAACTCCTCCAAAACGTCCATATCCACATCGGCCAGCTTGTTGACATACAGGCAGCTTTTGCCGGTCTTGTATTTGCCCAGCCGTGCCAGCAATTCGTCGCGGCGCTGGCCCGTGACTTCGTCGCAATAGCCGCCCATCAGATAGAGCGAATGCTTCGCCTTGCGCGGGCTGAAGCCGGTGCGCAGCCAATGTACCTTGCGCCCGCTGGCATAGGTGGTGCGGTAGCTGCCGTAGCCGATGATGCTCGGCCCCCACATCCTGGGCTCTTCGCCCGTTACCCGGCGAAACAGCGCATCGAGCAGCTTCGCCTCCTCCCGCTTCCTTTCCGGTTCGACCGACGCGATGAAGTCCGCCGGGTCGACATCGGTAATCTGCGTCTTCGCTTCACCCACGGCGTCGTTCCTCCCTTCGATTGACTTGCGTCTCTGTGTGCCACAGTCTCGCGCTCGGGGAAAACAAAAGGGGAGAGGCGCGCCCATGTGGCTGCTCGACACATTCCTGAAATCCGCGATCAAGCGCGGGCATTTGATTGTTACGAACCATGACGGGACGACCCTTCAATACGGTGCGCCGGAAAATGGCGTGCAACCCCTGCGTATCCGCCTGACGCATCGCAAGGCCGCCAACCATATCGCACGCTATCCGCAGGTCGGCGCGGGCGAGGCCTTCATGTGGGGCTGGCTCGAAGTGGAGGAACCGCACGATATCCGCGACCTCGTCCTGTTCGTGACCAGGAACGCCAAGCGCGAAGCGGGCGCATCGCTCAAGCCCAAAGGCCCCTTGCGCAAGGCGGCACAAAAACTGCTCGCCAAGGCCGACAGCGTGAATTTGCGCGGCAAGGCCCGAAAGAACGCCGAGCACACCTACAACCTCACCCGCGAGCTGTATGAGCGTTTCCTCGACGAGGACCGCCAATACACCATGGCCTATTACCGCGAGGACCCGGAGACGACCTCGCTCGAGAAAGCGCAGCTCGACAAGAAGGCGCATCTCGCCGCCAAGATGTACATAAAGCCGGGCCAGCGCCTGCTGGATATCGGCTGCGGCTGGGGCGGCTTCGCGCTCTATCTCGCGCGCCATTACGATGTCGAGGTCATGGGCGTTGCGCTCGCGCCCGACCAGATCGCGTTCTGCAAGGAACGCGCCGAGGAAGCGGGCCTCGCCGACCGCGTGACGTTCGAGCTGATGGACTATCGCGATGTGCAGGGAACCTTCGACCGGATCAGCTCGGTCGGCCTGCTCGAACATGTCGGCACGCCGCATTACCCGCAGTTCTACGAGCACACCAACCGCCTGCTGAAGGCCGACGGCGTGATGATCAGCCATTGCTGCGGGCGCGCAGGCCCTCCCGGCTTCACCGACAAATGGACCCGCAAATACATCTTCCCCGGCGGCTATATCCCCGCCCTGTCCGAGCTCGTCACGCAGAGCGAGAAGCACGGCTGGCAGGTGATGGACGTGGAGGCAATGCGCTTCCATTACAGCCACACGCTGGAGGAATGGTACAAGCGCACAGTGCTGCACCGGCGCGAGATCACCGAGCTTTACGACGAGCGTTTCTATCGCATGTGGCTGTTCTATCTTGCGGGAGCCGAACAGAGCTTCCGCCACGGCGATATGGTCAATTGGCAGATCCAGTATGTGAAGGACCGCGCCGCCATCCCGATGACGCGCGAATATATCGAGGCCGAAAGCGCCCGGCTGCGCGCGGCGGATGAGGGCAAGGTGCCGCGCTGGCACCTCGACCCGGCCCTGCGCGAGGCGGCGGAGTAGCGCGCTGCGCCAGGGTTTCCGTGTAGGTTACACAAGGTGACAGGGGTGTCCGCCTTTTCCTACAGGTCATCGTATTGAAATTGCAGGAAATGTTGGAGACGGGGTGACACATCGGGTCAATATTCCCAGTCGCCGCTTTCATCCTTGTCCTTGTCCTCCGCGTCGTCCGCAGCCCAGCGGGCGTCCTCCTCCGCTTCCAGCCGGAGCAGGTGATGCTCGCTTTCATCGGCCTCGAAATGGTCGGGTCCGGTCTCGACACGTTCCAGCAAACCGCGAAAGTCGGTCGAAGGATAGGCGCTGCCCGGATAGACCGCAGGCAGCTCCGCGGGGGCAGGCGTCGGCATGGCCAGCAGCGCGAGCGTGAGGCGCTCGTCGAACTTGCGCGAGGTGCCGACCAGCTCGCCCCCGGCGAAATGCGGCACCTCCACGCCTTCGATCGCGCGTTCCAGCGCCGCACGGTAAAGGCTATGGCGCGCGCTGGCATAAGCCGCATCCCAGGCCCTGCCGAAGGGCTGTTCGCGCAGGCGCTGGCGCAGGCGATAGGCCGACTGACGGCTCATCCCCACCCGCCGCGCCGCCTCGGCCACCGAATGGGTTTCCGCCAGCGCGACAAGGAAATCGACCTGCCGCGCCCTGGTCCAGCGCGGCCCGCGTTTGCCCGTGGCGGTGCGCTTGCGCTGGACCGCAGGCAAGGCCGCCTGCGCCGCAGCCAGCACGGGCAAGGACAACCCGGCGGCGAGATTATCGGGCGGATCGCCGGGCGCGGGATCGACACGCGGCGCGGCAAGAGGTGGCTGTGCGGGCGGAATACGGGGCGGCTGCTTGCTCATCGCATAGCGTAAGGCACAAAAGGGGGGCTGTAGGAAAGGATGATCGTGAGGCGGCCGTGGCTGACTTCGCAGGAGACTTCCCTTGGTCTCCAACGGAGGAAGCAATTCCTCGCACAATTTAGGATATGCGAGCTATGAAGCCTGCCAGCCCCGTCAGCTTTCACGATCCTGATGTCGGAATATGCCCAGCACCGTCACACAATCGCGCTCGTTAAGATAAGCGATCTTAAACTTGTAACGCCGCGAAACCACTCGCCGGAAGCTGCGGCCTTCGATCCGCACACCGATCGCCGGAAACTGACGAATCAGTTCCAGCGCTCGCCATATGTCGTCGGCTATGCGCACAAGTGCCTCCGGCGCGACGCCATCGAAATAGGCGATTATCTCACGTAGGTCGTGCTCCGCCTCGCGGCGGAAGCGGATCGGTTTCACGAGGCTATGGACCTGCCCAGAAGATCGGCAATCGCTTCAGGAGCGACATACTCCGCATTCGGTTCGGCAACGCGGCGATCGAGTTCGTCCAGTTCGATGGAGGTGAATGCACCCTCGTCTGAATAGCTCGCCATCATGACAGCCAGCGCACCCTCGACCGCGTGCCTGCTTTCCGCCGGGAGCGATTGGGCGAAAGCCACGAACTTTTCGAGCATCGTCATGTAACCGATGTATCACCTCTCGCCCGTCATTGCGAGGAGCCAAAGGCTCCGCGGCAATCCAACTTCCGGCTACACGCCGAGGTGCCAGGAAACGCACCCCGCTCTCCAGGTCGCGAACATGGCCAGTTACGCCTTTCCCCCCACCAAGCTCTTCCTGATTGCCACCGCGCCCTCACCCCTGCTAGCGGCGCGGCCAAGTCAACAAAGGTGCCCGCAATGTCCGATATCAAGCGCGTCGTCCTCGCCTATAGTGGCGGCCTCGATACTTCCGTCATCGCCAAATGGCTCGAGGTGGAGCGCGGGCTGGAAGTGGTCACCTTCACCGCCGATCTCGGCCAGGGCGAGGAGATCGAACCCGCGCGGGCCAAGGCGCGTGCGATGGGCATTCCCGACAAGCACATCTTCATCGAGGACCTGCGCGAGGAATTCGTGCGCGATTTCGTCTTCCCGATGATGCGCGCCAATGCCCGGTACGAAGGCGATTACCTGCTCGGCACCAGCATCGCCCGCCCGCTGATCTCCAAGCGCCTCGTCGAGATCGCGCATGAGACCGGTGCGGACGCCATCGCGCACGGCGCAACCGGCAAGGGCAACGACCAGGTGCGTTTCGAACTGTCGGCCTATGCGCTCGATCCGGATATCAAGGTCATCGCCCCGTGGCGCGATTGGGACCTGACCAGCCGCACCGCGCTGATCGCCTGGGCCGAGGCGCACCAGATCGCCGTGCCCAAGGACAAGCGCGGCGAAAGCCCCTTCTCCACCGATGCGAACCTCCTCCACACCTCGTCCGAGGGCAAGGTGCTCGAGGACCCGTGGGAAGAGACCCCCGACTACGTCTATTCGCGCACCGACCATCCCGAGGATGCGCCCGATACGCCCGAATACATCACGATTGCGTTCGAGCGCGGCGACGGCGTCGCGCTGAATGGCGAGGCGATGAGCCCGGCAACGCTGCTGACCGCGCTCAACGAGCTCGGCCGCAGGCACGGCATCGGCCGCCTCGACCTGGTCGAGAACCGCTTCGTCGGCATGAAAAGCCGCGGCATGTACGAAACCCCCGGCGGCGAGATCTACGCCCGCGCGCATCGCGGGATCGAGCAGATCACGCTCGATCGCGGCGCGGCGCACCTCAAGGACGAACTGATGCCGCGCTATGCCGAACTGGTGTATAACGGCCTCTGGTTCAGCCCCGAGCGCGAAATGCTGCAGGCGGCGGTCGACCTCAGCCAGGAAAAGGTCTCGGGCACGGTCCGGCTCAAGCTCTACAAGGGCACTGCCTCGGTGGTGGGCCGCAAATCGGCGAACTCGCTCTACTCGGAAGCCCATGTCACCTTCGAGGACGATGCCGGTGCCTACGACCAGAAGGACGCCGAAGGCTTCATCAAGCTCAACGCGCTGCGCCTCCGCTTACTGGCCAAGCGCGACCGTTAGTTGCGTTGCACCAAGGTTTTGCGGTGCAATATTGCGCCTGCAACATAGATCGCGATCATAATTTGCGATGAAGCGTTGACTTTTCCACCCCCCTCCACAGCGAAATCGGGGGATGGTGGAAAAGTCGGGTCTCGTCGGCTGGACGAATCGCCCGATCGGGCGCAGCTTCAAGGCATCGGAACGGCGAGGATCTTCCACCGGGTTGATGGCTTAACGGCCTGAAATCACGGAGAAAATCCAGACCGGAAAGACATGGGAGATGCTGTCCATGTGTTTTCCGAGATCGGCATGAGGAAGACTTCGGTCGGATGCAAGCGGGTCGATGACGAAACGCAGCCTACGTCTTTCATGGATCGGACCAACCCGGTCGGATGCCGAGGAGGTATCGCATGGAAAAGGTCTTCGGACCGGATCGGCGATGCAGCCGCTTGAGGTTTCGGCCATTGACGGAAAGTTCGATCGCGGCACCGCCTGTCGAAGGCCGGTCCGGAACGGAAAGCGAGGGTCTTTATGGCCTGGCGCACTCGACCGGATCAGTTGGAGGGTGGAGCCGGATGCCGGTGCGAGCGCCGGTGACAGAACCGGATGCGGCGTCTTCGGACGCAGCGGAAGGGAAAACGTCGGATGCCAAGTTCCTGCCCGTTTCATTCAGTTGGCGGTCAAGACCACGCATCGGTGAGAGTGGGGTCGGCAGCGATGTCGGCCCCATTTGCTCGTAAAGACTTGCTCGTGGGAGCTTGCTGGAAAGGGCAACGTCAGGCTCACGCCGCGATCGGTTAGACGGCGATGTGCCCCCCTTGCATGTCCGAAAGGGTTTGTCCCAGCGCATAAAAGATCCCGATCCGCGATGAACTGTGGCTGGAATGGGGCGGGAACCGTCCACGTTAAGGACTCGGGCCGCAGCCTTCGATATAGACGCCGAAACCGAACGGGAGGTCCACATTATGGCCAATCGCGCGTTTCGCAGCATGCTTTTCCTCGCCGCCCTGGCCTTGCCGGCAACGGCCGCCCAGCCAGAGGAAACCATCCAGATGGCCATTCCCCAAGCCGATTTCGACGCGAGTTTCGCGAGTTTCGAGGCCTTGCCTCCCGCTCCCGAACCCGCAGTCCATGTCGTGGATCTTGGCGCGATCGAGGTGCCGATCGAACTGCCGCCCGCAGCAACCTCAATTGGCAGCGGAGTGGCCTCCTATTACGGCAAGCGCTTTCATGGCCGCCGAACCGCCAATGGCGAACGCTTCGACATGCACGCGATGACTGCGGCTCACCGCACCCTGCCCTTCGGCACATTGGTGGCGGTGACCAATCCGCGCAATGGCAAGACGGTCACGGTCCGGATCAACGATCGCGGCCCCTTCGCGCACGGTCGCTTGATCGATCTCAGCCGCGCTGCCGCGACCGAACTCGGCCTGATCCGGCGCGGGCACGGGACGGTCGAACTCGCCGTCCTCGACCGTTAGGCGGCATGACCCGCCCGAAAGCGGCGCGCCGTTTCGCTTCGCCCCTAAGCTTCGCCCCCTAAAGCGCCAGTTCGCGCTGTTCGTCGGGCAGTTTGGTCCCGTCGAACCGGGCTTCGACCGAAAGACGCACCGCCGCGGCGACATTGCGCACGCCCAGCTTGTTCAACACATTGGCGCGGTGCAACTCGACCGTGCGCGGGCTGATCCCCAGCGTGCGGGCGACTTCCTTGCTCGAAAAGCCTTCACACACCCCGGTCAGAACCTCGCGCTCGCGCGGCGAAAGCTGGCCGATCTTCTGCTTGGCCCGGGCCTGCTCGATCGTCGTGGTAGAATTCTGCCATTTCCGCGCCAGAATATTCGCGAGGCTGCGCTGCAGCCGGTCATCGGGGGTGGGCCATTCGAAATAGCCCGCGGCACCGCCGCTGAGGACGTCCATGATGTGAGAAATGCTGGCTTTCTTCGAATAGGCGACCAGGGGATAGAACCGCCCCGCCTGGCGCAGATCCCGCATCGCTCGGGTGAGTTGAAGGCCATGATCGTGGACCAGCACCCAAGCCTCTTCCGGCCAGCGACCGCCCAGATCGTCGAGACTGTCGGCGGGCACCACGTACCCGATCTTGCCGAGAGCCATGGTGAGTTCATTGCGACTGCGATAGTCGTTGTCGACGACAATGAACGTGTTTTCCTGCATAAGCGATTCGACCCCCATACCCTGTCAAGTTCATCGACGCTCAGGATCGCTTGTTTTCCCCAGCCGTCGCCCGAACTCGTATGGTTACTAAGGGAATAACCGTAGTCATCCGTTCGGATGTCATCCTATAAAATGTCATCTGAACGAACTACGTAAAATGTCCAATCCTCACGTCGCGATGGCTGAGTGCGGTGCCATCTTACCGGCAAATATCCGCTTGCAATCCACGGCGAATCCTAAAAGGATATACGTAGTCCGAATGGATGACATTCAATCGGAATACCGCGCGGAGCGTGCCGAACACAGGATGGGAGAGAGCGCGACCATGGATGACAGTTGGGCCATACGGCAGATTGCCGCCGCAGAAACCCGGGATGACGTATTCACCATCGCCAGGGCCTTCTATCGCACGCACGGCTTCCACGCTTTAAGCTATCTCAAACCCTCGCGCGAGCATCCCGGGCAGGCCGATGTCATATCTTTCGGCTTTCCCGAGGAGTGGATCGCCAGGTATAATGACGGCCTCAACCTGCTCGACCCCTTCCCTTCGCTGATCGCCCGCGCCGGGCGGCCGGTGCGGCTCAGCCACATGGCGGCCGACAAATCGCTTACGCCCGATCAGCGCCATTTCGTCGAACAGGCGCGCGAACACGGGATGACCGATGGCTATGCCTTCCCCACTTTCGGCCCGCATCAGCACCTGGCCGCCTTCGGCATCAACCAGATCGACCATCAGGACCGGGTCGAACATGCCGACATCCCCATCCTCCACGCCATCGCCCAGGCCGCCCATCTGCGGATCGACCAGCTCGAGGCGGGCCTGGTCGAACGGCCCCGGCTGGCGCCGCGCGAAGTGGTGATCCTGCACTGGATCGCGCAGGGCAAGAGCAATGAGGAAATCGCCCTCATCCTGGGCAGCAAGCGCCCGACCATCGCCACGCATATCAAGCGGATATTCTTCAAGCTCAACGTGTCCGACCGCGCCTCGGCGGCGGTCAAGGGCTTGAAATACGGCATTATCGACATCTGAGAACCGGGGCCTCCCCGGATCGGGCCGGGGTCACGATCGGCTTTATCGCTCCCACGGCCTGCTGCGGGGATTGCGGGACCCGGCCCGCACGCTCACCGGCGACGGCGGACGCGGCGCACCAGCAACTCACCCAGCAACGACGCCAGCGCGAAGGTGCCGAGCACGGCGAGAACAACGATTAGCCATTCGGGCATGATGGGACTCCGATGCACGAGGCGGGAGCAATGCCGAAGCTTCTCTCGGTCGCCGGAAAGCCTGAAAAGAGGCCGACGATGCGCGGGGGTCTAGCAGGTACACGGGCAGCGCGCGTTATCAATTGATGTAGTGTGTGGGGGTGCGGTGCGCGAACGGGCAACACTGCCCCTCGCCGCGAGGACCGGCCTGCGAGCACGGGCGCGGGACGCCCGGAATCACCACAATCCTATCCCGATCCCCCGCGCAGGCGGGTGTCTCAGTCGGACTAGCGCCGCGCGCGGTAGCAGGTCTGATGCGAAACCCCCGCCCGCCGCGCCGCCCCGCGCACGGAGCCGGTAACCGCCAGCGCCTCGAGAAACACCACCTGCCGCTCGGCCACGAACTGCGTCTGCGGAGCGCACTCGTCGTCCTCCGCAGCGAGGAGATCGGCGTGGAGGACGATGGGGTGGATGCTCATGCTGCTCATGTCGCTCATGTCGCTCATGCCGCACCTCCCAAGGTGGAGGTAGGCACAACTATCCGAGCCGAAGGCGAGGCAAGCGCGACCGCGCGCCCGAGCTTATGCGAGGTAGCCAAGGCGGACGGATGTCCGCCGCCCGGCGCTTGAGGGACTAAACAGAAAACGGCGTTCATGGTTCACCTCATGGGTTTGAGTGAACCAAAGCATTAAACAAACTTTTGATTAGTAGGAAAACGTAGGCAGCCATTCGTGAATAGCCAAGGGCTTGAAAATTCGAAACAGCATGCGATGACTGCAAGTTAAGATATGGGGGATGTATGCTAGACGAGTTTCAACAGGATTTCTGTCAATCCGAAAGTGATAATATTCGACTGCTAGCGCCTGCTGGTAGTGGAAAAACGCACTCACTGCTGCATCGTTGTCAACAACGATATACTGAGACGGATGGGAAATCTCGTTTCTTAATAGTCACGTTTACGCGCGCAGCCAAAGATGAATTGCAGGCTCGCCTTAATTCTCAAGATTTTGCACCTATCGCCTCTTCCACGGATGTTACCACTCTCAACAGTTGGGGGTGGAGGCGCGTGAGAGACCGCCATCATAGCCCAAGGCTGATTACAAAGACGACAGACCGCAGCTTTGCCGTGCAGAATTCGCTCCAGCCAATCTGGAGCAAATCGAAGAAGATCGAAGCAGCATTCAAAAAGCAAAGGTTCGTGGCTGGTAAGGTCATTTTGAACTTGATGGATCAGGTTAAGAACTTGGGCTTTGATCATATCAAGATGAAGGACCTAACGGACGCCGAAACACACATTCGAGCGCTAGAAGATGTCGGACTTGGAAGATTCCTGCCACAAATTGCACAAGAGCTAGTTGAAATTGGGGCGATTGATCGCGACAAGGCTAAGGATGCCTTCGCAGTGTTTTTTCCATTCTGGAAGAAGGCGACTAAGGCTCTAATTGATCAATCAATATTTACTCTTGAAGATCAAAAATATGTCGCCCTGCGCGACATAGAGGAACAAATCGCCGACGAGCGACTCCCCAGTGGAGGGTCAAAGTACTCTGACATCTTGATTGATGAGTTTCAGGATATTGGTCCTTTGGACTTGCAGCTAATTCGTGCGATTGCTAGGCTGCACCGCGCTCGTATCGTTATAGTAGGTGACGATGACCAAGCTATTTTCGAATGGCGAGGAGCGACGCCTAACTACATCCTCCTTCCTGACAAGTGGTTCGGCCAAAAATTCTCAACATACGTTCTTGAGAAAAACTACCGATGTCCCCGAAATATCGTCACCGCCTCAGATCGTCTTATCCGCAACAACAGACATAGACATGTAAAGAATGTCATTCCTGTCTCGACTGAAGACGCCGAAATACTGCTGATCGAAAATGAAGACTTCACGGATAGCATTGATCATGTGGTAAGTGAGGTTGAGCATTTCGTACATCGAAAGGATATTGGGCGAGAAAGGATAGCGCTGGTATCTAGGAAGCGGGCGCAGCTCATACCCTATCAAATTATGTTGGCTCAGAAGGATATTCCCTTCTGTGCTGCTGAGGATTTGCAGGTCTTTCTAAGTGAAGCCTTCGACTCGCTTGTCGATCTCCTCACAATTCGCATGACTGCGGACGATCGACGGTTCTCTCGTAAGGTAATTGACGATGTTCTGCGCTTATGTAGCCAAGTTAAGCGGTATCCTCTCAGTAAATCAGATCAAGCTTCAGTACGATCGCACCTTACCGGGGCAAAACCCCGGTCGGTCATTGAGGCAATCGAGGCGCTCGAGCATTATCGAGGTCCGCTGAAAGGAGAAAACAAGGATGGGCAAATGAGCCTCTCATTTGCTGACGCCCTCAGAGAATACTGCGAGAGCGAAACCGTTTCTGAGGCTGTCGAAGCAATAAGCGACTGCTTCTCAGGTTTGCAAAAAGACTACGGCAAGGCAGAAGAGGACATTTTTTATTCCGACCCACCATTTCATTATTTGGCAAGATATGCAGACCGTTACAACGATGATTTTGAACAATTTCTTGATGACATTGAGGCGGCTGCAGACACTCTATCGAATGCGCCATCAGAAGAAGATGCCAAGAACCCAGTTTGGGAGCGTCCCGTCCATCTTATGACGGCGCTTCGGGCAAAAGGAAAAGAATTCCACACGGTCGTCATTCTCGACACGAACGAAGGAATTTGGCCAAGCAAACAGGCTGAGACTGCCGAACAGATCGAAGGTGAGCGCCGAATTTTCTATGTTGCTATGACACGTGCAAAAAGACGACTACTCTTCACACTGAGCAAGAAGATCGGAAGTTCCATAGCAAGCCCCTCACCTTTCTTGGCCGAGTCTGGGCTACTAAGGACATTAGTCTGAACCGGTTTTATGTCCGCGATGATTAGCGGTTCCTAGGGAAGTTTGCGGATTTCACTCCGCAGCCTCCCGCTGCCGCTCCAGCATCGGCTTGAGATACTGCCCCGTATAGCTCTCCGGCACCTCAGCAACCTCCTCCGGAGTCCCCTCCGCAACAACCTCCCCGCCCCGCACGCCGCCGCCCGGCCCCAGGTCGAGAATGTGGTCCGCCGTTTTGATGACGTCGAGATTGTGCTCGATCACCACTACCGAATTCCCCTGCTCCACCAGCCGGTGGAGCACTTCGAGGAGCTTGCGGACATCCTCGAAATGGAGGCCCGTGGTGGGCTCGTCGAGGATGTAGAGCGTCTGGCCGGTGCTGCGCTTGCTGAGTTCCTTGGCGAGCTTCACCCGCTGCGCCTCGCCGCCTGACAGCGTGGTGGCCTGCTGGCCGACCTTGACGTAGCCCAGCCCCACCTCGTTCAGCATGTGCATTTTGTCGCGGATCGGGGGGACGGCCTTGAAGAAGCCTTCCGCATCCTCGATCGTCATGTCGAGCACGTCGGCGATAGAGTGGCCCTTGAACTTCACCTCCAGCGTTTCGCGGTTGTAGCGCTTGCCGCCGCATTCCTCGCAGGTGACGTAGACGTCGGGCAGGAAGTGCATCTCGATCTTGATCAGCCCGTCGCCCTGGCACGCCTCGCAGCGGCCGCCCTTGACGTTGAAGCTGAAGCGGCCGGGCTTGTAGCCGCGCGCCTGCGCTTCCGGCAGGCCGGCGAACCAGTCGCGGATCTGGGTGAAGGCTCCGGTGTAGGTCGCCGGGTTGGAGCGCGGAGTGCGGCCGATGGGCGACTGGTCGATCTCGATCACCTTGTCGCAATATTCGAGGCCGGTGACCTTGTCGTGCGCGCCCGCGACCACGCGTGCCCCGTTGAGCGTGCGCGCGGCGGCGGCATAGAGCGTGTCGATGGTAAAGGACGACTTGCCCGAACCCGAAACGCCCGTGATGCAGGTGAAGGTGCCGAGCGGGATCGAGGCGGTGACGTTGTCGAGATTGTTCGCCCGCGCGCCGTGGACGGTGAGCTGGTGGCCATTGCCCTTGCGCCGTTCTGTCGGCACGGCGATCGCACGGCGGCCGGTGAGGTAATCGGCGGTGAGCGATTTCTTGCTCTTAAGCACCTGTTTCAGCGTGCCCTGCGCCACCACCTCGCCCCCGTGGACGCCCGCGCCCGGGCCGAGATCGACCACATGATCGGCGGCGCGGATCGCGTCCTCGTCATGCTCGACCACGATCACCGTATTGCCGAGATCGCGCAGCCGCTTGAGCGTTTCGAGCAGCCGGTCGTTGTCGCGCTGATGGAGGCCGATGCTGGGTTCGTCGAGCACGTAGAGCACGCCCGAAAGGCCCGAGCCGATCTGCGAGGCGAGGCGGATGCGCTGGCTCTCCCCGCCGGACAATGTGCCGCTGGTGCGGTCGAGGTTGAGATAGTCGAGCCCGACATTGTCGAGAAAGCCCAGCCGCTCGTTGATTTCCTTGAGGATGGCATGCGCGATCTGGCGCTGCGTGTCGGTGAGCTTGCCGGGCAGCGCGAGGAACCACTCCTTCGCATCGGCAACGCTCATCTTGGTCGGCGTGGCGATGTCGGTGCCCGCGATTTTCACCGCGAGCGCCTTCTCGTTGAGGCGCTTGCCGTGGCAGGTCTCGCATGGCTGCGCGGTCTGGAATTTGGACAGCTCCTCGCGCATCCAGGCGCTTTCGGTCTGCAACAGGCGGCGGTTCAAGTTGCCGATCACGCCTTCGAACGGCTTCTTCACCGTATAGCTTTTGCGCCCGTCCTTGAAGGTCAGCGGTATGGCGCGGCCCTTCGTGCCGTGCAGGATGATGTCGCGAATTTCCTTGTCGAAATCTTCCCACGGGGTCTCGAGGCTGAACTCGTATTCCTTCGCAAGGCTGGCGAGCACCTGCATGTAATAGGGGCTCGGCGGGTTGGACTTCGCCCAGGGCACCACCGCGCCTTTCTTGAGGCTCAGCGCCTCGTTCGGCACGACCAGTTGCGGATCGAACAACTGCTTCTCGCCGATCCCGTCGCAAGTCGGGCAGGCGCCTTGGGGGGCGTTGAAGGAGAACAGGCGCGGCTCGACTTCCTCGATGGTGAAGCCCGAGACCGGGCAGGAGAACTTCTCGGAAAAGACGATGCGATTGGCGGGCAATCCGGCGCCCTTCATTTTCTGAGTCCCTTCCCTTGAGGGAAGGGGTTGGGGATGGGTGTTCGGCACCCGCGAGGTGGCCTCCCCCACCCCCGGCCCCGGCCCCGTGGGGAGGGGAGGCATAACCTCGGTGACAGTCCCGTCAGCCAGATCGACATAAGCCAGCCCTTCGGCCAGTTTGAGCGCGGTTTCGAAACTGTCGGCGAGGCGCGTTTCGAGGCCCTCCTTCACCGCCAGCCGGTCGACCACCACTTCGATGTCGTGCTTGAACTTCTTGTCGAGCGCGGGCGCTTCCTCGATCGGGTACATCTCGCCGTCGATGCGCACGCGGGTGAACCCGGCCTTCTGCCACTCGGCCAGTTCCTTGCGGTATTCGCCCTTGCGTCCACGCACGACGGGGGCAAGCAGATAGAGCCGCGTGCCTTCGGGCAGCGCCATCACCCGGTCGACCATGTTGGAAACCGTCTGCGCCTGGATCGGCAGGCCGGTGGCGGGGCTGTAGGGCACGCCCACGCGCGCCCAGAGCAGGCGCATATAGTCGTAGATCTCGGTTACCGTCGCGACGGTCGAGCGCGGGTTGCGGCTGGTGGTCTTCTGCTCGATCGAGATCGCGGGGCTGAGCCCGTCGATATGCTCGACATCGGGCTTTTGCATCATTTCCAGGAATTGCCGCGCATAGGCGCTCAGGCTTTCGACATAGCGCCGCTGCCCTTCGGCATAGATCGTATCGAAGGCGAGGCTCGATTTGCCCGAGCCCGACAGGCCGGTGATCACGATCAGCGCATCGCGCGGCAAGTCGATATCGACGCCCTTGAGGTTGTGCTCGCGCGCGCCGCGGACGGAAATTTTGGTGAGTGCCATGGGCGGCCTATGTTCCTGTTGTGTTCGACCAAGTCAAGGGCGGTCTGTTTGGGGAGCGCATCGCGACCATCGGGGTTCCAGCCATGCGAATGGCAGGATGCCGGATATAGGAAGCGCCGACGCAGTTCCAATCGCTGCGGCAACCAGTGTGGCGCCGAGAAGCGCGAGCGGGCCATCTGCTGCGGATTGTCGAATAATCGCACCCATGGCATAGAAGCGATGCCGCTTCGACAAGAGTGGAAGCACCGGGTGGCCAATAAATGTAGCCCGTTCGACAGCACTGCGCCCCGTTCGTCGGCGTGTCGCTTCCACGGGCCAGACGATTGACTGTTCGAATACAGGTTTGCCGCCTGTTTCGGATCAATCGGTTCGACCCTACGCTTCGATCGAGCCGTCAACACATCTGAAGGGGGAAGATGATGGAACAAACCGAACCGCAAGAGGGAGAGGCCGCCCAGGCCCAAAGCGGCACGGGCGGGGGAAATGGCAAGAAACGCGACTGGCGCACGAGCGACATCCATTTGGGTGAGCGATGGGACATAGCCCGCTTTCATCCCAACGCCACGAAGGAGAATCCCGCGGCCGATGATGAAGACCTGTTCCTGTGGGACATTTATTTCGGTGCCAATTATCTGGAACGGGAAGAGCCCGCCCCCGTGGACGAGCAGGAACTGGCCTTCAAAAGCAAGATCGAACAGACGCTGGGCGTGCTCAAGGCGATTTACCGCCCTGCCCCGGCGACCGAGAACGGGGAGAGCAAATGGGCTCGTTTCGGCAAGAGGTTACGCCGGATGATCATCGGCGCGCAGGCCGATCATCAGACCGATGCCTGGGAAAAAGAGTGCGAGGTCAGATTCAAGGAGGCCTTCGACCGGCTGTTTAGCCTGACAACGCTCGCTTTCACTGTGAAAAACGTCGATCTGCGGGCCGCCGACGGCGCCCTCGAAACTCTGCGGAATGAAACCTTGATGCGCGAAGGGAGCCGGATCAAGAACCACTACATGTTCAAGCTCGGCGCGCCTGCATTCGGCGCCGCGGTCATCTTTCTTCTGCTGTACCTGCTTTACGACAAGTCTCCGGGCTTCTTCGCCACGCTGTGCGGCGCCTATGGCGATCGGCTCGACTGGATGTGCGCGAAACCCAGCGAAACGCGCGAATATGTCGCCCTGTTTCCTTCCGAAGCCTATCGGTTTCGCGCCATGTTCCTGTTGCTGGCGGGCTGCATGATCGGAACCTGGCTGTCATTCGCCGCGCGCAAGGTGACGCTGGCCTTCACCGATCTGGCCGAGCTGGAGGGAGATCGGCTTGCCCCGCGAATGCGCCTGCTTTTCACCGGTTCGCTGGCGGTGGTCTTCTCGCTGTTCTTTATTACCGGCGTGGTCGAATTCCGCTTCAGTTCGATGAGCACGGGCCAGATCATGCAGAGCGGCACGATCGCCCTGCTGATCGGGTTGATCTTCGGCCTGTTGGAACAGAGCCTGCCTGCTGCGGTCATGGATCGGGCACGCGGGGTGTTCGAAACGGGCAAGACGAAAACCGCGCCTTAGAAACGAGAACCATTCCCGACTCTCCCCCGTCCGGATCGGGGAGCCGCACCGACAAGCACGGCCGACGAACTATCGAGACCGCGCACATGCCGTCGCTTGCCGATGGTTCTGTGTGGTTCACCGAGTTCATATGCCGCCGCCATCGCGGGCGTGTTAGCGCAGGCCATCACTACAATTCAGGGGACTTTTCATGCCACGCATCCATTCGCTCGCCAGCACGGCGGCAGTCTCGGCGCTCGCGCTGGGCCTCGCGCTTTCCACACCGGCCTTCGCCGAAGAAACCACCGATGATGAAAACACCATTGTCGTCACCGGTTCGGCCAAGATCGGCGAATACGGCCTCGACCTTACCGCCCGCGATCTCACCGCCGATCCGGGCGACGATTTCGAACGCTACGCATCGGGTGCCTGGATCGACCGTACCGAGATTCCTGCGGATCGCCCCTCGGTCGGCTCGTTCTACAATCTGCGCGAGGACGTGACCGAGCAGGTCAATGGTCTCATCACCGAAGCGCCGGCGGGCACGCAATACGGCGCGCTTTACGCCAGTTTCATGAACGAGAAGGCGATCGAGAAGGTCGGCATCGCCCCGCTCAAGCGCGAACTGGCTGCGGTCGACGCGCTATCCGACAAGAGCGCATTCGCCCGCTACATGGGCGCGACTTACGCCAAATTCGGCGGCACGCTGTTCGGCGCGGCGCCCTATGCCGATCCCGACGATCCCACAATCAACGCGCTATGGATGTTCTCGGGCGGCCTCGGTCTTCCGGAAAAGGACTACTACTTCAATTCGAAGTTCGATGAGAAACGCATCGCCTATTACGAATATCTGGTGCGCACCTTCCGCAATATCGGCGAGGAGGACCCTCGCGGCGCGGCTAGCCGCGTGATGACGTTCGAAACCTATGTCGCCCAACTCAACTGGGACGTCGAGCAGACCCGCCAGATCGAGAAGATCAACAACCCGATGTCGAGCGACGAACTGGTCGCCTATGCGCCGGGTGTCGATTGGGCCGCGTTCTTCGACGGGCACAACATCCCGCCGCAGGATCGCATCATCGTGACCGACAATACGGCGATAAAGGCAATCGCGGAACTCTTCGCCAGCACCGATCTGGAAACGCTCATACTGTGGCAGAAGGCCCGTGTTACGCACCAGGCCTCGCCCTATCTCAACGCGAAGATGGTCGAAAGCCGGTTTCGGTACACCAGCGCCCTGAACGGCACCAGCGAGCAGCGCGCGCGCTGGAAACGCGCGGTCGACACGATCGATGGCTCGCTGGGCGAGCTTGTCGGCGAAGCCTATGTCGAGGAATACTTCCCCAAGATCGCGAAAACGCGGATGGACGAGCTGGTGAAGAACTTGAAGCTGGCCATGGGCGACCGCATCCGTGAAAACGACTGGATGACTCCGGAAACCAAGCAGGCCGCGCTCGAAAAGCTCGCGCGGATGGATGTGATGGTCGGTTATCCAGAGGAGTTCCGCGACTATTCGCAGTTGCCCATGTCGCCCGACGACCTGTTCGGCAATATGGTCCGCGCGACCCGGTTCAACGCGGATTACCAGATGAGCGATCTTGGCAAGCCGGTCGACCGCAGCAAATGGGCAATGAACCCCCAGACCGTGAATGCCTATAATGGCGGGCTGGAAAACAAGATGGTCTTCCCGGCCGGCATCCTCCAGCCGCCGTTCTTCGATGCCTGGGCCGACCCCGCGGTCAACTACGGCGCCATCGGGGTGGTGATCGGCCACGAAATCAGCCACGGCTTCGACGATCAGGGCCGCAAGATCGACGCCGATGGCGCCATCAAGGATTGGTGGACGGCCCAGGACGCGGAACGGTTCAACGCCGAAGCCAAGAAGTTCGGCGAACAATACGCCGCCTTCGAAGTCGTGCCCGGCAGCTTCATCAATCCGGACCTGACCATGGGCGAGAATATCGCCGATCTGGCCGGCGTACTGGTGGCTTACGATGCCTACAAAAAATCGCTGAATGGCGAAGAAGCGCCGGTGATCGACGGGCTGACCGGCGACCAGCGCTTCTTCCTCGCCTATGCGCAGGTGTGGCGGGCGAAGGCGCGCGAGGATTCGCTGCGCAATCAGGTCGCGACCGACCCGCACAGCCCGCCGCGCTATCGCACGATCGCGCCGCTGCGCAATGTCGATGCGTGGTACGAGGCATTCAACATCACGCCCGAGGACGAAATGTACATTGCGCCCGAGGATCGCGTGCGCATCTGGTGACCGATCGGGCGGCGCGGAGACCCTTGTCCGCGCGCCGCCACGAGGCTTTCCGTCCGCGCCTCTGCTGAGCCATGGCCGCAAGCGGGGCCAGCCGGAGACCCTTCCCGGACCGCCCTCGCAGGGTCTATCGCGTAGGCCGATTCTGTGTTGCACCCCATCGATTGACCGCCCGGACGTGGCTGGGCAGCGACGAATCGGGGACCAATGAGGCTTCGCGAACCGTTTCATAGGCAAGTCAGACACCAAGCGAGAGCGCATGAAATCGCATGCGCCCCGTCGCAGCGCCGGTGTCCCAACACGTTGATACTATGAAAGGTGCCTCTCCACATGGACAAGGACACCGCGCACTATTCGAACGAGACCGCCGGGAAACCGCCGTCTCCGGCACAACGCGCGCAGAACGACGCCAAGCTCAGGGCGATCCTCGAAGATCTCAACCGTCCGCTCGACGATGTCGATTGGGCGCATACCACTTTGCGCGGCAAAAAGGGTGAAAAGCCCGAGAGCTTTCTGAAACGCCGTCGCCGCGAGCGCCAGCATCGCCGTGATCTGCGCCAGGCGCGCCGGGCGGCCGCGCGGGCCTTCGATGTGAGGCCCAAAATGTCCACCCGCAAACGGGCCACGCTGATGCTGGGTGCGGGCGCGCTGGGGCTGACTGCATTCACCGGCCCGCCCAAGGCGCGTAAGGCCATGGCCCCTTCCAGCGCCATCGAGATGGTTCACGATGCCCGGAGCGCACGCCAGCCCGCCCCGTTAATCAAGGCGAGCGATACGTTCAAACAGGCCCTGATCGAAGAAGAGGGCGTGCGATTCACCGTCTATCGCGATGTCGCGGGCTATCCGACCGTCGGCGTTGGCCATCTCGTCGAACCCGAAGACGGACTGAGAGTTGGCGACCGGATTAGCGAGCAACAGGTTCTGGCATTTCTCGAGGCCGACCTCGCCGAAGCCGAACAGGGGGTCCGCCAACTGGTCGGCGATCTGCCGCTCTACCAGCACGAGTTCGATGCCCTGCTCGATCTCGTTTACAATGTCGGTATCGGCAATGTGTCGCCGGACAAGAGCCCCCGCCTCAATGCCGCCATCGACGCGGGCGATTACGAGCGTATCGCGACCGAACTCGATTATACCCATGCGGGCGGCAAATTCGCCAAGGGGCTGCAATATCGCAGCGAACGCCGTGCCAAGATATTCATGGACGCGTCTTACGACGATCCGCGAGAAGCGTCCGGGCAGAATTCCGCCTAATATGACCGCCTCGGCTTACCTTGCTTTTACATTCTGCATGATAATGATTCCTTCGCACGAGCAGCAGGCGCGGGACTATAGTGACGGTACAGAACGAGGAGTATGACGAGGATTGGCGCACCGAGCGCCTGCATCTCCTTGTTCGTTCTGCAGCCGAGACGGAACGCCGGACCCTGCCCGCCAATATCGCCGGAACGCTGCTGGTCATCGGTGCCGCTCAATCGCTGCCCAACGCCGCCGATTTCTATATTCCCATGCTGCTCCGCTTTCTCGCCCTGTTCGCGACGGCGCTGCTCTACGAAACGATCCGCCGACGGTTGGACGGAAGGGCAAAAACCCTGGTCCCGATGCGAATGGCGTCGGCCGTGGCGGCTTTTGGCGGAGCGAGTTGGGCGAGCATAATCCTCCCGATATTCCTCGATCCCTATCTGCACCCCGCATCCTATATCGTGACTGCGGGCGTGTTTATCAGTGTTGCGCTGGTCATCACCAGCACTTCGGCGATCAAGCGTATCGCCATTCCGTACACCATCGGCTTTATGGGGACCTTTTTCGCCGCGCTGGCTTTCATTCCGCCGAACACCGCAATCTGGCTGGCGGGCGGTTTGACCTTTATTATGGCCGGGATCGTCATTTTCAGCATCGGAAGCAGCCGCCAACGGCTCGAATCCGCGAATATGTTGGTTCACAACCAACGTCTGACGGAGGATCTCGAGGAGGCGCTGGCACGGGCTGAATTCCTTGCCATACGCGATCCGCTGACGGGATTGTACAACCGGCGGGCCTTGTTCGAGGACCGGATATACGAGAACGCGCCGGGCAACCGCTATCACGTGCTGATCGTCGATCTGGATCACTTCAAACAGGTCAACGACCGGTTCGGCCACGATACGGGCGACCGCGTTCTGATCGGCGTCGCAACCGCCATTCGCGATGTCCTTCGCAGCCTTCCCGGGGAAGGCCATCTCGCCGCGCGGCTGGGCGGCGAGGAGTTCGCCGTGTTTCTCGCCATCGCCGACGATACGGAAGCCGATAACGCTGCCGAACGCCTGCGCGCGGCGTGTCATCGGGTTGCCGCCAGGTTCGGGCTCCCGCCCGGCGTCGGCACGGCATCGATCGGGATTTCCTCGATGCCGCGCGGAGAACATGTTAGCGAAGCCTTGCAGCGCGCCGACAATGCACTCTACGAAGCCAAGGAAAGTGGCCGCAATCGCGTCAAGCGGCAGGTCGCCTGAACTTTTCCAATACGCCGGTCGAGCGGCGCTGCCCATCTATGTCCCATCGCCTTTTCATCGGTATTTGCCCCCCTTCGGCAATCCGCGATGCGTTGATCGACCTGATGGAAGGTGTCGACGACGCGCGCTGGCAGGACGAGAACCAACTGCATCTGACACTTCGCTTCATCGGTGAAGTGGACACTCACCGCGCCGACGATCTGGCCGAGCGGCTGCGCATGGCCATCGGGGCGGACTTCGCGCTGACAATTCGCGGGGTTGGCGTTTTCGAAAAGAAAGGCCGCGTGCACACGCTGTGGGCGGGCATCGAAAAAACGCCCGAACTGCTGCGCCTGCAACGCCGCATCGAACGGATCTGCATCGCTGCGGGTCTGGAACCCGAACACCGTAAATATCACCCTCACATCACCCTCGCACGATGCAATCTGGCAACCGGTCCTCTCGAACCGTTTCTCGCCAGGAATGCCGGGTTGCGCCTTGGCCCATGGAAGGCCGAGGCCTATATTCTGTATGAAGCTTTCCTGCGGCCCGAAGGTTCTGTTTACGAACCGGTCGTCCGCTATCCACTCGAACCAGGCCCATGAAGATCCCACCCCTGCCCCTGCTGATACTGTCCTGCGCGGCGCTTGCCGGATGCGCACCGGAACGCGCGCCCGAAAAGGAGGCCAACACCCAGATCCTAGCCGAGGCGGTAGCCAAGCCGGAGGATTGCCTGCTGCTGGTATGGTCGAACCAAGAAGAGCGCCGGGTCGACTTCGATCGCGAAAACGATTTTGTCGAAGGCGGCGCGATTTCCTGCGCCACGGGCACCAGCGCCAGCCAATTCGACGCCGCCATCGCCGCGCTGCGCGAAGCGGCGAAGAGCGGTAACAAGGCACGTATTCTCGAGGAAATCGGCCTTCCGCTGCTCTATATCGATGCACAAGGCAATCGCCGCGAAATCGAGGATCGCCAAGAGGTCGAAGCGGTATTCGACGAGATATTCGATCCCGCAATGCTCGACTTGCTGCAACAGCTCGATCTTTCGAGGATGAGCGTTGCCAAGGACCAGGGTGCCTTTTTCGATCTCGGTGCCCTGTGGCTGGTGGTCGATCGGGATGGCGGCCGCCCGCGCCTGATGACCGTCAACCGCCAGGCTCTGGACGAAGCGATCACGGCGGCGCGCGACCAGGCCGAACGGAACCAGGGCCACCCCGTTCCGTTCGACTAACGTAGAAGGAGCGCCGACCGGCGACTTGTGCGGCCTTGCGCGCATGTGACGAGCGGTCCAAGCGCACACCCATTGTCGCATTTCTGCGCCGCGCGTCCGCGCGGCATACCATTTCCGAGGGGAAAATCATGAAGGCCCAGATCCTGGCCACCGTCGCATCCGCCGCACTTCTCGCGGGCTGCTCCGCCGCTTACGGAGAGGACATCGAAACCATGGCCGAAGCCAATACCGAGACAACCGCGATCCCGGCCGGAACCGGCTATTTCGCCGCCGACAGCACGCTGCCTTTCAAGACCCCCGATTTTTCGCAGATTTCGGAAGAGGATTACATTCCCGCCTTCGAACAGGGCATGGCTATCCAGAAGGCGGAAATCGCTGCGATCATCGACAATCCCGCCCCGCCGACCTTCGAAAACACCATTGTCGCGCTGGAAAAATCGGGCCGCATGCTTGGCCGCGTGGCGCGCGTGTTCTTCGCGCTGACCGGATCGAACACGACCGACCGGCTTGACGATATCAATACGGAAATCAGCCCCAAGCTGACCGCGCATGGGGATTCGATCACGCTCAATCCCGAACTCTTCGCGCGCGTGAAGGCGGTTTACGATAACCGCGCCGCGATGACGATGACGCGCGAGGACGCCAAGCTGCTTGAAGATACCTATAAGGGTATGGTGCATGCCGGGGCGCTACTGACCGAGGCCCAGCGCGAACGGGTGAAGGCGATCAATTCCGAACTGTCTACCGTGACCACCGAATTCAGCCAGCTCGCCCGCGCGGCGATGAACGACAATCCGGTGTTCTTCGACAGCCGCGAAGATCTCGCCGGTCTGTCGGACAGCGACATCCAGGCTGCGGCCGACCTCGCCGCCGAGAACGGCCAGCCGGGCAAATTCGCCATCGCGCTGCAGAACACCACGCAGCAGCCGCTGCTGCCGAGCATGGAGAACCGTGCGGCGCGCGAAAAGCTGTTCATGGCCAGCTATCACCGTGCCGACGGCCGCATGGATGTCGACACGCGCATGCTGATCGCCAAGATCGCCACGCTGCGCGCGGAAAAGGCCGCGCTGTTCGGCGAGGCCGACTGGGCAAGCTATGCCATGTGGGACCGCATGGCGGAAAAGCCTGCCACCGCGCTCGGCTTCATGGAACAGATGGTCCCCGCCCTCGCCGCGACGCAGCGCCGTGAAGCCGCGATGCTCAACGAAGCGATCGCCGCCGAGGGCGGCGATTACGAAGTGAAGCCGTGGGACTGGTACCGTTACGCCAACAAGATCAAGGCCGAACGCTACGATCTCGATGAAGATGCGGTGATGGAATATTTCGTGCTCGACAAGGTGCTCGAGGACGGCGTGTTCCACATGGCCGGAAAGCTCTACGGCCTGACCTTCCAGCGCCGCACCGACCTGCCGGTCTATCACCCCGACGTGTGGACCTATACCGTGTTCGACCGCGACGGCAGCGAACTCGGCCTGTTCTACTTCGACCCGTTCCAGCGCTCGTCGAAACGCGGCGGAGCGTGGATGAGCAATTTCGTCGACCAGAGCCATCTGTGGGGCACCAAGCCGGTGATCTACAACGTGCTCAACATCCCCAAGGCGCCGGAAGGCGAGGTGCAGCTCGTCAGCTTCGACTGGGTCAACACCACCTTCCACGAATTCGGCCATGCGCTGCACGGCTTCTTCGCCAACCAGAAGTATGAGAGCCTTTCCGGCACGGCGACCGCGCGCGACTTCGTCGAATATCCCAGCCAGGTCCACGAAATGTGGGCGACCTGGCCAAGCGTGCTGTCGAACTACGCCAAGCACTACAAGACCGGCGAAACCATTCCCGACGAAATGATCGCCAAGATCGAGGCGGCGGCCAAGTTCAATCAGGGTTACGATTTCGGCGAAGTCGTGGAAGCCGCCCTGCTCGACATGAAGTGGAGCGCGCTGTCGCCCGAAGAAGCCGCCGCGATCGACACGCCGGAGAAGGTCGATGCCTTCGAACGCCGCTCGCTCGAGGAACTCGGCCTCGAAATCGACCTGGTGCCACCGCGTTACCGCAGCACCTATTTCAACCACATCTTCAGTTCGCCGTCCGGCTATTCGGCGGGCTATTACAGCTATCTTTGGACCGAAATGCTCGACCGCGACAGCCGTCAGTGGTTCATCGAGAACGGCGGCCTGACCCGTGCGAATGGCGATCACTATCGCGCCACCGTGCTCAGTCAGGGCGGCACGATGGATTACTTCAAGATGTTCGAGAAGTTCGCCGGTCGCAAACCCGACGTAACCCCGATGCTGGCCGCGCGCGGCCTGATCGCGGGCGAAGAAGCTGCTGACAGCGAAGTGTCGGATGGTGCGCTACCGGCGGAGAATGCGCAGTAATCATCCAGTGACCAAAGCCCGTTGGCCCGGTTCGCCGATCCACCGGACAGGCACTTTCCAGACGCGCTCGATCGTATCGCGGTCGAGCGCGTCTTCGCATGCGCCGTCGGCGGCGATATGCCCCTGATCCAGCACGATCGCGCGATCGGCATGGTTCATCGCGTGGGCCAGATCGTGCAGTACCAGCACCACGCCGGCGCCACGTGCCGCGGCCTTGCGCAGATGGCGTAGCAGGGCGATCTGGTGACCGATGTCGAGCGCGGCGAGCGGTTCGTCGGCAAGGATCCATTGCGGTTCCCCCGCCAGCACGCGGGCGAGCAGGACGCGCGCGGTCTCGCCTCCCGAGAGCGATTGCGCACGGCGATGTGCCAAACGTTCGATGTCGAGCGCCCGGAGCGCTGAGTCGATCGGATCGGCCAGCCGGTCGCCATGCGGCATACGTCCCAGTTCGACGATACTGCGCACCGGAACATCCCATGCAATTTCATGCGACTGCGGCAGATATCCGACACATTTTGCCCGTTCGCGGGGCGGCATGTCGCGCAAGCCCTGCTCGCCAAGGGTGACGTCCCCGGCATCGGGTTGGAGCAATCCGGCCAGCGCTTCGAGCAGGCTGGATTTGCCCGCGCCGTTGGGGCCGCAAATCGCGGTGATGCTCCCCGGCGCCAGATCGAACGAGACGCCCGAAAGGCGGTCTGCAAGTGTCAGATCGCGTGCAGCCAGTCTCATGCCAGCCCCTTCCGCATACGCAGCAGCAAAAGCAGGAAGAAGGGCGCGCCCAGCAGGCTGAGCGCAATGCCAAGCCGCAGTTCGGTCACCAGCGGCAGGACCCGCACCACACTGTCGGCGACGAGGACCAGCAAGGCGCCCGCAAGCGCGCTCGGCACGATCAGTTGCGATGGACGCCGGTCGGTCAGCGGGCGGACGAGGTGCGGCACGATCAGTCCGACGAAGCCAATGATCCCGGCAACCGCCACGCTCGCGCCGACGGTCAGTCCGACACCCACGATCAGCAGCCACAGTAAGAGGCGCGTATCCACGCCGAGCGACCGCGCCACCGGCTCGCCCAACGTGAGCGCGTCGAGCGATTTCCCGCTGCGCCACAGGAGCGCTATTCCCAGCATGACCAGCGGTGCGGCGAGCCATACTTCCCGCCAGCTACGGTCGGTCAGCGCGCCATTGAGCCACATCACGATTTCGCTCATGGCGAAGGCATTGGGGGCCATGCTGATCGCCAGCGCGGTCAACGCCCCGGCCAGGCTCGCTACCATCAGCCCGGCGAGCGTGAACAGCGCGATCCCGCCGGTCCGCCCCGCTATCGCGGCCAGCAACGCCATTGCCCCGCCCGCCCCAACCAGCGCGAACAGCGGAAGAAGCCAGGGCGATGCGGCATAGCCGAACCACAGCGCCGCCACTGCGCCCAACGCCGCGCCCGGGGCAATGCCGAACAGGCCCGGATCGGCAAGCGGATTGCGCAGATAGCCCTGCATCGCCGCCCCGGCGGCCCCCAGCCCCGCACCGACGACGATGGCCAGCAAGGCGCGCGGCAGCCGCAATTCAGCCAGGATAATACTGGCGTTCGGGGTGCTCGCCGGATCGAGCCAGACGCGCCCCGCCAGCAGCGAAAGCGGAATGGCGAGGAGCAACAACCCCGCGAAGACGAGCGTCGCGCGATTCATGACGCTGCTTTCCTGATTTCGGTCAGCCGCCGCGCTGCGCGGATGATCGTCGGCCCACCGCAATAGAGCAGGCCGGTATGGAAACGCTCGCGGCGCAATTGCGGCAATTGATCCAGCACGGGATGGCGCTGGCCCATTTCTCCCCCGGCGACGAGCAGAACCTGTGGCGGCGCTGCCACCACATCCTCCAGCGCCACATAATCGGCCTGGGAAAGGCCACGCAACGGCGCCACGTTGTCCAGACCGGTGCGGGCCAGAAGATCGCTCACGAGCGTTTCTTCGCCCGCCACGATCCCGCCCGGTTGCCACAGCAGGACATCGACCCGCTCGTCGTCGCGCGGGCGGGCCTCGGCAAGCGCACGTTCGATCCGCGAGACCAACCGCTCTCCCGCATCGCGATTCCCGGCCAGTTCGGCCAGTTTGCGCACCTGCGCCTTGCTCGCCGATACGTCCCCGGCGATGCCGAGGGTCACCACCTCGATCCCAAGGTCCGCAAACGCGGCGTGGGTGGCAGGCGCGAGGAAGCTGCCCGCCACCACCACGTCCGGATCGAGCGCCAGGACTTCCTCGACCGTCCCCCCCGTTGCCGCGAAGCGCGCCGCAATCGCCGCCTCCATCGAGCTGGAGCGCGGGTCCTTGCTGTAATGGGAAATGGCCAGCAGCTGTCCGGGTTCAGCCACCTCGGCGAGGATCGCATCGGAGCACGGGTTGAGGCTCACGATGGTCGGTCGTCCACCGTCGGCGACCCGCGCCGGACCTTCGCCCGCGCAGGCCGCGAGCAGCAAGACCAGCGCGGGCAGCAGGCGTTTCACATCCGCGCCCTTACCCCGACGAACGCTCCGCGACCCGGCGAAGCATAGCCCGCAACCGTCTGGTAATCGCTGTCGAAGACGTTCTCGACCCTGCCGTATATCTCGACGGCTTCGGTCACCGGCAGGGCCGCGCGCAGGTCGAACACCTCGTATCCGTCGAGCCGGGCAAGGTTGCCCGCATCGTCGAAACTCGGCCCCACCAGCCGCAGGTCCGCGCCCAGGGTGAGCCCGAAAGGCGCTTCGTAATCGGCGAACAGCGTGCCCATATGCCGCGGACGCCGGGCGAGCCGAAGGCCGGTGGTGCGATCTTCCGTATCGACATAGCTATAGACAGCCGAAAGACGCAGCCCCCTCGCGATGTCGAAACCGGCCTCGGCCTCGATACCCTGGGCTCTTGCGCGGTCCGTGTTGTCATAGGTGCCGAAAGGCCGATCGGCGCAGATACCGCCGGTGATGCCGAAACAGGATACGAACCCGATCAGATCCTCGCTGTCTCGGCGAAAGGCGGTAAGTGCCAGGTGCGTACCTTTGCCCCTGCTGCCCTTTTCCAATCCGATATCGAGACTGGTACTTTCTTCGGGTTGTAGCTCCGTATTGCCGTAATTCGACAGCAACTGAAACAATGTCGGGGCCTTGAACCCTTCACCCAGGCTTGCCCGCAGGCGCCAGTCGCTGCCAAAGCCGTAGGAGACATCGGCCCCGTAGCTCGCATTGCTGCCGAACAGCGAATGATCGTCTACGCGCGATCCGATATGCGCCGCGAACCGGCCCATCACGAAGCCGAGCTGAACATAGGCGCCGAAGATATCCGCCTCACCATCGGGGCTCAAGCTGGCCGAATAGTCGGTCCATTCCTGTTCCGCGCCGAAGGCGACGGTGACCGGCCCGATGGCGCGGTATTCCCCGCGCAGGCTGAGCCTTTCGGAGCGACCGTCGGAGGCGAAAGTGGTCGCGCCGTCGGCATCGAGATTGTCGCGCTCGGTATCCGACAGACCGTAGGAGCCCCTCAGCGTGAGATCGTTGCCGTAATAGGAGAAACCCACATCGCCCCAGAGGCGGCGCGTTTCCTGCGTGTCGAGCGTGTCGGAAAACGCGAAGGTCGGCGGCGGGAAACCATCGAGATCGAGATCGCCCTCGCTCCAATTGGCATGGGCGAAGACTTCGAGATTGCTGGCCAGATCGACGAAGACCTGTCCGCCCAGGGCAAGCTGTTCGAAGCCGTCGCGCTCCGTACCCGATGCAGCGGTCGAAAAACCATCGGTGCGATACCACGATCCGGTCAGACCAGCGTAATATCCATCACCGCCGATCCCGCCTGCCGCGCTGGTGAACAGCGTGTCGCGCGAGCCATATTCCGCATTGCCCACGAAGCCGGTCTCGCCCCGCGTGGAGATATCGACAACCCCGCCAATGGCATCCGATCCCCAGATCGTGCTGTTGGACCCGCGCAGAATATCGAATTTGCCCGCTGTGCCGAGCAGGAGATTGCCGAAATCGAATCCGCCGCCGGGCGCGGCCGGATCGGCCACCCGGACGCCATCGACCAGTACCAGGACCTGCTGCGAATTCGCCCCGCGCAAATTGACCCCGGTAAAACCGCCATTTCCGCCATTGCGGCTGAACGATAGCCCAGGCGTGCGGCGCAAGACGCGGGTGGCATCGGCCCCCTGAACACTATCGATCTCTTCGCGGTCGATAATCGTCACGGCCTGCCCGGTATTGGCGATAGCGGTGCCCAGGCCGTTGGCGGTTACAGTAATCGTGGGCCGGACGGAATCCGCAAGGACGACGTCGGATTGGTCGACGGCACCGTCTTGCGCCTGAGCGGCCACGGAAATCGAGGAAACAGTCAAGAAAAAGAAGAATTTACGCACAAGAGCTCCCATCATAGACGAAGTGCCGTCCATGACGGGAAAGGGCGGAATTGCGCCTTTCCGCGTTTGCCACCGGTACACCCCGCCCGTGGCCGAACGACGGTCAAGGGCAGGTCTCCTGGCTCCCGGATCGACACTCTCCCGCCGCCTTCCCGCCCTTCGACTAGCTCAGGACAGTGGCATATGGCGGGATCGCTCCCCGGTCACAGTTGCGGGGGCAGCGAAGGATTTCCCGTTCCGCCTTACGGCGGCCTTGGGTCACCTTCTTCCCTCTTCGGGCCTGTGCAAACAGGCCAACCCGTGACTCGGCGGCCCGACTAGCCTGCGATTTTGCATTGCACAAGATCGGTCTTCGTTAAGCATTGCGGTGCTAAGGTGCCGAACAACCCGCATATATCGCCAGGCCCGAAGCCGGGGGCGATGGTCCCAAACCGGGATGGACCGCACGCGAAACTGTTGAATCGGCTGCAATTAGGCTATGTTACGGGGCTGATGAAAGGAAACGCTTTGACCGCACGCGAAAGGGAGGCCGGATCGGCAAGGCGCGCCAGCCGCGCGCCGTCCTCTCGCGTGTCTCGCCTCACCGAAAAGCGCCGCAAACGGCGCCAGTTGCTGGCGCGCGGCGGTATTCTGGCGGCGGCCATCGCCCTGCCCACAGTGGCCGCACAGGGTCAGTGGTCGGACTTCAAGCAGGCTCTGGGATTGGCCGAAGAACGTGTCGCGCTTACCCCGATGCCGTTCGAAACGGCGGGAGAAAGCTTCCCCGGATCCGCCTTCTACTATCTCGAGGATGCGCCGCGCCTCGCCACCGATCTTTCCGATCTGCGGGAGGCGGAGGGGCAACTCGAAACCGTCGAGTTCGCGGACAGTCACGGTGCGGGGGCAGCCGCGCAGGCCTTCCGCCAGGCCGGCAGCGGTCTCGACAAGGCCCGCGCGCTGCAATGCCTATCGATGGCGGTCTATTACGAAGCGGCAAGCGAAAGTTTCGGGGGCCAGCAGGCAGTGGCACAAGTGGTGCTCAACCGGGTTGCCCATCCGGCCTATCCAGCCAGCATATGCGGCGTGGTGTTTCAGGGGTCGGAGCGGACGACCGGGTGCCAGTTCAGCTTTACCTGCGACGGATCGCTGCAGCGCAAGCCTTCGCGCAGAGCCTGGGCGGTGGCGCAATCGATCGCGCTGGGTGCGCTGGCAGGCGAGGTTTACAAACCTGTGGGGCTCGCGACCCATTACCACACCGATTATGTAAACCCCTATTGGGCGGCCAGCCTCGATTTCATCGGCGCGATCGGCACCCACCGCTTCTATCGCTGGAAAGGCGGCGCGGGAACGGCGGGCGCCTTTACCGACACCTATGCCGGCAGCGAACCGCTGGCCGCGCCCAATGTGCGGCGCGCGCAGGCCGAAGTGCCCGGGCCGGTTCGCCCCTCCCCGCCCTCGAACGCCGCAATCGCCCTCGATGCGCGGCCCGCCGCCACACCCGTAGACGCGGCTACCACGCCTTCGGAGCGCGAGGACACGCTGCCGCAATCGGGGCGCGTGCGCGATGAATACGCCAATTCGGGCAAATGGATCGCCGAACCCGGCAAGAAGTGACATTCTGCGGGGGGAGGGTAAACGGCGTTTACACTCGGACAACCATGTCGCGGAACCGATGCTTAGTGTCGGCCAGCTAGGACACTGCAGTCAGCCCAGTCGCTTCACGAGGTCAGAGGCAATGCCCCTACATTTCGCCGCCGCCCGTTCCACCGCACACTCGCCGATTGCCCGCGCGCTGGCCAAAAAGGCGCATGCGCGCGCTGCCAATGACAATGGCGACATCGCCCATATCCTGGCACGCAAATCGAACTTCGACCATATGATGCGAGCCGCGCTGCGGCATTTCGCCGAACACGGGCTGGGAGCGGCCGAGGCTGCGCGCCAGCAGGCGGAACAGGCGTATTCCGACGGCGACCGCGAAGCCTATGACTGGTGGCTGGGCGTATGCCGCACACTCGACCGGCGGCTAGCCAGGCAATTGGAAGATAGGATCGCGATCGAGACCCTGCTGGCACGCTGATCCCCGGCGTTGCCTTGCCCGTCCGCATTCCGGGCGGCCACGCGGCAATCGCGCCTTCGGCCGGTTTCCACACGATCGAGCCCTGCCGACCGACGCGGCAGGAACCTTGCCGGACACCAAGCGTCAAGACAGGAAGCACTGCCAGAACTCCGCCCTTATTGCAATTGCGAACTATTTGCAAAGATAGTTCGCAACCTATACTTATTGCTGGTTGCAATCCCGTCCTCACGAGCCTAGGCCGCACTCGCAATCGACCGGGTGCCGTGCTTCCTTTGCGGGACACATGAAGCGCGGCCCCAATTACGGTCCGGGCATCATCATTGTCCCGCACGGCAGGAACAAGGACGCTACCCTCCATGGCACGCAAGAAGATCGCCCTCATCGGCTCCGGTATGATCGGAGGCACCCTCGCCCACCTCGCGGCGAAGAAGGAAATGGGCGACATCGTCCTGTTCGACATCGCCGAAGGCATGCCGCAGGGTAAGGCGCTCGATCTGTCGCAATGCGGCCCGATCGAAGGCTTTGACGCCAAGATCACCGGCTCGAACGACTATGCCGACATTGCCGGTGCCGACGTGGTCATCGTTACCGCCGGCGTGCCCCGCAAGCCCGGCATGAGCCGCGACGACCTGCTCGGCATCAACCTCAAGGTGATGAAGGCGGTCGGCGAAGGCATCAAGAACAACTGCCCCGACGCTTTCGTGATCTGCATCACCAATCCGCTCGACGCGATGGTGTGGGCGCTGCGCGAATTCAGCGGCCTGCCGCACAACAAGGTCGTCGGCATGGCCGGCGTGCTCGACAGCGCGCGCTTCGCGACGTTCCTCGCCTGGGAATTCGGCTGCTCGGTGAAGGACGTGAACGCCTTCGTCTTGGGCGGTCACGGCGATACCATGGTCCCCGTCCTGTCCTACTCGACGATCAACGGCATTCCAGTGAAGGACATGGCCAAGATCAAGGGCGTGTCCGAAGATCGCCTGGATGAAATCGTCAAGCGCACCCGCGCTGGCGGCGGCGAGATCGTGAAGCTGCTCGGCAACGGCTCGGCCTATTACGCCCCCGCCACCAGCGCGATCGCAATGGCCGAAGCCTATCTCGGCGACCAGAAGCGCATCCTGCCGTGTGCGAGTTACGTCGAAGGCAAATATGGCCTCGACGGCCTCTATGTCGGCGTCCCCACCGTGCTCGGCGCGGGCGGCACCGAGGAAGTGGTGGAGATCGAGCTGTCGGACGAGGAAAAGAGCAATCTCAAGGTCTCGACCGACGCGGTCGAGGAACTGCTCGAGGCGTGCAAAGGGCTTGACGAAAGCTTGAAGTAAACCCGTCACCCCAGCGAAAGCTGGGGTCGCGCGCCGCGAGGTGCGACCCAACCGACAGCGATCCCAGCTTTCGCTGGGATGACGAAAGGACAAAGATGAGCATCCTCGTAAACAAAGACACCAAGGTCATCACCCAGGGGATGACCGGCGATACCGGCACCTTCCACACGCAGCAGGCGCTGGCCTATGGCACGCAGATGGTCGCGGGCGTCACCCCCGGCAAGGGCGGCACCACGCATATCGATCTGCCGGTCTACAACACCGTGTCCGAAGCCAAGGCCGCGACCGGCGCGACCGCATCGTGCATCTATGTTCCGCCGCCGTTTGCTGCGGATTCGATCCTCGAGGCGATTGATGCCGAAATGGAACTGATCGTCGCGATCACCGAAGGCATCCCCGTGCTCGACATGGTCCGCGTGAAGCGCGCGCTGCAGGGCTCGAAATCGCGCCTGATCGGCCCGAACTGCCCGGGCGTGCTGACGCCCGGCGAGTGCAAGATCGGCATCATGCCCGGCAGCATCTTCAAGAAGGGCAGTGTCGGCGTGGTCTCGCGCTCGGGCACGCTGACTTATGAAGCCGTCCACCAGACCACCATGGTCGGCCTCGGCCAGACCACGGCTGTCGGCATCGGCGGCGATCCGGTCAACGGCACCAATTTCATCGACGTGCTCGACCTCTTCCTCGACGATGAGGAAACCAAGTCGATCATCATGATCGGCGAGATCGGCGGCAGCGCCGAGGAAGAAGCCGCCGAATTCATCAAGCAGGAAGCCGCCAAGGGCCGCAGCAAGCCCATGGTCGGCTTCATCGCAGGCCGCACGGCGCCTCCGGGCCGCCGCATGGGTCATGCCGGCGCCATCGTGTCGGGCGGCCAAGGCGGCGCTGACGACAAGATCGCAGCAATGGAAGCTGCGGGCATCCGCGTTTCGCCCTCGCCTAGCGAACTTGGCACCACGCTCGATGCGATGCTGAAGGAACTCGCCTGATCCGCTTTGCGGAACGGTTTATTCCTCCCCGGGAGCCTTCCGCACCGCCGATGCATTGGCAATAGTAAACCGACACCAAAGTCGGTGCGAAAGGGACCCGATGGGTAACGAAAGCCACGATTTCCTGCCCGAGATGGGCGATCAGGAAGGCCCGCAACAAGGCCCCAGCTGGGGCAACCCGCGCTGGCTGGCCGAAGTGGTCGACAGCGGGGCGGATCTGACGGCCGCGCTCGATCCCACGCAGATGCGCGCTGCGGTTAAGCAGGCGGCCGAAAAGGCTGGCAAGGCGACTGACCCAAAGGCGATCGAGCAGGCGGCGGATGATTCGATCCGCGCCATGCTGCTCGTGCGGCTCTATCGCGTGCGCGGCCATCTGGCGGCCAATCTCGACCCGCTCGGCCTCTCCAATCGCGATGTCCCCGAAGACCTGACGCTCGAATGGCATGGTTTCGCCGGACAGGAAGACAGGGAAGTCTTCGTCGGCGGCATCTTTGGCTATGAATGGGTGGCGGTGGGCGAGCTCTACCGGGCGCTGCGCGCGACCTATTGCGGCAATGTCGGCCTCGAGTACATGCACATTTCGGACACGGAGGAACGGCGGTTCCTCCAGGACAAGTTCGAAACGCCCGAAGACACGATCCAGTTCACCGACGAAGGCAAGAAGGCCATCCTCGCAGCGGTTATTCGCGGCGAGCAGTATGAAGCCTTTCTCGGCAAGAAATATGTCGGCACCAAGCGGTTCGGCCTCGATGGCGGCGAATCGATGATCCCCGCGCTGGAGGCGGTGATCAAATATGGCGGCCAATTGGGCGTGCGTGAGATCATCTACGGCATGGCCCACCGCGGCCGGCTGAACGTGCTCGCCAACGTGATGGGCAAGCCCTACAAGGTCATCTTCCACGAATTCTCCGGCGGGAGCGCCAATCCCGACGATGTCGGCGGCTCGGGCGATGTAAAATACCACCTCGGCACCAGCACCGACCGCGAATTCGACGGCATCAATGTGCATATGTCGCTGGTCCCCAACCCCAGCCACCTCGAGGCGGTGAACCCGGTCGTGCTCGGTAAGTCCCGCGCACAACAGGCGATCCGCGACGACCTCAAGCAGCACGAGCAGGTTCTGCCCGTCCTTCTCCACGGCGATGCGGCCTTTGCCGGTCAGGGTATCGTGTGGGAATGCCTCGGCTTCTCCGGCGTGCGCGGCTACAACACCGGCGGCTGCCTGCATTTCGTCATTAATAACCAAATCGGTTTTACGACAAGCCCGCAATTCGCCAGATCGTCACCCTACCCCAGCGATGTGGCCAAAGGCGTCCAGGCGCCGATCCTGCACGTCAATGGCGACGATCCCGAAGCGGTGACCTTCGCCTGCAAGCTGGCGATCGAATATCGTCAAACCTTCGGCCGCGATATCGTGATCGACATGTGGTGCTATCGCCGCTTCGGCCACAATGAGGGCGACGAGCCGAAATTCACCCAGCCGCTAATGTATGACGAGATCCGCCAGCACCCCAAGGTCAGCGGGATCTACACCGCCCGTCTCGAAGAAGAGGGCGTGATCGAGAAGGGCTATGCCGACGGTCTGATATCCGAATTCACCGACCATCTCGAACAGGAATTCGCTGCCGCCAAGGACTACAAGCCCGACCAGGCCGACTGGTTCGGAGGTCGCTGGGCAGGGATGAACAAACCGGCCGATCCGGAAACCGCACGCCGCAACGTGGAAACGGCGATCGGGAAAAAGCTGTTCGATAGTCTTGGCCGGACGCTGACGACGGTTCCCGACGATCTCACGATACACAAGACGCTGGGCCGCGTGCTCAAGGCCAAGAGCGACATGTTCGACAGCGGCACCGGCTTCGACTGGGCCACGGCGGAAGCGCTCGCTTTCGGCAGCCTGGTAACCGAAGGCTTCGGCGTGCGCCTGTCTGGCCAGGATTCGGGCCGCGGCACGTTCAGTCAGCGTCATGCCGTCTGGGTCGACCAGAAGGATGAGCGCAAATACATTCCGCTGACCACGCTGCCGCACGGCAAGTTCGAGGTCTATGACAGCCCGCTGTCGGAATATGGCGTGCTCGGCTTCGAATACGGCTTCGCGATGGCCGATCCGAAGAGCCTGGTAATGTGGGAAGCCCAGTTCGGCGATTTCGCCAATGGCGCGCAGATCATGATCGACCAGTTTATCGCCGCAGGCGAAGTGAAGTGGCTGCGCGCAAACGGCCTCGTGCTGCTGCTGCCGCATGGCTATGAAGGCCAGGGTCCCGAGCACAGCTCAGCCCGCCTCGAACGCTTCCTGCAACTCTGCGCGAACGACAATATCCAGGTGCTCAACATCACCACGCCGGCGAACTACTTCCACGTTCTCCGCCGCCAGATGCTGCGCAGCTTCCGCAAGCCGATGGTCATCATGACCCCCAAATCGCTACTGCGCCATCCGCTGGCGAAGTCCGATGCGGAAGAGTTCATGGGCGATCATCACTTCATGCGCATCAAGTCCGATATGACGGAGATCGACGACAAGAAGGTCAGGCGCCTCGTGCTGTGCAGCGGCAAGGTTGCCTACGATCTGATGCAGCGCCGCGACGAAGCCGGTCTGGACGATGTCTCGGTGGTCCGGATCGAACAGCTCTACCCCTTCCCCGGCGAGCCGCTGGCCGTGCGCCTCGAACGCATGACCAATCTCGAAACCGTGGTCTGGTGCCAGGAGGAACCGAAGAATAACGGCGCCTGGTTCTTCGTCGACCGCCTGATCGAGGAATCGCTTACCGCTGCGGGCAAGGACGGCATGCGCCCATGCTATGCCGGCCGCGAAGTTGCCGCCTCACCCGCCACGGGTTATGCCAGCCGCCACCAGGTACAGCAGGAAGCCCTCGTCAACATCGCGCTCGGACTGAATGGCGGTGATACGCCCAAGGTCCGCAGCGACTGCAACTGATCCCATAAGGCCGAAGGAACCCATAACATGGCCACCGAAGTCAAAGTCCCCACGCTGGGTGAATCGGTCACCGAAGCAACTGTCGGCGAACTGCTCAAGAATGTCGGCGACGCGGTCGCGGCGGACGAGCCGATCATCAGCCTCGAGACCGACAAGGTCGCGGTGGAGGCCCCCTCCCCCGTTGCCGGTGTCATCACCGAGTTCAAAGTGGCCGTGGGTGACACGGTCGAGGTCGATTCGGTCATCGCCGTGATCGAGGAAGGTGCGGCTGCGGCGAAGTCCTCCGGCGGCGAAGCCCCTAAAGCCGAGGTAGCCGAAGCGGGCGTCGAGAAGGCCGCTCCGGCGCAGGCCAAGGCCGCAACCGGCGGCGATGCCGCACAGACGCTGTCGCCTGCCGTGCGCCGTGCCGTTCTGGAGCACGGGGTCGATCCCTCGACCATCAAGGGCACCGGTAAGGACGGCCGCCTGACCAAGGAAGACGTCATCGCCGCAGCGAAGAATAAGGGCGCTTCGGGTGACGCCGCTCCCGCTCCTGCCGCAGCCCCGGCCTCGACCGGCGGCGAGCGCCGCGAGGAACGCGTCAAGATGACGCGCATGCGCCAGACTATCGCCAAGCGATTGAAGGGTGCGCAGGACAATGCGGCGCTGCTGACCACCTTCAACGATGTCGACATGTCGGCCGTCATGGAAGCGCGCGGCAAGTATAAGGACATGTTCGCCAAGAAGCACGACATTCGCCTCGGCTTCATGGGCTTCTTCGCCAAGGCCGCCTGCCTTGCGCTGAAGGACGTGCCCGCGGTCAACGCCTATATCGAGGGCGACGAGATCGTCTATCACGACTATGTCGACATCTCGGTTGCCGTGTCGGCGCCCAACGGCCTCGTGGTCCCCGTCATTCGCGACGCGCAGGACAAGGGTTTTGCCCGCATCGAGAAGGACATCGCCGATTTCGGCAAGCGCGCCAAGGAAGGCACGCTGACGATGGAAGACATGAAGGGCGGTACCTTCACCATCTCCAACGGCGGCGTGTTCGGGTCGCTGATGTCGACCCCGATCATCAACCCGCCGCAAAGCGCTGTCCTCGGCCTCCACCGGATCGAGGACCGTCCGGTAGTGGTGAACGGCGAAATCGTCATCCGCCCGATGATGTATATCGCCCTGTCCTACGACCACCGCCTGATCGACGGCCGCGAGGCCGTGACCGCACTGAAAATCATCAAGGAAGCGATCGAAGATCCGACCCGAATGCTGATCGACCTCTGAGGAGCGCGAGCATGAAGAAGCTGGTTATCTGCACCGCTGCCCTCGTGGCCCTGACGGGCTGCGACGTCGCTACCGAAGTCGCCGGCGATGCGATCGCCGGAGAAATCCGCACGCGCTACATCGAGCAGTGCCAGGGGATTGCCGAAAGCGCCGGCATAGCTGCGGAGCGTGTCGACGCCGCGTGCGAATGCAGCGCGGACAATTTCAAGGAAGACTTTGCCGCCGATGGCCAGTTGGACATCAATCGCGAGCGGATGGAAGAAGTCTTGAGAATCTGTATCCAGGACGACACGCAAGTCGTTCCTGCGGAGGGATAAAATGGCTGAATACGACTACGACGTCCTCGTTATCGGTGCTGGCCCGGGTGGCTATGTTGCCGCGATCCGTGCCGCGCAGCTGGGGCTGAAGACAGCCTGCGCCGAAAGCCGCGAGACGCTGGGCGGGACCTGCCTCAATGTCGGCTGCATTCCGTCGAAGGCGATGCTGCATGCAAGCGAGTTCTACGACGCTGCTGCCAATGGCGCGATGGCCGCGATGGGCATCGAAACCAGCCCGAAGCTTAATCTCGACACCATGCACGCCCAGCGCCGCGATGCGGTGAAGGGCCTTACCGGCGGCATCGAGTTCCTGTTCAAGAAGAACAAGGTCGACTGGAAGAAGGGCCACGCCACCTTCCAGGACGCGCATACGGTCAAGGTCGGTGACGAGACGGTTACGGCGAAGAATATCATCATCGCTACCGGCTCCTCGGTCACCCCGCTGCCGGGTGTCGAGGTCGATAACGACAAGCATGTGGTGGTCGATTCCACCGGTGCGCTCGAACTGCCCAAGGTGCCCAAGAAAATGGTCGTCATCGGTGGCGGCGTGATCGGGCTCGAACTCGGCTCGGTCTGGAACCGGCTCGGCGCCGAGGTTATCGTGGTCGAATTCCTCGACAAGTTGCTGCCCGGCATGGACGACGACGTGCGCAAGGAAGCAGCCAAGATTTTCAAGAAGCAGGGCATGGAACTGCGCCTGTCGACCAAGGTCACCGGCTGCACCGTCAAGGGCAAAAAGGCGACGCTGACGCTCGAACCTTCCGCTGGCGGCGATGAAGAAACGCTCGAGGCCGATTGCGTGCTCGTCTCGATCGGCCGCCGTCCGAACACCGAAGGCCTCGGTCTCGACACCATCGGGCTTGAGGTCAACAAACGCGGCCAGATCGAAACCGATCACGATTTCCGCACCGCGGTCGACGGTGTGTGGGCCATTGGCGACGTGGTGCCCGGCCCCATGCTCGCCCACAAGGCCGAAGATGAAGGCATTGCCTGTGCGGAGAACATCGCGGGCCAAACCGGCATCGTGAACCACGATGTCATCCCCGGCGTGGTGTATACCTGGCCCGAATTCGCCGGTGTCGGCCTGACGCAGGAAGAAGCCATCGAGAAAATGGGCGGCGACAAGACCAAGGTGAAAATCGGCAAATTCCCGATGATGGCCAATAGCCGCGCCAAGACCAATCACGAACCCGACGGCTTCGTGAAGATCATCGCCGAAGCCGAAAGCGACCGCGTGCTGGGCGTCTGGGCCATCGCCAGCGTGGCCGGCACGATGATCGCACAGGCCGCGCAGGCGATGGAGTTCGGCGCGACCAGCGAAGACATAGCCTACACCTGCCACGCCCACCCGACGCATTCCGAGGCCATCAAGGAAGCGGCGATGGCGGTCCAGGGCAAACCGATCCACATCTGACGGGATGGTAGCCATAATCGCAGGCCTGGCTCGTAGGGCGCTTTGAATGGAAGGGCGCGGGACAGCGGTTCTCGCGCTCGCCACCCCTGTGCTGGCTGGCATCGCCTATCTGACGATGCTCGGCGCGCCGAACGATTACTGGATCACCAATGCCGCGGCGCTTGTCCTGGCCGTGGCGGCCATTCTGCTGACGCCTTCACTCTCTGGAGGACGAGCGCGCCACACCGTCACGCTGCTTTTGATCGCCCTCCTTTTCCTACCGCTTGTGACCGGGCCTTACGTCAATGGCATCGCGCGATGGCTTCCGCTCGGCCCGTTCGCTGTGCATAGCGGGGCGCTGGCGCTGCCCCCGCTTGTGGTCCTGGCCGCGCGCGACGAGGATTTTGCGCCGTCCATCCTACTCGCTGCTCTGCTCGCTGCCTCGCTCCAGCCCGACGCGGCGACAGGCCTTGCGGTCATGCTGGCGGCTGTCGGACTTTATAATGCGACCGGCGACTGGCGGCTCGTCCCCGTTGCTGGGATCGCTCTCCTTGCCAGCATGGTGGCGGGGCTTCGAGGCGAACTGCCCGCTCAACCCTTCGTCGAGCGCATCCTGATCCACCTCGCGATCGACACGCCGCTGGCCGCCTTCGGCCTCGTCATCGCCCTGCTGGTGAGTTTCTTCCTCCTAGCCTACGCAATTCCCGCCCCCAAACCGGTCCGACACGCCTTGGCGGGCGCCCTGTTCGGCTTCTCGCTTGCCGCGTTGGTATCGAATTATCCGACAATTCTGGTCGGCTATGGCGCCGCGCCGATTCTCGGTTTCGGTCTGGCCATCGGACTGGCGATTACAGGTAGGCCGCGTCGGGCGACAAACGGACCCACAAGCTAGCGATCGATTGACTGTTCGGGAGGCGACGGCCTTCGTCGCCCCCCTCGTCCATCATACTTCGTCGGGATAAACCGGCGCGATATCGACCGGAATATCCGACATGGCGGCGAAGCGCGAGGCCGCCGCATCGTCGAGCACGGCATAGCGATCGAAAAAGGCCTTGGTGCCCGCGTAATCGCCGGTCGCCTGCAACATGAGCTGGGCGTTGAGCAGGTCGCGTATGCCTGCTTCCATCCTGTCGTAATCGACCGTGTAGCGCTGGCGCGCCTCGTCCCAGGCGAAGGCTCCTTTCTGCTTCAGGTAGCCGTATTGCAGCTTGGCGCCCCTGCCATGCGCGCTTTCGGTGCCGAAGCGCATCGAGCGGAACAGGCCGGTGAAATAGGTCGAGAAAAGCTGCGGCTTTTCCGCTGCGGGGATCTCGCCTTTTTCCATCATCAGCAGGATGTTCCAGATGCCCATGACGTCGGCCTTGGACTCCTCCAGCGCCGAATACTGATCCCTGAGTTCTTCATTGACCGTGGTCTGGCGCCCGTCGACAGTGATCGTGCCCGGCCCGAGGCTGTGCGACAGCTCATGAAACAGCGTGTTCGCTTCCATGTATTTCTTCATCACCAGACCGGATTGCGCATCGGTCAAAACGATTTCGGCCATGGGCGCCAGGATGCGGTCGTATTTCGCGCCCAGGACATTGGCGAGAATGACCTTCTTGGCCCCCTTGGCCTCGCGCACCCGCTCGTCATTGGGCAGGTTGAAGGCGATGGTTTGCGTGCCCGGCACGTTGTCGCCCCCGCCATGGACCTGATCCGCCACCGCGATCGGGCTTTCGAAGCCGCGCTGGAAATTCTTGTGCTGATCCGGGATGGGGAGGTTTTCCTCCATCGTGCGCAGATAGTTCTTGTACTTCGCCAGCGCCGCGCTTTCCGCCGGGTTGCGCAGTGTGACGAAGCTCTCGAAAGCGGTCTTGGTGCCATAGAGGCGGTCGGTATAGACTTCGTAGGGGCCGATCGCGATTTCGATCGGCGTTCCCTCCAGGTCCATCCACGCCATTTCGCTTGCGAAGTAATCGTCGGTCAGGAAGCTTGCCGCACGCAGCGAGAGGAAGCGCTTGAGGCTGGGATTGGAGGTCCGCTGCGCGGCCTGTTCGAGCAGCCGCGCCGCCGGTACCAGCCATTGGCGATAGGCCTGCGAATAGGGCAAGGCGACGAAGCCGTCCGCGCTGCGCCGGACGACCGTATAGGGGCTGGTGAGTGCCTCGCGCTGACCGGGATTGGCTGCGAGATACGCATCGAATTCCTCGCGCGTCAGGTCTACCGGGTAGAAACCGGCTCCTTCCGGCATCGGCTCAGCGCCCCAGAAGGGATGCAATTCGGCGACCTCGTCCCAAGGGCCGAAATTGCGATTGAACATGGCCAGCAGAAGATCGCGATCGGCGCTGCGGTTCCGCGAAATCGCCTCGCGCATTTGCGGCAGATCCGCCCCGCGCTGACGCAGATAGATCTCGTCCATATAGCCGCTGGCTTCGATCAGCAGATTTACCACGTCGCGCTCTTCCTGCGTCAGGAAGGACGTATCGGGATCCATCTCGATGACCGCCAGCTTGGCGTATTGCGCGCCCAGATCGTATCTCTCGGCCGTGGCGGCCGGAGGCGGCACAGCGGTCGAGACGACCTGCGTTTGCGTGGCAGCGGGGGTGCAGGCGGCACTGGCCAGCAGCAGGGGCAGTAGGGCGCGGCGCATCGATAGTCCTCCGGTATTCTGGTTCTGGCTAAACGCCATGCGTCGGCGATGTGTCCGGCGCAAGTGCGTGATTGACCCTGCACCGTGCTTGTCCGACAACGCGCGCACGAGGTGGAGACGTGCATGACCTATCCCAAGCTGACCAAAAAACCAGGCGCAATCGAAACGGCCGCCGCCATCAGCCGGGGCGAGATGTCGCCGCTGGAAGCGGTCGATGCCGCGATTGCCCGGATCGAGCATCAGGACGCGCATATCAACGCGGTGGCCGTGACCGATTTCGACCGCGCGCGCGAAACCGCACGGGCCATGACGGGCCAGTCCACCAGTTCCGACCAACCGCTGTTCGGCGTGCCGATGACGATCAAGGAAAGCTTCGACATCGCAGGTCTGCCGACCTGCTGGGGTCACGAGGAATACGCCGACAAAATCGCCTCGCGGGATGCCAAGGTCGTCAGCCAGCTCAAAGCGGCCGGAGCGATCTTTCTGGGCAAGACCAATGTCCCGCCGGATCTGGCCGACTGGCAATCGAACAATCCGGTCTATGGTCGCACCAACAATCCGCACGATCACGAACGCTCGCCCGGCGGGTCCTCCGGCGGAGCGGCGGCAGCGGTCGCGAGCGGGATGGTGCCGTGCGAATACGGCACCGATATCGGGGGCTCTGTCCGCGTGCCGGCGCATTTCTGCGGTGTATGGGGACACAAGGCCAGCTGGGGCCTGGTCTCCAAGCATGGTCACGATCACCCACTGATGGCAGGCCGGGATTCCCATGATGGCGCGCTGTCGATTGCGGGACCGCTGGCGCGCAATGCCGCCGACCTTCGGCTGCTGATCGAACTGACCCGGACCATCCCCCTATCTGAACGCAACAAACCGCTCGCGGATTGCCGCATACTGGTGATGCTGGACCATCCCTCTTGCCCGACCGACGATGCGGTGCGCGGACCGCTCGAGGCGGTCGCCGCCGAACTCACACGGGCGGGGGTCGCGATCGACCGGGCGAGCGAACTTCTGCCCGACCTCCAGGCTCAGCAAGCCGACTATATGCGCATGCTCAATGTCGCCATGGCGCGCGGGATGCCAGGTCCCAACGGCAAACGTGCCAGCGCGACCGATTGGTTCGACATGCTGGATACGCAGACGCGCAACGCAAACGCTTGGGCAGAGCTGTTCGAGACATACGACTTTGTGCTCGCCCCGCCCGCCCCCGTGCTCGCCATACCGCACCGCGAGGGGCGCGTTTTCGACGGGACGGTCACGATCAACGGCACCGAACAGCCCGGTGGGAGCGTGCTGTGCTGGGCGGGCCTCGCGACCTACCCCAACCTTCCCGCAACCGTCTTGCCTGTGGGCGAAACAGATGGCCTGCCTTGCGGCATGCAGGTCATCTCGCGCAGATGGGCGGATCTCGATTGCATCGCCGCGGCGGAGGCGATCGGCACGATCCTCCACGGCTAGGGAGCCACGACGGCAATGGGCAATCAGAGCGTGATGCAGCGCTTCGCCAAATGGCATATATGGCTGGGATGGCTGGTGGGTTTCCCCATCTTGATGTGGACGGTGACCGGTCTCGTGATGGTGATCAAGCCGATCGAGGAAGTGCGCGGCAACCATTTGCGCAAGGAAGTGCCCGAACGCGCCCTGCCCGCCGACACGCAAATCGCCGTCTCGCTACCGGCCGAAAGCACCAAGCCTGTCCGCTCGGTCACGACGCAGGTAGAAAGCGACGAGACCATCACGCGGATCGCCTATATGGACGGCACCATTGCCCGTTTTCGCCCCGATGGCAGTACAATGGGGCCGCTATCCGATGTCGAGGCACGGCTGATCGTGGCGGCAGGGATCGAGGGTGGTGACAAGGTCGCACGAACCGAACGCTTCGAGGCCGCCAATGTCCCGTTCGACTTCCGCCGCCCGGTGCCGGTCTGGCAGGTCGTGCTGGAAGACGGGACCCATGTCTATGTCGGCACCGAGACAGGACGGATCGAAGCGGTGCGCACGCGCTGGTGGAGAGTTTTCGATATCGCCTGGGGACTGCACATCATGGATCTGCAAACGCGTGAAGACACCAGCCACCCGATCCTGATCCTGTTTGCCATCCTGTCTGTCATCGGTGCGATGTTCGGCTCCATCCTGATGTTTCGCCGCCGCAAGGCGCGCGTCGGAGGGGCCACATGAACGCTGCCGTGCTCACCCCCTTGCTGGACTGGCTGGACCTGGCCGGAGTGGCCATCTTCGCGCTGACCGGCGCCTTGGTCGCCGCAAAAGAACGCCAGACCTTCGTCACGCTGGCCTTTTTCGCACTGTTGACGGGTGTCGGTGGCGGGACGGTGCGCGATCTGCTCATCGGTGCGCCGGTCTTCTGGATCCACGATGCCTGGGTAGCCGGGGTGTGTCTGGCGATCGCGCTGTTCGCCTGGTTCACGCCCACCCGGTGGTGGGAAGGTCGTCTTCTCTCGATCGCCGATGGCCTCGGTCTCGCCGCTTACGCCGTGCTGGGCGCAGCCAAAGCGCTCGAATACGGCCTACCACCAATTCCAGCGGCGCTGATGGGCGTCATCACCGGCTGCGTCGGCGGGATCATTCGTGATGTTCTGGCCGGCCGACCGTCGATCCTCATGCGGCCCGAACTGTATGTGACTGCGGCGGCGCTTTCCGCCTCGGTTACCGTGATCGGGGATTGGGCCGGGATCATCCGCGAGTGGGTCTGGGTCGCAGCGACGGGAGCAGGTTTCGGCCTGCGCCTCGCTGCTATCCAATGGAACCTGGCGCTTCCCGCCTACAAGCGGGATTAGGTCCCCGCCCCCTGATAGCCGGTGCCGAATTCGATATCGGCATCGACTTGTCCATCGTCCTCGCCAGGCAAAGGGCCACCGGGATAGGAAGGCTGGACGGTGCCCGTGCGGGCGCGCGCGGCAGCATAGACATCGTCGCCATACTGGCGGTCCGCGCCTTCAGCACGCGCGGAATAATCGAAATCGCCCGCCTCTCTGCCATCCCATGCATCGCTGCGATAACCCGAGCCACCGCGCCCATAATCGATCGCCTCGATCCGGCCATCTTCTCCGATCGAGCAGGTAAAGTCTTGGCCATCGAACAGCGTGCCGGTAACGCTCCACCCGCGTGCATTGCGATCGACTCGATCGACCGTCTCGACCCGCGCATCGCGCTCGATCTCGTCCACGCACATCGTCACCGCGCGGTCGATCCCGCGCCCGTCATTATAGCGGTAATCGCCCCGACGTGGCTGCGGATAGCGTGTCTCGCGGCGGGGATAGCGATCGCGCGACTTCTCGGCAGCGCTGGCGATGGCGGCAATACCGCCGATGATCAAAACTCCAGCGAGAATATCGCCCGCGCCAATGCCGCGATGGCGGTGGTGCCGATAGTGTCGATAGCGACGGTGCTTGGCAGCCGTATCGTCGCCAGGCGCCCATGCGGGCGCGACGTGGACAGTCGACGGCACGCCTGGCCCAGGCAGGTCGGCGGCCTGAACCGGAGCGGTGGTCAGGGAAAGCACTGCGAGCATGGCTGGTGCGGCTAAGAGCGATTGCTTGGACGGCATGGTCCGTTACCCCGTTTGGCGCCCCCACCAAGGCGCATGATTGACATTCCGATAAGCATAGGCGGTCCAGGCTAAATACTGCCTGAACCGCCCATGGTGCTCGGGTAACGCCGAACTTAAAGCCCCCGAATACCGCGGAAATCGACCCCGGCGACGCGCCCCCGCTCGATATAGCAGGTGAACTTGCCCCGATCGCGATCGCGATAATCGCGGTCATAGCGGCCCCGGCGATCGTAATTGCTGCGATAGTAGCCACGCTCTCCTTCGACCACGATCCGGCCCCTGACTCGCCAGCCATAGCGCGTGTCGTCCACATCGCGGATGTCCGTCACCTGGGCGTAGCGGTAGCCACTACGCCGCGCATCGCGCTGAGCGGCCCGGACGCAGCGGTTGACTGCCTTGCGCGGATTGCCGCGGCGCGCGTAGGCGTGGCGGCGGTAGTCACGGCCATCGCGATAATAGCGCCCGTCACGATAATAGCGGCCATCACGGTAATAATCGCGATCCTTGCTGGCCGCACTTGCGACGGCGGCGATACCGCCGATGATAACGGCACCGGCAATCACGTCGCCAACAGAAATACCATCATCGTCACGGTCGCCTGCATGGGCGGGGGTAGCTCCAGCCAGCGCCATCGCGCCGACGGCAGCCGTTGCGATCCCACCCTTCGCGAACGTCTTGGTGAACAGTTTCATTTCGAGGTCCTCCTCATCGGGGCCAGGGCGGGAGTGCCTTGGCTGTGAGAAGCGTTCTAGGTGAGTCGCCGTGAGGTCACGCTGAACTTGGGTTACAGGAAGCATTCAGTTTAACCGGGACTTTTCTGAACGTCTATTCCCCAAGGCTTTCAAGCACATCGCGCGTGAAACCGGCGATATCGAAGCGGTGCCCGGCGGCATCTTCGCCCCGCCGGACGATGACCGTATTCAGGCTCGAGACGATCACGATGAACTGCCCGCGATTCCCCATGGCCGCGAATGTATCGGAAGGCACGCCCTCGGACTTGTTGAGCAGCCAGAAGCCCGCTCCATACCCGAAAGCGCCGTCGGGCTGGGGGCCGGAAGGGGACGAAACATACTTCGCCCAACCTTCGGGCAGGACACGCTCACCCGACGGTAAAACCCCATCATCGAGATAAAGCTGGCCAAGCTTTGCCAAGTCGCGCGCGGTGGACCAGACCTGACTCGAAAGAATGTAATCGCCGCGCCAGTCGGTCTCCGCGACGGTATCGCGCATGTCCAACTGCGCGAAGAATTGCGCTGGCGGATGTTCCTCGAGAGCTTCCTCGATCGCCTTGATCGCGGCGAGCGTGTCGTTGTTGGCGTAGCGGAAGACTTGGCCCGGCTCATGGACCAAGGGCCAGTGCAGTGCCGTCTCCGCTACCGTCGAGCCGCCGTAATAGAGAGGATTGGTACGGTTGCCCGGCGTGTCCGAATAACGGCCCGAAGCCATCCGCAGAAGATGATCGATCGTGATCCCTGTGCGCCGATCGTTCAAACCGAGACCAAGCCCCGCCCGATTCGCCACGTCGGCCTGCCCTCGCTGTACCGCGGCGCCGACAAGGGTCGCGGCGATGCTTTTGGCGACCGACCAAGTACGCTGGGGTACCGCAGGCCCGAAATCGGTTGCATAGACCTCGCCCAGCACTTGTCCATCGCGCATCGCCAGCACGGCGGTCGTACGCGTGCCTTCCCCGTAAGTGGAGCCGAAAGCCTTGGCGAAGCTCGCCGAAAGTGTCGTGCCCGGGGCGAGAAGAGCTGCACGGTCACGCTGGAGCGCGGGGCGTTTCGTGACAATCGGCAAGGGAGCGCCGCCAATGGGAAGCTGCGAGCACCCTCTGCGCGAATTATGCACCGCCATGCGCGGGAGAGCGTCGTCGGTCCATTCCACCGAGACGCTATGAAGCTCCCCAGAGCCATCGCGGTGGATCCGGTAGGGAAGGTCATCGATGATGCTGTTCAGCGGCGCCTGGATGCCGGTTAGTTCCCATGCCTCGACGCTTTCGGGCGTCCGCGTCGCTCCGTTGCGTTCGGCATTGGCAATCGCGCTGCACAGGAACAGCGCCTTGTAACCTGCCGCGAGAGCACGGTCGTAGCGCACTTCGATTTCGTCTTGCGTGGTCGATTGCGCGGCGAGCGGGACGGAGGCGAGCAGCGCTGCGGCTGCCAAGGTATGTCTGATCATCCGCGCCTTGTGGCACGGCTTCTCCCACGCGCAAAACAAAAGGGCCGGAAGGTCTCCCTCCCGGCCCCGCTTGTCTGGTTATGGTATCGCTTACGCTTCTTCCATGTCCTCGTCGTTCATGACGGGACCCGAATCCTGGCCCTTGGCGTCTTCGTCGCGGTCGACCAGTTCGATAACGGCCATCTGGGCGGCGTCGCTGGCGCGATAACCGGCCTTGATCACGCGGGTATAGCCGCCTTCACGGTCGGCATAACGTTCGGCCAGCACGTCGAACAGCTTCTTGAGCTGGGTTTCGTCCTGCAGGCGGCTCATGGCGAGGCGACGGTTCGACAGGCCGCCACGCTTGGCCAGCGTGATCAGCTTCTCGAGGTACGGACGCATTTCCTTCGCCTTGGGCAGCGTGGTCATGATCTGCTCGTGCTTGATCAGCGCGGCAGCCATGTTGCGGAACATCGCGTTGCGGTGGCCGGTCTTGCGCTGAAGCTTACGGCCGGAAATCTTGTGACGCATTGTATCTTGTCCTTCGTTCGTAAGGGGCCCGTTTCAGGTAGCCCAATTCTGGTCGATTGATGTTCGACCGGGAACCTCTCTCCCATCTCGGGAGAGAAAGCGAGACTTGGCAGGTTGCTGCCTAGTCGCAGCAGAGGGGGCATGCGGAGCCGCACCCCCTCTCCAACTTCGCCTAGCGAGCAAGCTCGCAAGACTGCGTATCCTCTCCCACCCGGGAGAGGATCACATTAACCCAGCAGCTCCTGTTCGAGCTTCTTGGCCATTTCCTCGATGTTTTCCGGCGGCCAGCCCGGGATGTCCATGCCAAGGCGCAGGCCCATCGAGGAAAGGACTTCCTTGATCTCGTTGAGCGACTTGCGGCCGAAGTTCGGCGTGCGGAGCATCTCGGCCTCGGTCTTCTGGACCAGGTCGCCGATGTAGATGATGTTGTCGTTCTTGAGGCAGTTCGCCGAACGGACCGACAGTTCCAACTCGTCGACCTTCTTGAGAAGGTAGCGGTTGAGCTGGTTGGTGTCGCTTTCCTGCGGCTCGGCGGCCTGGCCGATCATGGCCGTGGTCGGCTGCGGGATGCCGTCTTCGAAGTGGACGAACAGCGTCAATTGATCCTGAAGGATGCGCGCGGCATAAGCCACGGCGTCTTCCGGAGTGACCGTGCCGTCGGTCTCGACGGTCAGCGAGAGCTTGTCGTAGTCGAGCTCCTGACCAACGCGGGCATTCTCGACCTTGTAGCTAACCTGGCGGACCGGGGAGTACAGGCTGTCGACCGGGATGAGACCGATCGGCGCATCGGCCGGACGGTTCATGACGGCCGGACGATAGCCCTTCCCGGTGTCGGCGGTCAGCTCCATGTTGAGCGTGGCGCCTTCGTCGAGATGGCAGATCACGAGGTCCTTGTTCATGACCTCGATGTCGCCCGAAACGGCGATGTCGCCAGCCTTTACTTCGCCCGGGCCGGTGGCCGAAAGCTGCAGGCGCTTCATGCCTTCGCCTTCCATCTTCAGCGCGATCTGCTTAACGTTGAGCACGATGTCGGTCACATCTTCGCGCACGCCGGCGAGGCTGCTGAATTCGTGCAGCACGTTTTCGATCTTGATCGACGTGATCGCGGCGCCCTGGAGCGAGCTCAGGAGCACGCGGCGCAGAGCGTTGCCGAGCGTCAGGCCGAAGCCACGCTCGAGCGGTTCGGCCACGAAGGTTGCCTTGCGGGCCTTATCGCCGGATTCCTTGATATCAAGGACATTGGGTTTCTTGAGTTCCTGCCAGTTCTTAATGTTGACGGACATAAAAATCCCCTGGTTCGGATGCGGGCAGGACCGGCGCTCTTCGATAGAGCGTCCGGTCCGTGAGAGGGTGTTGGCGGCCCGTTACCGGACCGCCAGGCAGGTACGGATCAGACGCGACGACGCTTGGAAGGACGGACCCCGTTATGCGGGATCGGCGTCACGTCACGGATCGAAGTGATGGTGAAGCCCACTGCAGCGAGACCGCGCAGCGCGCTTTCACGGCCCGAGCCCGGACCCTTCACTTCGACTTCGAGGGTGCGCACGCCGTGTTCGGCAGCCTTGCGGCCTGCGTCGTCGGCGGCGACCTGCGCGGCATAGGGAGTCGACTTACGGCTGCCCTTGAAGCCCATCATGCCGGCGCTGGACCAGCTGATCGCATTGCCCTGCGCGTCGGTGATGGTGATCATCGTGTTGTTGAAGCTGGCGTTGATGTGCGCAACGCCGCTCGAAATGTTCTTTTTGTCGCGGCGCCTAACGCGGCCGGGTTCGCGTGCCATGGTGTATCTTCCTTACAGTCTATCAAGAAGGGAAAAGCGTACGGACGAGCCGAAGCTTACTTCTTCTTGCCGGCGATCGGCTTGGCCTTGCCCTTGCGGGTACGGGCGTTGGTGTGAGTGCGCTGGCCGCGAACGGGCAGACCGGCACGGTGACGCAGGCCGCGATAGGAACGCAGGTCCATCAGGCGCTTGATGTTCATCGCAGTGTCGCGGCGAAGGTCGCCCTCGACCATATGCTCTTCGTCGATCGTTTCGCGAATGCGCAGGATTTCCTCGTCGGACAGATCCTGAACCCGCGCGGCGTGATCGATGCCGAGCTTGTCGGCGATCTCGACGGCCTTGGTACGGCCGATACCGTGAATGTAGGTGAGCGCGATGATAACGCGCTTGTTGGTGGGGATGTTTACCCCGGCAATACGAGCCACTTACTTCTCCATGCTCCACAGGGGCCGGTCTATCCGGCTTTCCCTATCTCATCGCTCAATTCATCCGCCGGATGCGGCAGCCTGCCTAACGCAAAAAGCCCGGATGGCGTGCAAATGGCTGCCGCCTGCCGGACTCACCGCAATGTCGAATGAACCGCGCGCTTAGGAGGATTCGCTGGCCGCGTCAACCACCGAGCGCACACAAGGTGGCGAGACCGCCGATATGGGCGGCTCGCCAGATGATGCAACCCTTGTAGCGTTTCGTGCGGATGGGGTCAAAACCTCCCCACTGCTCCTTCAACGAAAAGCGCGAGCGTTCCGTTCAACATCGGTCATTCCGCCCCTTGAAGCGCGTCGATCTGCGTTTCGATGCTGGGCTCCTCTTCGGGATCCTCGACCGGCTCCGGCTCCGATGCCTCACCCTCCAAAGCACCGAGATGATCGCGGAGCCCCGCAAGCTGTTGGCTCATCACGCCATCGACAGCCTTGGCGATGGTCTCGACATCGTAGCGCAGATATCCGCCCACGACATATTCCCAACGAATACGCGTGCCGCCATTGATTTCCTCGAGTGTCACCGTGAGGACGCCTGTTGCCGGTTCACCCTGTAGCGGCCCCAGGCCACCACGCATGCGCAGGCTCTTGAGCGGATAGGCCTGGATGACGGACATGTGCCCTGCGCTGCCGTCCAGGGGAAAACCGTCTTCACGATCCTCGCCCGGGACACGCTCGCAAAAGCAGCCGCCCGCCTGCGGCGTAAGCGTCATATTGGCGGCATCGCCCGACCATGTGTGAGCATCGTTCCACCAGTCACCCGGCTTGATCAGCGCCAGCCAGGTTTCCAGCGGCGTCGCGGCAACTTCGGCAACGTTCTGTGTGACAAAGCCGTTGGCGCTCGTGTCGGCTACCTTCGCCGAAAGCGGGGCGGCAGCCACCATCGCGGCTAATGCAAAAACGGTGGCGGGACGACGCATAAGACCTCTCTCCATTGACGGACAGAGGTCCTAGGGCAAGCCGGAACGCATTGAAAGTGACAGGATCAGCCCGCCAGGATCGCGTCGATTGCCTGGGTGACGTCTTCGATCGAGGCCATGCCGTCGACCCGTGTCACGATATCGCGCGCCTCGTAGCCCGGCAGAATCGGCGCGGTCTTCCCACGGTATTCCTGCATACGGGTGCGGACGGTTTCCTCATTGTCGTCCGGGCGGCGCTTGAACTCGGTCGAACCACATTTGTCGCACACGCCTTCCTGCTTGGGCTGCTTGAAGACATCGTGATAGCCCTCGCCGCAATTGGCGCAGGTAAACCGGCCGGTGATACGCTCTACGAGCGCGTCTTCGTCCACTTCGAGCTCGATCACGTGGTCGAGCTTGCGCCCGTGCCTGGCGAGGATTTCGTCGAGCTGATCGGCCTGCGCGGCAGTGCGCGGATATCCATCGAAGATCGCGCCCACTTCGGGTCCCATGTCCGACAGCTTGGCGTCGATCATTGCCGACACGATCTCGTCCGAGACCAGACCGCCCGAATCCATGATGTCGGCAACCTTGCGTCCCAGATCGGTATCGGCCTTGCGCGTTTCGCGCAGCATGTCGCCAGTCGAAAGCTGACGCATGCCATGGTGCTCGACCAATCGCTGCGCCTGTGTTCCCTTGCCGGCGCCCGGAGGGCCGAGGAGGATAATGTCCATAGCGTAAAGTCCCCTTCGCGCCTGCTGTGCCTTAACGCACGCGCCCCTTCAACTTCGCCTTTTTGATGAGATCGCCATACTGGTGTGCCAGCAGATGCGATTGTATCTGACTGATGGTATCCACCGTCACATTCACCACGATGAGCAGGCTGGTCCCGCCGAGAAACAGCGGCACGCCGGTCTGCGCGATCATATATTCGGGCACCACACAAACAAGCGTCAGGTAAATCGCCCCGATCACGGTGATGCGCGTCAACACGTAATCAAGATATTCCTCGGTGCGCTTGCCCGGACGGATGCCGGGAATGAAGCCGCCGTTCTTCTTCAGATTCTCCGCGGTCTCTTCCGGATTAAAGACGATCGCGGTGTAGAAGAAACAGAAGAAGATGATGCCCAGCGCATAGAGCGCCATATACAGGGGCTGGCCATGCTGCAGATATTGCAGCGTGGTTTGCAGCACCCCGCCCGCCGTCGTGTCGGTATCGACCGAATTACCGGCGAACTGCGTGATCGTCAGCGGCAGCAGCAGCAACGAGCTGGCGAAGATCGGCGGGATAACGCCGGCAGTGTTGAGCTTGAGCGGCAAGTGCGAGCGATCCGCCTGCATCATGCCGCGCTGCGTCGCGCGCTTGGGATACTGGATCAGCAGGCGGCGCTGCGCGCGTTCCATGAAGCAGATCACGAGGATCAGGATCACGACCATGGCGATCAGGCCGACGATGATACCGGTGGCGATCGAACCTTCCGAATAGCCCGAACCCAGGTTCGAAACGAAGGTCGGGAACTGGGCCACGATGCCCGCCATGATGATGAGCGAAACGCCGTTGCCGATACCCCGGCTGGTGATCTGTTCACCCAGCCACAGCAGGAACATCGTGCCGCCGACGAGACTGATGACCGCGCCGACGCGGAACATGACGCCCGGATCGACCACCGCCTGCATCCCGCTCTGCGCCCCGAAGCTTTCCAGTCCCGATGCCAGGAACCAGCCCTGGATCGCGCACAGGAACACCGTGCCATAGCGCGTGTACTGATTGAGCTTCTGCCGCCCGACGGTGCCCTCTTTCTTGAGCGCGGCCAGCGTCGGATGGAGAGCCGCGGCCAACTGCACGACGATCGAGGCGGTAATGTAAGGCATGACGCCGAGCGCGATGAGGCTCATCCGCTCCAGGCTGCCGCCCGAAAACGTATTGAACATGTCCAGGATGCCGCCGCGCGTCTGATCGTAGAGGTCGCTCAGGATCAGCGGGTTCACACCCGGGAGCGGAACGAAGCTCAGGAAGCGGAAGACGATCAGGGCACCGATAGTGAACCAGATACGGTTCTTCAGCTCGGTGGCCTTGGAGAAATTAGCGAGACTCATGTTGCTCGCGATATTGTCGGCGCGTGATGCCATGGGAATCTGTTCAATCCTGAATTGGCGCCGGTCCCTCCCGGCACAGGAAGGCTAGATAGGAAGCGGGGAGCGGAATGTCGAACCCCGCTCCCCGAATTTTCCCGCTTACTTTGCCTTCGCAGCCTTGTTGGCTTCGGCGCGAGCAGCCTTCTTTTCGTGCTCGGGCTTGTCGGCAGCGATCACTTCGACCTTGCCGCCTGCCTTTTCGACCGCCTCGATGGCGCCCTTGGAGGCACCGGCGACCTTGAAGCTGACCTTGGCCTTGATCTCACCCTTGCCGAGGAGACGAACACCGTCCTTGCCACCACGCGCAAGGCCAGCAGCCTTCAGCGCTTCGTGGTCGACAACGTTCTTGCCGTCGAGCTTCTTGGCGTCGATGAACTTCTGGACCATGCCGATGTTCACTTCCGCGTAATCCTTGCCGAACGGATTGTTGAAGCCACGCTTCGGCAGGCGCATGTGCAGCGGCATCTGGCCGCCCTCGAAGCCCTTGATGGCCACACCCGAACGGCTCTTCTGGCCCTTCTGGCCACGGCCGCCGGTCTTGCCCTTGCCCGAGCCGATGCCACGCCCGATGCGGATGCGGCTCTTGCGTGCGCCGGAATTGTCGCGGATATCATTCAGTTTCATAGTGCACTCGCTTTCGCTTTCTAACGCCCCATAACGGGGTTCGCGCTGTTGGGAAGTGCGCGCCGATAGTCGGATTCTGGCCCTATGTCGACCCTTGATTTGCCAAGCGGCCGACGGATATCCTGGGTCAGGGACGAACCGCGCTCCCGGTGCGCCGGATCCTTGGGCTCGACATATCGAGCACCCGCTCCCTGAAGGCACGAAAAACCCCGACACGCGGGCCGGGGCTTTCCTGTCCACAATCTTGTGAAGCGGCCTTAGTCGACCACGGTCACCAGATGCGGGATTTTGGCGATCGCGCCGCGCACCTCGGGGGTGTCTTGCCGCTCCACGATCTTATGCATCTTGTCGAGGCCCAGGCCGACCAGGATTTTCTTCTGGCTTTCCGGGCGCCGGATCGGCGAGCCGATCTGCTTGATCTTGATGGTTTTCGCTTTGGCCATCTCGATTACTCCGCGATTGCGGCGGCGTCGGCTTCAGCCTCTGCCTCCGACGCGCCACCACGGCCAAGCAGGTCGGCGACCTTCTTGCCGCGACGCTGAGCTACCGACTTCGGCGAAGTCTGGTTGGTCAGCGCATCGAAAGTGGCGCGGATCATGTTGTAGGGGTTCGAAGTGCCGACCGACTTGGTCACCACGTCGGCAACGCCGAGGCTCTCGAACACGGCACGCATCGGACCACCGGCGATGATGCCGGTACCCGGAGGCGCGGTGCGGACGGTAACCTTGCCGGCACCGAAATGGCCCTTGCCGTCGTGATGGAGGGTGCGGCCCTCCTTCAGTGCGACGCGGATCATCTTCTTGCGCGCAGCGGCGGTCGCCTTGCTGATCGCTTCGGGAACTTCGCGGGCCTTGCCCTTGCCGAAGCCGACACGGCCCTGGCCGTCACCGACAACCACGAGTGCAGCGAAACCGAAGCGTTTACCGCCCTTCACCGTTTTGCTGACGCGGTTGATGTGGACGAGCTTCTCGATGATGCCGTCGTCTTCTTCCTCGCGGCGGTTACCGCGACGATTGTCACGGCCGCCACGACCGCGTCCGCGATCATTGCCACCGCGGCCACCGCGGCCACGACCTTCGCGCTGCTGCGGCTGCCCTTCGGCACCCTGAGCCGGGCTCTGGTTGGCAGCAGCTTCCGAGGGAGTATCGGCTACTGCCGGCTCTTCCTTGGTCACGGCCGCTTCGGTCTCGGCCTTTGCCTCGGTCGCTTCGACCTTGGTCTCCTCGACCTTGGTTTCGGCTTCGGTGTTTTCGGTTTTCTTGTCGTCAGCCATCATCAGAACTCCAGCCCGCCTTCGCGAGCGGCGTCGGCCAGCGCCTTGACGCGGCCATGGAATAGGAAGCCACCGCGATCGAACACGACGGTGGTCACGCCGGCCTTCTTGGCAGCAGCGGCGATGTCGCCACCGACCTTCTTGGCGGCTTCGACGTTGGCGCCTGAGCCCTTGGCACCGAGCGTCGAGGCGGCGGCAACGGTCTTGCCGGCCGTATCATCGATGATCTGCGCGTAGATGTGCTTGCCGGTGCGGTGCACCGACAAACGGGGCTTGCCACCCGACACGTTGCGGAGCGCGGTGCGGACGCGGCGACGGCGACGTTCAAAGAGAGAGAGCTTTGCCATCTTACTTCTTCTTCCCTTCCTTGCGGAAGATATACTCGCCGCGGTACTTGATGCCCTTGCCCTTGTAGGGTTCGGGCTTGCGCCACTTGCGGACGTTCGCCGCAAACTGGCCCACGGCCTGCTTGTCGATACCGCTGATCTCGACGGTCGTCTGGTCGGGCGTCTTCACCTCGAGGCCTTCCGGCACGTCGAGGTCGACGTCATGCGAGAAGCCGAGCTGAAGCTTGAGCTTCTTGCCCTGCGCCTGCGCACGATAACCGACACCGTTGATCTCGAGGACCTTGGTGAACCCTTCGGTCACGCCCTCGACCAGGTTCGACACGAGCGTGCGCTGCATACCCCAGTGGTTGCGAGCGGCGCGCGTGTCGTTGGCCGGCTTGATCGAGATTTCGCCGTCTTCGAGCTTGTACTCGATCAGGTCGGACAGGCCCATGCTGAGGGTACCCTTGGGACCCTTCACGCTGAGCGTGCCGTTGTCGATATTGGCGGTGACGCCGCTAGGGATCGCCACCGGCTTCTTGCCGATGCGGCTCATCAGAACACCTCCGCCAGCACTTCGCCGCCGACGTTTTCGGTACGCGCTTCGACATCCGAAAGCACGCCCTTGGGCGTCGAGACGATGGTGATGCCGAGGCCGTTGCGCACAATCGGAAGTTCCTTCGAACCCGAATAGACGCGGCGGCCAGGCTTGGAGACGCGGGCGACATGCTTGATCGCAGGTTCGCCCTCGAAATACTTCAGTTCGATCCGCAGCGCGGGGTGCTTGCCCGAAGCGTCTTCGCTGTAGCCACGGATGTAGCCTTCGCGCTGAAGCACTTCGAGAACGTTCGCACGCAGCTTGCTGGCGGGCGACAGGACACTGTCCTTCTTCGCGCGCTGGCCGTTGCGGATGCGGGTGAGCATATCACCCAGGGGATCGGTCATAGCCATCTGTCTTTACCTCACCAGCTCGACTTGGTCAGGCCTGGGATCAGGCCCTTGTTGCCGAGGTCGCGCAGTTCGATGCGGTTGAGGCCGAACTTGCGGTAGTAGCCGCGGGGGCGGCCGGTGGTGGAGCAGCGGTTGCGCACCCGGGTCGGGTTCGCATTGCGCGGCAGTTCCGCCATCTTGAGGCGCGCGATAAGACGCTCGCTCTCGTCGAGGCTTTCGTCGTTCGCGATAGCCTTCAGCTTCGCGTACTTGTCCGCATACTGCTTGACGAGCTTCTTGCGACGCTCGTTCTTGTTGATCGAACTCAGTTTCGCCATTGGACTTAAGTTCCTCTATTAGCGGCTCACGCCGCCTCCTTCTCTTCCGACTCTTCAGCCGGGAACGGGAAACCGAACAGGCGGAGCAGTTCGCGCGCCTCTTCGTCGGTCTTCGCCGTCGTGGTTACGATGATGTCCATCCCGCGGACCTTGTCGATCTGGTCGTAGCTGATCTCGGGAAAGATGATCTGTTCCTTCAGGCCCATGGCGTAATTGCCACGGCCGTCGAACGACTTCGGATTGAGGCCACGGAAGTCGCGGATGCGCGGCATGGCCACGGTCACGAGACGATCCATGAACTCGTACATGCGCTCGCGGCGCAGGGTGACCTTGCAACCGATCGGCATGCCTTCACGCAGTTTGAACTGCGCGATCGACTTCTTGGCCTTGGTGATAACCGGCTTCTGGCCGGCGATCAGAGCCATTTCCTCGGCGGCCGTCTGAACCTTCTTCTTGTCCTGGCTGGCTTCGCCGACGCCCATGTTGAGCGTCACCTTTTCCAGCTTCGGAACTTCGAGAGCGTTCTTGTAGCCGAACTTCTCGGTCATCGCCTTGACGATCTGCTCGTCATAGCGCTGCTTCATGCGAGGGGTATAATCAGCCATCGATGGTCTCCCCGGACTTCACGGCGACGCGCACCTTCTTGCCGTCCTTCTCTTCGAAACGGACGCGGGTGGGCTTGCCATCCTTCGGATCTGCCAGAGCAACCTTGCTGATGGCCATCGGCGCCTCGAAGCGGTCGATACCACCCTGCGGGTTCTGCTGGGTCGGCTTGCGGTGACGGGCAGCGATGTTGACGCCTTCGACGACGATTTTGCCGTCCTTCGGCATGACCTTCGCGACGGTGCCGGTCTTGCCCTTGTCCTTGCCGGACAGGACGACGACGCTGTCACCCTTCTTGATCTTAGCGGCGGCCATTACAGCACCTCCGGAGCAAGCGAGATGATCTTCATGAAGCCACGACCGCGCAGTTCGCGCACGACGGGGCCGAAGATACGGGTGCCGATCGGCTCTTCGCTCTTGTTCACGAGCACCGCGGCGTTGCTATCGAAGCGGATCACGCTGCCATCGGGGCGGCGAACATCCTTCTTCGTGCGTACGATGACAGCGCGATGGACATCGCCCTTCTTCACCTTGGTGCGCGGCTGGGCTTCCTTGACGGAAACCACGATCACGTCGCCCACGGAGGCAGTCCGGCGCTTCGAGCCGCCCAGTACTTTGATGCACTGGACGCGCTTGGCGCCGCTGTTGTCCGCGACGTCGAGATTGGATTGCATCTGGATCATCGATCCGGTTCCTTCTCAATGGCTTGCCGGGACCGATGCCCGGCAGTTCCTACGTCTAATTGCCTTCAGTTACCTGCGGCTTCGACTTCGAGGTCGGCCTCGACAGCCTGCGTGCCGCCTGCGGTAACGCGGTCGATCACCTGCCAGGTCTTGGTCTTGGAGATCGGCTTGGTTTCTTCGATACGCACGACATCACCGAGCGTGAACTCGTTCTTTTCGTCATGGGCATGGTATTTCTTCGAACGGCGAATGATCTTCCCGTAGAGGGGATGCTTCACCTTGCGCTCGACGAGCACGGTAACGGTTTTGTCGGTCTTGTCGGAGGTGACGGTCCCGATCAGAATACGCTTGGGCATGGTCTACTCCTTAAGCCTTGGCTTCGGCGCTGGTCGCGCGTTCGGTCTGCAGCGTCTTGATCTTGGCGATCGTGCGACGCACTTCGCGAATGCGGGCCGGAGCCTCGAGCTGGTTCGTGGCCGCCTGGAAGCGGAGGTTGAACTGCTCGCGCTTCAGCGTGGTCAGCTCTTCGGCCAGCTGGTCGTCCGACTTCTGGCGCAGGTCTTCAATCTTGGCCATCATTCGCCTCCCAGGTGCGAGGTGTCGCCCAGGCGGGCAACGACTTTGGTCTTGATCGGCAGTTTCATCGCCGCACGCTCGAATGCCTCGGCAGCAAGCGGACCGGCTACGCCGTCGAGTTCGAACAGGATGCGGCCCGGCTTCACGCGGGCGGCCCAGTATTCGACCGAACCCTTGCCCTTACCCTGACGGACTTCGGCAGGCTTCTTGGACACCGGCACATCGGGGAAGACGCGGATCCAAAGGCGACCCTGACGCTTGATGTGGCGGGTGATCGCACGACGCGCAGCTTCGATCTGGCGCGCGGTGATCCGCTCGGGCTCCAGCGCCTTCAGGCCATAGGAGCCGAAGTTCAAGGTGGTTCCGCCCTTGGCGTCGCCCTTGATCTTGCCCTTGAAGGCCTTGCGGTACTTGGTTTTCTTCGGTTGCAGCATGGTTCTTTCCTAATCCTGCAATCAGCGCGCCGGACGGACGCCCGAGGTCTGGGCTTCCATCATGAGGCGATCCTGGGCGGTCGGGTCATGCGCCATAATCTCACCCTTGAAGATCCAGCACTTGATGCCGATGATCCCGTAGGCGGTCAGCGCTTCGGCTTCCGCATAGTCGACATTGGCGCGCAGCGTGTGCAACGGCACGCGGCCTTCGCGATACCATTCCACGCGGGCGATTTCCGCACCGCCGAGACGGCCGCCGCAGACAATCTTGATGCCTTCCGCGCCAAGGCGGAGGGCCGATTGCACGGCGCGCTTCATCGCGCGGCGGAATGCAACGCGGCGGATCAACTGGTCGGCGATACCCTGGGCGACGAGCTTGGCGTCGATTTCCGGCTTGCGGATTTCGACGATATTCAGCTTCACTTCGCTTTCGGTCATCTTCGACAGCTTGGCGCGCAGCTTTTCGATGTCCGCGCCCTTCTTGCCGATGATCACACCGGGACGGGCCGCGTAGATCGAAATGCGGCACAGCTTAGCCGGGCGCTCGATCACCACCTTCGAGATCGCTGCCTGCGGCAGGTTCTCGACGATGTGCTTGCGGATTTCGATATCTTCGCTGAGCAGCTTGGCATAGTCACGCCCTTCGGCGTACCAGCGGCTGTCCCAGGTGCGGTTGATCTGCAGGCGCAGACCGATCGGATTGCTCTTCTGGCCCATCTTACGCCTCTTCCTGCTCGCGGACGACGATGCGAAGGCGGCTGAACGGCTTCAGGATGCGCGTCGACTTGCCGCGACCACGGGTGTGGAACCGCTTCATCGTAATCGACTTGCCCACCGAAGCCTCGGCAACGACCAGCGCGTCGACATCGAGGTTGTGGTTGTTTTCCGCATTGGCGATCGCCGATGCGAGAACCTTCGTGGCGTCCTTGGCCATCGCCTTCTTCGAGAAAGCGAGGATGTTGAGCGCCTCTTCGGCCTTCTTGCCGCGGATCAGCTCGGCAACGAGGTTGAGCTTCTGCGCCGAACCACGGATCGTGGTTCCGACGGCGAGCGCCTCGTTGTCGGCTACGCGACGGGGTGCTTTCTGCTTGCTCATCAGCGCTTACCCTTCTTGTCGGCAGCATGGCCCGGGAAGGTGCGCGTGGGCGCGAATTCACCGAGCTTGTGGCCGACCATCTCTTCCGAAACGGAGACCGGGATGAACTTGTGACCGTTGTAGACGTTGAACGTCAGACCAACGAACTGCGGCAGGATGGTGGAACGGCGCGACCAGGTCTTGATCGGCTTGGAGCCACCAGCGTCCTGAGCGGTCTCGGCCTTCTTCAGAAGGCTGAGCTCGACGAACGGACCTTTCCAGACGGAACGAGCCATGTCGGATTACCTCTTCTTCTTCGCGTGGCGCGAACGGATGATGAACTTGTCCGTCTGCTTGTTCTTGCGGGTACGGGCGCCCTTGGTCGGCTTACCCCACGGAGTGACCGGATGACGGCCACCACTGGTACGGCCTTCACCACCACCATGCGGGTGGTCGACCGGGTTCTTGGCGACACCGCGGGTCAGCGGCTTGATACCCATCCAGCGGCGACGACCGGCCTTGCCCAGGTTCTGGTTCTGGTTGTCCGGGTTCGACACGGCACCGACGGTGCCCATGCAGTCCGCACGCAGATAACGCTGCTCACCACTGTTGAGACGCACGATAACCATGCCGCGATCGCGACCGACCAGCTGGACGTAGGAACCTGCGGCGCGGGCGATCTGGCCGCCCTTGCCCGGCTTCATTTCCACGTTGTGGCAGATCGTGCCGACCGGCATCTGGCCAAGCAGCATGGCGTTGCCGGGCTTGGTGTCGCACTTCTCGGCAGCGATGACCTTGTCGCCGACAGCAAGACGCTGCGGAGCAAGGATATAGGCCAGTTCGCCGTCGTCGTACTTCACCAGCGCGATGAAGGCGGTACGGTTCGGGTCGTATTCCAGACGCTCGACGGTGCCTTCGACGTCCCACTTGCGACGCTTGAAGTCGACATAGCGGTACTTCTGCTTGTGGCCGCCGGCCATGCCGCGCGAAGTGACGTGGCCCTTGTTGTTACGGCCACCGGTCTTGCGCTTGCCTTCGACGAGCGACTTGACCGGCTTGCCCTTGTAGAGACCCGACTTGTCGACGAGGATCAGGCCGCGACGGCCCGGGCTCGTTGGTTTGTAGTTCTTGAGTGCCATTACTCTCTAGCCCCTCAGATACCGCTGGTGACGTCGATGGAATCGCCGTCCTTCAGGGTGACGATGGCCTTCTTCATGTCCACGCGCTTGTAGGGCTTGCCCTTCCAGCGCTTGGTCTTGCCCTTCGTCACGATGGTGTTCACGCCCGTCACATTGACGCCGAAGATCGCCTCGACCGCTTCCTTGATCTGCGGCTTGGTGGCATCGTTGGCGACCTTGAAGACGACGGCGTTGTGTTCCGACGCCAGCGTGGCCTTCTCGGTGATATGCGGTGCGAGCACGACGTCGTAGTGACGCGCTTCCACTTCCTGCTTCTTAGCCATTGAAACGGGCCTCCAGCTTTTCGACCGCGTCCTTGGTGAGAACCAGCGTGTCGTGCTTCAGGATGTCGTAGACGTTGGCACCCATCGCCGGCAGTACATTGACGCCGGGGATGTTGCGGGCAGCCTTGCTGAAACCGTCATTGACGCTTTCACCGTCGATCACGAGGACCTTGCCGCTCCACCCGTTCTTGCCGAAGGTTGCAACAAGCGCCTTGGTCTTGGCGTCCTTGAGCTCGAGGCTGTCGACGACGACGAGGCCATCCTTCGCCTTGCTCGACAGAGCCATCTTGAGCCCGAGAGCGCGGACCTTCTTGTTGAGCGACTGCTCGAAGTCACGCTTGCGCGCACCGTGAGCCTTGCCGCCCCCGATAAAGATCGGAGCGCCGCGATCGCCGTGGCGAGCCGTGCCGCCACCCTTCTGGCGACCCCACTTCTTGCCGGTGCGAGCAACGTCCGAACGCTCGCGCGTCGGGCGGGCGGTGCCGCGGCGGTTTTCGAGCTGCCAGGTGACAACCCGGTGCAGGATGTCGGCACGCGGCTCGAGACCGAACACGTCATCGTTCAGTTCGATGTCGCCCGACGCCTTGCCGTCGATTTTCTGGACCTTCACCTTCACGGATCAGCCCTCCTTGTTCTCGTCCGAGCCGGTGTCGGCTGCGGGCGTATCGGTGGTGGTTTCGGTGTCGGCACCGGCTTCCTGTTCCTTCAGCAGTTTTTCCTGCTGTTCGGCGGAAACTTCAGTACCCACTTCGTGCTCGGCAGAGCTCTCGACCAGGCCGGGAGCCGCTTCTTCCGAAGCGAATTCGTCCTGGTTGCGATACATCACGCCCGGGAACGGCAGTTCCTCGTGGTTGATCTTAACCGCGTCCTTTACCAGCAACCAGCCGTTCTTCGCACCCGGGACCGAGCCCTTTACGAAGAGGAGGCCGCGATCGGCATCGGTGCGCACGATTTCAAGGTTCTGCTGGGTGCGCTGACGATCACCCATGTGACCGGCCATTTTCTTGCCCTTGAACACGCGGCCCGGATCCTGACGGTTACCCGTCGAACCGTGCGAACGGTGCGAGATCGAGACACCGTGGGTGGCACGCAGACCACCGAAGCCCCAACGCTTCATGGCGCCGGCAAAGCCCTTACCCTGGGTGTGGCCGGTGATGTCGACCTTCTGGCCGGCAATGAAGTGCTCGGCCGAAATGCGGGCACCGACGGGAAGCAGGGCCTCTTCGGTGTCGACACGGAATTCGGCGACCTTCATCTTCAGCGGAACCTCGGCCTTGGCAAAGGCTTCGCGCTGCGGCTTGTTCACGTTCTTCTGCTTGGCTTCGCCCGAGCCGACCTGGACTGCGAAATAGCCATCGCGGTCTTCGGTACGGTGAGCGGTAACCTGGCAATTTTCCAGCGCGAGAACGGTAACCGGCACGTGCCGACCGTCCTCCTGGAAGAGGCGGGTCATCCCGACTTTCTTTGCGATAACGCCAGTGCGCATCGTAAAACTCCTAAAACAGAGGCACCCCGGCCCATCCGAGGTGCTTGCCAGCCCGTTTGTGATGCGTCGCCCCGTCCGGGCTGAGTGCCACCGCAGCCCTTGAAGAGCCTTGGCAGCGAGACGGGGGACGCAGACCCGGATCAGATCCGGCGGTATCCCGATGTCTTGCCTGATCTTGTGATCCGGCGGGGCTATCGAGCGCCCCTTAACTTCCCTACCCACTTAACGTCCGGCAGGAGGACGGAAAATCATGTCGCGGATCAGGCGAGTTTGATTTCCACGTTCACGCCCGCAGCAAGGTCGAGCTTCATCAGAGCGTCGACGGTCTGGGCGTTGGGCTGCACGATGTCGAGCAGCCGCTTATAGGTGCGCACCTCGAACTGCTCGCGCGACTTCTTGTCGATGTGCGGGCCGCGGTTCACAGTGAACTTCTCGATGCGCGTCGGCATGGGAATGGGGCCACGAATAAGAGCACCCGTACGACGCGCGGTGTCTGCGATTTCGCCAGTTGCCTGGTCGAGAACGCGATGGTCGAACGCCTTGAGGCGAATGCGGATATTCTGAGCTTCCATTACCTACACCGATGCGAAAGAGCCAAAGGAGCGTGAGCCCCTCAAAAAACAAAGGCCAGCCCCACGTTGCGGTTTCCCGTCAGTGGGCGGCCCTACTGAAATTGTGTGTCGGGGACGAATCCCCGTCTGTTGGCGCGCGTATACGGGCCTAACCCGTATCTGGCAACCCCCGAATTCCGTCCGATTTTGCCAGACGGGACGGGAAGCGACAAACCGTGCTCCCGCACGGTTCGCATGCCCTCACTAAAACGCGAAGGCCCGCCCCCGTTTCCAGGAGCGGGCCAACTATTTGATGCGCTTTCGCGGGAAGATTACTTGGTGATCTTCGCCACAACGCCCGAGCCGACGGTACGGCCGCCTTCGCGGATAGCGAAGCGCAGACCTTCGTCCATGGCGATCGGAGCGATCAGCTTGACGTTGATCGTCACGTTGTCGCCCGGCATCACCATTTCAGTGCCTTCGGGAAGGATCACTTCGCCGGTGACGTCGGTGGTGCGGAAGTAGAACTGCGGACGGTAGTTCGCGAAGAACGGCGTGTGACGGCCGCCTTCGTCCTTCGACAGGACATAGACTTCTGCGCTGAACTCGGTGTGCGGCGTAACCGAACCCGGCTTGGCGAGGACCTGGCCACGCTCGACTTCGTCACGGCCGACACCGCGGATCAGGGCACCGATGTTGTCGCCGGCTTCACCGCGGTCGAGCAGCTTGCGGAACATTTCGACGCCGGTCACGGTCGTCTTCGTGGTGTCCTTGATGCCGACGATTTCGACTTCGTCGCCAACGTTCACAACGCCGGTTTCGACGCGACCGGTAACAACCGTACCACGGCCCGAGATCGAGAACACGTCTTCGATCGGCATCAGGAAGTCCTGGTCGACCGGGCGGTCGGGCTGCGGGATGTTCTCGTCGACGGCCTTCATGAGCTCGATGATCGAGTTCTTGCCGATTTCGTCGTCACGGCCTTCGAGGGCGGCCAGAGCCGAACCCTTGACGATCGAGATGTTGTCGCCGTCGAAGTCGTATTCGCTGAGCAGTTCGCGGACTTCCAGCTCGACGAGTTCGAGGATTTCCTCGTCGTCGACCTGGTCGACCTTGTTCAGGTAAACGACCAGCGCAGGTACGCCGACCTGACGCGAAAGCAGGATGTGCTCGCGAGTCTGGGGCATCGGGCCGTCGGCTGCGTTCACGACCAGAATCGCGCCGTCCATCTGTGCGGCACCGGTGATCATGTTCTTCACGTAGTCGGCGTGACCCGGGCAGTCGACGTGCGCGTAGTGACGTGCGTCGGTTTCGTACTCGACGTGCGCGGTCGAGATGGTGATGCCGCGCTCGCGCTCTTCGGGCGCCTTGTCGATGTTCGCGAAATCGACGGCCGCACCTCCGTAGGTTTCTGCCATCACCTTGGTGATCGCAGCAGTCAGCGTGGTCTTGCCGTGGTCGACGTGACCGATGGTGCCAACGTTGACGTGCGGCTTGTTGCGCTCGAACTTTTCCTTCGCCATTTTCCAATAACCTCTGTCTAAAAATTTGGGATTTCTGCGGGGGAGGAAACGGCGCCCGCGGAATCAGGCGCCGCCCCTAGACCTCAAAGCTGGCTTACGCAAGCTTCTCCTTGACTTCCTGCGCGACGTTGGCCGGCACTTCGTCATAGTGGCTGAACTGCATCGAGTACTGAGCGCGGCCCTGGGTGAAGGAACGCAGCTCGTTCACGTAACCGAACATGTTCGCCAGCGGCACGAAGGCGTCGACCGCCTGCGCATTGCCGCGGCTGTCGGTGCCCTGGATCTGGCCACGACGCGAGTTGAGGTCGCCGATGACGTCGCCGAGATAGTCCTCGGGGGTCACGACTTCGACCTTCATGATCGGCTCGAGCAGCTTGATACCCGCACGGTCTGCGACTTCGCGCATCGCACCGCGACCAGCGATCTCGAACGCGATCGCGCTCGAGTCGACGTCGTGGTACGCACCGTCATACAGATTGACGGTGAAGTCGATGATCGGGAAGCCGACGAGATGGCCGCTTTCGGCCTGCTCGCGGAAACCCTTTTCGATTGCCGGGATGTATTCCTTCGGAATGTTGCCGCCCTTGATCTCGTCTTCGAAGACGAAGCCCTGGCCGCGCTCACCCGGGGTGACCTTTACCTTGACACGACCGAACTGACCCGAACCACCCGACTGCTTCTTGTGGGTGTAGTCGACGTCGACCGGCTTGCCGAGATATTCGCGATACGCCACCTGCGGCGCACCGACATTCGCCTCGACCTTGAACTCGCGCTTCATGCGATCGACCAAGATGTCGAGGTGAAGCTCGCCCATGCCCTTGATGATCGTCTGGCCCGATTCGTGGTCGGTCGTGACACGGAAGCTGGGATCCTCGGCTGCCAGGCGATTGAGCGCAACGCCCATTTTTTCCTGGTCGGCCTTGGTTTTGGGTTCCACCGACAGCTCGATCACCGGCTCGGGGAATTCCATCCGCTCGAGAATGATCGGAGCGTTCGACGCACACAGCGTGTCGCCGGTGGTGGTTTCCTTGAGACCCGCGATCGCCACGATATCGCCGGCGAATGCCTCGTCGATGTCCTCGCGATTGTTCGAGTGCATCAGCAGCATGCGGCCGATCTTTTCCTTCTTCTCCTTCACCGAGTTCAGCACCGAACCCTTGGTGAGGTGACCCGAATAGATCCGGGTGAAGGTGAGCGAGCCGACGAACGGGTCGTTCATGATCTTGAAGGCCAGTGCAGCGAAGGGAGCCTCGTCCGAAGACGGACGGGTGTCTTCCTTGTCGCTGTCGGGCAGGACGCCCTTGATGGCCGGAACGTCGAGCGGGCTCGGCATGTAATCGACCACGGCGTCGAGCAGGGGCTGAACACCCTTGTTCTTGAACGCCGAACCGCACAGCACCGGCACGAAGTCGCGCGCCATGGTGCCCTTGCGGATAAGCCGCTTGAGCGTCGCTGCGTCGGGCTCGTTACCTTCGAGGTAAGCTTCCATGACATCGTCGTCCTGCTCGACGGCAGTCTCGATCAGCTTCTCGCGGTATTCGGCGGCCTTGTCGGCCATGTCGGCGGGAATATCGACATAGTCGAACTTCGCGCCCAGGTCTTCGGCCTGCCATACGATGCCGCGGTTGTTCACCAGGTCGACAACGCCCTGCAGATCGCTTTCCGCGCCAATCGGGAGATAGAGCACCAGCGGGTTCGCGCCGAGGCGGTCGATGATCGACTGAACGCAATAATAGAAGTCCGCGCCGGTGCGGTCCAACTTATTCACGAAGCACATCCGCGGAACGCCGTATTTATCGGCCTGGCGCCATACGGTTTCGGATTGCGGTTCGACGCCGGCAACGCCGTCGAAGACTGCGACCGCACCGTCGAGCACGCGGAGCGAGCGTTCGACTTCGATAGTGAAGTCGACGTGGCCTGGGGTGTCGATGATGTTGATGCGGTGCTTGGGGCCTTCACCGTCTTCGGCCGACCAGAAGGTCGTGGTCGCAGCCGAGGTGATGGTGATGCCGCGTTCCTGTTCCTGCTCCATCCAGTCCATGGTCGCGGCGCCGTCGTGGACTTCGCCGATCTTGTAGGACTTGCCGGTGTAGTAGAGGATGCGTTCGGTCGTGGTGGTCTTGCCGGCATCGATGTGTGCCATGATGCCGATATTGCGGTACCGCTCGAGCGGATATTCGCGGGCCATGTGAAATTCCTCGTGGGTTCGGGGTGACAGATGCGCCGCCCCTTGGGTCCTTAATGTGACCGCCCGGCGACCGTTCCGCGTTTCGGCGGAACGGCCTGCCAGACGAGCCTTACCAGCGGTAGTGCGAGAAGGCGCGGTTCGCGTCCGCCATGCGGTGCGTGTCCTCGCGCTTCTTCACCGCGTTGCCGCGATTGTTGGCCGCATCCATCAGCTCGCCCGAGAGGCGGGCCGACATGGTGGTCTCGGGGCGACCGCGCGCGGCCGAGATCAGCCAGCGAATGGCCAGCGCCTGGGCACGCTCGGGACGCACTTCCACAGGCACCTGATAGGTCGCACCGCCGACACGGCGGCTGCGCACTTCGACCTGCGGCTTGATGTTGTCGAGCGCTGCGTGAAACAGCTCGACCGGATTGGCCTTGGCCTTGTTCTCGACCGTGTCGAGCGCGCCATAGACGATCTTCTCGGCAACGGCCTTCTTACCGTCGAGCATGAGGTTGTTCATGAACTTCGACAGGACCTGATCACCGAACTTGGGATCAGGCAGGATTTCCCGCTTCTCGGGACGACGACGACGTGACATTTCGTATAACTCCTTCGGAGTGCGGCAGCACCTCCGTGCTGCCTTTGGGGTCGGTGCCGGCCCTCTCCCCCACCCGACCACCCATAGCTTATGGGTGGTCGGGTGGGGGAGAGGGCTGGAACCGCAAGGTCGAGACGGAGGTCTCGACCGCACCCCACAAAAAACTCGAAACCTCGCCACCCACCTCAGCGCGGGCGGCGAGCCCTTACCCCTTACTTCGGACGCTTGGCGCCGTACTTGGAGCGGCTCTGCTTGCGGTCCTTGACACCCTGCGTGTCGAGCACGCCGCGCAGGACGTGGTAGCGCACGCCGGGAAGGTCGCGCACACGGCCGCCGCGGATCAGCACGACGCTGTGTTCCTGCAGGTTGTGGCCTTCGCCCGGGATGTAGGAGATGACTTCGCGCTGGTTGGTCAGGCGAACCTTGGCCACCTTGCGCAGAGCCGAGTTCGGCTTCTTCGGGGTCGTCGTGTAGACGCGGGTGCAAACGCCACGCTTCTGCGGGTTCTGCTCCATCGCAGGGACCTTGCTCTTGGCCTTCTGCGGAACGCGGCCCTTGCGGACCAGCTGGTTGATCGTCGGCATATGAGTTCTTTCTCTTCACCTTGCTTGCTGAACGGGCGACTTGCCCGGTCAGGTCACCTCATCCGGGCGGGAAACCGGTTCCCACTTTCCCTGACGAGGTTCCGTTCAAAGCCACACAGGGCGGCCCTTCGCGGATTGGCGACAACTTGCGGGGGTCGGATGGATTGTCCGAAGCTTCGCGTTCCAACGTCGTCCCGGACCCGATCCGGGACAGTGCTGGACAAAACGCCGCGCTCTTCGCGCGTCATCTTCGCGAGCCTGAAACACTCCACCCATCGGCCCACACGGCCACCGGGTTACTTTGACGGCTGCCCCAAGGTTCCCGGAAGGCGCCCCTTCCGGGGACCGCGGCCCCGGACCTGATCCGGGGCGCTTCGCCTCCTGGTCTGCCTCAATAGAAAAGAGCCCGATCGCTAGTGGCGACAGGCCCCGGGACATGACCGGCAATGTTCAGCTCTATCTGACCGACGTTGGAAGCGCGCAGGGCGATTCCCTCACCGGATGGCCGCGCACATAGTGCGGGAGGAGGGGTGGGTCAAGCCGTGGGTCGAGCGGCAGCGCTCAACTGACGCAGATGTTCGGCAACCGCCAGGTCGAGGTCCTGGTAGACATAGGGCCCGACATAATACTGCCGAAGCGCCTTGCTCGTCACACCTCTCGGAAGGGTGACCTCGGGCGGGTTCAATGCCCCACCCTCATCTTCCCACGATGCGATCGGGGCGGAGTGCGAAGGCGCGGAGGTCTCGCCCGCATAGGATCCATAGATTATGGTAGGTGGACCGTCGGCGGATGCGGGGGTCTTGGTCATGGGATCGATCCTTCTCAGCGCGCGAACGCGCTCGGCATATTCGACGACCTTGGCGAAATGGTTGTCTCGCGCCGACCCATCGCCTGAGGCGGCGGCTTTCATGACCGCGACCTGGTGTTCGTGGAGTAATCCGTTGAGGTCCATGGCCCGGCCTGCCTTCGATATTTCTGTGAGCGTCAAAAAGGCCCGGGCGCGGAGTGAGTGCGCCCGGGAAGTGGTCTCGGATCAGCTCTGCTGCTGCTTTGCCTGGTCGCGATGCTTGGCGCCCTGGCCTTCGCCCTGCTCTTCTTGACGCAGGTTGATGGCCTGCGGCTGTCCACCGCCGACCTGCTTGGTTTCATAGCCGAAACGCTGGCCCTGCTGGGGAGCCGAGGATTCCTTCTTGAGATCGGACTTTTCGAACTTCAGCACATCACCGCCCTGTTCGGGGGTGATCATGCCCTGGCCCTTGCCGGCGTCGTAGCTCTTGATGGTGCCATAATGTGTCATGGGAAATCTTCCTTCGATTTCGCGCAGGCGCTCAGGAGCGACCGCTTGTGCGCGGTGGCTAGAAGGCGAAATGGAAAGAAGGGAGGGCAACTGGCCCTCAGGACCGTCGATCACGACTGGTAGCTGAGAGTTAGATGGGGTGTTTTTTCGGCGTTACAAGGGGTTGTGGGTCGCCCGTTGTACGAGGAGAGAGCTTTGTCGCGGGAGCGACAGGCCCCGGGACATGACCGGCAATGTTCAGCTCTATCTGACCGATGGGGGAATCACGCGAAGCGGCTCCAACACCGGATGGCCGCGCACATAGTGGGGTGATGGGGGGAGGTCAAGGGAGAGCCTACGTGGCTAGGAAGCCCAGTTCATAAACCAATGGGCGCAGCTTTTCGGTGAGGGAGGCGTAGGCCGCCTTAAAAGGATCGAAATCGGTGAGTTCAATATCACCATATGCTTCGAGCGCGCGGCGGACCTGATACCATCCGGCGTCGGCACGGTTCAGCTTAAGATCTTTTCTAATCTTATTGGGGAACTGCGTAGCGTGAAAACGCTGGAACAGTTTGCAGCCTTCATCGAGCACGGCCTGTGCTTCGGGCGACGACGCCATGCCCGTCATGTAGCGCACCATGAAATCGCTTTCGAACCGCGCCTTCGCCCCAACTTCGGCTTCGGTAAAGGGGATGAAGTGGTTGGTGAGGCTCCAGTCGCGATCATTCCAGCGAAGCCCGTCTGCGCCCGCAGTGAGGTTGCTGCCGTTGAACAGCATCCAGACAAGGCAATCGGATTTGAACTCGTCCGAGAGCGGCTGCGACGGTTGCAGGAACTGGTCGCGGTCGTTGAGCCATGTCGGCTTGATCACGCGGCGGACGGCAAAAACGATGGCGGCTTGCCAGAGGTTCTCCTCGGTGACGAAAAATGCACCTGCACTGTTGTAACCTGACGATAACAGGGCTGTCGCGTTGCCCGCATTCTGAAAATCGTTGCCCTTGCAGATCATGCTTCCGATAGCACCATCTGCCCAATATCGCCCGCGTACATCGTTTGTCCGTGTTGTCGGCACGAGCGCGTTTTGAAGAGGGAGAGCTGGCTCACTGTTCGAACGTGGGCGGATAATCCAATCGGCCAGAGGCTCACGCGGCGGCACCCTGTAAAATACTTTGGAGTCGATGATCGCGCCGGATCGATCCAAAGCGATAGTATCGATTGCTTCAGAACGCTCCTCAACTGCCAAATCCCATGAAAGGAAGCCAATCGGGAAATTGCCCTTCAAGCCATCAAAGGCGAGACTGTGAACGACAAACCCATCAAGATACTTCGCAGTCCAACCATCTCTAAAAAGCGCGAAGTTGGGCGCATTTACGTATTTGAGTTTGCTAAAAATTGCCACTTTAGAACGCGGAAGTTCGATCATGATCCTATGGAGAAACTGCACGAATAACTCGCGGGCAGCATATCCAAGGTGGTCCATTCCATGGCTTATACGGGTCTTCGATACACCCTGCTTTATTCCGGCTTTTGCACCCTCGTCTTTCCTATTATCGACATTCATCGCCTCCGCATAAGGCGGATTGATCAGCACCAAAACCGGCTTCGCGCCCTTCTTCCCCTCGCGCGCAGCCACAATCGCATCGCGCAAGCTCTGCGGCACCTTGCCTGAAAGCTCGTAATCGATCTCGCCGAAATCGGTCACATCATCGTTGAGGTAGTCGTATTGGAAGATCTCCGCCCCAGCGAAGGCCGGGTTGCTGCGCATGATCGTCACGTCCTCGGCATCGAGCGTAGACATGAAAACATTGCGCAGGTTGGAATGCTTGGCCTCGAGATTGCCGACGCCGGCGCACATGTCCCACACGATGTATTTCTGCTGCCAGTCCGCACCCAAGGTGGCGGCAAGCTGGTCATAGGCCTTGTCGACGATGTGAAGCGGGGTGTAGAACGCGCCCTTGAACTTCTGGTCGTCCATCGGCAGCAGGCTGTCGCGCCGTTCGAGAAGATAGTGCCGGTGCTTCTGTTCGGGGGGGCGGTGGTAGATGTTCCAGAAATTGCGATAGCCGCGCTCGCTGGCGAGATCGTATTGCTCCGCGCCGAGGATGAATACCGGCTTGTCGCCGCTGAACAGCAGGCGCGCGGGCAGGTTGCGCATCGCCTCGTTGCGGCCATCGTGCATGATGTCGGCAAAGAAAAGGACGGCGTAGTCCGCCTCGCGCTTCACGCCGAGTTCGACGCCAACCATCGCTACCCACTTGTCGAACACCTGCCGCAGATTGTCGGGCGTGATCGGGGTGCGGATGATCCGCCCTTCGCGCACGGCATCCTTGGTCGCCTTGATGAACTCGGCTTCGTAACCGTCGATCTGGTAGAGCACGAAGTGCGTTTCGATCACGGGGGCAATCTGCGCCGCCAGCGCCTTGTCCGCCGCAGAACCCGATTTGGGCCACTGGATTGCCTTGTCCTCAAGGATCGGCAAGGCGTGCTCGGTCGCCATCAGAGCGGCTTTTTCCCGGTCGATCACGCACAGAAATCCCGGGATCGCCTCGCCTCGCTTGCGGGCAGCGCGGACATAGGTGAGCAGCTGCGCGAACATTAGAAGCGGCGGGGTGGCAGCTTCCTTCGCCTCGAACCAAATTTCGGGTGTCTGGATATCGACCAGTCCTTTGAAAACGCCCTTCAAACCAAGTGCCTTGATGTAGGCGTCCTTGACGTCCTCTTCAGTGCGCGCGCGTCCTAAATCTTCAATAAGGCTCAAGTTTTGTCCCTTCCGACGTCCTTAATTGATGAATCACCGCTGGTTCGCAAGCGAGAGTGTCAGTTTCGTTTTCCTACTCCGCAGTTTTTTGTTTTCGTCTCTGAGACGCTGGGCGCCGCACGTCCGTGCGGCTTGGGTAGGCCTTTGGCCAGCTTCGCTTCCGGCCTAACCGGCCGGCGTCCGTGCAGGTGGCCTTTGGCCAGCTACGGCTTCGCCTTCGCTTCCAGCCTTGCCTCGCCTGCGGCTCGGTGATTTCGCCAGCCAGAAACCGTTTTCCTACTTCGCGGGAATGTGCATTGTGGGGTGGGTTATGGACGACCCCAGCCCCACAGAGCCCTTCGTGCCTTCGCGCCTTTGTGTGACTCAAACCGGCGCAGAGCCCGCCGATAGCCGGACTGGCGCCGATGGCGGATCGACGGAGATGCCGCAGATGCCCCTCCCCCAACCTGCGGATAGTCCCCCTCCCCGGTTCGGGGAGGATACCACCCCCACCCGCGAGTTAGTGTTTCGCCCTCAAGCGCCGGGCGCGACGCATCCGCGCGCCTTGCGTTGGCGCGTCGCGCCGTCTCCGCCTGCGGCTCGGTTATTTTGCCGGATGGAAAGCGTTTTCCTACTCGTCATTGCGAGCGTAGCGAAGCAATCCATCTCCTGGCCTCGCCGCATTTTGCAAGGTCGGAAGCTGGATTGCCGCGTCGCCTGCGGCTCCTCGCAATGACGGAGAGCAATATGACCACCCCCACCCGTGCCATCGCTCGCCAGGCCACCTCCGCGGTGGCACTTCGTGCCGTCTCCGCTGACGCTTCGACTCCGCCCATGTCTCATGACTAAGAATCGACGCGTTACGCCGCGACAGGCGACATCTTCCGTGGCAATCGTCGGCCCCGAGCCTGCGGCGGACGATCCGCTGCTCGGTTTCGCGCCCTATCTCCACAAGGCCCCCCGCCGCAATTCGATCACGCCGACGCTGCAGCGGCGCTTTGTCGCCAGCCTCGCGGCGACGGGGATCGTCACGCAGGCGGCGCGTTCCATCGGGAAGAGCATGGAGGCGCTCTACAAACTGCGCAACAAACCCGGCGCGGAAGGGTTTGCCGCCGCCTGGGATGCGGCGATCGAGCGCGGGGTGCAGCGGCTGGAGGACAGCGCGCTCGCCCGTGCGATCGAGGGCGTGCCCGAATGGAAGAGCGATGGCGACGGCGGCATCGTCACTTACGGCGTGAAGCATAACGAGGCGCTGGTGATGTTCTTCCTGCGCAACCGCCGCCCCGAACGCTATTCCGAGCATATCCGCCCCGGCCACCCCGTTTACGAACGCATCCGCCGCGAAGTGCTCGCGGGCCTGCCCCCCGCCCGCGCTGCCGGGTGCGGGAGCGGGAGCGGGAGCGGGGAGGATGCGCGGGAATGCGCGCTCTCCCGCCATTTTGCCGAGCGACTGGCGCGAGAGGGCGGCGGCGACGGGACCTGTGCGAACTCCGCCGACATCTCGGCACTGGCAAGCTCTGCGCAAAAGCCCTAGCTTCGATCCCGATCGCAAGTGCGCGCGGGAGCCAAGGATACCCATGGGTGACGACACGAACCGCAAGGCCGCGCCGCGCTCGCAGGAAGCCCGGGGCGATGCCTCCATCCTGACGCGGCTGGAGGACGGGCGGGAGATCTGCATCCGGACCGTCTCGCCCGAGGATGAGGGGCGGCTGCGCGAAGGGATTGCGCGGATGAGCCCGCGCTCGCGCTATTTGCGGTTCTTTTCCGGCGCCACCACGCCCCCCGACTGGGTGATCGAGCGGCTGCTGGATGTCGACGGCGTGCTGCATCTCGCCTGGGGGGCAATCGACCTGTCGGACCCGGTGCAGCCCGCCATGGGCGTGGTCCATGCCATGCGGCCCGATGCGGGCGACCGGGTGGCGGAATTTTCGGTCGGGGTGGTCGACGACTATCACGGGCTCGGCCTGGGGCGTTTGCTGGCGGCGACGCTGCTGCTGGATACGCGCGACGATGCGCTGGAGGCGCTGACCGCGCATGTGCTTTACGAGAACACTGCGGCGATGCGCTTTATCCGGCGGCTGGGCGGGCAGCGCGTGGCGCAGGACGGGCCGACGCTGGAATATCGGCTCGACATCGCCGAGGCGCTCGCCCGGCTGCGCCAGGAGCAGGACCCGCCGGGCCTGGCCGATATCTTCGCCCATTTCGACGCTTCGGACGCTGCCTAGGCCCGAACGCCCGCGCGAGGATCGCGGCCCGCAAGGGCGCGTGGGCGCCCGGGCAGGTCAGCAGCTCATCACGGCGAGCCTCTGCGTATTGGTGATGTCGTTATTCTGCCGCCCCCGGACGTTGAAGGCGCTTTCGTAGCGGATCGTCGGCGGGTCGAAAAAGCCGGTCGAGACGAGCGGCTGGTAATCGTAGGTCGCCTCGACGAACATCACCGCCGTATCCTCGAGCGCGGTGATCTTGTCGCTGCCCGAACCCAGGCCATCCTCGAGGCTATCGTCGTCGGCCCCGTCGCCTTCCTCGCCATAGAGGGGTTCCACCGCCGTATCGTCGCCCCAGCAGCGCTGCCAGACGATCGTCTGACCCTCGTCCGATCCGGTCTCGCCATTGTGTTCGAGGCTGGAGAGCACGACACGGCCATTGGCCTCGAAGTCGAGGCTGTTGCCGACAAATTCCGCGCCGGTGAAGACCTCGTAAATATTGGCCTCGTCGATCCCGGTGGTAACGCGCCCGGCATTGTCGGCCACGGTCATCGCCATCTGGCTGACGCGCAAATGCGCGAGCGCGAGGTTGGACAGCTCGAGCCCGGTGAGCACGAGCGTGAGGAAGATCGGCGCGGCAAAGGCGAATTCGGTCAGCGCCAGCCCGCGCGTGTCGCGCCGCAGCGCGCGCAAGGATCGCACCCTCCTAAGCACAGATCACCGCCGCGGTCGCCTGCTGGTCGTAGGGCTGGTTGCGCACTGCGGTCTGCAGCGAATATTCGATCGTCGGCCCTACCCCCGGCAGGAACCCGTCGAGCGGCAGGATGCGCGGCGCGCTGACATGGGCGGTGTAAAGCACGACGTCATCCGCCCCGCCATTGCCGGTCTTGCCGGCGTCGGTATCGTAGCTGCCATTGCCATTGGCATCTTCGTAACAATCGCCATCGGCGGCATCGAACTGGCCGTTGCCGTTATTGTCGGTCATGAGCTTTTCCGGATCACCGATGGACGAGAAATCGAAATAGCTTTTCTGCGTCACGGTGATCGTCGCATTGGGCGCGACATTGTGGACCTGTTCCTCGATCAAGTTCTCGACCTGCTCTTCGACGGTGCTGCCCGGCACGTTGATGATGGGGAATTCGACCGCCGCGGTACGCGCGGCATCGTTGAGCGCGCCCTGCATGGTCGAGCGGACATAGCTGTCGTACCCCAGTTCGAGCCCGCCCATCAGCAGCAGCAACATAGGACCGCTGATGATCGCGAATTCGATAATCGTCGCACCGCGCTGGTCGCGCCGCAGACGACGGATGACAGGTGGCAGCCGCATCACCGCGTCAGCCTCAGATTGCCGATACCGCGCCCGATATTCTCGAAAATCTCCTCGAGATCGGAACCGTCCGAGGTATAGAAATGCGCCGTACTCGTCGCGCAATCGTCGATATCGTCCGTCGCTGTCACGTCGAGCGCAATCACCCAGATCGTCGTCCCGGTGGCCTTCACCCGGTCGCAGATTGCGTGGAAACGGGCGATGTGTTTCGCTCCCTGCGATCCGGACCCGGTCAGACGGTCGTGATAGCGCTGGATACCGAAGGCGGAATAGAGCCTGTCGCCCGTACCGAGTTCGCCATCGGTCATGAAGACCAGGTGCCGGTTGACCGGCACGAGACCATGCGCTGTCGGATTATTGGCAGAGAACATGCCGGTGGGCGAGAGAAACCGCGCGCCCCACAGAAGACCGATATCGTGATAGGTACCGCCGGTTACATTGCTGGTGGATGCGTTGACCGCGTTCTGGAATCCTCGCTCCGTATTGTATTCCTGGAGCTTTCGCGATTCCGATGGGCAGCCGTCCTGCGATTCCCCTTCCTGGCTGACGGGATCGTACCGGCCCCACTGCAAAGCCGTATCGCTGCCACGGGCCGCAACCGAATCGATATCCTGCTGGCTCACGGTCTGGAGGATCGTCACGGGATCTTCTGGCTGGCCGACGCTGGAGCGCTCCTCGATACAGCCAATGCCGCTTATACGGAAGGCGCGCTTGTTTTCGTTTACCGTGTTGCCGGAGGAAGCCCAAGGGGTATCGTTGATGTCGACCGTCCGGTACTGATATGCCGAAGACGGGTCATAGACCCGGGTCCGAAGGGTGCTCGATTCGTACGTGTAACCGCTGCTCTGCGTGTCGCCATAGCTGTCGTAGGTGTTGGTCGTGCAGCTATCCTGATACCAATACCAACCGCTCTTGTACTGCGTGCACACTCGTTGTTCGTAAACCCTCTTATGGTGTTGCTGGTTTCGCAGGATGTCGCGATTCTTCAAGCGACGCGCGACATTGACGGTGTGCGAGTAGGATACGATGCCAAACCGGGTAATCGATCCGTTGCCGGAGTCGTCGAGCGCACGGTACAGTCCGGTCGTCCCGTCGCGCAGAAGTTCGATCTTCTTCTTGCTTCCGCCTGTCGAAGGAGGATCGTTCATCGACCCGGTGGTGTCGAGCACCAGCATCACATCGTTATGGCCAAGATCGCGCTTGGCGTCGCAATTGGCCTTGATTCCGATCGTGTCGAAGCCGAAAATATGCATCAGCGAGGTGGGAACATCCGCAGTGGCGCTGCCGACGATCTGGGCATTGTCGTTCGGGTCTTGGGCGACAGTGAACACGCGGTTCCGGGAACCCATCAGCCCAGCGGGATAATTGAAGTCGAAGAACTTGACCGCCTCGGCTTTGTTGGCATCGGTCCAGGAGTTGCCGTCCATCGATTGGCGACCTGCCAGCACGGCGGCGTCGCAGGCGTTCTGCAGCTTGCCCTTGGCCAAATAGGCAAAGCTCAAATCCAGGCCGCTGCCGATGACGATGGTCAGCGGAATCAGGGCGGCGGCGAAAATCGCCAGCGTGTTGCCTTGCTGATCCGCTATAAGCTTTCGGAAAAAGCCCGTCATTCCGTTTGTCCCTGTTCAGCCCATCAGGCCCTATCCAGGGAAAACAGAAATAATCCGGAACCTATTATGGTTTACGCCCGGTAAAGCATATTATAGTCGTTAAAAAACAAGGGCCTGATCCCCGGCAATAATGTCGCGGCCAGTCGCCGAGAGCCCCTCACCCCACCGACCCCTCACCCCGCCGAAAGGAACGATACCAGAGACTTGACCTTCTTGGTCCGCCATTGCGGTGTCGGAGCAACCAGCCAATAGGCCCGCGTACCGGTGTGCGGTCCATCGAGCACCTCGAGCTTGCCGGCCTCGATCGATTCCTTCGCCAGGAGTTCGGGCAGAATTGCCTTGCCCAGGCCGGCCAGGGCCGAGGACAAAGCCTGTCCTGCGTTGGAAACCGTCACATGCGCCGTCATACCGTCCTGCAGCGGCAGGCCCCAGTCGATCCACTGGTCGGGCGCGCCGCCCTGATCCCCGGGCCGCGCCACGGTGACACGGCGCGCTTCGTCCAGTTCGATGCCTTGCAGGTCACCCGGCCCGTCGACCAGGCGAATCGCGCAATCGAGATTGGTTTCGGTGAAGTCGGCATTTTCGTCCGCGACGAAGGTGAATTTGATCTCCGGATTGGCTTCCCCGAACTTCGCCAGGCGCGGTGCCAGCCACTGGGCATAGAATTCGCGTGGACAGGCGATGGTATAGCTGTCGGATGCCTGCCCCGCCTGCATCGCCGAAACGCTTTCCTCGAATTTGAGGAACCCTTCTCGCAGCGCATCGAGCCCGGCAGCCCCTTCCTGCGTCAGTTCAAGCCCCTTGCTGGTACGGCGAAACAGCACCGTGCCCAGATGATCCTCCAGCGCGCGAATCTGCTGGCCGACCGCTGCCGGGGTCACCGCCAGCTCGTCCGCGGCGCGGGTGAAGGACAAATGCCTTGCGGCGGCATCGTAGACGCGCAAGGCGTTCAGGGGCAGATGGGTACGCTTCATGGTGCGATGCGACATAAATGCGGCACGCCCAGGAAACAAGGTGCGTCTGTCAACCCTTTCCTTTAGCGCGCCTTTCAAGCATTCTGTAACCCGACCGTCACAATCGAGGCCCATGGCCGCAACCGTACCCGCATGACTGCCGAAGCTGCCCGGACCACCCCGGCCAATGACGCCGGAACGAACGCGCCGCCAGCGCGGGGCGACCGCTATACCAATCGCGAACTCAGTTGGCTTTCGTTCAACCGGCGCGTGCTCGCCGAAAGCGAGAACGAGCGATATCCCTTGCTTGAACGCCTGCGGTTCCTGTCGATCTCGGCCAGCAATCTCGACGAGTTCATCATGGTGCGCGTCGCCGGCCTCGAAGGTCAGGTACAGCGCGGAATCGAAACCCAGGGAATCGACGGCACCAGCCCGCGCCAGCAAATTGCCGCCATTCGCGAACAGTTTTCGGCATTGGAAGACCGACAACAGGAAAGCCTGGAGACGCTGCGTGGCCTGCTGGCCGAAGAAGGCATCCTGATCGCCGCGATCGACGATCTGCCGGAAAGCCAGCAGAACTGGCTGGCCGAGTATTTCGAAAGCGACATCCTGCCGCTCATCACCCCTCAGGCGATCGATCCCAGTCACCCCTTCCCCTTCGTGGCCAATAAGGGGATCGGGGTGATTTTTCGGCTGAAGCGCGGGAAGCGCCAGGCGGACTTGATCGAAATGGTGCTGATCCCCAGCGGCGCTCCGCGATTCGTGCGCGTGCCGGGGGACGATGCGATATACGTTTCGATCGAACAGCTCGTGACGCGATATGCCGACCAGCTATTCCCCGGCTTCAAAGTGCTGGGGGACGGAATTTTCCGCGTCATCCGCGACAGCGACATCGAAGTGGAAGAAGAGGCCGAGGATCTGGTGCGCTATTTCCGCACCGCCATTCAACGTCGCCGCCGGGGGCGCGCCGTCCTGTTGGAACTGGACGACGATTGCGACGAAGTGGCCGAAACGCTCCTGCGCGAACAGCTCGAGGTGGAAGAGGCGATGATCGTCAAGTCCGGCGGCATGCTGGGCCTTGCCGACCTTTCGGCGATCTGCAACGAGCCGCGCGCGGACCTCAAGTTCGAACCTTTCAGTCCGCGCTATCCCGAACGCATCCTGGAACATGACGGGGATTGCTTCGCCGCCATCCGCGAAAAGGACATCGTCATTCATCACCCGTTCGAGAGCTTCGACGTGGTGGTCGATTTCCTCAGCCAGGCCGCACGGGATCCGGCGGTGGTCTCGATCAAGCAGACGCTGTACCGCGCGGGCGATCAGTCGCCGGTAATCGCCGCGCTTATCGAGGCCGCGCAGAACGGCAAGGCGGTAACCGCCGTGGTCGAGCTGAAGGCCCGCTTCGACGAGGAGCGCAACATCCAGTGGGCGAGCGAGCTGGAGCGCGCCGGGGTGCAGGTGATATACGGCTTCACCGACTGGAAGACCCATGCCAAGGTCAGCCTGGTCGTGCGGCGCGAGGAGGACGGGTACCGTACCTACTGCCATTTCGGCACGGGCAATTATCATCCGGTCAATGCGAAGATCTACACCGACCTGAGCTTCTTCACCGCCGATCCGGCGCTGGGGCGCGATGCCGCCAAGATGTTCAATTTCATCACCGGCTATATCGAGCCCGACGATCTCGAGAAGCTGGCGCTTTCCCCTATCGGCCTGCAGGAAAAGCTCTACGAACTGATCGACGCCGAAATCGCCAATGCGAAAGCGGGCAAGCCGGCAGGCATCTGGGTCAAGCTCAATTCGATCACCAACCGGGCGATGATCGACAAGCTCTACGAAGCGAGCCAGGCGGGGGTCGAAATCCGCATGGTGGTGCGCGGCATTTGCAGCCTGCGGGCGGGGCTGCCGGGCATTTCGGAAAATATCAGCGTCAAATCCGTCATCGGCCGATTCCTCGAACATTCACGCGTCTGGGCCTTTGCCAACGGCAAGACGATGCCGAGCCGCCAGGCCAAGGTTTTCCTGACCAGCGCCGATGCGATGAGCCGCAATCTCGAACACCGGGTCGAGGTGATGGTGCCGATCACCAACAAAACCGTGCACGATCAGGTATTGGGACAGGTCATGCTGGCCAATATCCTCGATACCGAACAAAGCTGGGTACTGGAGCCGGACGGCCAGTATCACCGTATGCGACAGGGAGATGGCGGCTTCAACTGCCACCAGTATTTCATGGCCAATCCATCACTTTCGGGCCGCGGTGCCGCGCTTGCCGATCACGAAGTCCCGCGATTGACGCTGCGGGACGGCACCACGTGAACAAATCGCGTTCGGCCAAGTGGCAGCGTCGACTGATGCAGCCTCCGCGGGCAGTGATCGACATCGGTTCGAACACCGTACGGATGGTCATTTACGAAGGCACCGGACGCGCGCCCGAAGTGGTGTGGAACGAGAAAGTCGCCGCCCGGCTCGGGCGGGACCTGTCTTTGGCGGGCCGCATCCCCGACGAAGCCGCCGACGAGGCGCTGGGCGCGCTGGCGCGCTATGCGCTTATCATCCGCGATCTCGGGATCGACGATGTCCAGACGGTCGCGACGGCCGCCGCGCGCGAGGCGGAGAACGGCGCGGAATTCCTTGAACGGGTCGCCGATCTCGGGCTCGAACCACGGCTATTGTCGGGCGAGGAAGAGGCCCGCGCCTCGGCAATGGGCGCGCTGGGAGCCTTTCCCGGCGCAAAGGGAGTGGTCGCGGACCTCGGTGGGGGTAGCCTCGAACTCGTTTCCATCGCCAAGAACGCGTGTCACGAGGCCGCCAGCCTGGCTCTGGGAACCTTGCGCCTGCCCGCGCTGCGCGCCGCCGGACAAGATGCCTTCGCCCGGCATGTGCACGATCGGCTCGCCGGCGTCGGCTGGGCTGTCGCGCATCCCGGCCCGATATATATGATCGGCGGCACCTGGCGGGCGCTGGCGGCCTATGCCATGCGGTATTTCGACTATCCGCTGACCGACCCGCACGGCTTCACCCTGGCACCCGACGATGCGCGGCGGCTGGCCGGCGAGCTGGTCGCGGCGAAGCCGGAAGCGTTGATGGACATCAGCGGCATCACTCCGATGCGCGCCCATTATCTGCCCGATGCCGCCGCCCTGCTGCGCCCGCTGCTCGACGCGGTCGAACCGGACGAGCTGGTCTTCTCCTCCTGGGGTATCCGCGAAGGGCTGCTCTATGCCCGGCTCGATCCGGCGCAGATGCGCGCCGATCCGCTGCTTGCCGGGGTCGCCGCCTATGCCGGGCCGCGCGATGCCTCGATCACCGAAGCGGCTCTGCTCGCCGCCTGGACGGTGGAGCTGGCGGATGGCGATGGCCGCGTGAACGAACGCCTGCGGCTGGCCGCGGCGCAATTGTCCGGCGCGCTCCAGCGAGTCGAGCCGAACCTGCGGAGCAGCCACGCGATCGAATGGGCCTTGGGCAAACGCTGGATCGACCTCGACGCGCGCGGCCGGGCCATGATCTGCGCCGCCCTGTTCGGCAGCATGGGACGTACCGAATTACCCGATAAGCTGCGCGAGCTCGCCAGCGACGACGATCTGCGCGAAGGGATGACCTGGGGCCTCGGCTTTCGCCTCGCGCGCAGGCTGGGTGGCGGAAGCAAGGTCTCGCTCACCACCAGCGCGCTGCGCCGCAAGAAAAAACGCCTGGTCCTGCGCCTCCATGAAAGCCGCGCCGCACTGGCGAATTATCCCGCGACCCTGGATTTCGAAGTGCTCGCCAATTGGCTCGACCTCAGCCCCAAGATCAAGATCGGCAGTTTCGAGTTTTCGGGGCTGGACGAGGAAGAGGACGGGTAAGCGGTGCGCCCCCGCGAGGCTTAATCCGCGGTTGCCGGGGCGGCGAGCGGAAAGTACGGAATGCGCACTTCCAGCGGAGAGCCATCCTCGCCGCGGAACGTGTAGAAGCCTTCCATCGAGCCATGGGGCGTGTCGAGCGGGCAGCCCGAAACGTAATCATGGCTCTGCCCCGGCATCAGGACCGGCTGTTCGCCAACCACGCCATCGCCATCGACATGGCTGACCAGCCCGGCCCCATCGGTGATCCGCCAATGCCGGGTCATAAGCTGGACGCGCTCATGAGAGCCGTTTTCGATACGGATGTGATAGACCCAGAACCACTTTCCCGCTTCCGGGCGCGATTGCTCGGGCAGGAAATTCACCGAGACGCGAACCGTAATCCCATCGGTAATCGCGGCATGTTGGAAGAGCTCTTTCATCACAAACCCAAATTAGAGCACCTGCCAAGCTGTGCAAGCAAAACCGTGCGATTTTCCACCTTAAGCGTCTCGCCTGCCCTCCCGGCGATCCTCTCGGCAAGCACCGATCAACCGCGTTAGTTCGGGCTTTTTGCGCTGCAATGCCCACCGCTTTGCCGATCCGGCGAACCGAAGACGACTGGCTGCGCCGCGTTAGGGCCGGCCGTCGGCCAGATAGCTTTCGAGCTGGCCGAGGCGTTCCTTACCGAACCACATTTCGTCGTCGACGAAATAGGTCGGAATGCCGAAAGCCCCGCGCGCAACCGCCTGTTCGGTATTGTCCGCCAGTTCCGCCTTCACCGCCGCATCCTGCGTGGCGGCGAGCAAGCGCTCCGCATCGAGCCCTGCCCCGGCCAGTTCGCGCCCCACCACCTCGATATCGCCGCTATCGATATTACGCTCCCACACCGCCGGAAGCAGGGCTTCGACGATGGCGTGTCGCTCCGCCTCGTCGCCCGCCGCCACCAGTACACGCTGGGGCAGGATCGAATTGAACGGCAGAGCGGGGTGTATCCTGAACTTGTCCATCCCGTGACGGTCCAGAAAGCGCTGGAATTCGAGCGCGGCATAGGCGACCTTGCCCTTCACATCGGCATCGCGCACCATCGGCGGGGCATTGCCGGTGAGCTTGTGCATCCCGCCGAGAAAGACCGGCGTCACCACCAGGCGCGCATCGGTCCGCGCCGCGATATCCTTCAGTGGATACCATGCAAGATAGCCATTCGGCGCGCCGAAATCGAAAATGTATTCGATGGTCTTCCGAGCCATTCGTTTCCCCTCGCTCCCCCCGATAGCCGTTTGATGCTATGCTTGCGAGGATGAAAGGCATCGCCCTCCTCCTGCCGCTCGCGCTGCTCGCCGCTCCGCCGCCGCCCGCGCTGGCGCATCCGGGTGGGCTGAATGCGCAAGGATGCCATAACAACCGCAAGACGGGCGATTATCACTGCCACCGCAACCGGCGCGCAACGCCTCAACCACCCACATCGCAGATCAGGGGCGGCGTCTATTTCCCAAACTGCGATGCCGCCCGGGCGGCAGGCGCAGCGCCGATCCGGCGAGGAGAGGCCGGATATCGGCGAGCGCTGGACCGCGACAATGACGGGGTGGCCTGCGAAGTATCCCGCAGACGATAAAGGCAGGTTATCGAAAAGGGGTCGCCAAACGATACGGATCATATCCAGTCGCTACTTGCGAATGACTCGCATTAGCGTAGAAGGGCTGCAAAGGAGATCGCATGGCCCGTTCGCATGATTCGACCGCTCTCGAGTTGCCGTTACCCGCCCGCCGCCACCAGACGCTGGGGCTGGTTCTCATGCGGCGACTGGCGGCACACGGACTGCACGATGCCCGCGCAACCATGCTGGCGCTCGATGCAAGCGGTGCGGAATTTCGCAAGGTCTTGGTGCTGGCGCGGGCGCTGGTCATCGATCTGGCCCGAACCTCGCAGCGCCGGATTCTGCTCGCACCGTGCTGCGCGACCGGAATGACACGCGACGAAGGTCTGCTCATGGCGCTTATCGGCGGCGCCGGTCTCGACGTTCACGGCGTGCTGACCGACGATGCGCGCTGTGCCGTGGCGATGACGAGCGCCCATGCGCTGGGCGGAGAGCTGGAAAGGATCGCGATCCGCAATAACTGGCGGCGCTAAAGCCCGGCGGCGGACAGCGCCCGGTCGAGGTCTTCCTTCACATCCTCGACATCCTCCGGCCCCATATCGATCCGCAGCAGGCCCTCGGTCACGCCTATGCAAACGTGATCGTCCTGCGTCATGCCCGCATGGGCGGTGCTGGCCGGGTGGCACATCAGACTGCGCGCATCGCCGATAGTATTGGGAGATATCGACCAGCCCGAACGCATTGTCGCTCCGGCACCGGGGACACAGGTCGAGTGTTTCGAGCCCCGTCGGCCGATATCAGGCTGGATAGCCGTCGGCCGCGGCGAAATCGCAGATCTATTCGAGAGCCAGGGTCAGGGCCCCATCGTCGATCCCTGGCGCACGCATGGCAACCGTTTTCGCACTCGGCAGTTGAGACGGCATGATCGCCCGTGCCGCACCCGCTCTTCTGCTTCTGGCCGCCTGCAGCGCGCCATCCCCTTCTGGCGACAGTTCGCCTGCTTCCGCCGGCCCCTCCCCCGGCGCGAACGGAAATGTGCCTGCGGCATCATCCGATCCCTATTCGGAAAAGCTGCAATGGATGCTCGATCGGGCGGCCTTTGCCGAAGACCCCGAGGTACCGTGCCTCAAGCGCGAGTTCGAGCGGCCCGAATGGGTCGAGGACCCGGCCACGCGAACCCGGCTGCGCGAAGTGCGTTCCGACAGTTTCTGGCTCGGCCGCTGGGCACGCGAAGAACTGGGCGACCGGCTGGCCTATTCCACAGTGACCTACGACTGGACGCCGGGGCCGGAGCGTATCTTTCCCGATGCGCGGCCGCCTTTGGTCTATGAAATCGCGGTGACGGGCTCGGAGCCTGTAAGTCCCCCTCCGCTGGGCGACCGCGCCAGAGGCGTTCCGGTTAAGGTGCTCTACGATGTTCCCTACAGCCACGACCAGTTCATGGAACGGCGGCGGATCGGGCACGAGATCACGCGCCAACTGCTCGATACCAATGGCGAAGGCGGTTCACCCGAGACGGGCTGGGCGGTGATGATCGACGTCTATAGCGAAAACGGCAAACCCGACCCGCAAGCGCTCGCCCAGTGCGACCGGCTGCGGCGCGCCTACGATCTGCCGGTGCTGATGCAGTTTTCGAGCGGGCGCATGACCATGGACATGGGCGAGCTGGACGAAACCGACTAGAGCCCCGCCGCGCCAAGCGCGCGGTCGATATCCTCCTTGAGGTCCTCGACATCCTCAAGCCCCACATTGATCCGCAGCAGGCCCTCGGTCACGCCCATCTCGTCGCGTGCGTCCTGCGTCATGCCGGCATGGGTGGTGCTGGCCGGATGGCACATCAGGCTGCGCGCATCGCCGATATTGTTGGAAATATCGACCAGTTCGAGCGCATCGAGAACGGCGAAGGCAGTGGCCCGGTCGCCCACGTCGAAGGCGAAGATCGGGCCGGTCGCGACCATTTGTTTGCATGCGAGATCGTGGCGCGGGTGGCGGGGCAGGCCGGGATGCAGCATCTTCGGCACGCGGCCTTCCATGAATTGGCCGAGTTCGACTGCGTTCTCGCTCTGGCGCCGCGCGCGCAGGTCCAGCGTCTCGAGGCCCTTCATCACCACCCAGGCGTTGAACGGCGCGATATTGGGGCCGGTATTGCGCTGGAAGGGCAGCAGCACCTCGTCGATCCACTCCTGCGATCCGCAGACCGCGCCCGCCAGCACCCGGCCCTGCCCGTCCATCAGCTTGGTCGCGCTGTAGGCCACCACATCGGCGCCGAAATCCATCGGCTTTTGTAGCGCGCTGGTGGCAAAGGCGTTGTCGACCACCGTAGTAATGCCATGCGCCTGCGCGACGCCGCAAACATGCGCGAGATCGACCACGTCGAGCGTCGGATTGGCGGGCGTTTCGAAGAAGAAGACCTTGGTATTGGGCCGGATCGCGGCCTCCCACGCATCGTCGTCGGCGCTGTCGATCACCGTCGTCTCGATCCCGAAGCGCGGCAGCAGATGATCGAGCAGCCAGCGACACGAGCCGAACGCCGCCCGCGCACCGACCACATGGTCTCCTACAGAAAGCTGGCACAGCAGCGCGGTGGTCATCGCCGCCATCCCGCTCGCCTGCGCGCGGCACGCCTCCGCCCCTTCCATCAGCGCGATGCGCTCTTCCAGCATGGCGACGGTCGGGTTCTGGAGGCGCGAATAGGTCATGCCCTGCGCCTCGCCCGCGAAACGGTCGGCCACGGTCTGCGCGTCGTCATAGCTATAGCCGCTGGTGAGAAACAGCGCTTCGCTGGTCTCGCCATGCTCGCTGCGCCAGGTGCCGCCCCGCACGGCCTGAGTCGCGGGGCGCCACCCAGAGGTGATCGAACGGTCGGTGCCGGTAGTCTTCTTCATGGCTGGCTCGATAGCATGGCGCGTGCGTGCGGCAAGCAGGTCAGCCTTCCAAGGCGGCAAGCCCGGCTTCGGCGGTATCGCCCAGGCCCAGCGCATCGAACATCAGCGCCCCCTCCACCAGCGTCGCGACCAGCCTCGCCCCGCCCTTGGGATCGGGATCGTCGGGAGGCATGTGCGCCTCGAACCAGGCAAGCTGGCTGTCCATCATCGCCGAGGCGCTGGCGCGAAAGGCCTTGCCGCCCTTCGCCGAACCCGCGACGATTTCCCACCACAGCCGCAGGAAAGGCGCGAACATGGGCGCCCGGGCGATCGCGAGGAGGCGCTGGGCGCAATCCTTGCGGCTGGCCGCGGGCTCGCTGGGATAGGCCATGTCGAGCGCCTGGGCATACATGGCCGCGACATGCGCGAGCAGCGCCTCGACCAGTGCGTCCTTCGAACCGAAATGATAGATCAGCATCCGGTCGCTGGTCCCGGCGGCCTTGGCCAATGGGCGCAGGCTGGCCCCGGCGAGCCCATGTTCGAGCACATGGGCGGCGAGCAGCGGCAGGAGGGCATCGCGGGACAGGGCGGGCTTGGACATTATTGCTTGTAGCACCTGCTACATTGAGCTACCAGTGTAGCGAGTGCTACATAGCCATCGGAGCCCATCATGACCACTCTCGATATCCTCTTCGTCGCCGGTATTGCGGGCGCCCTGCCCTTCGTACTGTTTCTGGCATTCGGCCGCCAAGTGCAAGAAAGCTTCCTTCTGGTCGCGCTGCTGGCCGGGGCCTTCTGGGGCTTCAGCGCCATCACGATCCTGCGCGAAGGCGTGCTCGGCTTCGTGCCCAACCACACGGTCAATCTGTGGGGCACGCAGGTGTGGTACGACCTGGTCATCTGCGTGGTCGTGGCGCTGACCTTCATCGTGCCGCGCGCGCGGGCGGTCGGCATGAATGTGCCGCTGTGGGTCATCGCCTGCGGGCTGAGCGCCTCGATCGCCCTGCTGCCGATGGTCGCGCGGCTGTTCTGGCTGGAACGGCGCACAACTTCCTGAACCCGCTTGAAGCGGGCGCGCGGCTTTCCTAAGCCGCTTGCCAATGAGCCGCGCGCCCGAGCAACCCAAGGATCCCTTGCGCTGGTGCGCCGCGCTGGCACTGCTTTTCTGGCTGGCCTGCCTGCCGCATCTCACCGTCGCCCAGAAACCCTATTTCGACGAGGTCCACTACCTCCCCGCCGCGCGCGAGCTGCTGGTCATGGGCGAGTTCACCAATCGCGAACACCCGCTGCTGGGCAAACAGCTACTCGCGCTCGGCATGGCCATGTTCGGTGACAATCCCTGGGGCTGGCGTCTGCTCCCGACCCTGTTCGGCACGCTCGCCCTGTTCGCCGCCATGCGGGCGCTATGGTTCGGCACGCTGAGCCGCTTTGCCACGCTTGCCTATGGCGTGTTGCTGGCGACGGGCTTCCATCTGTTCATCCACGCGCGGATCGCGATGCTGGACATCTTCTGCCTCGCCTTCCTCAGCCTCGCGGCCTGGCATTATGCCGCCGCCATCCGCCAGCCCGAACAGGGACGCTGGCGGCTCGCACTGACCGGTATCGCGCTGGGCCTCGCCATGGGCGCCAAATGGAACGCGCTCGTTATCGCCATGCTGCCCGGCCTTGCGTTCTTCTTCGCCCGCGCCGCAGCCGGGCGCCGCCGTTTGTTCCTGAGCCGCCGGGGCGCGCCCGTTCCAGGCACCACGCTGGTCGAGGCGACGCTGTGGCTCGGCGTGCTGCCGCTGGCGGTCTATGCCGCGACCTATCTTCCGGCCTTCTTCTTCCGCGTGAACCCGATTACCGAAGGTCTGCTGTTCCACCACCAGTTCATGCTGTCGCAGCAGGAACAGGTGCTCAAGCCCCATCCCTACCAGTCGACCTGGGAGCAATGGGTGCTGAACGCGCGATCGATCTGGTATCTCTACGAGCCGATCGATGGCGTGCAGCGCGGAATCATGCTGATCGGCAATCCGCTGACCATGCTGCTCGGCCTGCCCGCGCTCGCCTGGTGCGCCTGGCACGGCGTAGTCCGCCGCCACTGGACCGCATTGGGCGTGGTCGCGCTCTATGGCGTGAGTCTAGGGTTCTGGATCATGGCGAGCAAGCCGGTTCAGTTCTATTACCACTACGCCCTGCCCAGCATGGCGCTGCTCGCCGCGCTGGCGCTGGCCTGCGACGCATTGTGGCAGAACGGCTGGCGGAAAACCGCGCTTGCGCCGGTCGTCAGCAGCGTGCTGGTATTCGCCTGGTTCTATCCCATCATCAGCGGTGCGCCGCTGAAAGGGCCTGACAGTTTCGCCGTTTGGACCTGGCTGGAAAGCTGGAGGTGAGTTTTTCGCTGCGTGCGTGAGGCGCAGCCGCGCTTCCCTAGGCTGTGCCTTCCCGCTCCCCTCCCGGAGTCTTTGGTGGATGCGCCTTCGACATCCGTCGAAGGCTTGCGGCACCAGCCCACTCCCCCACCCGGCCACCCATTCAGCATGATCCCATGGGTGGCCGGGTGGGGGAGTGGGCTGGTGCCACCGCAGGGCCGGGACCGATGTCCCGACCGCACGCAACAATCCCTAATACCTGCCCCACACGAAGCGGCTCGAAAGCGCGTAGTTCCACACCGAGCCGATGCCGATGCCGACCAGTGCGGCCAGCACTTCGTGAAGGCCGCGATCATACAACGTGGTCGCCACCGCGACATTGGCGAAGGCGCCGATCGAGCAGGCCACGATGAAACTGAGCCAGCCCCAGAACACCTTGTCCGCTTCTTTCAGGCGGCGATCGCGGTAGGTCAGGAAGTTGTTGAGCCAGAAATTGAAGGTCATCGCCCCGAACGTCGCGACCGCCTGGCTCCAGCCGAAATTCGTTCCGACGATCAATAGGAAGGCATAAAGGATCGCCATGTGCACGCCGATGCCGATAACCCCGACCGTCCCGAACAGCGCGAAGCGTGTGGGAATGACGCGGCCGAAGCTCTTGTCATAAAGACCGGCGAGAAAATCGAGGGCAATCGCACGATCGAGCTTGCTTTCACCGGAGCGGCGAGCGGAGAAGTTCATCGGAAAATCCTTCACCTTGAGCGGTGTGTCGGAAGTGGCCAACAGGTCGAGCAATATCTTGAAGCCGATACCCGACAGGTTGGGCACCAGGCGGCGCGCCGTCGCGGTGGGCAGCAGGAAAAAGCCGCTCATTGGGTCGGACAGGTCCACGCCGGTCAGTTTGCGGGCGAGGAAATTGGCCACGCTCGACAGCTTCTCGCGGTCGGGACGCCCCCATTCCTCCATGCTCGCGCCTTCGGCGAAACGGCTGGCCACGGCGACCTCGGCCTCGCCCGATTTGACTGCCGCAAGCATATCGACAAGCAGCCTGGGATCGTGCTGGTGGTCGGCATCCATCACCGCGACATAGGGCGCGGCAGTGGCGCAGAACCCCTCGATCGCCGCACTCGACAGGCCCCGACGGCCGATCCGTTGAATGACTCGAACGCGCGGGTCGGACAGCGACAGACGGCGAGCCTCGTCGCTGGTCCCGTCCGACGAATTGTCGTCGACGATCAGCACCTCCCAGCCCGAGATGCCCAGCGCATCCTCGATCCGCTCGACCAGCGGTTCGAGATTGTCGCGCTCGTTGAGCGTCGGCAGGATGATGGCGAGGTCCAGCGGACGGGCGCTGGAGACGGTATTGGCTATGGAGGGCTGCGTTTCCGGGGTCATATCCATTGCATGACCCGGTTATGCCGCATTCCTCAAGATATGGTTACCAGCTTCCTAACAATCGCATCGCCGATCTCGCCCGTCGAAGCGCTGCCGCCGAGGTCGCCGCCAAACACGCCATCGGCCAAAATGCCCTCGACCGCGCGCTCGATTCGCGCCGCGTCTTCCTCCCGCCCGAGCGAGTGGCGCAGCAGCATCGCGAGGCTCAGCACGGCGGCCACCGGGTTCGCCTTGCCCTCACCCGCAATGTCGGGTGCGCTGCCATGGATCGGCTCGTAAAGGCCGAAAGTGCCATAATCGGTCTGCCGTTCGCCGAGCGAGGCGCTGGCGAGCAGGCCGATCGACCCGACGCAGGCAGAGGCCTGATCCGACAGGATATCGCCGAACAGATTGCCGGTGACGATCGTGTCGAACTGGCCCGGCGACTTCACTAGCTGCATCGCGGCATTGTCGACATACATGTGATCGAGTTCGACCTCGGGATAGTCTTTCGCCACCTCGACGATCGTCTCGCGCCAGATCCGGCTGGTTTCGAGGACATTGGCCTTGTCGACGCTGGTCAAGCGCTTGTTCCGGCCCATCGCGGCGCGGAAGGCGGTATGCGCGATGCGGCTCACTTCGGCCTCGTTATAGGACATGGCGTCCCACCCCTCGCGCCCGCCATCGCTCACCCGTTCGCCCTTGTCGCCGAAATAGACATCGCCATTCAGCTCGCGCACGACGAGCAGGTCGATGCTGCGCGCGACTTCGGGTTTGAGCGAGGACAGGTGTTCGAGGCCGGGAAAGCCAGCCGCCGGGCGCAGGTTCGCGAACAGGCCAAGCTCGCTGCGCAGGCCGAGGATCGCCTGTTCGGGCCGCAAGTCGCGCGGCAGGTCGTCACAGGTGAAATCGCCCACCGCGCCGAACAGCACGGCATCGGCGGCGCAGGCCATTTGCAGCGTTTCCTGAGGGAGCGGATGCCCATGGCGGCGGTAGGCCACAGCGCCGACATCGCCCTCTAACAGCGTCAAACCGGGCAGCGCGAGTTCATCGAGCACGCGCAGCGCCTGTGCCGTAACCTCGGGACCGATCCCGTCGCCTGCGAAAACTGCAATCTTCAAGTCACTACCTCGCCATTGCGAGCGGCACGGCCGCGCGGCAATCCATGGACCGACAATGCGGCTACCGAAACGCCATGGATTGCTTCGTCGCCAGCGGCTCCTCGCAATGACCGATCAGGATATCATCCGTGCCAGCCGCTGCCTGAGGAGTTGCCGTGCAGCTAGGACGTCGGCCCGGGTATCGGCAAGCAGGTAGCGTGCGATAAGCGGTTCCTGGCGGTCGAGAATTTCCAAGGCCTGCCCAAGGTCCGCTATCGCGGGCCGCTCGCCACCATAGCCCAGCTCGCGCAGCAGCAGCGTCTCGTAGATGGCCAGCGCCTCGACCCACTGGCGCGCAGCATCGGCCGAACAGATCGCATCGAGCAGTCCGCCGAGCGCCGCGTAAAGCGTGGGATAGGGGTTGCGCTCGGGCAGTGCCGCGGCGGTGAGCGCGGTGGCCCATGCGATGGCGGCGGACGATAGCGGTTCGGACAGCCACGGCCCCCGGCTCCGCACCAGCTCCAGCCTGGCGAATGGTAGCTGGCTGTCCGACTTGGCGCGGATGTCCGCCTGCACCACGTTTCCGGGGATCATTACCGGCCGCAACTGCCGCCCGCGCCCGCCCGCGACATAGGCGGCAACCACTCCGCTCTCTTCGGTGAGCAGCCGCGCGATCACCGCCGTTTCCCCATGCGGGCGCGCGGCGATCAATATAGCGGGTGCGGTGAGGTGCATGGGCTGCCCTGTAGCACCATCCGTGGCCCTGCCTTCGCAGGGGCGACGGTCACTTGATCTTGGCTTCCAAAGCCGCGACGCGGGCCTTGAGGTCTTCCGCCTCCTCGCGGGCCTTGGCGGCCATCATCTTCACCGCGTCGAATTCCTCGCGGCTGACGAAATCCATCCCGCCGAAGGTTTCCTTCGCCCGCTCGCGCGCGGCATCGCGTGCCTCGCGCCCCATGCCGGCAAGCGTACCGGCCGCCGAATTGGCGAGTTTGACGAAATCGGCGATCAACGGGTTCTGAGATTGCATCCCGTCCCCTTGGGACGCGATGCGGTTTTTGTCTAGCCTCAAGCGCCGGCGGCCGCATCCGCAGCCTTAGGCTTTCCTCGCTCATGCGACCTGAAGGTCGCATCGCTGCGGGCGCGCAGTCGCGCTTGCCTCGCCTGCGGCTCGGATCGGCGCAGGACAGCTTGATCGCGCATGATCCGTCCACGACCAGTGGACGGCAAGGCCGACCGGCCGCCCGCAGCGGGCGCAGCTTGCTGCGCGTCTAGCGAGGACGAACCCGCGGAGGCGGGTTCGAAAGACAAGAATTCAAATCCTCACCCGTTCGACCGCGCCGTCAGGATCGCCACCATCCGCATCGGGATTGAGCTGCAAAAACTGGTAATTCAGCGCGGTCGCGAAGCAGACCCAGGCGAGATAGGGCAGCAGCAGAACTGCAGCCAGTTTCCGCACGCGCCAGAACAGCGCGATGACCACCAGCAGGGTGAGCACGATTGCGACCAACAGAAAAAGCGCCCCGGCGATCTGCTGCGCCCCGAAGAATACGTAGCTCCACGAAAGGTTGAGCAGGAAATGCACCGCGAAGACCCATAGGGCGGCGGTGCGCCCGCGTGCGCCCCAGGCCGAAGCGACGAGCGCCACCGACAGGCCGATCATCGCATAAAGTATCGTCCAGACGATACCGAACCATTTGGGTTCGGGGTAGATATCCGGCTTTGCGAGGTTCTGGAACCAGGCGGTGTCTGGGCTGCCCAACATCCCCGCAAGGAAGCCCAGCAACACGCAAAGCGGAACCGTGAAAAGTGCCCAGCGAATGAAACTTGCGCGCAGCTGCCCGCGCGACGCCAGCATGTTCATGCGAATATCCCGTCAGCGATTCGTTTCATGCGCCTTGTGACGAGCCCTTGGCCCAGTGGCAATGCGCCGGCGCGATTCGTACCCGGGTGGAGCGGTGTTTTAAAACCGCAGCATCACTTTACGCGCCAATGCCGGCGAAGCGGAGTGAACTGCCTTCAGTATCTTGACCATGCCGACATTGGCTTCCGAATGCCCCTTCTCCAGCGCGTGGACGATCTGCCGCGCGCATTCTTCGGGCGGCATCTTCTTGTTGGTGCGCCCGGCGGTCATCTGGGTGTCGACCACCGGCGGCAGCGCCTCGATTACCGCGACATTCGTATCGGCCAGTTGCGCGCGGATCGCCTGCGTATAGCTGCGCAGCGCCGCTTTGGTCGCGCAATAGACCGGGCCGCCCGCGCGCGGCGCGATGGCAAGCCCGCTGGTGACATTGACGATCGCCGCCTCGGGCCGCTGTTTCAGCCGCGGAACAAGCGCGGTAATCAGCCGGATCGGCGTGTTGAGATTGGTATGGATGCAATCGTCCGCCGCATCCGCATCGGGCGCGGCTTCGCGGAAATCGTGGTCGACCCCCTGGCCGGCATTGTTGACCAGCACATCGATGATGCGGTCTCCCAGCGCATGAAGAATGCGCTCGGCGCCGAGCGGGGTGTGAAGATCCGCCTCGATCGCCTCGAACCCGCGCTTGCGCATCGCCTCCAGCCGCTTGAGCGAACGCCCGGTCACGATCACCTCGGCGCCCTTGTCCCTGAGCTGGAGCGCCATCTGCTCGCCGATACCTGCCGTGCCTCCGGTGAGGAGCACACGCTTGCCATTCATGTCCATCAGGCTTTCACTATCCTTTTTTCCACGAGGCTGCGAACGATGGGGCGCGGTGTGCGTTCCGGCAAATCCCCTTCCGAAACATCGCGCCAATTGCCGTGCTTGCCCCTATCTCTTGCCGGGCGGGAGGCTACGCCGCAAGGGCATGAGCGGCAATGGAGACGCGTATGAAACAGGTCGACTACCTCGTGGTGGGTGCTGGCATCGCCGGATTGTCGGCGGCCGCGCGGCTGGCGCGCCATGGCGAGGTCGTCGTGTGCGAAACAGAGGCGGCGCCGGGTGTGCATTCCTCGGGCCGCAGCGCCGCCTTTGCGCATTTCGACATGGATGCGCCGCTGGTGCGGGCGCTGACGGCGGCGAGCCTGCCGCTGCTGGAAGAGCCCGCCGTCCGTCCCCACCCCGCGCTGTTCGTCGCGCTCGATGGACAGGAAGACGTGCTCGACCGGCTGGAGGTGAACTATCGCCAATGGTCACCGCAGGCACGCCGCCTGTCGGCAGGCGAAGCGCGTGACCATGTTCCCGTACTGCGCGAAGGCGAAGGCGGGATCACTGGAGCGCTGCTCGATCCTGCGGGCCGCAAGCTGGATGCCCATGCCTTGCTCGAAATGCATCGCAAGGCGCTGATCGCGCGGGGCGGATCGGTTGCCGTTAAGGCGCCGGTGGCTTCGCTGCATCACGATGGCCGGTGCTGGATCGTCGATACGCCGGGCACCAGCTATGCCGCGCGCGTGGTGATCAATGCGGCGGGAGCATGGGTGGACGAAGTGGCGCGTCTCGCCGGTGTGGCTCCGATCGGTATCCGCCCGCTGCGCCGCACGGTCATCACCTTCGACGTGACGGTGGACGTTTCCGCCTGGCCTTTCACCAAAACAGTCGGCCCCGGTTTCTACATCGAACCCGAGGGGAGCGGCCGCCTGCTCGCCAGCCCGATGGACGAAGGCGAAAGCGGCCCGTGCGATGCCCAGCCCGAGGAGGAGGACGTGGCGCTCGCCGCCTGGCGGGTGGAGGAGGCCACCACGCTTGCCATCCCCCGCCTCGCAAGCAAATGGGCGGGACTGCGTAGCTTTACCCCGGATCGCCTGCCGGTGGCGGGCTTCGCCCCGGCAGCCCCCGGCTTCTTCTGGCTGGCAGGCCAGGGCGGCTTCGGCCTCCAGACCTCGCCCGCCATGTCATTGGCCACAGAAGCGCTGGCCATGGGGGGCGAATGGCCGGAGGAATTGCAGGCGGTGGGGGTCGACCAAGCGGCGCTGGCACCGGATCGGCTGCTCTAACAGTCCCACAAGCCACCCGCCTCCCGGTTTTTGTAGCAAGGGGGGCGGACTGTGGACCGCCCTTCACAGCTGTCCTTAGCGCATCAGCACCAGCTCTTCCGCCATCGTCGGATGGATCGCGGTGGTGGCGTCGAAATCGGCCTTGGTCAGCCCGGCCTTCACCGCGATCGCGGCGGCCTGCATCATTTCCGCAGCCTCCGGCGCGATCATGTGGATGCCGACGATTTCGCCGCTCTCTCCGTCGCAGACCATCTTGAACAGGCTACGCTCATTGCGTCCGGCCAGAACGTTCTTCATCGGCCGGAAGTCGGACTGATAGACCTTGACGCTGCCAAGCTTGTTCTTCGCCTCGCCCTCGGTCATGCCGACCGCCGCGATGGGAGGATGGCTGAAGACGGCACTGGGAATGCAGGAGTGGTCGACCGCCAGCGGCTCCTGCCCGCCGAACACGGTGTCGGCAAAGGCCTGCCCTTCGCGGATCGCCACCGGCGTCAATTGCACTCGATCGGTCACGTCGCCCACGGCATAGATGTGATCGACATTGGTCTTGCTGAACCGGTCGACCTTGATCTCGCCATTGTCGCCCGCTTCGATGCCTGCCTTGTCGAGGCCGAGCCCTTCCACATTGGGCACGCGCCCGGTGGCGAACATCACCTGGTCGACGCGCTCCTCGTCGCAATCGGTCAGCTTGACGAAATAGCCGCCATCCTCGCACGGTTTGATATATTCGAACTTCGTGTTGAACTTGAACTCGATGCCTTTCATGATCGAGATCTGCAGCAGCCGGTCGACCAGCGCCGGATCGTAGCCGCGCAGCAGCTTGTCGCTGCGGTTGACCAGCGTCACCTTGCTTCCGAACTCATTGAAAATGCCCGCGAACTCGTTGGCGATATAGCCGCCACCCGCGATGATGATGCGCTCCGGCAACTTGTCGAGATGGAACGCCTCGTTCGAGGTGATGGCATGTTCCGCACCCTCGCATTCGGGCAGGCGCGGCCGAGCGCCGGTGGCGATCAGAATGTATTTCGCCGTGACCTTCCTGCCGCTCGCCAGCGTGATCTCGTGCGGGCCGGTAATCTCCGCGCGTTCGTGGAAGATGGCGACATCGTGGTTTTCGAGCGTGTCGGTATAGGCACCCTCGAGCCGGTCGACATCCTTCAGCACATTGTCGCGCAGAACCGCCCAGTCGAATTCGCAATTCTCGGTTTTCCAGCCGAAGTTTCGCGCATCCTTCAGATCCTCGGCGAAATGCGCGCCATAGACGAGCATCTTCTTGGGCACACAGCCGCGGATGACGCAGGTGCCGCCGACCCGGTGCTCTTCGGCGATCGCGACCTTCGCCCCGTGAGCCGCCGCGACGCGGCTGGCGCGCACGCCGCCGGAACCGGCACCGATGGTGAAAAGGTCGAAATCGTATTGCTCGGACATGCGGCAGCTCCGTAATTAGCGCAGGCGTGCGATATGGCCCGCCATACGCATTTGCCAAGGCAGGAGTTACAGGGAAGCTGCCCCTGGCTTCGGATTAACGCCCCGCGCGGCGTCGGTTGCGATTGCGCGAAGGACGACCGCCGCTCGGCTTGCCACCGGGTGCACCGTCGCGCTTGGGCGCGCCGGCGCGGTTGGGGTGCTTGTTCTTGGGCTTGGACCGGCGCGCCGCGGCATCGCCGGTGGGGCGAACCTTGGGCTTGGCCATGCGCTGGCCGGGAGCCGCGCGCTTGGTCGGCCCGACACCTTCCACCACTGCACGAAAATTGTCCGGCAGCGGCAGGCGTTCGAACTCCGCATCGGTCTTCTTGCGAATGTCCTTCAAATAGTCGCGCTCGTCCTCGGCACAAAAGGCAATGGCGATGCCGTCCTTGCCCGCGCGCGCCGTGCGCCCGATGCGGTGGACATATTGTTCCGGCACATTGGGCAGTTCGTAATTGATCACATGGCTGACGCCCGGAATGTCGATCCCGCGCGCGGCCACATCGGTCGCGATGAGGATCGGGGTCTTGGCGCGCTTGAATTCGTCGAGCGCGCGTTCGCGCTGCGGCTGGCTCTTGTTGCCATGGATGGCATTGGCCGGGATGCCGACCTGCGACAGCTTCTTCACGATCCGGTCGCAGCCGTGCTTGGTCCGCGCGAAGATCAGCACGCGCTCGAACTTGCCGGGCACCTGGTGGCGTTCGGACAGGATCATTTCGAGCAGCGTCTGTTTTTCGTCCTGCTGGACCATGAAGAGGAACTGGTCGATCCGCTCGGCCGTGGTGCTTTCGGGCGTCACCGAGACCTTGACCGGATTGCGGCAATATTTGCCGACCAGTTCCTGGATCTGCTTGGGCATGGTGGCGCTGAAGAACAGCGTTTGGCGGTCTTCGGGCACAAGCTGGCTGATGCGGCGCAGCGCATGGATGAAGCCGAGGTCGAGCATCTGGTCGGCCTCGTCGAGCACCAGCACTTCGACCTTGTCGAGGGTGAAGGCCTTCTGGTCGATCAGGTCGAGCAGGCGGCCCGGCGTGGCCACGAGGATATCGGTCCCGCGATGCAGCTTGTTGCGGTCCTTGTTGACCGAGGTGCCGCCGACGATCGAATGCACTTTGAGACCCGCCAGCGCGCCATATTCCTTGGCGTTCTGGGCGATCTGCCCGGCAAGTTCGCGCGTCGGGGCGAGCACCAGCATGCGGCAGGATTTGAACGGCGTCTGCCGGTCGGCATCGCGCAGCCGGTCGATGCTGGGCAGCATGAAGGCGGCGGTCTTGCCGGTTCCGGTCTGCGCAATGCCCAGCAGGTCGCGGCCTTCGAGCACATGCGGGATCGCCTGCGCCTGGATCGGCGTGGGTTCATTGTAGCCCTTGAGGTCGAGGGCCTGGAGGACGGGCTGCGATAGCCCGAGGTCGGAAAACTGAGTCATGATTACTCGCATTAAACATGCGGCGCGCCGTCGGTTCCAAGGCGGAATCCGGGCGCGGTCGCGGGGTTTGAAACCACCCGCGTGAATTGGGAAGTCTTGGAAGATGAACCGAGGCGCGGCCGGGGCGATGGATGTAACGTCATCGCCGCTTCACGCTGGCTAGCGCGCTTCGATGGCGTGCATGTGGTGCAGGGCATGATGAAAGTCAAGCCGTACGAGGGTTTGCGTGTAACCTTGGAATTAACCGATAGGCTGGTAACAATCCCCCACATGATTGAGATGCGCAATAATATCCGGACCTTCGGCTCGGGATCCCCCACCCTCCTGTTCTCCCACGGCTTTGGCTGCGACCAGAGCATGTGGGAACCGGTGGCCAACCGGTTGGCGGATTCCTTCCGCATCGTGCTCTTCGACCATGTCGGGGCCGGACGCAGCGACCTGAGCGCATATGACAAGGCGAAATATGCGAGCCTGGACGGCTATGCACGCGACGTCGTCGAGGTTGCGCGATCGATCGACACGCCGGATCTGGTGTTTGTCGGCCATTCGGTCAGTGCGATGATCGGCGCGCTCGCGGCCATCGAGGCGCCCGATCTCTTCAAGCAGCTAATCATGGTCGGCCCCTCGCCTCGCTACATCGACGACGGGGACTATACTGGCGGCTTCGACCAACAGCAGATCGAAGAGCTGCTCGAATTCCTCGACAACAATCACCTCGGCTGGTCGGCCGCCATGGGACCGGCGATCATGGGCAATCCCGACCGCCCCGAACTGGGCGAAAGGCTGACCAACAGTTTCTGCAACACCGATCCGGATGTCGCGCGCGATTTTGCGCGGGCTACCTTCTTCTCGGACAATCGGGCGGATCTGTCGGCGGTGCCCGTCCCCACGCTGGTTCTGCAATGCAGCGAGGATATCATCGCCCCGGTCGAGGTCGGCAAATATGTCGCCGAGAATGTACCCGACAGCTCGTTCGTGCAATTGGAGGCGACCGGGCACTGCCCCAACCTGAGCGCACCGGATGAAGTCGCGCAGGCAATCCGGCACTATGTCCGGGCCTGACCCGACCGAGGATCTCCTCGACCTCTATGAAAACGCGCCGTGCGGCTACCTGTCGCTCGCCCCAGATTCAACGATCGTACGGGCCAATCGAACCCTGCTCGGCTGGCTCGATCTATCGGCTGACGATCTGGTCGGGAAACCCCTGCGCGACTTGCTCGGAACCGGTGGGCGCATCGCCTACGAAACGCACCTTGCTCCGCTGCTGCGCCTGCAGGGCTTCGTTTACGAGATCGCCCTCGACTTGAGATGCGACCACGGGCTCGTGCCCGTAATTGCCAATGCATCGGAAAAGCGGGACGAATCGGACAACCATCTTTTCACGCGCCTGACGCTGTTCCTTGCGGAAGACCGCCGAAAATACGAACGCAACCTTCTCGAGTCGAAAATCCGCGCGGAATCCGAAACGGAACAGCGCGATCGCGAGGCCGAATTGCGCGAGCAGTTCATCGCGGTCCTGGGCCACGATCTTCGTGACCCCGTGGCTGCGCTGAAAGCGGGAACCGGCCTGCTTAAGGACTCCGGCAATCTCGACACCGAAGATCGTGAAATCGTCACCCACATGGACTCGACGATCGATCGCGCGATCGAGCTGATCAACAATGTCATGGATTTTGCCCGCGGCAGGCTGGGATCGGGTATCTCGCTGGAACTCCAGCCGACGCCGGACCTCGATAGGAAGCTGGAAATCGTCATTGTCGAAGCGAAAACGGCAAGGCCCGACCGCGACATCCGCAGCGAGATTGCGATCGGGACATCGGTGAAGTGCGATCCAGATCGTTTGGCCCAGCTCCTTTCGAATCTTCTTTCGAACGCCCTGCATCACGGCAGGCACGATGCCCCGGTCATGGTGAAGGCAATAACGACGCGGGACAAACTGGAAATCTCGGTTACGAATTCGGGCACGCCCATTCCTGCCAATGTCCTCGAGACTCTGTTTCAACCGTTCGATCGCGGCTCGAAACAGGGCAATCACGATGGCCTGGGACTGGGCCTGTTCATCGTCGACCAGATCGCCACGGCGCATGGCGGACGGATGGAAGTCGCCTCCGATGAGGGCGGGACAACCTTCAAGCTCGTCATCCCGTCCAAGGAAAGCGAACAGCGCTAAGCCAAGCCGGCCGCCTTCACCAGCGCCTCGGTGCTCGCGTCGAACGCCTCTCCGGCCTGTTCGATCGCTTTCGCCATTTGCTTGCCGAGTTCGACGCCGAACTGGTCGAAGGGATTGATGCCCATCAGCACGGCATTGGCGAAGGTGCGGTGTTCGTGGAAGGCGATCAGCGCGCCCAGCGCGGCGGCGTCGAGATCGTCGCACAGGATCGTGGCCGAGGGACGGTCGCCGGGATAGTTGCGCGCGGGGTCCTCTCCCGCCTTCCCCGCCATCAGCGCGGCGCCTTGGGCGAAGCAGTTCATCAGCAGGATGCGGTGGTGCGCGGGGTCGAGCTCGTCGCCCGGTGCCACGCTGGCGATGAAATCCACGGGGATAAGGTGCGTGCCCTGGTGGAGGAGCTGGAACACCGCGTGCTGCGCATCGGTGCCCACCCCGCCCCAGGTAATCGGCGCGGTCGGGCCGTCCACTGGCTGCATGTCGGCAGTAACGCGCTTGCCGTTCGATTCCATTTCGAGCTGCTGAAGGTAGTCGGGGAACAGACCGAGGCGTTCGTCATAGGCGAAGACCGCGCGCGTTTGGCAGCCGCGCACACGGCTGTAGTAGAGATCGGCAAAACTCGCGCGTAGCACGAGATTGGCCGCCCCGTCGGTGTCGCGAAAGTGTTCGTCCACAGCCTTGGCGCCCGCCAGCATGACGCGGAAATCGTCCATCCCGACCGCCATCGCGATGGGAAAGCCGATCGAAGACCAGATCGAATAGCGCCCGCCAACGCTTTCCTGGAACGGCAGGATGCGCGTCTCGTCGACGCCCCATTCGACCGCGCCTTCGGGATTGGCGGTGAGCGCGATGACGCGGCCGCCGGGGTCCGAAACACCGTTATCGGCAAGCCATTTGAGAGCCGACCGAGCGTTGGTCATGGTCTCGATGGTGGTGAAAGTCTTGCTGGCAACCGCGATCAGCGTTTTGGCCGGATCGCACTTGGCAAAGGCCGCCTCCAGCGCGACACCGTCGATGTTGGAGACGACGTGGACGTCGCAATAGGACAGGTCGCGAGAAAGCGCATCGACGCCCAGCGCCGGCCCCAGCGCGCTGCCACCGATACCGATGTGGATGAGGTGCTCGATCTCGCCCAGCGCGCCCTGGTGGATCGCGTCCACCAGCATGCCCATACGGTCGATCAGCGCCATCGCCTCCTCGACCTTGGCTTCGTCGCCCGTGCCGCGCAGCGTAGCATGGTCGGCCGCGCGTCCTTCGGTCGGGTTGACCACCTCGCCTCCGAACAGCTTGGCGCGCATGCCGGTAAAGTCCATCGCTTCGGCCAGCTCCTCGAACGCCGCGATTACCGCGCGGTCGAGATGCGTCTTCGACCAGTCGAACAGGATGCCGCCTTCGCCCAGCTCGATCCGGTCCGAGAGCATCGCCACGCGCTCCGCCCCGCCGGGTTCGTCCGCGCCCTCGCCGCCGTCGCGGACCGCGCTGAACAGCTCGCCCAGCGTCGGGCGCGGCAGGTTTTCGAGCTTGTCCCAGATCGCGGCGGAAGAAGTCATGGCTCAAAAATCCTTTCGTGTGCGCAGGTCGGCGACTAGGGACTTCGGCGATGATTGAGAACCCCGCATGACAGAGCAAGCGCTGAATAGGAATTCGAGCCCCGCACCCGCCAAGGACGAACCCGAAAAGGAAACGCTCGGCAGTTTCCTGTGGTTTGTGGCCAAGCTGGTGATCGCGGTGTTGATTTTCCGGAGCTTCATTTTTTCGCCCTTTACCATTCCGTCGGAATCGATGCTGCCGAACCTGCGCAATGGCGATTATCTGGTCGCGGCCAAATGGCCCTATGGCTATTCCAGGCTCTCGCTGCCGGGCGAAGTGGCCTTGTGGGAGGGGCGCCTTTTCGCCGACCTGCCCGAGCGCGGAGACGTTGCGATTTTCAAGCATCCGGTGACCGGCGCCGATTACGTGAAGCGCGTGATCGGCCTGCCCGGCGATACGATCGCCACCCGCGATGGCGTGGTGATCCTCAATGGCGAGCCTCTGCCCAAGGAGGCGGCGGGCTATGCCGACATTCCGATGAGCGCCAATACGAGCTGCCGCCGGGATGGAGGCATCGTGGTCGACGGCACGATCTGCCGCTATCGCCAGTTCCGCGAGACGCTGCCTTCCGGCAAAAGCTACATGATCGTCGACTTCGGCCCGGTCGGGGCGCGGTTGCTTGCCGATGGCGCGGGCGGGTTCGTCACCAATTCGCGCGGCCAGCCCGTGCGGATCGATCCCGATAATTTCGACCCCGTAATCGTCCCCGAAGGTCAGCTTTTCATGATGGGCGACAATCGCGACAACTCGCTCGACAGCCGCTTTCCGCCCGTGCCCGATGGCGGTGTGGGGCTGGTCGATGCAGACCTGCTGGTCGGCCGCGCCAGCCGTGTGCTGTGGTCCACCGATGGCAGCGCGCAGTGGCTGCTGCCCTGGACCTGGTTCACCGCCGCGCGCTGGGACCGGATCGGAAGCGACATATGAGCGCCCTCGCCCCTGAAACGCGCGAATGGCTGGCGAAGACCGGCTTTACCGTAAAAAACGAGGCGCTGTGGTTCGCCGCTTTCACGCATGGGAGCATGGGCGAAAAGCGCGACTACGAACGGCTGGAATTCCTCGGCGACCGTGTGCTCGGCCTGTCCATTGCCGATTGGCTCTATGCGCAAAGCGATGCGCCGGAGGGCAAGCTCGCCCAGCGTCTCAACGCGATCGTCAGCCGGGCAATGTGCGCGACCATTGCGCGCGGTGTCGGTCTGGCGCCGCATATCCGCATTTCCAAGCAAGCCAGCAGCGACGGTGGCCGCGATAGCGACAATATCCTCGGCGACGTGATGGAAGCGCTGCTCGGCGCGCAGTTCCTCGATAACGGGTTCGATGCCTCGCGCGATCTCGTCCGCCTGCTTTGGCGCCCGGCGCTCGAAAGCGGCGCGGGCAAGTCGAAACACCCCAAGAGCGCGTTGCAGGAATGGGCTGCGGGCAATCAGCGCAAGCCCCCCGAATACGAGCTGATCGACCGGTCCGGGCCCGATCATGCGGCACGCTTTACCGTGCGGGTCAGTGTGCACAGGGTCGGCGCGGCGGAAGGCAGCGCGGGCAGCAAGCAGGAAGCCGAAAAGGAAGCGGCACGCAAATTCATGGAGAAATTCGGGTGAGTGATACGCAAACCAGATGCGGCGTCGTCGCCGTCCTCGGCGCGCCCAATGCGGGCAAGAGCACGCTGGTCAACCAATTGGTCGGCCAAAAGGTCGCTATCACCAGCGCCAAGGCGCAGACCACTCGCGCGCGGATGATGGGCATCGCGCTGCACACAAGCGACGATGCGGAAACGCAGATGATCCTGGTCGATACGCCGGGCATCTTCGCGCCCAAGCGGCGGCTCGACCGCGCGATGGTCAGCGCGGCCTGGGAAGGTGCGGAAGCAGCCGACGCGGTGCTTCTGCTGGTCGACCCGGTCAAGCAGCGACGCCATGAACTCGAACCGCTGCTCGAACAGGTTGCCCAGCGTCCCGAACGCAAAATCCTCGTCCTCAACAAGGTCGATGTGGCGAAGAAGGAACCGCTGCTGGCGCTGGCGCAGGAGCTTGGTGAGAAGGTCCAATTCGAGACGGTCTATTTCGTCTCCGCGCTGACCGGTGACGGCGTGCCGGAAATGAAGGAAGCGCTGGCGGGGATGATGCCCGAAGGCCCGTGGATGTATCCCGAAGATCAGGTGAGCGATGCCAGCGAGCGTCTGCTCGCCACCGAGATCACCCGTGAACAGCTCTATCAGCAGCTTCACGAGGAATTGCCCTATGACAGCGCCGTTCGCCCGGAAAAATACATCCAGCGCAAGGATGGCAGCGTCGAGATTCACCAGCAGATCGTCGTCATGCGCGATAACCAGCGTGCCATCGTGCTCGGCAAAGGCGGTAGCCGGATCAAGGAAATCGGCAAGGCCGCGCGCGAGGAACTCTCCGAATTGCTCGGCCAGAAGGTCCATTTGTTCCTCCATGTGAAGACCGACGAGCGCTGGAGCGAGGACAAGGAAATGTACGAGGAAATGGGGCTCGACTGGAAGAGCTGAGCCGGGAGATTTTCCGCTGGACATGCTTGCGTCCCACTTCGTACCCCAGCTCGCCGCAGCGCTCGCGGTCGGGCTTCTGATAGGAATCGAACGCGGCTGGAAGCTGCGCGACGAAACGCCGGGAATGCGGGTTGCGGGCATCAGGACCTTCACCCTGCTCGGCATGACAGCGGGGCTAGGCGGAATCATCGGCCTGCTGGGATACCCCATCGTCTCGGGTATCGTTTTCGCGCTCGCCGCGGCGCTGGTGGCCATCGGTTATTCGCGCTCGGTACTCGACACCGGGAGGCCCGACGCGACCAGCGCGGTGGCGGCCATGGTCACGCTCGGGCTGGGGTTCCTCGCGGGAATCGGCCAGGAAGCGCTGGCGGTGGCGGGCGCGGCGGTGGTCACGCTAATCCTTGCGCTGCGCACCGAGGCCCATCGCTGGGTCGGCGCGCTCGACGAGGCCGACATCAAGGCCTTCGCCCGCTATGCGGTCATCGCGCTGGCGGTACTGCCCTTCCTGCCCGAAGGCCGCTACGGCCCATACGACGCGTGGGAGCCGCGTGTGCTGTGGCTGGTGGTCGTCATCGTCACCGGCTTTTCCTTCGTCGGCTATGTCGCCAACCGCATGTTCGGCGCGCGCCGGGGAACGATCGCCACTGCGGTGATCGGCGGGGCCTACAGTTCCACGGCAGTCACCCATTCCTTCGCCCAGCGGCTTGGATCGGGCATGGGCGGCGGCGCGGAGAATGCGGGGATCGCACTGGCCAGCGCGGTCATGTATCTGCGGGTCATCATTCTTGTCGCGGTGCTCGCGACCAGCCTGCTCGAACCGTTCGTGGTGGTGGTGGCGCCCGCGCTGATCGCTGGCTTCGCGGCGAGCTACTGGCTCTACCGCAAGGCCCCCAGCACGACCGGACCGGCACCGCCGGGCAACCCCATCGCCATGCTACCCGCCCTGACCTTCGTCGCCTTCGTTGCCCTTGCCGCAGTGGCCGCGCGCTGGGCGCAAGGCGAATTCGGCGAGCAGGGCATTGCCATCCTGCTGCTGCTGATGGGCAGCATGGATGTGGATGCGGCCATCGTGACTGCGGGAGGGCTGGAACCCGGCACGATCGCGCCGCGCCTCGCCGCGTTGGCCATCGCGGGAACGATCCTCGCCAATATGTGCGTGAAGCTCGGCGTGACCGTGGCCTATGGCAGGCACGAGGCACGGCCCGCCGCCATCGCCCTGGCGGCAAGCATGGTGGCATTGGCGGCAAGCCTCGTGTTCGGCTACGCAAGGCTATGAAGCAATTGGCGACCGGGTCTGCGATCGGTGGGTCGGTCGGGATCAACCCGTTTGCAGGGTACTTCCCCTTATCTCCCGCCGACACTGGGCCAGTTCCACTCGGTCGCGCCCACCCTCCTTCGCGCGGTACAGCGCGGCATCCGCAGCTTGGACCATCTGGCTCAGATCGCAATGTTCCGGAACGCTTGCAACACCGATCGATATCGTGATCCGGCCGAGCCGTTCGCCGTCGTGGTGAAGATTGAGCGCGGCAATCCGCAAACGAATGTCTTCCGCGCGGGCCGCTGCCTGCTCGCTGTCGAAATCCGGCAATAGCAGCACGAATTCTTCGCCGCCGTAGCGGAAGGCGAATTCGGGTTCGCGCGTGGCTTTTTGCAGGACCTTGCCCACTTCGCTCAGCACGAGGTCGCCGGCCTCGTGACCGAAACGGTCGTTGAAGCTCTTGAAATGATCGACGTCCAGCATCAGGCAACTCATGCGCGCGGCGGCATCCCCCTCGCCCGTGCGGAGCTTTTCCATGACGTGATCGAAGCTGCGGCGATTGGAAAGGCCTGTCAGCGTATCGTGCATGGCCATCTTTCGAAGCGCGTCGCGCAATTTGAGATTCGCCAGCGCCAGGCTGATGTTTTCGGCCAGCATCTCGATATAGTTGGCCGGCGTCGGTAATACGTCTGCGCTGTCATCGCGGACCTCGAGATAGAGCAGTCCGAGTGTTTCGTTCTGAGCCATCAACGGCAGGCAAAGCGAATCGGATATTTCCCCATCCGCCAATGCGAGATGCTGACAAGGCACATCTATTCCGTCGCTTTGTGGTCTGTGGGGCATTCCACGTCGCAGAGCCCAGCAGGAGGAGGGCGCGAATTCGGCCTGCGAATGGACCGGTTTCTGCCATGTGCAAGCTTCGACCATCGCATTGCGATATTCGTCGAACAAATAGAGACGTCCGGCCCGCCCCGGGTCGATCTCCGGCACGAACCGGCGCACTACGTCTTCGAAGTCTTCCAGCGTATCGCAGCTCTGCATGCGCTGGGTCATGCGCGAAAGCAGTTCGCGAAGGGCGCTGTCGGCATCGCGTTCGGCCTGGAGGCGCTGCCGTGCCAAGCCGTTTTCGCGGAAAACGCGGATAGCCTGCGCCATGTCCCCGATTTCGTCGATCTGGCTCACTTCGGGCAGCTCGGTAGCGTAGTCCTCGGCGGCTAACCTGCCGATCACATCACTCAGCCGGACCACGGGATGCAGCACGCGGCGCTTGAAAATGAAATACAGCACGAACAGAAACAGGAGACCCGTGATCGCCAGCACGATTTCAGCCAGCAATTTCCACATGGCCGCGATTGCCGCCGCTTCGTTCACCACTCTTTCTATGCGCCCGTCGAGCTGGTTCTGAAAACGCTGCACCAGCATTTCGGCGCGGTTCAATTCGCGCTCGTATTCCGGGCCGAACAGGATCTGCCGTGCGCGCGCTTCGTCGCCCCGCTCGTAAGCCGCGATCGCTGCGACTTGTTCATCATGCAGCGTATCCGCCCAGCGGATCGCTTCGGCCAGCGTGGCGAGTTCGTTCTGGCTGGCACCGGCATCGCCGATATGTTCGATCCGCCGCTCGACCGATTCCAGTTCCTCTTCGTCGCGGCGATAAACCACGGCGTAGGTCTCGTCGCCCGTGTTGACATACTGGCGCGCGTGCTCGCTCATGGCGTAGATGTCCCGGCCGAGCCGGGAGGTCGCCTTGTCGAGCTGATAGCGCTGTTCGACAGCGGCCCGTTCGCGATCATGCGCATTCGATGCCAAAAGCATCATAACGCCGGATACGACCGTCAAGGCGACGGTCGCCCCATAGGCCACATTGGTGATGGTTGCCAAACGCATGGCTGCCTTATGGCAGGGAAGACCAACCGAAGCGTTAAGGCCGAGGCGGTATGGTTCCTGACGCGGTATTCAGCCAGGAGCCTTCAACCATCGGCACCTCACGCAGTAGGCTTCACTTTCGCCGCCGCCGACGGACTCGAAACGGGCGCGAACATGCCTCGCCGCCAGTCAGCCTTGACTGCGGGACAATGCAGCGTGCCTACCGTTTCTTCGCAATTTTGATCTTGTTCTTCTTGGCGAAATCCTTGGTCGATTCCTCGCTGCGCCCCAGCGCCTTGGCAATTTGCTTCAGCCCCTGCCCCTTTCCGGCAAGCGTGCGCAGTTGGCCCGCTTCCTCTCCGGTCCAGGGCTGCTTGTGCCGTTCGAACCGTTCCTTGGCCATCAGCCCGCCGCCTTCTTCGCGGCAGGCTTCTTCTTCGCCGCGGGCTTCTTTGCCGTAGGCTTCTTTTTCGCGGCGGCCTTTTTCTTCGGCGCGGCCTTCCCCTTCTTTGCCGGTCCCTTCGCGGCACGCGCGTCGATCAGCTCAATCGCCTGCGCCTCGGTCACGTCCTCGGGTTTCACATCCTTGGGGATCGTGGCGTTGGTGGTGCCGTCGGTCACGTAGGGGCCATAGCGGCCCGGCATCACCTTGATCTCGCCGCCCGAGGTGGGGTGTTCGCCCAGCGTTTTGATCGGTTCGGCCTTGCCGCGCCCGCCGCCCTTGCGATTGGCGGCCTGGGCGAGAATATCGACCGCACGGTTCATGCCGACCTCGAAGACTTCGCGGGTCGACGACAGTTTGCCGTACTTCCCATCGTGGCGCAGATAGGGGCCGTAACGCCCTATCGCGGCTTCGATTTCCTTGCCGGTTTCCGGGTGCGTGCCAACGATGCGCGGCAGGCTGAGCAGCTTCAAGGCCCATTCGAGATCGAAATCGTCGAGGTCCTTCGGAATGCTCGCGCGCTTCGCCTCCTTGCCCTCGCCAAGCTGGACATAGGGGCCGAAGCGGCCGCTCTTGCGCTCGACCGGCAGGCCGGTTTCCGGATCCTCGCCCATGACGCCGTCATCGGCGCCGTCATCGCCGTCGGAACCGCCCGGCTTGGCGAACTGGCGGGTGTATTTGCATTCGGGATAGTTGGCGCAGGCGACGAAAGCGCCATAGCGGCCACCGCGCAGCGCCAGCCTGCCGCCCTCGCGCCCTTCGGTTTCGCATAGTGGGCAATGGCGCGGGTCCTTGCCGTCGGCACGTTCGGGGAAGAGATAATCGGCGAGGAAATCGTCGAGCACCTCGGTCACTTCCGAAGGCTTCTTCTCCATCACCTCTTCGGTCTTGGGCTTGAAATCGCGCCAGAAGGCTTCGAGCAGCTTCTTCCAGTCCTCGCGCCCGTCGGACACGATGTCGAGCTCGTCTTCCAGGCCCGCCGTATAATCGAAGGCGACATATTGCGGGAAGAACCGTTCGAGAAAGGCCGTCAGCAGACGCCCGCTTTCCTCGGCGAAGAAGCGGTTCTTCTCCATCCGCACATAGGCGCGGTCGCGCAAAGTCTGGATGGTGCTGGCATAGGTCGAGGGGCGACCGATGCCGAGCTCTTCGAGCCGCTTGACCAGACTGGCTTCGGAAAAGCGCGGCGGCGGCTGGGTGAAGTGCTGGTTCGCATCGACGCTTTTCTTGAGCGGACTATCGCCCTTCGCGATCGTGGGCAGCAGGCCGTCTTCGTCGTCCTCCGCATCGTCACGACCTTCCTGATAAACCGCGAGGAAGCCCGGATACTTGACCACCTGGCCGGTCGCGCGAAGCTCGTGCTGGCCGGTCGCGTCGCGCAGGGTAACGCTGGTGCGTTCGAGGCTGGCCGCGGCCATCTGACTGGCCATCGCGCGCTTGTAGATCAAGTCGTAGAGCTTGCCTTCATCGCCCGATCCGGCGCGGTCCTGATTGAAGTTGGTCGGTCGGATCGCCTCGTGCGCTTCCTGCGCGTTCTTGGCCTTCGACTTGTACATGCGTGGGCTATCGGGGAGCGCATGGCCGCCATAACGATCGGCCACCGCCTTGCGGCAATCGGCAATCGCGCCGCCATCCATGCTCACGCCATCGGTACGCATATAGGTGATCGCGCCCGCCTCGTAGAGCGACTGCGCGCAGCGCATGGTATGGCTGGCCGAGAAGCCGAGCTTGCGGGCGGCTTCCTGTTGCAAGGTGGAGGTGGTGAACGGCGGAGCCGGATTGCGCTTGAAAGGCTTGGTTTCGACTTCCTCGACCGTGAAGTTCGCCGCCTCGACCGCATTCTTTGCGGCCATGGCGCTGCCCTCGTTCCCGAGGGTGAGCTTCTCCAGTTTCTTGCCGTCATATTTGACCAGCCGCGCGTCGAATTCGGTGCCGTCATGCTGCAACTTCGCGATGACCGACCAGTATTCGTCGGCGCGGAAGTTCTCGATCTCGATCTCGCGATCGACGATCAGACGCAGCGCGACCGACTGCACGCGGCCGGCGCTCTTCGCGCCCGGCAGGCGGCGCCAGAGCACCGGAGACAGCGTGAAGCCATAAAGATAGTCGAGCGCGCGGCGGGCGAGATAGGCGTCGATCAAATCCTGGTCGAGATCGCGCGGCGCCTTCATCGCGTCGGTCACTGCCCGTTTGGTGATCGCGTTGAAGGTCACGCGCTCGACATCCTTGGGCAGCGCCTTGCGCTTGGCCAGCAGTTCGCGCACGTGCCATGAAATCGCCTCGCCCTCGCGGTCGGGGTCGGTCGCGAGAATCAGGCGGTCGGCCGCCTTCGCATTGTCGGCGATTTCCTTGAACCGCTTCTGCTTGTCCCGATAGAGCTCCCAATCCATCGCGAAACCTTCGTCGGGGCGCACACTGCCATCCTTCGGCGGCAGGTCGCGGACATGGCCGTAGCTGGCCAGAACCTTGAAGTCCTTGCCAAGGTATTTCTCGATGGTCTTCGCCTTCGCGGGCGATTCGACGATAACCAGTTGCATGGGGGTAATTACAGTCCCTTACGTGTGTACGTGCGTATACGCGCGAAAATGGGGACCGGTCCCGATTGGCGTCAAGCGCCAAAAACCGAACGGGCCGCCCGGCCTAGGAGGTACACGGACGGCCCGTCGCGAGCGCCGTTGGGGGGTGCCCGCTATTCAGTCCGGAAAATCGCGATGGCCGAATCGGCCACCTGGTGAATTCACCATAAGACGCGTCTGCGAATCGCGCTTGCAAGAACGCGTCAATTTCGCCGCCATCAGAGCGAAAGGCTGACCCGGGCGCCCGCATGCCGCTCGAGCCGTCCGGCGATCTCGAGTTCGAGCAGCGCAAGGTGCACGGCGCCGGCATCGGCGCCCGACTGGCGGATGATTTCGTCCACCGGTACCGGCGCGCTTGTCAAAAGACCGGCAATGTCGGCCGGGTCGGTCTCTGCCAACCCGCCGGGCTCGAAATCGAAGGCCGGTGAGGGTTCGCGAAAAGTGGATCGGGACTCGCCGTCGAAGGTCGACAGCAGCTCGGACACGTCTTCGGGCGTCTGCACCAGCACCGCGCCTTCGCGGATCAAGTGGTTGCAGCCGTGGCTGCGCGCTTCCAGCGGACTGCCTGGAATGGCCATGACCTCGCGCCCCGCCTCCCCCGCCAGCCGCGCGGTGATCAGGCTGCCCGATTTGACCGCGGCCTCCACCACCAGCGTTCCGCCCGCGAGCCCGGCGATGATCCGGTTGCGGCTGGGGAAGTGGCTGCCGCGCGGTTCGGTGCCCGGCGGCTGTTCGGCCAGCAGCAGGCCTTCGTCGGCGATCCGCTCCTGCAATTCGGCGTGCTGTGGGGGATAGGCAATGTCGATGCCGCTGGCGATGACCCCGATAGTAGTGGGAAAAGCCCCCTCATGCGCCGCGCCGTCGATCCCGCGCGCCAGGCCGGAAACCACGGTGAAACCAGCTTCGGACAATCCTTGCGCAAAATCGCGCGCCAGCTTGACTGCGGCGGCACTGGCATTGCGCGCGCCGACCATGGCGACGCAGGGTTTCGACGCCAGCGCCAGATCGCCGCGCCAGATCAGGATCGGCGGCGCTCCATCGATCTGACCGAGCAGTGCGGGATAATCGGGCTGATCGTGAAACAGGTACTTCGCGCCCGCCTTGCGCACGGCCTCGACCTCGCGCTCGATCCTGTCGGCGGGGCAAGCGCGGTACTGCCGCCCGCCGCGCTTGCCGAGATCGGGTAGCGCGCCCAGCGCCTCTGTAGCGCTGCCGAAACGCTGCAACAGCATGGCATAGCTGACCGGCCCGATATTGGGCGAGCGTAGCAGGCGGATGCGGGCGAAAGCCTCGTCCTGCGACAGTGCGGGCTGCGCCCCGCCGCTCACTCTTTCGAGCCGCCGATCCTGGGTTCTTCGCCCTTCATCAGCCGGGCGATATTGGCGCGGTGGAGGTAGATGATCAGCAGCGCGATCGCGGCAAGAACCGGGAAGAACTGCGGATAGCCGAAGAGCGGCGCGGCGGCAGCCGCAGCGACGACCGCCGCCATTCCGGCGAGCGAGGAGACGCGAAAGATCGCGAGTACGCTCAGCCAGATGAAGGCATAGGCCAGCCCCAACGGCCAGGCGAGACCGAAGGCAACGCCAGCATTGGTCGCCACGCCCTTGCCGCCCTTGAACCCCAGCCAGACGGGAAAGCAGTGGCCTAGCACCGCGGCACCGGCGGCAAAGGCCATCGCCACTTCGCCCCAGAGCTGGCCCGCGATTGCCACCGGGGCGAGTCCCTTGACGAGATCGAGTACCAGCGTAGCGGCGGCGAGCCCCTTATTGCCCGTGCGCAGCACGTTGGTCGCGCCGATATTGCCCGAACCGATCTGGCGCACGTCGCCCATGCCCGCTGCTTTGGTCAGCAACAGGCCGAAGGGGATCGATCCGACCACATAGCCGAGCAATGCTGCGTAAAATGCGTCCACGGGAACCTCCGCTGCCGGGCGCCCGATCGCGGCCACGCCCTTCCTCTTTGATTGTGCTGTAAAGTTAAGTACGGCCCTTCGACAAGCTCAGGCCGCACGGAATATCCGCTTTGGACGCAACCTCCCCCATTCTCCTGTTCGATTCCGGCGTTGGCGGGCTCACCGTGCTGGACGAACTGCGCAAGGTGCTGCCCGATGCGCCGGTAATCTACGCCGCCGATGTGGCGGGCTTGCCCTATGGCACGAAGAGCGAGGCGGAGGTGGCCGCGCGCGTCGCCGGGCTGCTCGGGCGGATGGCCGAACGATACCAGCCGCGCCTGATCTGCATTGCCTGCAACACCGCCAGCACGATCGCGCTCGGCATGGTGCGCGACGTGCTCGAAACGCCGATCGTCGGCACCGTGCCCGCGATCAAGCCCGCCGCCGCGCTCACCAAAACTGGCGTTTTCGGTCTGCTCGGCACCGAGGCAACGATGCGGCAGAGATATGTCGACGATCTCGAACATGCCTTTGCGGTGGGCAAGCGGTTGCTACGCCACGGCGCCAATGGCCTGGTCCCGTTGGCCGAGGCCAAATTGCGCGGGGAACGCGTATGCATCGACGACGTGGCCGATTCGGCGAAAGGCCTCATGCTGCAGGCGCATGGAAGCGATATCGACACAATCGTGCTCGCCTGCACCCATTTCCCGCTGCTCGAACAGGAACTGCGCGAAGCCTTCGGTCAGGGGGTCGAATTCGTGCATGGAGCGCAGGGGATCGCGCGGCGGATCGCGCATCTCACCGAAGGCCAACCCTTCGCCCGCAGCACCGGCGACCGCGCGATCACTACCGGCGCGCTGGCGGATTTCGAAAGACTCGCACCGGCATTTGCCGAGCGGGGTATCGACCGACTGGAGAAATTCTGACCTGCCATGACTCGCGACCGCTCCGAACTCGCTCAAAGAAGCCTCGAACGTCTCGCCGAGGTTGGCGGTGATGTTACGCGCCCGGTGCTCGACGCCTATTACGCCCGCCATCCCGATGCGCGGGCCTCGTTCGAGCACCACGGGCTGGGTCACACGGCGGAGCTCGAAGGGCGCATGGTGGCCGAAAGCCTCTACCTGCTCCTGACCTGGATCGAAGACCCGGCGACCGCGCGCATCGACCACGGAACCGCCATCGTGCACCACAACGACTCGCTGCATATTCCCCCGCGCTGGTATCTCGGGCTGGTGGATGCGGCGCTCGACGTCCTGCTTCGCACCGTTCCAGAAGATTCCCCCGACGAACGCGCCCTGTGGATCGCGATCCGCGAGGAGTTCGCGGCCTTCGTCGAGAGCCTGCGCAGCGAGTTCGTCCATGGCGACGGGGGCGATCCCCTGCCCGGATTCGAGCCGCCACCGGCAGCCCGCTGACTTGCGAGTCGCTCGCAAAGATCGCGGTAGCGATTTGAAACCGTTTCGATTAGGGCGAGGCTCACAGTCAGCCGCGGACGGGCGGTGCAGCGACGGGCGAATACGCCAGTGAATTACGACCAGATCTTCGACGAAGCGATTTCCCGACTGCATGAGGAAGGCCGCTACCGGGTCTTCATCGACATCCTGCGGAACAAGGGCGCCTTTCCCAATGCGCGCTGCTTTGCCGGCCACAATGGCCCGAAGCCGGTCACCGTGTGGTGCTCGAACGACTATCTCGCCATGGGCCAGCACCCCAAGGTCATCGCCGCGATGGAAGAAGCATTGCACGATGTCGGCGCGGGTAGTGGCGGCACCCGCAATATCGGCGGCAACACGCATTATCACGTGCAGCTCGAGGGCGAACTCGCCGATCTCCACGGCAAGGACGCCGCGCTGCTGTTCACCAGCGGCTATGTCTCGAACGACGCGACACTATCAACCATCGCCAAGTTGCTGCCCGGCTGCGTGATCTTTTCCGACGAACTGAACCACGCCAGCATGATCGCGGGTATCCGCAATTCGGGCTGCGAGAAGCGCGTCTTCCGGCACAACGATCTCCACCACCTCGAGGAACTGCTGGCTGCCGAGGACGAGGCGACGCCGAAGCTGATCGCCTTCGAAAGCGTCTATTCGATGGATGGCGACGTCGCCCGGATCCACGATATCTGCGACCTGGCCGAGAAGTACAACGCACTGACCTATATCGACGAGGTCCATGCCGTGGGCATGTACGGCCCACGCGGCGGCGGCATTTCCGAACGCGACGAAGCCGCGCATCGGATCGACATCATCGAAGGGACGCTGGGCAAGGCGTTCGGCGTGATGGGCGGGTATATCGCGGCGGACAAGAAGATCGTCGACTGCATTCGCAGCTATGCGCCCGGCTTCATCTTCACCACGTCGCTCAGCCCCGCCCTCGTCGCGGGCGTGCTGGCATCGGTGCGGCACCTCAAGGCATCCTCGGTCGAGCGTGAAGGCCAGCAGGCCGCCGCCGAATTGCTCAAGCAGAAGATGCGCGATGCGGGCCTGCCCGTGATGGACAGCGTAACCCACATCGTCCCGCTAATGGTCGGCGACCCGGTGCGCGCCAAGAAGATCAGCGACATCCTGCTCGCCGAATACGGCGTCTACGTCCAGCCGATCAACTTCCCGACCGTGCCTCGCGGGACCGAACGCCTGCGCTTTACGCCCGGCCCGGCCCATACCCCCGCGATGATGGACGAGCTTGTCGGCGCGCTGGTCGAGATCTGGGACCGGATGGATCTGGAGCTGGCGAAAGCGGCGTGATGCGGCAGTGGATCGGCCTGTCGATCGCGGCCGTTGCTCTTCTGCATCTGGCAGCCACTTTTGCTATTTACCCCGTCGGCATCGCCGCAGCCGTATCCTATACGCTTAGCGGCAGCATTCCGCCCGCCTCGATCGAATCCGAGGCTTTCTGGTTCGCCATGTTCGCCCCCTTCCTTTTTCTCTTCGGGGTCATGGTCGACCGGACGGAGCGCGGCGGCACGTCGCTCGGATGGCTGGTTGTCCTCGTCTTTTCGCTGTCATTGGTCGCGCTGATAGCGCCGATGCCCGCAACCGGAGCCTGGCTCCTCGTCCCGGCGGGCGTCGGAATGTGGGTCCGCGAATTGCGCTTGGCACGAGTCTGACAGAACCGGCAACTTTACGATCGCGCCAGCATCCCTGCCGCTTGCGTATATTGTGCGACGGTGAGCCCACGGTTAGATCGCAAGGATGAATGGGGAACCTGTCTCACGCCGCGCCTTGCGCGATGTCTTTCCCGTATGCGTCTTTGCAGGGCTGATGCTGCTGCCATTTCTGGTTTTGGCAATTTTTGCTCGGGACGCCAGGGTTGAAGCAACCGGCCTCGATGAAGTTGCGATGACAATCACCCCCGACATCGCGATCGCCGATCTCCCCGGCGCTGCGGATGACACTGTCATTCTGTCCGAACTCGAATCGAACGTTGCGCGCGCGCGCAATGCGGCGATCGACTTCGCAGCGGCAGGTCCTGGCACGGCAAGCCCCTTTGGCTTTCGCGGCAGCGAGGCCGATCGCGTCCGCGCGCGCGATTGCCTGGCGCTCGCGGGCATGGCCGAGGCTGGTGGCGGCGATGCGGACCAGCGGGCAGTGATGCAGGTGATCCTCAACCGCGTGCGCCATCCGGCCTTTGCCGGAACCGTATGCGGCGTGGTGTTCGAAGGCTCGCAGCGCCCCACCGGATGCCAGTTCAGCTTCACCTGCGACGGTTCGCTCGAAAGAGCCTATTCGAAAGCAGCATGGCGTAGTGCCCGCGCCCGAGCCGAGGACATGCTCGGCGGCGCGACGCATGCACCGGTGGGCAATGCCACGCATTTCCACGCCGACTATGTCTATCCCTGGTGGAGCGACCGGCTCGACAAGGTGGCACAGGTGGGCCCGCACATCTTCTTCCGCTGGCGCGGTTACTGGGGCAGCCGCACGGCGCTTTCGGCCTCCTATCGCGGAGCCGAGCCCGATCCCCTGGCCCTGCGCCAGACGGCTCTGGCCGTCGCCGAGGCCAATCCGCTGCCGACCCTGCTCCAGAGCGGCGAAGCAGTGCGCAGCATCACCAGTCAAACCCCGGCGCAGGTGAGCGAAGTCGGCCAGGGCGCGCCACCCTCGCCGGGCGCGGGCGTGCATTTCGTTCTCGTTGCAAGGGGCGAATCGCCGCAGACTCTGGTCGAACGTGCGCGGGGCCTGTGCTCGGGCGAAGGCTATTGCCGCGTACAGGGATGGAGCGAGGCCGACGCCATTCCGCGCGGCCTGCCGCTGACCGACGAGGCACGCCGCGCCATGCGCTTCAGCTTCGTTGCCGCGGGTGCGGGCGGGCAGGAAGCGATCTTTCTCGACTGCCGCACCTTCCCGGCCCCCGGCATAGGCACCTGCCTGCCCGCAAGGCCGTAGGGGATTTTGCGCGACCGAGTCGGCGCGCTAAGCCTCCCGCCATCGACAAGGGAGAGGTTGGAATGAGCGGCAATCGGGACATGACCTATGAAGAGGTGGTGATGGATCGCCGCTCAATCAGGGGCTATCTCGATAAGCCGGTGCCGCGCGAGCTAATCGAGGAAATCCTGACGCTCGCCATGCGCTCGCCCACCTCTATGAACACGCAGCCGTGGCACTTCCACGTCATCACCGGCGAGCCGCTGAATCGCATTCGCAAGGGCAATACCGAGAACATCCTCGCCGGCGTTCCCGACAGCCGCGAGTTCCGCCGCGGCGAACCCTTCGCCGGCGTCCACCGCGAACGGCAGGTTGGCGTCGCGAAGCAATTGTTCGGCGCCATGGGCATCGCCCGCGACGACAAGGACAAGCGGCAGGACTGGGTGCTGCGCGGTTTCCGCCAGTTCGATGCACCGGTCTGCGTGATCGTGACCTATGACAAGGAATTATCGGGCAGCGATGATACCGCTTTCGATTGCGGCGCCGTCACCACCGCGCTGGTCAACGCCGCCTGGTCGCGCGGATTGGGCTGCGTCATCAACAGTCAGGGAATCATGCAGAGCCCGGTGGTGCGCAAACATGCCGACATTCCGGACGACCAGGTGATCATGAAGGCGGTCGCCATGGGCTGGCCCGACGAAAGCTTCCCCGCCAATGCCGTCGTCAGCGAGCGCAAAGGCGTGGACGAGGCGGCGCGTTTCGTCGGGTTCGACTAGCCCGGCAGCCTTTTTCAACCCAATACCCGGTTTCCATTTAACCGACACTCCCTTATCGCTGCATGATGCCGCATGCCTTGGTTCGATCTCATGCCCCCGTGGAGAGAGAAGATTTGTGCGACTAGGAATCGCCGCCTTGTTCATGATCTTGCTTGTGGCCATCGCGGGCGTGACGGTAGTGCCCGCCAGCAATGCGCAACAGCCGATACAGGCACAGACACCCGCACAAGTCCGCAGCACTAGCATCGCCGATCTCGAAAAGTTCATCGATGGTTTCGTGACAGCCAAGATCGAGGATCTCGATCCTCCGGGGATGAGTGTCGCGGTCGTCACTCCCGACGGTGTCATCGCCAAAGGCTATGGCGTGGCCGACATGGATAGCGGTCGCATGAACGATGCGGATACGCTGTTCCGCATCGGATCGATATCCAAGCTGTTCGTCTGGCTCTCGGCACATATGTTGGCCGAGGAGGGCAAGCTCGACCTCGATGCCGACATCAATGCCTATCTCGACGGTTTCGACATTCCAAACAGCTATGACGAGCCCATCACGATGCGGGATTTGATGGCTCACCGTGCGGGATTTGAGGACAGCCTGCGCGATTTTCTGGATTCGGAACGGGACATTTCGCTTCGTGACGCTGCGAAGCGGTCGATGCCGCGCTTGGTTGCCCCGCCGGGAGAGCGGGCGAGCTATTCCAACTACGGCACCAATCTCGCCGCCTATGTGGTGGAACGAGCGACGGGCATGGATTATTTCGAATTCGTGAACATGCGTATCCTGCAACCGGCCGGCATGAACGCGACGACGCTGCACGATCCGGGGCAGGGAAAGAACCCGACTGTGCTCGACGATCGTATGGCACGTCCACACATCCCGGAGAACGGTACGGCGACGGTCTCGAATTATTTGCCGGTGCGCCCGCAAGAGCCGGTAGGCGCAGTCGCGATAAGCGCGAAGGACGCGGCCACCTTCATGCAACTGATGCTGCGCGGCACAAAGCTTGAAAACGGCGATCGCCTGCTTTCGGAACAAGGATGGGCACGTGTGCAGACCAATGCCTTTGCCGATGCGGCCGGAGGCGACGACATGGGCTGGGGTTTCATGCTCAATGAAATCGATGGCGAGAACACGATCGGCCACGGTGGAGCGACCAAGTTTCTGAGCTGGATGTTCGTCCTGCCCGATCGCGGGATCGGGGTTTTCGCCTCTTCGAACATGACCTCTATGGAGAGCCTCCCTGTCGATGTGGCGGTGGCCATCGTACGCCGTATCACCGGCAGCGATCCGGTCACACGCTATCTCGAACATGCGGGAGATGTCGAAGCCGCCGAGGAAGTCGCCGGTCTCTACTGGACCAACAGGCGCACATTCGGCGGACCGCTCGCCCTTGCGGGGCTGGGGTCGGAAATGACGCTGACCGCCGACAACGGCTTTCTGGTCACCTCCGGTCCTATGCCGACACGCTACGCGCCCATCGGCAATGATATCTGGATAGCGCTGGATGGATCGCGTCTGCGTGTCGCGAGGGACGAGGTCGGCGAGATCGTCCGTCTCCACGGATCCCGCGGCTCGGAAACCTACGAACGGGTCGGTTTCTTTCAGTCCAGTCGCCCGTTCCTATTTGCCACCGGCTTATGCATGGTCCTCTCGATCACCACCCTGCTGGGCATGTGGTATCGCTGGCGACGCCCCAACAAGGTGACAAAGCGAGGGCGCAAGGCGATGTGGATCGCGCTGGTTTCGGCGCTGCTGTGGCTTGCCTTCGCGGCAAGCCTTATCGCCCTCATCCTAGACGTCAGCAATATCGACCTGGGTGCCGACGACCTGCGATTCCCACCCCTACCCATGAAGATCATGCTCGCCTTGATCGTAGCGCTGACAATCCAGTGCATCGTCCATATCGCCGGGGTCTGGCTCGCCTTGACGGGCAGCGGGTGGACACTGTGGCGGCGTGTCCATTTTACCATCTTCGCCGCCTCCTTTGTCTTCGCGATCACCCAGTTCGCGCGCTTCGACTTGATCGGCACCCGCGTGTTTTGATGTGAGGTGTGGACCGGATAGCCGTATTCTTGCCCATCACGGCTCGGCGCAAACTCGCCATGTCGACCGCTTCCCTGCAAACGCGGTCGCCATCGGAGCAACTCGTCTCATGATCTATCGCTGATTGGCGCAGCGGGCGTGGCCTACCGCATTATGTTCTAAGCCCGGCCACTGTCTTCGCGCAGCGGTCAACCCAGTCGCGAATTTCGGCCTGTTCGGGCAGCATGTCGGAAAACCACTGGAACGGCGAACTGCACAGCATGTCCGCCGCGCTGAACCGCTCGCCCAGCAGCCACGGCCCCTTGCGCAGCGGTGCGGCCAGTTGCTCCAGCATCGTCGCTTCGCTGCCCAGCCCGTCCTCGACCACCGGATGCGTAACCCCGGCCCATTTCAGGATCAGCAGCGGCTCCATCACGCCCTGATAATAGGACAGCCAGGACAGATAGGCCCCGCGCCCCGCCTCGCCCGGCAATGGCCCCAGTTTCGCCTGCGGATAGGCATCGGTCAGATACAGCATGATTGCCCCGCGCTCGCGCACATGCTCGTCGCCATCGACCAGATAGGGCACTTTCTTTTCGGGATGCGGATTGGCCGGATCGGACACGCCCGACCCGTCCTGCCGGGGAATGGTGACTTCTTTCACATCCACATCCGCGCCCAGCATACGGACCAGCTCCACGACTGTGTCGGAGCGCGATTGGGGCGAGTGGTAGAGGGTCGGCATAAGGTTCTCCTTTCGATTGCTATGCGCGCAGGATATGCCTGCCCTGCTGACAGAAAGAGGCAGTAGCGATGGCGCGACAGGACCGGCTCATGCGATTGCTCGCCGCGCTGCGGCGGCTGCCCTCCCCCGTCACCGCCGAGCGGCTGGCGGCGGAGACCGAGATCTCCCAGCGCCAGCTCTATCGCGATATCGCCACCTTGCGCGCGGGCGGCGCGCTGATCGACGGTGCGGCTGGCTATGGCTATACGCTGACCGAAGACCCGGCCCTGCCCCCGCAGAGCTTCTCGCGGCTGGAAACTGAGGCGCTGATGCTGGCGGTGGGCAGTCTCGACGAATTGGGCGACGAGCGCCTTGCCCGTGCAGGCCGCGACGCGCTGGCCCGCATTATCGCCACCCTGCCCGACCGGCAGGCACGCCAGGCCATGCACGCGATCATGCGATCATGGCGTCCGGCAAAGGAGCGCCCGGATATCGCCGTCGATCTGGATTTGCTGCGCCAGGCCTGCTGGGACGAGGTGAGCGTGCGGATCGCCTATCGCGACCGGCAGGACCGCCGCAGCACGCGCGAAATCTTCCCCCTCGGCCTGTCCTACAGCCCGACCACGCTGATGCTGGTTGCCTGGTGTCTGCTCCGCGAAGACTACCGCACATTCGAAGTTGCGCGAATCGAGAGCCTCGATGCGGGAGAAACCAGCTTCCGCCCGCGCCGGGTGGAATTGCTGCGCCGCTACAAGGCCCTGCGCATGGCGGAGTGGCGGGAGCGCGATGCGGCGGAGAGGCGCAAAGGCCCGCCCGCAGCCGACGGACCGACCTCCTGACGGATGGGTAAACATTCGTTCCCCCGGACCGCTGCAATAATTTTCATCGCCGCTGTCGAAATGGTAGGTGCCCATTCGTCTTGAAGGCGAGGCCGCTCCCGGTCTCGGCTCGCAGGAGACCTACGATGAAATACGCCCTTCTCATCCATGAAGATCACGCCAACTACAAAGACGAGGATGGCTGGAACGAGATCATCCGGCGCCACGAGGCCTTCGGTGAAGCGCATGCTTCCGCCATCGTTGGCGGCGAAGGGTTGAACGGCCCCGAAACCGCGACGACGCTGCATCGCAAGGGCGAAGAGACGATGGTCCATGACGGCCCCTTTGCCGAGGCGCGCGAGCAGCTGGGCGGGTTCTACCTTGTCGAGGTCGCATCGCTCGATGAAGCGATGGCCATCGCCAAGGACATTCCGTTCGCGGGCGACGGATCGGTCGAAATCCGGCCCTGCATCGGCGAGGGTTAAGACAGGTTTGGCGAACAGCGTCGATCTGGCCGAGACTGTCAGAGCAAAGCGGCTGCGCATCGTCGCTGCGCTTTCCGCCCGCTTCGGCGATGTCGAACTGGCCGAAAACGCTTTTGCGGAAGCATGCGTGCGCGCCGCCGCCACTCGCTCGCCGCTGCGGGATTGGGCGGCGTGGCTCTATGCCGTGGCGCAAAGAATTGCGATCGACAGCCTGCGCCATTCGCGTGTCGTGCGCGCACATGCCGAGGCGGCGGCATCGTTTGACGAGGAGGTGAGCGTGAGCGAACGCAGCATGATCCCGGATCGCCGCCTCGCGCTGTTCTTCGCCTGCTGTCATCCGGCGATCGACATCGCCTCGCGCGTTGCCCTCGCCCTGTCGACCATCTGCGGTTTCAGCGCGAAACAGATCTCGCGGGCCTGCCTGCTCAGCCCCGCGGCGGTTTCCCAAAGGCTGGTACGCGCCAAGAAGAAACTCGCCGGCAGCGGGATCATGTTCGAAATTCCCGACAATCGCTTTTTTGCCGAACGGCTGGAAGCCGTGCTGTGCACGATCGAGATCGCCTATTCGCAAGCGCACGCATCGAGCGATCCGGATGGCGAGCAGGCACTGCTTGCCCGCCAGACGCTCGAACTGGTCGATATTCTGGCCACACTCATGCCGGGCAGTGCGCAGGTGAACGCGCTGGCCGCCGCCTTGTGGTTTTCGGAAGCGCGACGACCGGCTCGGCGCGATACCGCTGGCAAGATGATCCCCCTCGAGGACCAGGACCCACAGCTATGGGACCGTTCCATGCTCGCACGTGCCAGAGACTATTACGGGCAGGTCGATACGGCACAGGACGCGTCGCTGCGGACGCTCCAGGCCGATATACAGGCTCTATGGTGCTCGCGGCGCCGACAGTCCGACCCAGCCCCGTGGAACCGCGTCCTCGCGCGATACGACCGCATGATCGCGATCAGGGACAGCGCCTTCATTCGGCTCAACCGAGTTGTCGCGATCCATAAGCTCCAAGGTGCCGCAGCGGCGCTGCGAGAATTCGAGGAGCTGCCTTGCGCCGCGCTGGAAGGATCGCCCGCCTATCACGCCGTCGGGGCCGAACTGCTTTCGCATACCCAGAGCGTGCGGGAAGCGATCCAGGCCTATGACACGGCGATCGGCTTGCAGGAAGGCTCCGCCGAGCGCGCATGGCTTATCGCGCAGCGCGACGCGCTCACCCTTCGCACTCCACCCTAAACTGGGTATCTAGCGCAGGCTCACCACATTGTCCGCTGCCGGACGCGTGCGGCTGCCGTCGTAGAGGCTCGACATCGGCTCGTCGGTGACGACGATCCGCTCGGCCGCGCCGAAACCGTTGAAATCGGTCTTCATCGCCGCGCCATAAGCGCCGAGCATACCGATCTCGATATAATCGCCAGCCTGGATGTCCTCGGGCAGGACAAAGGGGCCTTGCATGTAATCGGCATCGTCGCAGGTCGGCCCGTAGAAGGCGAAATCCATCTCCGGCTTGATGAGGTCGTCTTCCAGCGCGCGGACGGGGAATTTCCAGTCGACATGCGCGGCATCGAACAGCGCGCCATAGGCGCCATCGTTGATGTAGAGTTCCTCGCCGCGGCGCTTCTCGACCTTTACGATCAGCGACGAATATTCGGCGCACAGCGCGCGGCCCGGCTCGCACCACAGCTCGGCATTGTAGGCGACCGGCAGATTGTAGAAGTTCTGATGGATGATCTGGAAATAGTCCTCCAGCGGCGGAGGCTCCATCCCCGGATAGACCGACGGGAAGCCGCCGCCCACATCGATCATGTCGATCACCACCGAAGCCTCGCCGATGGCGATGCGCACGCGTTCCAGCGCCTGGACATAGGCAAACGGCGTCATCGCCTGACTGCCCACGTGGAAGCAGACGCCGAGCCAGTCGGCATGCTGGCGCGCTTGCTGCAGCAGTTCGGGCGCTTCGGTCAGGTCGCAGCCGAATTTGGACGCGAGGCTGAGTTCGGAATATTCGCTCGAAACGCGCAGACGTACGCATAGCCGCAGGTCCTGCGCCGGTTCGCCATCTTCGCTGCGACAAGCCTGGACGATCTTCTCCAGTTCCTCGGCCGAATCGAGGCTGAAGGTCTTCACGCCATGCGTGTGATAGGCTTCGCGGATGGCGCTGGGTGCCTTCACCGGATGCATGAAGCACAGGACGGCATCGGGCAGCGTGGCGCGCACCAGACGCACTTCGGCAATCGAAGCCACATCGTAATGCGTGACGCCGTTGTCCCACAGGATCTGGAGGAGATCGGGCGAGGGATTCGCCTTCACCGCATAGAGCGACTTGCCCGGAAACTTATCGACGAAGAAGCGGGCGGCACGCGCGGCGGCATGCGGGCGGTTGAGGATAACGGGCTCGTCCGGCGCGAGAGCGCGAACTACGGACCGGGCGTCAGGGAAATGCTGCAACTCAAGGGACCCCCTAAACAGTCCTCGCGGACCATGAAACGACAAGCTGCCTTGCGGTTAGGAAGTCCCCTTGGGGCAGCGGGAGCGGCGCATATAAATCCTGGCTCATGAAACGCAAGTGAATATGCGCCGAAAATGCACAAGCCCCGCGTGGGGCGCGGCGGGCATCACATGCGGCGGATCGCGCCGTCAGCTCAGCCGGTCGCGGAAGGTTTCGTAACCGAACTCCTTCACCAGCTCGAGCTGGTCGGTCTCGCTGTCCCAGAGGTAGATCGAGGGCAGCTGGACGCCGTTGAACGTGTTCGTCTTGACCATCGAATAATGCGCCTGGTCTAAGAAAGCGAAGCGCTTGCCCACCTCCGCCCCGCCGGGGACGCGATAATCGCCGATCACATCGCCTGCGAGGCAGGAAGGGCCGCCAATGCGTATCTCGGGCACATCGCGCTCTCCGCTCTCACCCAGCATTGCCGGGCGATAGGGCGCTTCGATCACATCGGGCATGTGACAAGTGGCCGAGATATCGGCGACCGCAATGGGCACTTCGTTGAACCCCGTATCGAGGATCGTGCCCACGAGGATACCCGCGTCGAGCGCCACCGCCTCGCCCGGCTCAAGATAGATTTCCGCGCCGGTATCGTCCTTGGCATCCTTGAGGAATTCGACCAATTCCTCGCGCTGGTAATCGGCTCGGGTGATGTGATGCCCGCCGCCCATGTTGATCCATTTGAGGTGCCCGAACCACGGTTCGATCGCGTCGAACACCTTGTCCCAGGTCGCATGCAGCGGCTCGAAATCCTGTTCGCAGAGATTGTGGAAATGGATGCCGTCGACCTGCGCCATGATTTCGGGCGTAAGCTGGTCGATCGGGAAGCCGAGCCGGCTGCCGGGGCTGGACGGATCGTAGCGCGGCACCTCCCCCGTCGGATGCATCGGATTGATGCGCAGGCCGACGTCGAAATCCTGTCCTGCCGCCCGCGCCTGTTCGAGAATCAGCGCGGCGCGCTCGAGCTGGCCGGGCGAATTGAAGATGACATGATCGGACAGGCGGCAGACCTCTTCCAGTTCCTCGGGCTTGTAGGCGGCCGAATAGGTCGCGATCTCGCCATCGTAGAACTCGCTCGCCAACCGCGCTTCCCACAGGCCCGAGGTGCACACGCCGTCGAGATATTCGCCGATGATCGGCGCGGTCGACCACATGGAAAAGGCCTTGAGCGCGGCCAGCACCTTGATGTCCGCTTCGTCGCGGATGTCGGCCAGAATCTGGCAATTGGCGCGCAGCTTTGCTGCATCCACCACGAAGGCCGGACTATCGACGCGCGACAGGTCGAAATCGGCAAAGGCACCCGGATCGCCGGCTTTTGTTTCCATGTCAGACGCCTTTCGTCGATTAGTTGTTCGCGAGCGAAGCGAAATATTCAAGCGCCGCCGTCACCGCCGGATCGCTGCCATCAGGGGCGCTGTCCGCCGGGGTGACGGGGATATCGGCCACGTAATCCTCGCGCGGGGTTCCGTCGACATGGAACATGGCTTCCCCGCCCAGATCGACCCGCGCATGGCTCTTCTCAAGCGAGAAATTCCACAGCGCACCCAGCAGATCGCCCATGTCGGAGCCAATGGTGACGGCATTGGGCGCGGCGGCATCCATGCCGATCACCACGCCTTCGCCCATGCTACCCGTCCAGCGGCCATGCAGCACAGCAACCGGCCCCGCAAAATGCGGCCCGCGTGGATAGACAAATTCGACAAACTGGCGCGGCACGGTGAACTCGCGCTCCAGCGCGGGGATACGGTGCATCTGATAAGGGCTCACCCCGGTCACGAAATGACCGATGATCGACCGGCCTACTTCGGTATTGCCGCCGCTCGGCGTGTCGCGCAGGTCGAGGATCAGCGCCTTTGCACCGGCAGCCTGGTCCATTGCGGCATCGAAGGCGGTGATGAGATCGTTATTGCCCAGCGCATTGGCGATGCGCAGATGCGCGATATCCTTGTTTTCTCCGACGAAGTCGACCGAAACGATCTCCCGCTCGCGCAGGCCGCGCAGGAAATCGGAAGTCGAAGCAAGCGTGACCTCGCGCGTCTCGCCCGATGCGGATTGCACCGTCAGCGTGCGGGCATGGCCGCGCCGCCCGTTCACCGCCAGCGTCGCGCCATAATCGAACTGCGCGGGGGTGGGTTCTGGCAGGACCGCGCCGAAGGGCCGACGCGCCGCCTCGCGCGCGGCCACGCAATCCACCGCCAGGATCTCGTCTCCGGCGCGGATACCGGCAGCAAAGGCGGGCGAATCGCGCCGGATATCGGCAATGCGCAGCACCCCGCCCTCAAACCGCGCATCCATTTCCGCCGCGGTCATGATGATGGCATAATCCTCGTCCGTGAACGGGCCGACGATCAGATGCGGGTCCATAAAGGTGAGCGCGGTGCGGTGGACGAGACTGCGAAATTCCGCCTCGTCCGTCGCTTGCGCGGCCAGCTCCTTTGAGCGCGCCAGTTGCGCCTCCACATCGACATCGTCGCGCTCGATATAGGCATAACGACCGCGCAGCAGCTCTTCGAATTCGTCCCATGCGGCAGAAGCATCGAAGGCCCCCGTCTCGGCGGCTGTGTGATCGGTATCGGGCGATTGCGCGGTCGCGGGCACGGTCGAAGCGAAGGGAACTGTAGCGATAGCAAGCAAAGGCATGACGATGCGCCAGTTACTTCGCGTCTTTCTGGTGTCCTTGTGCGATGCAAGTCCTTCGCCTCTGTTCAGACCGGAACAGGGTGCGAGCCGCGATCCGCAGGCTTTGGTCTTCATTGAAATATTCTGCCTTTTGGGGTTCGCGCAGAGAGCGCGGAGGAAAGGAGGTCGCAGAGAGGGTCACTCGGACCGGTAATTGTTCACCAGCCTTCTGATACCTTCGCGCATGGTGGGCGCAGAGAAATTGAGGAGAAGCCCTACGGGCTGTTTCGTCAGCCGCAAATAGGTGAGCATCTGCTTTGCATGAACCTTGTTCAACTGCTCGACCGACTTGATCTCGAGGATCAGCGAATTTTCGACCAGAATATCGATCTTGAATGCCGCGCCGAAGGCGTGGCCATCGAACTCGATTGGAACGGGAACCTGGCGCAGCACGTGCAGGCCTCGTCTCTCCAATCGGCCAGCCAGCACGGTCTCGTAGACCGTTTCGAACAGGCCCGGTCCCAGTTCGCGATGAATGCCAATCGCCTCTTCAATGACCAGAGACGAGATCTGATCGATCTCCACGCCCCACCTTCTCTGCGTTCTCTGCGCGAACCAAACTTTTGCACAGGTGATTTGTCAGATTATCCGTGCGGATTATCGCGAACGGACAAAAGACTCGCAGTAGGAATGCCAAAAATTTTGGCCAGAGCCCTTAGGTTCGACAGCGAGGGGTCACGCCGCTCTAATTCTAAATGACCGATATTCACTGCTGACATGCCCATCGCTTGGGCCAGTTCCTTCTGCGTCATGCCCCTTTGTTTGCGAATCTCACGAATGCGATTTGGATATTCCTCCAACCTCGTGGTCACGACAACTCTCCATTTGCCTAACTAACAGACGGTTAGATATCAGAACCACACCGGCCCGTCGAGCTCCTTCACCTGCCAGGGCAGGCCGTGTTCATTGAGCATGTCCATGAAGGGATCGGGGTCCATTTCTTCCATGTTGAAAACCCCGTCGCCGTCCCATTTTCCGGTGACCATCATGGCCGAACCAATCATCGCCGGAACGCCGGTCGTATAGGAAACCGCCTGGTTGCCAGTTTCTTCGTATGCGGCCTCGTGCGAGCAAATATTGTTGATATAAAATGTCTTCTCGCCCGATCCGTCGAGCGCTTCCCCGGTCGCGATCACGCCGATATTGGTGTTGCCCTTGGTCGTTTCGCCCAGCGTCTCGGGCTTGGGCAGCACGGCGGCGAGGAATTGCAGCGGGATGATGTCCTTGCCCTGATAGCGGACCGGATCGATCCGCGTCATGCCGACATTCTGCAGCACGGTCAGGTGCTTGATGTACTCGTCGCCAAACGTCATCCAGAAGCGTGCGCGTTCCAGCTCGGGATTGAACTTGGCGAGGCTTTCCAGCTCCTCGTGATACATCATGTACATGTTTTTGGGGCCGACCGCCTCGAAATCGAATTCGACTTTCTTGCCCATCGCCGGTGTTTCGACCCATTCGCCACCTTCCCAGTGCCGCGCGGGCGCGGTCACTTCGCGAATATTGATTTCCGGGTTGAAGTTGGTGGCGAAGGCCTGGCCGTGATCGCCGCCATTGCAGTCGAGAATGTCGAGTTGGCGGATGGTCTTCAGCTTGTGCTTCTTGAGCCACATGGTGAACACGCTGGTGACGCCCGGATCGAAGCCCGAACCGAGCAGCGCCATGAGCCCGGCATCCTTGAAGCGGTCGTGATAGGCCCACTGCCACTTATATTCGAACTTGGCTTCGTCCTTGGGCTCGTAATTCGCGGTGTCGAGGTAATCGACGCCCGCTTCGAGGCAGGCGTCCATGATCGGCAAATCCTGATACGGCAGCGCCAGGTTGACCACGAGGCTCGGCCCGACCTTGCGGATCAGATTGACCATCGCGGGGACTTCTTCCGCGTCGATTTCGTAAGTCGTCACGTCCTGCCCCGTGCGCTCCTTCACCGAAGCGGCGATCGCATCGCATTTGGACTTCGTGCGGCTGGCAAGGTGGATGTCCGAAAATATTTCGGCGTTCATCGCCATTTTGTGGACGCAGACGCTGCTGACACCGCCGGCACCGATCACCAGGACTGTCGACATGGGTAAAACCTCTTTCGTGAAAATTCGAATCTTGCGCGCCCCCTAGCGAAATGCGTTAGGTGCGCCAATGATCCGAGACGAAATCCGCATGCCGACCCGCCAGGGCGTTCTTGCCGCCGCCGATTCCATCGGTCGCATCTTGCCGCCGACGCCGCTGCTGCCGGTCGAGATCGAAGGCGTGCGCTGTCATGTGAAGGCGGAGAGCCTGCAACCGGTGGGCGCGTTCAAGATCCGCGGCGGCTGGTGGCGGCTGTCCAACCTGTCCGACGAGGAGAAGAGGCGCGGCGTGGTGGCGGTGTCTTCGGGCAATCATGCACAAGGGGTGGCCTGGGCGGCCCGGCGGCTGGGTATCGCGGCGGCTATCGTCATTCCGCGCAATGCGCCCCGGGTAAAGCTGGAGGCGACGCGGGCGCTGGGGACGGAGATCGTGCTCTACGACCGACCCGGCGAGGATCGCGACGAAGTGGCTGCAAGGCTGGTGAAGGAACGCGGCGCCGTGTTGGTGCATGCTTTCGGCGATCCCTGGGTAATCGAAGGCCAGGGTAGCGCGGGCGTCGAGATCGAGGCGCAGCTCGGCCGCAGCCCTTCGCGACTGGTAGTGTGCTGCGGGGGCGGCGGATTGGCGGCCGGTCTCGCCCTCGCCTGTCCGGATAGCGCGATTCACGTGGTCGAGCCCGAAGGATGGGACATGGTGGGTCGGGCGCTCGCAAATGGGGAGATCGTGCATGTCGGGGACGATCCGCCCTCAACAATCTGCGACGCCTTGCAACCCGATGCAACCAAGCCCATCAACCTCGCGGTTCTCTCAGGCCGCGCCGAACCAGGCGTGATGGTGACCGATGAAGAGGTGCGCGCCGCGCAGCGTTTCGTCTTCGCGAGGCTCAACCTGGTTGCCGAACCGGGCGGTGCCGCCGCGCTGGCCGCAGCGCTTGCCGGAAAAGTGCCGGTGGACGAGGATACCGTGATCCTACTCACCGGCGGCAATACCGACCCCGCAAGCTTTGCCGCGACACTGGTCGATACATAGTTGCGTTTGACAATCGATCCTGCGGCCCGCAATCCTTCGGGCTGAGATCGAGAGGGGAGAATTCGACAATGCAAGCCCAGATGCTCGCACCTGCCGCGGTGCTCGTGGCATGGTCGCTCGTCATGCTGTTCTGGATGGCCTTCACACGCTTTCCTGCGCTGACAAAGGTCGGCATCGCTGTCGGCAATGCGCCGGCCGGTGTGCGCGGGCAGGATAGCGAAGCCGCGCTGCCGCCGCAGGTGAACTGGAAATCGCACAATTACACGCATCTGATGGAACAGCCCACGGTCTTCTACGCGGCCGTGGTCATCATCGCGATCATGGGTCCGAGCGCCGGAGACGCACTGGCGGCGTGGATCTATGTCGGCCTCAGGATCGTCCATTCGATCTGGCAGGCAACGGTGAACAAGGTTCCCGTCCGCTTCATGCTTTTCCTGGCAGGATCGCTGGTGCTGCTCTTCCTCGCCTACCGTGCCCTATCGCTGACCCTCTTCCACGATCCCGGCCTCGCGCCGGCCTGACGGAGTTCCCGACCGATGATCGAATCGCAAATCCTGCAGCCCGTCGTCGCGCTCATGGTATGGACCATGATTATGTGGCTGTGGATGTATGCCACCCGTATTCCGGCGATGTCGGAGGCGGGAATCGAACCCAACGATGCGCGCCGGACAAAGGCGCTCGACGAGGAGCTGCCAGCCGAAGTCCAGTGGAAAGCGCATAATTACAACCACCTGCATGAGGCACCGACCGTCTTTTATGCGGTTGCCCTGCTGCTGGCCTTGGTGGGTTCGGGCGACGGGATGAATGCGCTGATCGCGTGGATTTACGTCGGTCTCAGGGTGATCCACTCGCTGGTGCAGGCGACCGCGAATGTCGTGATGGTGCGCTTCGTGCTCTACGCGCTGTCGAGCGTGGCGCTGATGGTGTTGATCTTCCACGCCGTCATCGTGGTGTTCGACATCCACATGTAAGCACCGACAGTCATTGCGAGGAGCCGGAGGCTCCGCGGCAATCCATCTTCCAGCGCGGCAAACCGCCGCGACGTCCGGAAATGGACTGCTTCGCCTTCGGCTCGCAATGACTGGGGCCGGTATTATTCCGCCGCTTCGCGCTCCGCCACGTCGAGCGTGGCGAGGAAGCGCTCGGCATCGAGCGCGGCCATGCAGCCCATGCCCGCCGCAGTCACCGCCTGGCGATAGGTATGGTCGGTGACGTCGCCTGCCGCGAATACGCCCGGGATCTCGGTCTTGGGCGAGCCGGGTTCGGTCAGCAGATAGCCGCCCTCGTCCATCGGCAGCTTGCCCTTGAACAGTTCGGTCGCGGGCGCGTGGCCGATGGCTACGAAGGCGCCGTCGACTTCCAGCGTGCTGTCCTCGCCGGTCACGGTATCGCGCAGGTTGAGATGGCCCAGCGCGCCACCCGGGCCGGCCTCGAAGCTTTCGACGGTCTTGTTCCAGACACAGGTGATCTTGGGGTGGTTGAGCAGGCGCTCCTGCAGAATTTTCTCCGCGCGCAGCTCGTCGCGGCGGTGGATCAGGGTCACATCGTCCGAGTGGTTGGTGAGGTAGAGCGCTTCCTCGACCGCGGTATTGCCGCCACCGATCACCGCGACCTTCTTGCCGCGATAGAAGAACCCATCGCAGGTCGCGCAGGCGGACACGCCCTTGCCGCCCAGTTCCTGCTCACCCGGAACGCCCAGCCACTTCGCCTGCGCGCCGGTACAGATCACCAGCACGTCGGCGATATATTCATCGCCGCTGTCGCCCACGGCCTTGAAGGGCGAACCGTTCGACAGGTCGACATCGACGATCGTATCCCACATCATCCGCGTGCCGACGTGTTCGGCCTGCTTCTGCATCTGTTCCATCAGCCAGGGGCCTTGGATAACGTCGGCAAAGCCGGGATAGTTCTCGACATCGGTGGTGATCGTCAACTGGCCGCCCGGTTGGAGGCCCTGCACCACGATCGGCTCCATCATCGCGCGCGCGCCGTAAATGGCGGCGGAGTATCCCGCCGGGCCGGAGCCGATGATAAGCATTTTGGTGCGATGGGTAGCCATATCGTCAAATCCGTCAGTCTGAAAAGGTATCGCGGCTATATGGGAACCGGCGAACCGAGAGTCACGCCACGAAGCGTGCAATGAGCGCATCGCGCAGTGCGTCATCCACACCTATCGCCCGTTCGAGATAGCCATCGAAGCTGCCATGCCGCTGGCTCGCGATCTCGAGATAGCGATCGAGATACTCTTCGCGCACGCCGAGCAGGTCCTTCGCCGCCCCTTCGTCGAGCTTGCGCCCCAGCCGCGCCTCGATTCCCGGAAGCGACTGGCGCGCGAGAACATCGAAGGTCGGGCTGTCATTGGTGCGCAGGAATTCGCGGCGCTGATCGTCTTCCGACACGCCGAGGATATGCAGCAGCATGGTCGCCGCAACACCGGTGCGGTCCTTGCCGGCATAGCAATGCACCAGGCTCGCGCCCTGCCGCTCGACGAGGATATTGAGATAGCGTCCGAACATGTCGATCATCGCCGGGTTGTCGGGCATACGGGTGTAGACCGCCAGCATCCGTTCGCGCGCGAAGTCGGAAGCGGCCATGTCCGGATCGATATCCATATGTGGCGGGCTGCTGGTCGTCTCCCCGTCGTAGAAGACCACCTCGCCATCGAATCCTTCGACCCTGCGGCAGGGATGGGCCGAACGCTCGCTTTGCCCGCGCAGATCGATAACCGTGTGGATGCCGAGGGGGGCGATGGCCGAAAGGTCTGTATCGGTGGCCTCGACATGGTGGCCCGAGCGGTAGAGCAGGCCGGTGCGCACCGTCCCGCCGCCGCGCGTCTTCCAGCCGCCGTAATCGCGGAAATTGTGGATGCCCTGGGTGTCGAGAAATGCGTCGCGAATCATGCGCGGGACGGTGGCAGCCACGCAGGGTATGCGCAATCGCGCAGCGGACCGCGCCTTACGAAAGGTCGCGCAGGAAGTTCGCGGTCCATTGCTGCACATTGTCGTCGCGCACCGTCGCAATCATCTTCTCATGGCGGCTCTTGCGCTCTGCGAGCGGCATGTCGAGCGCGGTGCGGATCGCATGGTCGATATCGTCGGGGCTGTGCGGATTGACCAGCACGGCATCGGGCAATTGCGCGGCGGCCCCGGCGAAGCGCGACAGGATCAGCACGCCCGGGTCCTCCGGGTCCTGCGCAGCGACATATTCCTTGGCGACGAGGTTCATCCCGTCGCGCAAGGGGGTCACGAGACCGATCTTCGCGGCGCGAAAAAAGCCGAATAGTTCGGCATGGCTGTAGCCGCGATTGACGTAGCGGATCGGCACCATGTCGACCTCGCTGCGCGCGCCGTTGATCTGGCCGCATTTCTGTTCCAGCTCGGCGCGGATCGCCTGATAGCTCTCGACATCCTCGCGACTGGGCGGCGCGATCTGGATGAAGACGAGATCGCGCACGCGCTCGGGATTTCTTTCGAAGAAACGGCCGATCCCGTCGATACGTTCGGGCAGTCCCTTGGAATAATCGAGCCGGTCGACCCCGATCATCGCGGTGCGGCGGCGGGTCGAACTGAGCAAGCGCTGCTGTGCCTGCCGCGCGTCACCGGTTTCGCCGAGGCGGGAAAAATGATCCCAATCGATGCCAATGGGGTAGGCACGCGCCAATGTGGTGCGCCCTTCGAACGTGACCGCGCCGCTCCCCTTGTCGACCTGGGCGCCAAGCTCGTTCTCGCAATAGTGCAGGAAGCTGTCGAGCCATTCTTCCGTCTGGAAGCCGACCACGTCGTAGTAGAGCAAGGTGCGTACTAGGCGCTCGTGGTAAGGGAGCGAAACGAACAGGCGCGTTGCAGGCCAAGGGATGTGGAGGAAGAAGCCGATCCGGTTTTTAAGCCCGCGCGAGCGCAGCCGTTCACCGAGTGGGATCAGGTGATAATCGTGGACCCATACGACATCCTCGGGCTCGATCAGCGGCGCGGACAAGTCGGCAAAGCGCTCGTTGACCCGCTCGTAGCCCTTGCCCGTCTCGCGTTCGTATTCGGCAAGGTCGAGGCGATAATGGAACAACGGCCAGAGTGTCGAATTGGCATAGCCATTATAATATTCGTCGATATCGCGCTGCGAGAGGTCGATCGTGGCGGTGGTCACGCCATCGCTGGTCTGCGTGTCGATATGGCCGGTCCGCCCCGAGCCGCTTTCCTGTCCGGACCAGCCGAACCACAGGCCCTTGCGCGATTTCAGCGCCGCATGAAGCGCACCCGCCAAACCACCCTGCGCCCCCGCCGCGCCGCGCGCCTTGGGCACCGCGACACGGTTCGAGATGACAACAAGGCGGGGATCGGTGCTCAGCGCACTTCGCTCCAGGGTTTGCTCAACAGTCCGGCACAATTGATTATACCAACCAGCGAGTAGGTCTGCGGGAAGTTCCCCCACAGCTCGCCGGTTTCATAATCGAGATCTTCGCTTAGTAACCCCGAACTGGTCGTGTGACTGAGCATCGAGCAGAAGATCTCGCGCGCTTCCTCCTCCCGACCGACCAGCCCCAGAGCCTCGATCAGCCAGAAGGTGCAGACGTTGAAGGCCGTCTCTGGCGCGCCGAAATCGTCCTCGGCGGCGTAGCGCAGCATGTGATCGCCCCGGCGCAGCTCGCGTTCGACCGCGGCGAAGGTTTTCAGAAAACGCTCGTCGTCCGGCTTGAGATAGCGCAATTCCACCAATTGCAGCAGGCTGGCATCGAGATAGCCGTTTTCGAAACTGGCTCCATAATGCTGGCCCTGCTTCTTCCAGGCATTCGTCTCAATCGTCTCCCGGATCGCTTCGGCGCGCTTCTTCCAGAAAACCACCCGATCGCCTTTGCCCAGCGTCGCGGCGACATTGGCGAGCCGGTCGCACGCTGCCCAGCACATAACGGCCGAATAGGTGTGCACTTCCTGCCGGGTGCGGAATTCCCACAGGCCCGCATCGGGCTTGTCATGCTTGGCCCAGGCCGCCTCGCCTACTTCCTCCAGATGGGCGAAATCGCATTCGTCGGCCATGCGCAGCAGCCGTGTGTCGAAGAAAGCCTGCGCGGTCGGCATGACGATCTGGCCGTAGCAATCGTACTGCACCTGCTTGTAGGCGGCATTGCCAACGCGGACAGGCCCCATGCCGCGATATCCGGCAAGATGCTTAGCCTCGAACTCGTGGAGGTCGTCGGCACCCATGACCGAATAGAGCGGCTGGATCTGCCCGCCGCGCGCCTGGTCGACGATATTGCGCAAATAGGTGAGGTATTTCTCCAGCACGTCGAGCGCGCCGAGGCGATTGAGCGCCTGCACGGTGTAATAGCTGTCGCGGATCCAGCAATAGCGATAGTCCCAGTTGCGCTGGCTGTTCGCGGCTTCGGGAATCGATGTGGTCAGCGCGGCGACGATCGCGCCGGTTTCTTCGTGCTGGCACAGTTTGAGCGTGATCGCCGCGCGGATCGTCTCTTCCTGCCATTCGAGCGGGATGTGCAGGCCGCGTACCCAGTGCCGCCAGTACCGCGCGGTCATCGCCTCCATCCGGCGTACCTCGTCGCGGATGTTGCCGACGAAGGGTTCGTCCGGACCAAGGAAGAAATGCTGGTCGCTCTCCACGCGGTAGCTGCGCCCTTCGAGGATGTAGCCGACAGGCGCATCGGTCGACAGGCGCAGTGCCTGTGGGCCGATCAGGTAGCGGACGTGGTTGGTGCCATTGGTGGTTGCGGCCAGCCCCGCCCCGTAATCCTTCATCGGCGTGAGTACGACGCGCATGCGCGGAGCGCCGGCCACGGGCCTTACGATACGGGCATAGGCTACAGGCCGGTACATTCGGCCCGAACGCTCGAACCGCGGCGCGAAATCGTGGATTTCGACCGCACTGCCATCCTCACTCTCGAGGCGGGTGACCAGGATCGCGGTGTTGCGTTCGTAGCGCTGCGTGGCCTTGGTCTGGCCGTCGAGTTCGAAGCGCCAGATGCCCCGGTCGCGAACATCGCCATTAAGCAGCGAGCAAAACACCGGATCACCATCGACTCGCGGAACGCACCCCCAGACGAAGGCGCCCTCGCGATCCAACAGCGCGCTGACCTGACAATTGCCGATGGGGGACAGCTCGAGATCGGCCTGCATCATATCTCCAACCAATGGTGCACTGCAGCAACGTTGTCGAGCCTGTATTGTGCCCGCTCGCTGGGGCGTTCGCCCACGGCAATGCCGAAACCGCCAAAATCGGCCGCGCCTGCAAAACCATCCTCATCGGTCACATCGTCGCCGATGAAGAGCGGCATCGCGCCGACAAAGGGCGGTTGTTCCATGAATGCTTCAACGGCGCCCCGTTTGCTGGCACCGGGTCGGACCAGTTCGACCACTGCTTTCCCGCGTTTGACCGCCAGCCCGTGTTTGTCGGCAAGGTCGGCGGCAAAAGCCTGCGCCTGTTTTTCGTATTCAGGCCGCTGGCGATAATGCAGGGCGCCGCCATGGGTCTTCAGCTCGAAGAGCAAGCCATGATCCTGAGCAAAATGGCGCAGCTTCGTAATCACCTCGTCCGGCAGCGGCGCGGGTATCGATCCGGCGGGACGCCCATCGGCATGGATTCGATCCAGGCCGTGCGATCCGGCCCGCGCGAGGTCGAGCTGGCCCAGATGCCGTTCCACATCATCCAGCGCGCGCCCGCTGACAAGTGCCAACCGGCCCTCCAACCGGTCCCGCAACGACCTCAGCCGATCGCCCATATCCGGGGGAACGAGGATGGCATCGGGATCGGATGCGATCTCGACCAAGGTCCCGTCGAAATCGAGAAACACCGCCAGGGAACCCTGCGAAAGCAGAGTGCCAAGTGGCGGGGGTGCGGGAAGCGTGATCGCACGGTCCATGGATGGCAGGCCTAGCGGCTCGCGCCGCGCGATCCAACGGCGGATTTTACGAAATCGTATCCTCGGTGCGGGGGACCAGGATCAGGGTATTGTCCTCCACCCGCCACGATCCCAGCCGCGCAAGCACATTCATGCCGATGACGTTGAAATCGCCGAAGCTCTCCGCGATCGCCGCATCGGTCCCGCTGGCGCTGACATTGCCGAAAGTCAGGCTGTCGACCGTGGCGACATGGGCCTGGACCGTGCCATTGGCGGTGCCGAGCATGATCGGAATGCCGCCGCGCCGCGGCTCAAGCCCCGCGCGTTCGGCCAGGGGCGCGGATATCGCGGTCAAAGTGGCGCCGGTATCGATCATGAAATTGCCGGGCACGCCATTGACCTCGGCACGCACCCAGAAATGCCCGTCCGCCGAAAGGGGAATGCGGGTTTCGCCGCCCTCGACCATTTGTTCGGGCAGCCCGATCTGCGGCACCGCCACGTCGAAGCGCGGATCGAAACGGGACAGTTGCAGCACCACCGTGAGCAGGATCAGCCCAAGCGCGAGCGAACTCGCAATGCGCAGAATGCCGCCCAGCGCCGAACGCCTGGCTACTACGGCACCGATCCAGCCCAATGTCATCGCCGCCAGCGCCGCGATCAGCAACTCCGAACGCGGAATCGCGCGCAGGGTATCGGCGACTGCCTGGAAGACGGGTTCGAGATCCATTTATCCCATATAGGAACGGGGCCATGAAGCGTCCATGACCCCTGCAGTCGGTCAGGGCGCTTCGCGTTGCTCCGTCGCAATCGCCAGGATGACCGAGAACCGTTCTTCCTCGTCCAGCCATCGCCGGACCGGCGTCCAGCCACCGGCAAGCAACAGCGTGTAGGCACTGCGCCGGGTGAACTTGTGGCTGTTTTCCGTATGGATCGTCTCGCCCTTTCGTAGCGAGAATTTCTCTCCCGAAACCTCGAAGGAGAAATCACGCGTCGCGCGCAGATGCATTTCGATCCGCGCCAGATCGTCGTTCCACACCGCGCTATGCTCGAGAGCGGCCGGGTCGATCGTGCCGTCGAGTTCGCGGTTGATCCGCCTGACCAGATTGGTGTTGAACGCGGCCGTCACGCCTTCCGCGTCGTCATAAGCCGCTTCCAGAACAGCCCGATCCTTCACCAGATCCATCCCGATCAACAACATCGGGCTTTCGCCCTCATCGGCGCCGAGCGTTGCACGCATGGAGCGCAACAGATCGACGGCCGTGCGTGGCACCATATTTCCAATCGTCGAGCCGGGGAAGAAACCGAGCTTCGCCAGCGCGGACACCTCGTCTGGCAGGCTGACGCGGCGCATGAAGTCCGCCTCCACGGGGTAGACTGGCAGGTGCGGGAATTTCCGTGCCAGGGCAGCCGCGCTCTGACGGAGAAAATCGCCCGATATATCGAGCGGAACGTAAGCGGCGGGCGCGATCGCCTCGAGCAATAGCGGCGTCTTCACCGAGCTGCCGGAGCCGAATTCCACCACGGCTCGTTCCGGCCCGATGAGATCGGCGAATTGCGCACCTTGCGCGCCGAGTATCTCGGTTTCGGCACGGGTCGGATAATATTCGGCGACCCGCGTGATCTGTTCGAACAGACGAGACCCTTCCTCATCGTAGAACCACCGGGCGGGCACCGCCTTCTGTTGCTGGCGAAGACCTTTCAGGACATCGGCGCGAAAAGCACGATCAACGCCATCCTCGTCCAGATCGACGAGGGAAATTCCGGTTTCGGCTTTCATCAGATATCCTTTGCCAGACGCAGGCCGGTGAACTGCCATCGCTGGTGCGGGTAGAAGAAGTTTCGGTAGCTGGCGCGCGAATGGCCGCGCACAGTCGCGCAGCTCGCGCCTTTAAGCACGAACTGACCGCTCATGAATTTGCCGTTGTATTCGCCCACAGCGCCAGCCGCTGGCTTGAAGCGGGGATAGGGCAGATAGGCCGAACGCGTGAACTGCCAGCAATCACCGAACAGGCCGTCACCGCCAATTGGAAGCGGCGGCGATGGGCCGTCCAACTGATTTCCGCCATTTGGGTCGTGCGCGGGGCCTTCCCCTTCCTGGCCACGGGCTATCGCCTCCCACTCGAACTCGGTCGGCAAGCGCTTACCCGCCCAGGTCGCAAAGGCGTCCGCCTCGAAATAGGAGATATGTGTGACCGGCGCATTCGGATCGCGCTCTCGCCAGCCGGAATGGGTGAACTGTTCGCCATCGCGCCAGTAAAGCGGCGCATCGATAGCATTATCGCACACCCAGGCCCAGCCGTCGGAAAGCCACAATGTCGCCGCCTGGTAGCCTCCATCGGCTATGAAATCTGCCCATTCACGATTCGTCACCAGGCGCGAGGACAGCGCAAAGGGTTCGAGCAGGACGCGGTGCGCAGGCCCTTCATTGTCGAACGCAAATCCATCCGATTGATGGCCGATACGCGCGATACCGCCGGGGTAGCGCAGCCAACCGTCGTCTTGCGGCGTTGCCCGCCCTCTGGGCGCATCCCACATCGCCGCGCCGAGCGGGTTCTGGAACAGCGCATGTTTGATATCGGTCAGCAGCAATTCCTGATGCTGCTGTTCATGCGCCATGCCAAGCTCGATCAGCGGCGCCAGCGCCTCGCGCTGGAACAGCGGCGCCATCGCCTCATCGACATGCGCGCGCCAGGCCAAGACCTCTTCCAGTGTGGGCCGCGACAGCATCCCGCGCGAAAACCGCGCGATCCGTTCGCCCTCCGCCTCGTAATAGGAGTTGAAGACGAAGGGCCAATCGTCGTCGAACAACGCGTATCCATCAAGGTGATCGCGCAGAAGGAACGTTTCCCAGAACCACGTCGTATGCGCGAGGTGCCATTTGGCCGGGCTGGCATCTTCCATCGACTGGATGGTTGCATCGGCATCGCTGAGCGGTGCAACCAGCGCTTCGCTCAGATTGCGCAAGGCGGCATAGCGAACCGCGAGCGCATCGCCGAGCGCCGGAGCGGGTTGGGATCTGGTTTGGGCATGGGACATTCCATCCCCCCTTCATGGCGGTCACCGACACATGGCGACCGTCTCTCACCATGGCGTATTTCAGTGACCGTTTAAAGGCCGCAGGTGAAAAAACTCCCGTCCAAACAAGCGTATGGCAGGAAGTTCAGGCAATATGCTGCGCATCCCGAGCGATCCCGGCAGGCGCCGGTTCTGCCCTGTTTCCCGCGAAGCTCAGGCCGCGTTCGCTTGCCGCACGCCGTGTTCCTCATTGAGCATCTCGGCGATGAGGAAAGCCAGCTCGAGCGACTGCGCGGCGTTGAGGCGCGGATCGCAATGTGTGTGATAGCGATCCTTTAGCGCCTCGTCGGTGATGGCCACCGCACCCCCCACGCATTCGGTCACGTCCTGTCCGGTCATCTCGATATGGATGCCGCCCGGATGCGTGCCTTCCGCGCGGTGCACAGCGAAGAAACCCTTAACCTCGCGCAGAATGCGATCGAAAGGTCGTGTCTTGTAGCCGCTTTCCGACTTCACGACATTGCCGTGCATCGGATCACAGCTCCACACCACCGGATGGCCTTCCGCCTTCACCGCGCGAACGAGGCGCGGCAGGCCGTCCTCCACCTTATCGTGGCCGAAGCGGCTGATCAGGGTGATGCGCCCCGGCTCGCGCGCGGGATTGAGCGTATCGAGCAATTTCAGCAGCGCATCGGTTTCCAGGCTCGGCCCGCATTTCATGCCCAGCGGGTTTCCGATGCCGCGCGCGAATTCGATATGCGCGCTATTTTCGAACCGGGTTCGGTCGCCGATCCAAACCATATGCGCGGATGTGTCGTACCAATCGCCTGTCAAGCTGTCGCGCCGGGTCAAGGCCTGCTCGTAAGGCAGCAGCAAGGCCTCGTGGCTGGTGTAGAAGCTGGTGCGCTGCAATTGCGGCAGCACTTGCGGATCGACCCCGCAAGCCTCCATGAAGTCGAGCGCTTCGCCGATGCGGTCGGCGATATCCGAGAAACGGTCGGCCCAGGGGCTGCGCCCCATGAAATCGAGCGTCCACTGGTGAACCTGGCGCAAATTGGCATACCCGCCAGTCGCGAAGGCGCGCAGGAGGTTGAGCGTAGCCGCCGCCTGCGAGTAGGCGCGGACCATACGCTGCGGATCGTTGGTGCGGGAATCCGCATCGAATTCGATGCCGTTGATGTTGTCGCCGAAATAGCTCGGCAGCGTAACGGAGCCTTGCGTTTCGGTATTGGAACTTCGCGGCTTGGCGAATTGGCCTGCCATGCGGCCGACCTTCACCACCGGCTTTTTGCTGGCGAAGGTCATCACCACCGCCATCTGCAACAGCACACGGAAAGTATCGCGAATATTGTTGGGATGAAATTCGGCGAAGCTTTCCGCGCAATCGCCGCCCTGCAACAGGAAGGCGCGGCCTTCGGCTACATCGGCAAGGTCGGCCTTGAGCGCGCGTGCCTCGCCCGCGAAGACCAGCGGGGGATGCGTTTCGAGCGTGGCGGTTGCCGTTTCGAGAGCAGCCGTGTCGAGATATTCGGGCAAGTGCCTTGCCTCATATCCCTGCCAGCTATCGGGTGCCCAGTTCGTCGCCATTGTCTCTTCCGTTTGCGGCGCCGGTCAAGGCGCCTGAGTGATCGCCTGTAGCAGACGAGCACGCATCATGGCGCAAGCAGCATTTGCTTGGCCAGCTTAAAACGTCGATTGCAGTGACCGCTTCAGCGGCCCGGTCCAGCATCGCCGACGGGTGCCGACCTTGCCAGGTCCTGACCCTGCGGAATGACCGCCAGCCGCCACGCCTCGCGCGAGGCGAAATACTTCTGGGCCAGCGCCTGCAGCGCGGCGGGCGGCGTCTGGGTATAGTCCGCCAGAAGGTACCGCAGCATCGGAACACGGCGGCTGTCCACGGTCGCGCCTTCCAACTGATACAGCCAGAACAGATTGCCGGTCGAAGCGCGGCTGACATATTGGCGAAGCGGTTCGACCACACGGTTGTACTCGTCTTCGCCAACCGGCTCGCTGGCCAGTTCCTTCGCGATACGTTCTGCCTCGGCGAAGAAGACAGGCACGTCTTCGGGCCGCAACTGCGCCAGCGCCGCGATGCGCCCGCCGCTATTCACGTCGCTGGGCCAGTCGGAACGGACCACCGGCGAATAGCTGGCACCGGCATGTTCGCGCATGGCGTCCATCAGCCGGTTGTTGAACAATGAGGCGAGCACTTCGAGGCGGCGCGATTCGCGCAGGTTCTCGACCCCCGCACCGCTGGGCCAGGCGAGGACCGCCGCGGCCTGATTGGCATCGCCGCGATGATAGCGCACCTCGGTCTCACCAGCTTCGGGAAATGGCACGAGGCGATTCAACACCGCGTCGGAAGGCATTTCGCGCGGTTCCAATGCGCCGAAGGTCTTGCGCAAGGTCTCGATCGTCGCATCCTTGTCGAACTCGCCGAAGACAAGGACTTCCACCGGCCCCTGTTTGAGCAGGGGTTCCCACACCGCGCGAAATTCCTCGGGCGTCGCCGCATCTAGCATGTCGGGCGTCGGCGTGCGGAAACGTGGATCGTTTCCGCGAAGGAGATATTCCAGATCGCGCTGGAGGATTCCGCTCGGATTGGCCGAATAGCTTTCATACGCCAGCTTGCCCGCCGCCTTGGCCCGCGCCACGGGATTGGGATCCCAGCCCGGCATCGCCAGCTTGGCCGCGAAAAGATAGAGCTGTTCGTCGAGGTCCGCTTCCCGCGTCTGCGCATAAAAGGTGAAGGCCCCGTCGCCGGTTTGGAACTCGAATCCGAATTTGCGGCCAGTCGAAAGCAGATCGAGCTGTTCCTGGTCCAGTTCGCCGATACCGGCCCCGATCAGTGCGGCATATCCGAGATTGGCATAAACCGACTGGTCCGCTTCGATTGCCCGGAACCCGGCGCCAAAACGGACCTTCACCGCCACCCGGCCGGGTTCGGCCTCGTTAGACCAGAGGATCGCCTTTACACCATTGGAGAAATCGACCCGCTCGATATCGAGCACGCCGATCGGCCCTTGCGCCTCGATTTCCCCGGGCTCGCCGACCGGCGGCAAATCGTCGAAGGAAATCGCCTCTGCGGCGATGCGCGCATTGCCATCGGCCTCGACCGGTTCGAGCAAGGCGCTGCGAATGGCCTGTTCGGTCGCCTCGCCGGTTGCCGGGGTGACATAGGCGGCTCGGATCACGTCGCCGGAAAACAGCGCGCGGGTGTGCTCGAGCACCAGTTCCGGCGTCACCGTCTCCCGCATCGAATTGAACACCATCAGAACCGTTTCCGGCGCGGCGATCGCTTCGCGGATATCGACTGCATTCACCACGTCGTCGGCAAGCCGTGGACCGGGCAATACGCGGCGTTGCTCGACCTGGCTTTTGAAAACGATTTCGAACTCGGCGAGTTCGCGGTCGATCTCTTCCCGGGATGGCGGGGTTGCCAGAGCATCGGCGATCACGGACCGGATATCGTCGAGAGCAGCGCGCCAGTCTTCGGTCAGCGGCGCGAAATTGACGAAGGTCATATCGGCCGAGCGGCTGACATCGTCTTGCGCGACCTGTGCGTAGAGATAACTGCCGCCCGCACGCGCACGCGCTTCGAGGCGGCGATTGATCAGCGCCTGCGCCAGCGCATCGCGCAGCAAACCTTCGTTATAGGCGACGGTATCGAGAACCGGCCGCCACGGTCGCATGACCGCATAGGAAAAGGACCGCGGCAGGTCGGGTTCGACGACAACGCCGATTTCGCCCACCGGATTGGCCGGATCCGCCCCCGAGGGCGCAACCGGATCACCGAAGTCGGGCGCGGGAACATACGGCCCCTCGCCCTGCCAGTCGCCGAACCATTTCTCGATCTCCGCGGCGAGTTGCATCGGGTCCATGTCACCCGCCGCCGAAACCACCACATTCTCGGGTCGGTACCAGCGTTTGTAGAAGGCGCTTACGCTCGCTCCGGTAGCGGCGCCTAGGGTTGCTTCGGTCCCGATCGGAACGCGGTTTGCCAGGCGCTGACCCGCAAACAGGATTTCGCGGCTTGCGTTACCCGCCCGTTCCGAAGCGCCGCCGCGCTCGCGTTTTTCGGCCAGGACGATCGGCACTTCTGCCCCGACATTGGTATCGCTGAGGACCGGGCTGCGCACCATGCCCGAAAGCAGCTTCATACTTTCGGCCAGCTTCGCTTCGTCGATATTGGGCAAATCGAGCTTGAAGACCGTTTCGGTCGGGCTGGTATGCGCGTTGGTATCGCTGCCGAAGGTCGCGCCAAGACGCTGCCAGGTGGGGATCGCCTCGCCCACCGCGAGATAGCGGCTTTCGCGGAACAGCAGATGCTCGAGCAAGTGCGCATATCCGCGCTCGCTATCTTCTTCATGGAGCGAGCCTGCATCGATCCGCACACGGATCGAAACCTGATCGGGTGGAACGCCGTTCTTGCGCACGGCATAACGCAAGCCGTTCGGCAACTCGCCGAAGATCCATTCCTTGTCACGCGGAACGTCGCTGCCTTCGTATATCCACGGCGTTTCATCGGGCTGAGTAACGAATTGAGGTGACGGCTCGGCCGGTTCCTGCGCGAGCATGGGCTGCGGGAAGAGCAGCGCGGCGGGAAGGATGAGCGCGAAACGCCGGAAAGCACGCGAGAAATGAGTCATGCAAGGCATATAGGCGGGCAAAGCGTGAAGGCTAGGTGAATGTTCGCTGGACAAGCGATCCTTCCTTGTCCCGGCCTTCCCAGCTTCCTACATCGTGACCCATGTTCATTGAGACCGAAACCACGCCCAATCCCGCGAGCCTCAAATTTCTGCCCGGTCAACCGGTCATGAGCAAGGGGACGCGCGAATTCGCCACGCCGGAATCCGCCGAGGCCAGCCCGCTGGCGCAGGCCATCTTCGATACCGGCGAGGTCGTGAATGTGTTTTTCGGAAGCGATTTCGTCACCGTGACCGCTGCCCCTGGCGTCAATTGGACCGATCTCAAGCCGCAGGTTCTGGCTATCCTGCTCGATCACTTCGTGTCGCAGGCGCCGCTGTTCGCGCCCGGTACGGCGGGCGGCATCGCGGTTCCGCCGGAAGAGGACGGCATGCTGGTGGAGGAGCGCGACGAGGATGCCGACATCATCGCGCAGATCAACGAATTGCTGGAAACCCGTGTCCGCCCGGCAGTCGCGGGTGATGGCGGTGACATCCAGTATCGCGGCTATCGTGATGGCGTGGTTCATCTGCAGATGCAGGGCGCATGCTCGGGCTGCCCTTCGTCCACCGCCACGCTCAAGCACGGGATCGAGGGCCTGCTGAAACATTATGTTCCCGAGGTCGTTGAAGTCCGCGCAGCCTGACTTCCTTCATTCAACCAAAGGAAAAACAACCTTGGCCGATATGCTTTCCGCCGACGCACTCGACCTGATCTTCCGCGACGCCCGCAGCTATAATGGCTGGCTCGACAAGCCGGTGAGCGACGAACAGATCAAGGCAATCTATGAGCTACTAAAGATGGGTCCGACCTCGGCCAACATGCAACCTGCACGGATCGTTTGGGTGAAATCGGACGAGGCCAAGGCTAAGCTGGCCGAGTGCGCCTCGGAAGGAAATCGGGACAAGATCAAGACCGCACCGGTCACGGCGATTATCGGCTACGACATCGATTTCCACGAGGAACTGCCCTGGCTCTTTCCGCATACCGACGCGAAAAGCTGGTTCGAGGGCGACGAGGAAGGCCGCAAGGAAGGGGCCTTCCGCAACAGTTCGCTCCAGGGTGCCTATTTGATGATTGCCGCCCGAGCCCTTGGCCTCGACTGCGGGCCGATGTCCGGTTTCGATAACGAAGCGGTCGACAAAGCCTTTTTCGGCGATAGCCCAAGGCATAGAAGCAACTTCATCTGCTCGATCGGCTATGGCGATCGCAAAAGCATTTTCGATCGCAGTCCGCGCCCCGACTTCGAGACCTTTAACAGTATCGCCTGACTTGCAGCCCAGCCCTGGCTGGGGCAGTGCGCGCCCATGCGCGTATTGGCAATAGAAACCGCAACGGAAGCCTGCTCGGTGGCGCTGTTCGAAGAGGGCGCGCTTGTCGATGCGCGGCATGAGGTACTCGGCCGCGGTCATGCCGAAAGGCTCGTCCCGATGATTGCCGAATTGCCCGATAGGGGCCGCGCGGAGGAGATACGTGTCTCGCTCGGCCCCGGCAGTTTTACCGGGGTGCGGATTGGCGTCGCAGTGGCACGGGCGCTGGGGATCGCCTGGCGGGCTCGGGTCCGTGGATACCCGACGCTCGCCCTGGTGGCCGCAATGGCGCGGGGCAATAACGACGCTTGCGTCACCGTATGTATGAATGGCGGCCATGGCGAATGGTTCGTCCAGGACTTCGGGGGCGATGGCCTGCCGATCGAGGCCGTCGCCTCGGTCGCTCCGGATGTCGCCGCAAACCGTGATCTCCGGGCCGTCGTGGCGGGTTCGAAAGCGGAAGACCTCGCCCTGCAAGCCGGGGCCGCTTCCCCCACGGTTGCGCTACCTGACGCGCGCAGTGCGCTGAGAGTGCCAACCAGCCTTTTGAGCGACAGTATTGCCCCGCTTTACGGGCGGGCACCCGACGCTAAACTGCCAGGTCGATGAGCGAGATCGACCAGCTCATGGCTGTGATGGATGCCGCCTTCGAGCCTTTCTGGCGCGAGGCATGGACACGCCAGCAGGTCGCCAACTCTCTGGCCATGCCCCACACTTATGCGATTCTTATCGATGAATATGGGAATCGGCCCGCAATCGGGGGCGAAGCGGCTGGTTTCGTCCTTGCCCGGCGCGCGCCCGGCGAGGAAGAGTTGCTGCTTATCGCCGTGCGTCCGCAAATGCGCGGCAAGGGGCTCGGCCGGAAGTTGATCGAGATGTTCGCGACTATGGCACGGGACGCCGGCGCGGAACGCATTTTTCTCGAAATGCGCGCCAACAATCCCGCCGAAATACTTTATCGCAGCTGCGGATTCGAACCCATCGGAAAGCGGCGCGCTTACTACCGAACTCTGGATTCGACCACGGTCGATGCCATTACTTTTGCCCGAAACTTGTAGCAGCGCGACAAAACAACGAAAAAAGTTGTAGTAATGCGTCAAAATATCGGCCTACTTCATTTATTGCATTTTCTTGTCTGTTTTATACAATAGAGACATAGAACAGGTCGCAGGGCGAGCGATCCGACGCAATTCAGAAGGGCAAATAATGCAAGATTTCGATACGGACATGACCGAGACCCTAATCACTCTAACTTCGGACATTGTCGCGGCACATGTAAGTAACAACAATGTCGATGTTAATGAAGTCCCGACCTTGATTAACAACGTCTATTCGGCCCTGTCGGGGCTGGATCCCAGCGGTGCCGCTGCGGAAGAAGTCCCCGAACCGGCCGTTTCGATCCGTTCGTCCGTAAAGAAGGATCATCTCGTCTGTCTCGACTGTGGCAAGAAGATGAAGATGCTCAAGCGTCACTTGTCGACTGAACATGGTCTGACACCGGATGAGTATCGCGCGCGCTGGAATCTTTCGGCCGACTATCCGATGGTCGCCCCCGACTATGCGGCGACCCGCCGCGATCTGGCAGTCAAGATCGGCCTCGGCCGCAAACCGGGCCAGAAGCGCGGTCGTAAGAAGAAGGCTGACTAAACCTTCGCGATCGCCTTGAGGAAGACGCTCCGGCCCGGTAAGGGTACGGGGCGTTTTTCATGCGGGAAGCCAAATTGCACCAGAGAATCGATCTCGAACAATTATGTGCCGATAAGGGGCTGCGCATAACCGAGCAGCGCCGGGTTATTGCGCGCGTGCTGTCGGAAAGCGACGACCACCCCGATGTTGAACTGTTGCATGAGCGGGCGAACAAGATCGATTCCGGCATCTCGATCGCGACCGTTTACCGCACGGTCCGCCTGTTCGAAGAGGCGGGGATACTCGACCGCCATGACTTCGGCGATGGGCGTGCCCGTTACGAGGCGGCGCCCGAAGCGCATCACGACCATCTTATCGACGTCGAAAGCGGCAAGGTGATCGAGTTCGTGGATCCGGAAATCGAAGCGCTGCAAAAACAGATCGCCGCCAAGCTCGGCTATCGCCTGGTTGATCACCGGCTGGAACTGTATGGCGTCCGCCTCGACCGCGAAGGCTGACCGTCGGCTCGCGAAATACACGGCACGGCGGCTGGCGGCAGCCCGAGGAGAAATTGTCCCGCTGACCGTAGCGGGCTGGGCGCGGTTCATCCTTCGCACCCTCGCCATCCTTGTTTTGCTCAGTGCGCTGGTGCCGCTGCACTATCTTTATCGCGTATTCGCCTATGGCTCGCCGATGCCCATGCTCTTCCTGCGCTATACCGCATGGATAGTGGGCGCGCGGGTAACGATTGTGGGCACACCGCTGCGGCGCGATGTCTTCTTCATCGCCAATCACATAAGCTGGATCGATATTCTCAGCATGGCTGGAGCCAGCGGCACCGCATTCGTGGCCAAGCAGGAATTATCGGACGTGCCGGTGATCGGCTGGCTGTGCGGTCTGAACCGCACGGTTTTCGTCAAGCGGGAGAACCGCGTCGGTGTGGCGGAACAGATCAATGCGCTCAAGGAGGCCCTGGCCGATAACTGGTCGGTGACCATATTCCCCGAAGGCACGGTGACGGACGGCCATTCGCTCTTGCCGTTCAAGTCCAGCATGATCTCGGTACTCGAGCCGCCACCTCCGGGGGTGATGGTTCAGCCCGTAGTGCTCGATTACGGCGAGAATTCGGAGGAAATCGGCTGGGTCGGCCAGGAAAGCGGCCTGCACAATGCGAAGCGGATCATGGCGCGCCGGGGCAGCTTCCCCCTGACGCTCCACTATCTCGAACCCTTCAGTCCGGCCGATTATCGCGGGCGCAAGGCGATCGCGGCAAAGGCTCGCGAAGAGATCGAGAAGCAGCTCGTGGCCAATCTCGGCAAGCCACTGCGCAACTTTCAGCATGTGGTCGAAGCGGTCCGATACCGGCCCCAACCGACCGACATATAGCCAGTTTAAAGCTCGGCCTTTACCAGCCAGTCGTGGAACAAGCGGACCGGACGCTCTTCCAGCGCCGTGGGCTTGCAGATGAACCAGTAGCTATAAGGACTTTCGACCTCGACATTGAACAATGTCGCCAATCGGTTGTCCGCTGCGCGGCGCATGTGGTCATCATGCATGATCGCAATGCCGAGCCCCTGCGCGGCCGCTTCCAGCATGATCTGACCCGAATCGAAATGGTCGATCGCTGTCGGCTCCAGTTCTGGCAAGCCGATCTCCGCGCGCCAGGCGGTGAAGCTTTCGGACAATTCGTTATGAATGAGGAACGTCTGCCGCGAAAGCCTGTCCGCGTCGGGTTCCGGGCCGATCCGCTCGGCCAGGTCCCGGCTGCAGATCGCATGGACTTTGTTGTAGTCGAGCCGAACGGCATGCAGCCCGCGCGACGGGCCTCGCGACAGGATGATCGCGGCATCGAGCACATCGCCAACACGGTCTTCCAGATGCGCCCCGGTGTCGATGTCGATATGCAAGAGTGGATGCCGCTCACGCAATTCGCCAAGTCGCGGAAACAGACGCTGCGTGCCGAACAGCGGCAAAACCCCCAAATGCAATCTCAGCAGCGACAGATTGTCCGATTGGCTTTCCACCGCCCGCGCCAGCGCTTCCAGTTGCGGGTTCACGGCCTCGAAAAAAGCATGTCCGTCATCGGTCAGCTGCATTGCCTGCCGCGCCCGCGTAAACAGCTTCTTGCCGACGAATTCCTCGAGGTTGCCGATCCGTCGTGACAGCGCCGATGGGCTGAGACCGAGTTCCTCGGCCGCTGCGCGCGCGGAGCCAAGACGCACGGTGCGCACGAAGGCTTCGAGAGCGCGCAGGGGAGGAAGACGACGCGTTGCCATGACGCTTGCACGCTATGAGCGTGCGATGCACGTGTCGAGGGAGAATGTGCAGAAATCTGCAACAGCCGTCAGGCCGGGGGTATCGCTTCCTCCGGCGCATGCAACCGCAACCGCTTCACATGGGTCTCGTCTCCATCCGTGACCTCGATCCGCCAGCCGCTCTTATGCTCGAGCACTCGGCCGGTCTCGGGCACCTGTTCGGCCAGCACGAAGGCCAGCCCGCCCAGCGTATCGACGGATTCCTCGACCTCCGCGAGCGCGGGAGAGACCTGCTCCGCGACATCGTCGAGCTCGGCGCGGGCATCGCAGTCCCACATCCCCTCGCCGATATCGACGATCCATTCTTCGGGTGTTTCGTCATGCTCGTCCTCGATCTCGCCGACGATTTCCTCGACCAGATCCTCGATCGTGATGATCCCGTCGGTACCCGAGAACTCATCCACCACCACGGCCAGATGCATTCGCTGCGCGCGCATGTCTGCCAGCACGTCGAGCGCATTGCGCGTCTGCGGCACATAAAGCGGCTGCCGCATCAGCACGGTCCAGTCCTCGGGCGGGGTTTGTTCGCGCGCCAGGATGGTGAAGACATCCTTGATGTGGATCATGCCGATTACATCGTCGAGCTGCTCGCGATAGACGGGCATTCGCGAATGGCCGTGCTCGGCGAAGGTCTCGACCAGCTCGTCCCAGCTCGCACTGGCATTCATCGCGATGATCTCGCCGCGCGGCACGGCGACGTCGTCGGCATCGTGCTCGGAGAAATGCAGCAGGTTGCGCAGCATCTGCCGCTCGACCAGCGACAAGTCGCCGGTGCCGCTGTGCTCCGGCGCCTCCGCGCCGTTCTCGCCCTCATGCTCGTCGATGGCGTCTTCCAGCTGCGCACGCAACGAGCGTTCGCCGTAATCGGGGTCGAAGAATTTCCGGATTGCGAGCATCAGCCCGCTGCTACTCTCCGCGTCTCCCGCGGGTGATGACGAATCGGGCATGGCCCTAACGATGCACTCCCATCAGTTGCGGTCCCCATATGGGTCCGCGATACCCAGTTTTGCAAGCGCCGCGATTTCGAGCGCTTCCATCGCCTCCGCCTGGGCGTCGGATTCGACATGATCGTGGCCTGCGAGGTGGAGGAAGCCGTGTATAATCAGATGCGCGGCGTGATCCTCCAGCGCGATGCCCTTCTCCGCCGCTTCGCGCTCGCAGGTCCCGGAGGCCAGCGCGAGATCGCCGAGCATCTCGGGAGGGCCGTCTTGTGCAAGAGCGAGCAGGTCCTCGCGCTCCAGCATGGGGAAGGACAGCACGTTGGTCGGCTTGTCCTTGCCGCGCCACTCGCGGTTGAGCGCGTGGACTTCCTCGTCCGAAGTGAAGAGTAGCGAGGTCGATAGGCGCGGGTTGGCGATTGCAGGCTCCACCTGCGCAGTCGCCGAGAGCGCGCGCTCGGCCAACGCGGCCCATTCGCCCGACGGCCAGCCATCGATATCGATATCCAGTTCCAATTCCACCTCGTCATCCCCGCGCAGGCGGGGATCCCGCTCCCTTTCACATGTTCAGCGTCTCGAACAAGTCATCCCAATCGGGATTTTGTTCTTCTATCCGCCTGATCTTCCAGGCGCGGTTCCATTTCTTCATCGCCTTTTCGCGGGCGATAGCATCCTCGATATCGTCATGGTGTTCGACAGAGACAAGCCGTGTCAGATCGTAGCGAGCGGTGAAACTCCCACCCTTCCTTGCGCGATGTTGAACCGTTCTTGCGGCTATGTCCGCAGTCACGCCGATGTACAGCGCGCCGCGATAGCGATCCGCCATGATGTAAACGTAACCGCCCTTCTCGAGAGTCACACCAGCAGGTAGCGGGACCCCCGCCTGCGCGGGGGTGACGAGCAAGGGCTGGTCACGAACTCGGCCCCTCGTAGGCCTCCACGATCCGCCCAACGATCGGATGGCGCACGACGTCGGCAGCCGTAAAGCGGATCGTGCCGAAGCCCTCGACGCCTTCCAGCTTGCCGACCGCATCGGCGAGGCCGCTCATGCCGTCGCCGCCGGGGATGTCGACCTGACGGGGATCGCCGCAGATGACCATGCGGCTGTTCTGGCCGAAGCGGGTGAGAAACATCTTCATCTGTTCGCGCGTGGTGTTCTGCGCCTCGTCGAGGATGACGAATGCATCGGCCAGCGTGCGGCCGCGCATGAAAGCGATGGGTGCGATCTCGATCTCGCCCGATGCCAGCCGCCGTTCGACCTGTTCGGGCGGCATGCAATCGTACAGCGCGTCGTAGAGCGGGCGCAGATAGGGATCGACCTTTTCCTTCATGTCGCCGGGCAGGAAGCCGAGCTTTTCGCCCGCCTCCACCGCCGGGCGCGACAGGATCAAGCGCTGAACGCTGCCACTGATGAGTTGGCTGACCGCCTGCGCGACCGCGAGATAGGTCTTGCCCGTGCCCGCCGGGCCCAGCGCGAAAATGATGTCGTCGCGCACCAAGCTGCGCATATAGGTCGCCTGCATCGCGCTGCGCGGCACGATCGTCTTGCGCCGCGTGCGGATCATGATCGGCGGCCCCTTGGGCTCGGCGTCGACAATGCCGTCGAGCGTGGGTTCGTCCGACATGGCGATTAGCGCCTCGATCGCGCCCTGATCGAGATCCTGCCCGATGGCGAGCTTGTCATACATTGCCTTGAGTACGTCGCGCGCGCGGGCGACGCTATCTTCCGGCCCTTCTATATGCAGCTCGTTACCGCGCGCCGCGATGAACACGCCGAGACGGTTTTCCACCTGGACGAGGTTCGCATCGAACTGACCGAACAGCGCCCCTAGCAGGCTCTGGTTGTCGAAACTGATATCGACCTGTGCCCGGCGGATTTCGCGCTGGGGCGACGGTGGCGGGGTGAAGGCAGTGGTTTCCTTCGATGCGGGTTTGCGAGCCATATGCTCCTTTCGCTTGCGAGTCGGAATGTAGGCGTCGCTGCCGGGGGCGCAAGTTGCGAGCGGTGAGATGACGGTGGAAAGTCACCGGTCCGTCACACGCCGAGCCGCGCGCAGCGCTTTTTTGTCTCACGCCAAGGCGCAAAGAGCCTGGTGCGCACGGCTCTACGTATTCTTTGCGCCTTTGCGTGATGAAATCCGGCGTAGCCGGGTGGTCAAACCACGACGGTCTCGCGCAATTTGCCTGCGAGCGAATTGGGGCCAGCTTCGACCAGTTCGACTTCGACGAGGTCGCCGATCGCGGCATCGCCTTCGAACCACACACTCTGAAGCCAGGGCGACTTGCCGAGCCATTGGCCGGGATGCTTGCCCTTGCGTTCGACCAGCACTTCACAGGTTTTGCCGACACTCGCCCCGTTGAACGCCATCTGGTCGCGGTTGAGCGCGGCCTGGAGGCGCTGCAACCGCTCGTCCATGACCTCTCTCGCAATCTGGTCATCCATCGTCGCGGCGGGCGTTCCCGGGCGTGGGCTATATTTGAAACTGAAGGCCTGCGCGTATTTGACCTCATCGACCAGAGCGAGCGTTTCCTCGAACTCGGCATCGGTCTCGCCGGGGAAGCCGACGATGAAGTCGCCACTCAGCGCGAGGTCGGGCCGCGCGGCGCGGAAAGCTTCGAGCAGCTTGAGATAGCTTTCCGCCGTGTGGCTGCGATTCATCGCCTTGAGCACACGGTCGCTGCCCGCCTGCACCGGCAGGTGGAGGAAGGGCATGAGCTTGTCGATCTCGCCATGCGCGGCGATGAGGTCGTCGTCCATGTCGGCCGGGTGGCTGGTGGTGTAGCGGATGCGCGCGAGGCCATCGACCTTGGCAAGGTCGCGGATCAGGCCTGCGAGGCCGACCGTGTGGCCCTTCTCGTCCTCGCCCGACCATGCCGAGACGTTCTGGCCAAGCAGCGTGATTTCCTTCGCGCCCGCATCGACCAGTTTCTTCGCTTCTATCACCAAATCGCTGTAAGGGCGCGAAATTTCCGCGCCGCGCGTATAGGGCACCACGCAATAGGTGCAGAACTTGTCGCACCCTTCCTGAATCGTGAGGAAGCTGGCCGGATTGGTCCGGCGGCGCTCGGGCAATGCGGCAAACTTGGCGATGGCGGGCATGTCGGTATCGGTCGCCCGCTCGCCCTTCACCGCCTTGTCCAGCATCTCGGGAAGCCGGTGATAGGCCTGCGGGCCAACGACCATGCTGACCGCCGGAGAACGCTTCATGATCTCCTCGCCCTCGGCCTGCGCGACGCAGCCCGCGATCGCGATCAGCGGCTCCTTGCCAGCCTCGCGGCCCGCCTTGGTCAGGCGGCCGATGTCCGAATAGACCTTCTCCGCCGCCTTCTCGCGGATGTGGCAGGTGTTGAGCACGACGAGGTCGGCATCCTCGCCCTCGGGCGCAGGCACGATGCCCTGCTCGCCCAGCATCTCGGCCATGCGCTCGCCGTCATAGACGTTCATCTGGCAGCCGAAGCTCTTGACCCTGTAGGTCTTGGGGGAAGTGGTCGGTTTCATGGGAGGGGGCGCTTTAGCGGATATCGAGGACACCGTCACCCCGGACTTGATCCGGGGTCCAGCCACTTCTCGCATGGTGCTAGCAAAGCTGGACCCCGGCTCGGAGGCCGGGGTGACGAGATTGATGGTGTTAGCCGACGGTCGCCTTCACGATCTTGCCCGGCTCGCGCGGCGGCTCGCCCTTGGGAAGGGCGTCCACGTGTTCCATGCCGCTCTCGACCTGGCCCCAGACGGTGTACTGGCCGTCGAGGAATTCGGCGTCGTCGAAGCAGATGAAGAACTGGCTGTTGGCGCTGTCGGGCACCTGGGTGCGAGCCATCGAGCAGGTGCCGCGCGTGTGCGGTTCGCTGTTGAATTCGGCCTTGAGGTCGGGCTTGTCGCTGCCGCCCATGCCGGTGCCGGTCGGATCGCCGCCCTGCGCCATGAAGCCGGGGATCACGCGGTGGAAGACCACGCCGTCGTAAAAGCCCTCGCCCGCCAGTTCGGTGATGCGCTCGACGTGACCTGGTGCCAGGTCCGGGCGCAGCTTGATCACCACGTCCTTGTTTTCACCGTCGCCGGTATCGAGAGTGAAGGTCAGCTTGTCCGCCATCGGTCGTTTCTCCTGTGAATTGGCTGGCGCCTACATAGGGATTGTGGGCGGCCTGTCACCCGTTGCTTGCAATCCAGCCCCGCCCGCCTAGACCGCTGCACATGAGCGAGAGCAACCGCCCCCTCGACGAAGATGGCATCCTGCTGGCGCGTGAGCCGGAGGAAGAAGCACGCCCGGACGACCGGATCGACGACGAGCGGATGGACGAAGAGAACACGCTCAAGCCCGAATTCGTCCGCTCGGTCGAGGACGCGCTCGACGAAGGGGACGTCAAGGCGGTCTACGAGCTGGTCGAACCGCTGCACCCGGCCGATATCGCCGACCTTCTCGAACTGTTCGAGCGCGACGAGCGTTACCAGCTTGCCGCGGCGATCACCGATCTGATGACGTCCGAGGTCGTCGCCGAACTCAACGACTATGTCCGCGAGACCATGATGGAAGCGCTGCCGCCGGAAGCGGTGGCGCAGATCGTCGACCAGCTCGAGACCGACGACGCCGTCCAGCTCATCGAAGACCTCGACGAAGAAGATCAGCGCGCGGTCCTGGCCGAAATCGAGATCGAGGACCGGATCGCGATCCAGTCTGCCCTCGCCTATCCGGAGGAGACCGCCGGACGCTTGATGAGCCGCGATTTCGTCGCAGTGCCCGAACATCTGACGGTCGGCGATCTCATCGATTACCTGCGCGACGGGCGCGACCTGCCCGACGAATTTTACGAAATCTTCGTGGTGGACGAGAAGCATCACCCGGTCGGCACCTGCGCGCTCTCATGGGTGCTGCGCGCGCCGCGCGCGATCGCCCTGGCCGATGTGATGAAGCGCGACCAGACGCTGATCCCGGTCACGCTCGACCAGGAAGAGGTCGGGCTGATGTTCCAGAAATACAACCTCATCAGCGCTGCCGTGGTCGACGAGAACGAGCGGCTGGTCGGCCAGATGACGGTGGACGACGTGGTCCACATCATCTCCGAGGAAGCGGGCGAGGATGCGCTGCTGATGAGCGGCGCGGGCGAAGGCGATATCAACGAGCCGATCCGCGAGGCCTATTCCGCGCGCGTCCGCTGGCTGGTGGCAAACCTTGGAACAGCATTGGTCGCATCGCTGATCATCGCGCTGTTCGGCGCGGCGATCGAGAAGCTTGTGGCGCTCGCGATCCTCATGCCGATCGTCGCGAGCATCGGCGGCAATGCGGGCACGCAGACCATGGCGGTGACCGTGCGCGCCATCGCCACCAATCAGCTCACCCGCAGCAACACGCGGCGTATTCTGATGCGCGAGATGCGCGTTGCACTCCTGAACGGCGTGACCATAGCGGTGCTGATCGGCCTCGCTACGGGCGCGATCTTCACTCCCATGCTCGGCGGCGTGATCGCGCTGGCGATGGTGATCAACGTGGTGATTGCGGGCCTTGCCGGCGTGCTGGTGCCCGTGGCCTTCGACCGGCTCGACCAAGACCCGGCAGTGGCGAGCAGCGTGTTCGTGACGATGATTACCGATTCGATGGGGTTCTTCGCATTCCTCGGCCTCGCCGTGGCCAGCGGGATCGTCGGTTAGCCTTTCTACGCATGGACCGGGTGTTACACGGACCCACGCGGAAAGGCTGCGAGCCGGGATCGGGGCTGCCTTCACTTTCTGATTCACTGGCGCGCAAGAAGCACCGGCCCCGGATCCAGTCCGGGGCGACGCTTGAGATATGGTCGGGAAGCGCTACATCCTCCTCATGCCGCTCAACCTGACCAAGATCGCCTTCGGCGCGCAAAGCTATGGCGATATCGAAAGCTGGTATGCACAGCGGCGCAGCCCGAACCTCACGACGCGCTATCGCCCGACCAAGTGGGAGCAATGCATCGGCGGCTCGCTCTACTGGATTCACCAGCACAGCATCGTCGCGCGCAGCGAAATCCTCGGGTTCTCCGAGACGAAGGACGGGCGCTGGTCGATCGACCTCAAACCCGAACTGATCCGCGTCCACCCTCGGCCCAAACGCGCACATCAAGGTTGGCGTTATCTGAAGGGCGATCCCCCGCGCGATCTCGCGCCCGGCGAAGACATCGGTGACGCGCTCCCCGGCAAGCTTGCGGGCAAGCTGGAACGGCTAGGACTGATCTGAATCCGTATGCTGCAGTGCACAAGCGCCTGTTTTCTAAAAATTGTGACAGAAGTATTGCAGTGAGATTTCTAAAATAAGTCACTGCTTTTGAATGTTTTTCTGCGGAATGGTTTACGGCTTGGCAAGTTCTGCTCCTTAAGCGGGAGGCATCGTCAACAGCGCAGCGTCCCTCCGATGACCTTCCAGCCCCAATATGCCGATGCATTCGTTTGGGAAGCCGATCCGGACACTCCTCCAGAACCGGTAAGAGCGAAGCCTGCCGTGAAAAAGCTTGCTCGGACCGGGGCGGACTCGTCGTACAGCAACAGTTTCCTGGAACGCTATGGGCTCATGCGCTCCAGCATTGCGGGCAAGGTGCGCGTCTTCGCCTTTTCCTTCACCGTTATCCTCGTCCTGCTCGGTGCGATCCTCGGCGGGGCGCAGGCGGTGCTCGCCGATCGATCCGATCGGGCAGCGGTGAATGCATCGCGCGCCATGGCCGCTTCGCAACTCGCGACATCGATCGCCGAAAGCCGCTATTTCGCTTCGCGTTATGCTGCGGATGGCGATCGCACAACGATCGCCTCCGCTTTCGCTACGCTGGCCCAGGCACGCGACGAGATCGATGCCACCATCGCGCTTGACGGCGGCGACAGCGAATCCCGCGCGCAGATGGAATGGTTGGTGACGCAGGTCGAGGGCTTCGAACCGGAGCTGCGTGCCTTGCAGGCTTCGATCACCGTTCACGGCCCCTCCATCACGGGCAATGCGTTGGCGGATGCGATCGACATCAGTGGCGGTCAGCTCGCGCGGCAGGCCGCAGAAATCGAAGCCGCGCTGGCGGTGCAGTCCGATACAGCTCAACAATCGCTCGCCAGGGTCAAGACCTGGACAATGATCGTTGCCCTGGCGCTCATCGCGGGTTGCATTGCCCTGGTCCATTTCGGCGCGCGGGGCCTCTCACGCCAGGTTTCCGGTTCGCTGGCAGAGATCACCGGGGCCATGACCCGCTTGGCGGGCGGCGACCGATCCATCGCGATCCCGGCGACCGACCGGCATGACGAGATCGGCGAAATGGCGCGCGCATTGGTGGTTTTCCGTGAAAGTGCCGATGCCCTGGCCGATCTGCAACGCAAGGCCCGCGAGGACCAAAATGCAGTCTTACGCCGCCTGGTGGACAATTTCGAGGGAGGCGTGGGCGAAGTCGCGAGCAGCGTAACGCAAGCCTCGCGCGAGCTGCAATCGACTTCGAGCGAGATGGCGGGAGCCGCAACACAAACCATCGGCGTGGTCGAACAGGTTTCCCGCGACATGTCCGAGACGCAAGGCGGCGTTACGGCCGCCGCTTCGGCAAGCGACCAGTTCGCCATGTCGATTGCCGAAATCGGCCGCCAGGCAGGCATCTCGGCCAATATGGTCCAGGATGCGCGCCAGTCGACGGAGACCGCCGATACGAAGATGTCCGAACTGGCCGGGGTCGCCGAGGAAATCGGCGAAGTCGTCGATCTGATCGGCGCGATCGCCGATCGCACCAATCTGCTGGCACTCAACGCCTCGATCGAGGCCGCGCGCGGTGGCGAGGCAGGACGCGGCTTTGCCGTGGTTGCTTCGGAAGTGAAGGAACTCGCCCGTCAGACTCGCGAAGCTACCGGCAATGTCGCCTCGCGCATCGTCGGGATGCAGGTGATGACGCGTGAAAGCGTCGAAGCCCTCGCCCGGATCGGCGAGCGTATCCGCGAAGTGGAGACAACCGCGACCGCCATTGCACAAGCGGTCGACGAACAGTCTCTTTCGAGCCGCGAACTTGCCCGCAATCTCGATCGCGCAGCCAATGGGGTCGACAACATCGGCGGCGGAATTGCACAGATCGGTGAAACGGCCCGCAGCACCGGTGCAGCGGCCGACAAGGTACTCGCATCCGCAGCGACACTCGACCACACGGCCCGCGATCTAGAAGGCCGCGCGCGCGAATTCGTGAGTTCGGTTCGCGCGGCGTGACGATACGACGATTGTCCGGGAGTGTCCCGGATTGCCAAGCCAGTGAAGGCATAGGGGCGATGCAATCGCGCCCGACCTGGCAAGGCTTTTTCTAGGCGGCAGTCTTCTCAGCCACCCTCCTTAGCGCGTCGGCATAGGCTTCGGGCGGCTGCGCGCCGGGGATCATGAACTTGTTCTCGACCACCATTGCGGGCACGCCGGTAATGTTGAGATCCCAGGCGGCGCGCTCTTCGGCGCGAACCTTATGCGCGAGTTCCTCGCTGGCGAGCGCGGCTTCGGCACCCGCGCGGTCGAAACCGACATCCTCCGCCACGTCGAGCAGCACGTCGTGATCCGCAATCTTGCGGCGCTCGTTGAAATGCGCCCGGAACAGCGCAAGCTTGAGCTCGGTCTGCTTGGCCGCCCCATGTTCCTCGCCCGCCCAGGTCAGCAGCTTGTGCGCATCGAACGTGTTCCACATCCAGCGCTGCGGTTCGGGATCGGGGCCAGCGTAGTCGAGCGACACACCGGCATTCTGGGCAGCTTCGCGCATGCGGCCCTGCACCGCCTTGGACTGTTCAGGGGTGGAGCCGTATTTGCGCGCGATATGCGCCGTGCTTTCCTCGCCTTCGGGCGGCATGTCCGGATTGAGTTCGAAGGCATGCCAGCGAATGTCCGCCTCGATCTCGCCATCGAGCTGTTCGAGCCCCTTCTGCAGGGAGCCCCAGCCGACCAGGCACCAGGGGCACATGACATCGGACCAGATATCGATCCGCAAGGTTCTCGGCTCGCTCATCTCTTCACCCACCATTGCATCAGGTGATGCGCGATAGCATGGCGCGGCGGGCAGCGGAACGGACCGTTACCGGCCAGCGCGGCTTCCACCTCTTCGCGCGTATAGAAGTTGATCTCGGCCATTTCGGTCTCGTCGATGGTCAACTCGTCACTGTCGGCATGGCTATGGCAGCCGATCATCAATTGGCTCGGGAAGGGCCAGGGCTGGCTGGCGATGTAGGAGACATCGCGCACCGTGATGCCCGCCTCTTCCAGCACCTCGCGATTGACCGCTTCTTCGATACTCTCGCCCGGCTCGACGAAACCGGCAAGCGCGGAAAAGCTCCCCTCCGGCCATCCGAGACCGCGACCGAGCATCAACTTGCCCTGATATTCGACCAGCATGATGGTGACCGGATCGGTGCGCGGGAAATGGCTCGCGCCGCAAGCGGTACAGTCGCGCTGCCAGCCACCCTTGGCGAGCTTCGTGGCACCCCCGCAGGCCGCGCAGAACCGGTGCCGCGCATGCCAGTCGGTCAGGCTGCGCGCGCCGCCGTAGATCGCCAGATCGTCGGGCCGCAACGTCGCCATGAGCGACCAGAGCCGCGGGTTTGCCATGCGCGGGCTGGCATCGCCTTTGGGCGGTACGGCGGCGAAACAGGCCTTGCCTTCGTCGAGCCCCAGAAAGCACAGTTCGGCATCCTCCGGCACATCGGCCAGCGTGCCCCAGACCAGCCCGCCATCGTCGCCGATCGCAGGCATCAGCCCATCGAGCGCGAGCACCCGCGCTTTCCAGTTCATGTAACCCGCCAGCCGTTCGGGATCGGCACGGACGTGGTCGGCGCGGTCGAGGCGCGAGCCGGTAAATGCGAGCATACCTTATGCTTTCGCGGCTTGCATCGCCGCCAGATCCTTGCCCACCGCTGCGGGAAAGCCGGTATGGATCGGATAGGCTTCGGACGGCATATATTGCGTCATCAGGGTCGCGCGCAGGCCGGCCTTGAAATTGACGAAGGCGACGGTGCCCGCCGCCCCGCCCCAACCATAGGCGCCGTCGGTCACGCGGCCGCCCGCACCGAAGCCCTGTCCTTCGACCCAGGTGCCCTCGGTCGTCGCGGTGGCGGGCAGCAAGTTCGACGTGCCCACCCGCACGGCAAGTTCGCCCATCACGCGCTTGCCGTCGATCATGCCGTAGCCGAGCAGCATGGTGAGGAAACGATCGTAATCGCGGGCGGACGAAACCAGCCCCGCGCCGCCGAAGGGAAACGGCGGCTCGTCGAGATAGATCGAGGCCCTGGCCGGATCCATCGGCAGCGGCGTGTTGTTCATGATCCCGTAATTGGTGGTGAAGCGCGCAACATCGCTTTCGGGAACGGTGAAGAACGTACTGGTCATGCCCGCCGGTTCGAAGATTTGCGTGTGCAGGAATTCGTCGAAGGCCATGCCACTGGCCACCTCGATCACCCTACCGAGCAGATCCAGACCGACCGAATAACTCCACTTGGTGCCAGGTTGCAGCACCAGCGGCAGTTTGGCGAGGCGATCGGCGAACGTGTCGAGCCCGGTGACTGCCTGACCCCGGCCAAGACCAGGAATTGGCAGACGGCTGACCTGCCCCGGGATCAGACCCTGTTCGGTGTAGGCGGCACTGATCGGCCCCTTCTGCACGATATTGTAGCCCAGCCCCGCAGTATGCGTAAGCAGTTGGCGCACGGTGATCGGGCGTTCGGCCGGGACCAGATCGGTCAGCGACCCGTCATAGGTTCTCTGCACCTGCATGTTCGCATAGGCCGGAAGCAGTTCGGCGATCGGCTGGTCGAGACCGAGGCGGCCCTCGTCGATCAGCATCATCGCGGCCATGCCGGTGATGGGCTTGGTCATCGAATAGATACGATAAAGGCTGTCGGCATCCACCTTGCTCGGCCCGCCCAGAGCCAGCGTGCCGCGCGCGATATAGAGCGGGTCCTGACGCCCCCACCCCAGCGCGGCGATCATGTTGGCAACCTTGCGCTCGCCAACATAGCTGTCGACCATGGCGCTCACGTTGCGCCAGTTCGCCGCATACTCGCGGGCGGCGGCCAGCCTTCCCATCGGCGACCCCGCCAGCGCTGCCCCGGCAGTGAGCCAGGCACCCCCGCGCAGCAGCGCGCGGCGGGACATCTGCGGGGTGTCGAAGGTGCGATAGGCCATTCGTGTCTCTCCGGATTTCAAATCGGCGGGTTTGTGCGGGAGCGACGGCAGAGCGTCAATTGCCAATCGAAACTGTTGCAATCGGCCAGTGTCCTAACCATATAGGACACATGCTCAACCTGCTCTCCATCCTGTTCGGGATCGTCTCGCTCGTCGTCGTCATTCCGGCGACCATCCCCCTTCTCGGCTGGGCCAACTGGCTCGCGCTGCCGCTGATTGCGGTCGGCGTGGTGCTGGGCCAGCTTTCGTCGAGCAACACCGGGCGCAATTTCTGTCTGATCGTGCTGCTGATCGCCGCTGTGCGGCTGACGCTGGGCGGCGGGATTATCTGACGATCGATCTCCCGCGAAGGGGGAGCCTCAGGCGGTCGAGCGCATCGCTGTCTGAAGATCCCGCCTGCGCGGGGAATCATGACGTTACCAGCCGGGCGGCCTTGGTGAAGAGCGTCGGCAGGCCCGCTTCGTTAAGCGTGTCGAGAGGCCACCATTCACCCTCGCCGCTGGGCTGTGTTGCATCACGCTGCACCTGCACCGACAGTTCGAGCGCGAAATGAGTGAAGGTGTGCCGTACCATTCCCGCACCTTCCCAGTCCCCATCCAGCGGCGGCTCGCCCAAGCCATCGCCGCGTGCGCTCCAGCCATCATCGGGCAGCGCGCGCATCCCACCGAGCATCCCCTTGCCCTCGCGTCGGACGAGCCACACGGCATTCTCCCGCTCGATCCAGTAGGCGCGCCCCTGCCGCACAGGCTTGGCCTTTTTCGGTGCCTTGACCGGGAACCGCGCCGGATCGCCCGTCGCACGAGCCCGACAGTCTGCGCTTAGCGGGCAGAGCAGGCATTTGGGATCGCGCGTCGTGCAGATTCCCGAACCCAGATCCATCATCGCCTGCGCGAAATCGCCCGCCCGCTTCTCCGGCGTAATCTCAGCGGCTGCAGCACGGATCGCCTTGCGCGCAGCCGGTAGCGGGTCTTCGATGGCGAAAAGCCGCGCGACTACCCGCTCGACATTGGCATCGACGACCACCGCGCGGCGGTCGAAGGCGATCGCGGCCACGGCGGCCGCGGTATAGGCACCCAGCCCGGGCAGTTCGCGCAATTCCCCCTCGGTCATGGGAAATCCGCCACGCTGCGCCACCTCTCCCGCGCATCTCACAAGATTGCGTGCGCGCGAGTAATATCCCAGCCCCGCCCATGCCGCCATGATGTCCTCCTGCGGAGCTGCGGCAAGCTCTTCGACCGTGGGCCAGCGCGAGATGAAGGTTTCGAAATAGGGTTTCACCGCCGCAACAGTCGTCTGTTGCAGCATGATTTCCGACAACCATACGCGATAGGGGTCGGGTGGCGGCGCTCCGGGCCGCGCGCGCCACGGCAAATCGCGCGCATGCCCATCGTACCAGTCGAGCAATCTATCGGAGACGGTGGCGGTCACGGCCCGCCTATGGCATGAGCGCTCCCACGATGGGAAGCGACAAGACCAGATCCGGATCGAAGAAGTACCAGCGCCCGCGCGGGGGCGGGGCCAAACCGATCAGCGATCTGATGCCGCAGATCGGGCGCAGCGCGTTCCGCCGCTTCGGCTTCGTCCAAAGCTCCGTGGTGAGCCGCTGGCCGGAAATCGTGGGTGAGACCCATGCGAAGGTCTGCACACCCGAGATGATTCGCTTCCCCCCGGGCGAGAAATCCGAAGGCATCATGCATCTGGTCGTCAAACCAGCGCACGCGCCGCTAGTGCAGCAGGTGATCCCCGAAATCGTCGACCGGGTGAACCGGTTTTTCGGCTATCGCGCCATTGCCCGCATCAAGTTGCGGCAAGGCCAGGTTAAGCCACCCCCTGACAGGGACAGGCCGAAGGCACCGCCATCGCTAAAACCGATTCCGATGGAATTGGGCGACAGCCTGCGCGATATTGGGGATCCCGAATTGAGGACAGTGCTGGAATCGCTGGCCCGCAGTCTCGGATCGCAAGAAGACGGGAACGAGAACACGTGAAAATCAAAAGCATGATGCTGAAGGGCCTTGCCCTGCTGGGCGTCGGAACGCTCGCTCTGAGCGCGAGCGCACAGGAACGGCCGATCCTTCCCGGCGGCAATTGGGGCAGCATGCTGGCCGAAACCGATGGCGGGCACCTGTTCGGCAATCCGGATGCTGACCGTAAGCTGATCGAGTTCATGAGCTATACTTGTTCGCACTGCGCCACTTTCGCGCGCAATGGCGAAGGAGCGATCAAGGTGGCCTACGTTCCCAGCGGCCGTATCAGCTACGAAATCCGCCACCTGATCCGCGATCCGGTGGATCTGTCCGCAGCCCTGCTGACCCATTGCGGCGATGCCAGCAAGTTCGGCGGCAATCACGAAGCGATCATGTATCGCTTCGACGAATGGATTGGGAAAGCCGCCAAGGCTACGCAGGCGCAGCGCTCGCGCTGGCAATTTGGCTCGCTTCCCGCGCGGCTACAGGCGATCGCCAGCGATCTCGATTTCTACGATATCATGGAAACGCGCGGCTACGGCCGTGCCGAGCTCGATCGTTGTCTGTCGGACGAAGCGAAAGCCCGGGCGATGGCCGATACGTCAGCCGCCGATGTCAAAAAATACGGCCTCACCGGCACTCCCAGCTTCGTCCTAGACGGCGAACTGCTCGAAGGCACGCATGACTGGCTCAGCCTCGAAAAACATCTCGCCGACGTGTTCTGAACCCGGGCGAACCTGTTTTTCGGGGGAAAGGCCTGTGGATAGGCAGTGGCGCGCCTTCCCTTCGCCGTGCCCCCTGACCTAGCCTCCCCAGTCCAGATAAGAGGATTCCGATGACCAAGACCCTGCGTTTCGCTCTCGCCGCACCGATCGCCCTCGCGCTTGCCTCCTGCGGTTCGGGCGCTGACGAAACAGGCGAGATCGCCGGCGAAGCAATCGCCGCCATTCCGGCACCCGAGGGAACCGAGTGGCGCGACATGGTGACCGTTACCGACATGGACGGGTACATGATCGGCAATCCCGACGCGCCGATCAAGGTGGTGGAATATGCTTCGCTGACGTGCCCGACCTGCGCGCGCTTCGCGGAAGAAGGGATGGAGCCCCTGGTTTCCGAATATGTGAATTCCGGCCGGGTCAGCTTCGAATTGCGCAACCAGATCCATGGCCCCCACGACCTCGCCCTGGCCACGATGGTGCGCTGTGCAGCGGACGAAGCCTTCATTCCGCTATCGGATCAGGTCTTTGCCAACCAGCAACAGGTACTTACTCCCATCTTCGAAAACCAGGCTGCAGTCGAACAATCGCTCAACCTGCCTCCCGAAGAGCGTTTGGTCCGGCTGGCGGAGGTCGGGGGATTCTACGATTTCTTCGCCGCCCGTGGACTGAGCGAGGACCAGGCGCGTCAGTGCCTTGCGGATACAGACGCCTATTCCAAAATCGCCGATAACTCGACCAAGCAATCCGATGAACTCGACATCCAGGGCACGCCGACCTTCCTGATCAACGGCAACCATGCCGATGCCAATACCTGGGCAGCACTGGAGCCCATCCTCCAGCGCGCCGGCGCCAGGTAGGGCGCCGGCCGGGGGGAACGGACACCGATGAAGATCTCGAAGCTCAGATTGAGTGGCTTCAAGAGCTTCGTAGAACCCGCCACCTTGTTCATCGAACCGGGTCTGACAGGTGTCGTCGGCCCCAATGGCTGCGGCAAATCCAATCTGCTCGAAGCGATCCGCTGGGTCATGGGCGAAAACTCGCCCAAATCGATGCGTTCAGGCGGGATGGAAGACGTCATCTTCGCCGGTACGCAAAGCCGCCCGCGACGCGATTTCGCCGAAGTCGTCCTCCAGGGCGAAGACGACGGTGGCGACGAAATGGAAGTGGTCCGCCGGATCGAACGCGGGGCCGGCAGCGCCTATCGTCTGAATGGACGCGATGTACGCGCCAAGGACGTGGCGCTGATCTTTGCCGATGCCGCCACCGGCGCCCACAGCCCGGCGCTCGTCAGCCAGGGCAAAATCGCCCAGGTCATCGCCGCCAAACCCACCGAGCGCCGCCAGATGCTGGAAGAGGCCGCCGGGATTGCCGGTCTGCATGTTCGCCGCCGCGACGCCGAGAGCAAGCTGCGGCAGACCGAGACCAATCTCGAACGGCTTGAAGACATCATGGCCGGGCTCGACAGCCAGATCGCCTCGCTGAGGCGGCAGGCCAAGCAGGCCGAGCGCTACAGGAAGCTTTCCGACCAGATCAAGACCGCCGAGGCCCGGCTGGTCTTCGCCCGCTGGCGCGATGCCGCAGCGGCTGCCGAGGAGGCCAAAAAGGCGGCGGGCGAAGCCGAGGCCCGCGTTGCCGAAGCGCAGCGGGCGGCCGAAGAGGCTCAGAAAGCCCAGCGCTCGGCTGCCGAAACGCTGGCAGAAGCGCGCGAGGAACAGGCCGACCGCCGCGACGATGCCAGCGCCCACGGGCACCGCATGGCGGCGCTCACCAGCCAGCTCGAAGCTGCCGAGCAGCGTCTCGCCGACCTCAACCGCCAGAAGGCGCGGCTCGAAGCCGATCGCGGCGATGCCGACCGCCTGACCGAGGACGCCGCCGAAGCGCTGGCGCGGCTCGAACGCGAGCTGGCGGAAAGCGAGAAGGCATTGGCCGAAGACGAGGAGAAGCGCCCCGAGCTCGAACGCGCGCGCGAGCAGGCCGAACGCGACAGCCGCGCCGCCGAACTCGCGCTGGCCAAGGCCACAGCCGATAATGCCGGGGTGGAAGCCGAATGGCGTGTCGCCGAAGCCGAAATCGCCCAAGCGAAGGCGCGGCTCGATCGCTTGGAATCCGAGGGACACCGGATGGCCGAACAGCGCGCGGCGCTGATGGGCGAAGATCCGGATGCCGGTGTCGATACGGCGAAGGCAGCGGCCGAACACACTACGGCGGCGATGGAAGACCTGCGTAAAAAGGTCGAGGAAATGCAGGCGCGCAAGGCCAAGCTCCAGGCGACACGCGATACGGCTTCTTCCGCGCTGGCCGAAGCGAAGGCAGAGCTTTCGGGCGTCCAGCGAGAATGGGAGGCGCTCAAGCGCGACCGCGAGGCGCGCGAGCGGGCCGCCTCGAAGCGCAAGGGACGTCGACAGGCGATCGACGGGGTACGTGCGGCAAAAGGGTACGAACGTGCGGTGGCGGCGGCGCTGGGGCGCGATGGGAAGGCACTGCTCGGCCCGCCCGACGATCAGGCGGAAGGGCGCTATTGGACCGGGGCGGACGCGCCCGCGGCCGCGACCGACAGCCTATCCGCTCATGTCGACACCTGTCCCGACGAACTGCGCGCCCTGCTGGCATTGGTGCATGTCGCCGAGGCCGATGACGGACGGGTCCTGTCCCCTGGCCATGCGCTGGTCAGTCTGGACGGCCATTTGCGCCGGTGGGATGGTCTCGTGGTGCGTGGTGAAGGCTCGGCGGAAGCCGCGCGACTGGAAGCGGAAAACCGCTTCACCGAACTCGACCGCCGCCTCCCCGCGCTCCACGAGGCTGCGGAGACTGCCCGGCAATCGCTCGATGCTGCGAGCGAGGAGCTGGGGCAGCTTCAACGCGATCTCGTAACGACCGATCGCGAACTGGCCGGTGCCGCCGACGCGGAGAGGCAAGCGCTGCGCGCGCTCGATCAGGCCGAGGCAGCGCGCGAGCGGTTCGCCGCGCGGCTGGCGGAACTCGATCGTAGCGAGGTCGAGCAGGGCGAGGTGATGGCTGCCGCCAAATCCGATCTGTCCTCTGCCGAAACGAAGCGCGACGCCCTGCCCGATCCCGAGGCCGGGCGCGCTACGCTGGAAGCGGCCCGGGCGAAGAACGAAGCCGCCCGCTCGACTCTGCAAGCGCGCGGGGCCGAGCTTGCCAGCCACGACCAGGCGCTGGCGGTCGCGCGCGAACGGGCTTTGGCCCAGCGCAGCGACATGGCCAACTGGCAGGCGCGCAGCGGCGATGCGGCGCGGCGCCTGTCGGAAATGGAAATCCGCGCCGAGGAAATCGAGGAAGAGCGTGCGATCACCTCCGCCAAGCCCGAAGGCCTGATGCGCGAGATCGAACAAGGCGACCAGGTGCGCGAGCGCCTGACGCGCGACCTTGCTGAAGCCGAGAAAGCCGTGGGCGAGGCCAATGCCGCCGCGCAGCAGGCCGACCATGCCTTTGCCGCCGCCAATGAGAGGCTGGCCGAGGCACGCGAAAGCCGGGCTGGCCTGGCGGAACGGGCAGAGAATCAGGATGGCCGCCGGATCGAAATGGCGCGGATTTCTGGCGAGCGCTTCCAGTGCCCGCCCCCGCTGCTGCCCACGCGGTTCGAATTCGACGAGGACACGCTCGGTTCGGCCGAGGACGAGGGAGAAGAAATGGACCGCCTGACCGCCAGCCGCGAGCGGATCGGGCCGGTCAATCTGGTCGCAGCCGAGGAATTGGAGCGGATCGAGAACGAGCATGGCTCCAACGCGGCCGAACAGGAGGAGCTGCGCGAGGCGGTGAGCCGGTTGCGCGGATCGATCGGCAATCTCAACCGCGAGGGCCGCGAGCGTTTGCGCGCCGCATTCGAGCAGGTCAACGATCACTTCAAACGGCTCTTCACCCGCCTGTTCGAAGGCGGCGAGGCGCATCTGGCGCTGATCGACAGCGACGATCCGCTCGAGGCCGGGCTCGAAATCTTCGCCCAGCCGCCGGGCAAGAAGCTGCAATCGCTGACCCTGCTTTCGGGCGGCGAACAGGCGCTTACCGCCACCGCGTTGATCTTCGCGCTGTTCCTTACCAACCCCGCCCCTATCTGCGTGCTCGACGAGGTCGATGCGCCGCTGGACGATGCCAATATCGACCGGTTCTGCGATTTGCTCGACGCGATGACGCGCGAGACGCAAACGCGCTATCTGATCGTCACCCACAATGCCGTCACGATGAGCCGTATGCACCGCCTGTTCGGCGTGACAATGATCGAAAAAGGCGTCAGCCGCCTGGTCAGCGTCGACCTTGGCGGAGCGGAGGAATTGCTGGCAGCGGAATGATCCCAGACCCTGCTCTCAAGGCTTTAGCCCTTGGGAAAAGTCCTAGGCGCTTTCACTTAGTTGCGAATTAGCGCGACTACAAATGGTGGTGGGGTAGACATTCCTCAACCATTTCGGAAATGGGGGGCGAGGGTATGACTGCACGATTGTTGCCCAAGCGAGCCGAGCAGGATTTGGCGAGAAAACACGGGATCCCTCGCGAACGAGAGGTCCGGCGCGCAATTCTAAAGGGGCTGGTCGATACCGAGCAACGCTCGGTCATCGCCAATCTTTCCTGCTGGTTCGTTACTGCCGGGGCAGCTTTCTTTCTGCCCAATGCCTCTTATTTCATTCTGCCCCTCCTCTTCCGTCTGCTTGCGATGGTCGGCACGCGCGCCGGCTTTGCAAACATGCGCTCAGCTTTGCGCGAGGAACGCGGCATTGCGCGGGCATTCAATTGGCTCGCCGCGTCGCTCTTCGTCGGCGGAATGGCCTGGGGATCGACAATGCTGCCGATCCTCGCCTTCCCGACGCTTCACCCCGCCCGCCTTTTGGTCGGCGGTGGCACCCTGATAGGGATGAGCATCATCGTGACGATGCTGTCACCGATGCGCGGGCTCGCGCTCAGTTTTTCCAGCGGTTTTCTGGGCGCATTCGGCCTCGGCCTGTATCTGACAGGCGCGGCCGACGGTTTGGCCCTTATGGCCGGGATGACGATCCTCTTCCTGATCTTCATTGCCTATTCGCATGCCTCGACCTTCGGGCACGAACGCTCTGCCAAGCTTCTGGTCGAAAACCGGCGCCTGGGCGAAAGTCTGCGCGTATCGCTGGAACGCGCTATGCACATGGCCGATCACGACAGCCTGACCGGATTGTTCAACCGGCGCGCATTCTTCACTTATGCGGAACGGGTGGGTTGGCCGCGGCGGCTTGTGATCATGATCGACATCGATCACTTCAAGTCCATCAACGACCGGTTTGGTCACGCCACGGGCGACCGGGTGCTCGAAAGCGTCGGAGAGGCGATAGTCGAGGTGCTTAAGACGCAGGTCGGTCCCGACCATATCGCCGCACGGCTGGGCGGCGAGGAATTCGCCATCATGATGCCCTTCCGCTCAATTGCAGAGAATCGTCATACGACCGAAGCGCTTCACAAAAACATCGCGGAGATCGCCGCAAAGCTTGATGTCTCGGGCTTGGTCACCACGGCATCGCTCGGCGTGTCCATAGCCGATGGCGATGCCAAGCTCGACGATGCACTACACGAGGCCGATACGGCACTATATCGCGCAAAGGCTCTGGGCCGAGACCGCACCGAATATGCCGAACCCACCGATGAACCGGCGGTAGTCAGTCGGGCTTGAGCGGCACGGAAGATAGGTGGCCGTTCAGGTTGCCAGCGCGGCCTTCAGTTCGTCCCGGATCGATTTGAGTTTTTCCACGGTGGTTCCCTGCGCCGAGGCCGGGGTCGGCGCTTTCTGCGCCATGGCCTGCGGATCGGGTGTACCACGCAATGCGGCCTTGGCCCCTTTCAGCGTATAGCCTTGCTTGTTGACGAGCGCATCGATCCGTTCGACCAGTTCGATGTCGTCGGGCCGGTAATACCGCCTACCGCCGCTGCGGGTCAGCGGCTTGAGCATCGGGAATTGCTGTTCCCAATACCGCAGCACATGCGCTTTGATGCCGGTTGCCTTGGCGACTTCACCAATGGTGCGCAGTGCGCCTTCGTCCTTGCCGTCGTCGAATGTCGCCATCAGGGTTTCAACCGTTCGCAATACGCTCTTTGAGCAATTGACTGGCACGGAAAGTCATCACACGGCGCGGCGTAATCGGCACCTCGATCCCGGTCTTGGGATTGCGTCCGACGCGCTCGCTCTTGTCGCGCAGCACGAAACTTCCGAAGCCGGAAATCTTCACATTCTCGCCATCGGCCAACGCATCGCACATCTTGGCGAGGATCGCTTCGACCAGCTCGAGCGAATCCGCCCGGCTGAGCCCCATCTTTCGATTGATTGTTTCGGCCAGATCGGCCCGAGTTAGCGTGCCTACGGAACGCATCATATCCATTCTATCCTTCCCGTCAGAAGCGACCCTGAGCGAGAATACGAGCCATCTCGAAGTTCACCAAGCAATATAGGGATTTGCGGCGCGTCTGGCAAACCCCGGAGGAGATCGCCGAACGCCAACTACATGCGAACCAGCGACGCGCCCCAGGTGAAGCCTCCACCCATCGCTTCGAACATGACCAAATCGCCGCGCTTGATCCGTCCATCGCGCACGGCTGTATCCAGCGCAAGCGGCACCGACGCAGCCGAGGTGTTGGCATGCCGATCGACTGTCACGACGACCTTTTCTGCCGGCAAGCCGAGCTTGCGCGCCGTGGCATCGAGAATGCGAGCATTGGCTTGATGCGGCACGACCCAGTCGATATCTCCAGCGTCCCGGCCCGCATCGACGAGCACTTCCCTGAGCACTTCGGCAAGGTTGACCACCGCATGGCGGAACACCTCGCGCCCCCTCATCCGCAAATGGCCGACCGTGCCCGTCGTGGACGGGCCGCCATCGACATAGAGCATGTCCTTGTGCTGGCCATCGGCGTGCAAGCGGCTCGACAAGATGCCCGGCCCGTCCTCGGCCACGTCCTGCGCCTCGACCACGACCGCGCCCGCACCGTCACCGAACAGAACGCAGGTCGTGCGGTCCTCCCAGTCGAGAATGCGGCTGAAGGTTTCAGAACCGATCACCAGCGCCTTTGTGGCCATACCCGTCCGCAGCAGCGAATCCGCCGTGGCCAGCGCATAAAGAAAGCCCGAACATACCGCCTGCACGTCGAAGGCCACCCCGCCGCCGCAGCCGAGCGCGGCCTGAACCTGAGTGGCGGTGGCCGGAAAGGTATGGTCGGGGGTGGCCGTGGCGAGGATGATAAGGCCGATCTCGGACGCATCGACGCCCGCCGCCTCCAATGCGGAACGTGCGGCATCGGTGGCGAGGCTGGAAGTCGTCTCGTCCTCTTGGGCGATATAGCGCTGGCGGATGCCGGTACGTTCGACGATCCACTCGTCGCTTGTGTCGACACGCTCGGCAAGGTCGGCATTGGTGACGCAGTTGCGGGGCAGCGCCGAGCCCGTGCCGGTGATGACCGAGCGGATCATTTCGCCGCCACGCTCGCGGGTTCGATCGCGCCGAGATCCTGCTTGATGCGGTTGGTGATATCGTCCTCCAGCAGGCGTGCGGCCACTTCGACGGCATTGGCCACGCCCTTGGCATTCGCGCTGCCGTGGCTTTTCACGACCACGCCGTTGAGCCCCAGAAAAACCGCGCCATTGTGGTTGTTGGGATCGAGGTGGTGCTTGAGCAGCTCGGTCGCCGGGCGCGAGACGAGAAAGCCGATCTTCGAGCGCAGCGAGCTGGTGAAAGCATTGCGCAGCAGATCGGTGACGAAACGTGCCGCGCCCTCGATTGCCTTCAACGCGATATTGCCGGAGAAACCATCGCACACGACCACGTCGCATTCGCCGCGATTGATCTTGTCGGCTTCGACATAGCCCTCGAAATCCATGGCCAGCCCGGTGGCGGCGCGCAATGTTTCGGCGGCGGCCTGGATATCCTCGGTACCTTTGGTTTCTTCGGTGCCGATGTTGAGCAGGCGCGTACGCGGACGTTCGCGCCCCGTCACGATGCGCGAATAAGCGGCCCCCATAATCGCGAACTGGACGAGATTGCGCGCGTCGCATTCGCGGTTCGCGCCGAGGTCGAGCATGACCACGTCGTCATCGGTCAGCGTCGGGAGCAGCGCGGCCAGCGCGGGGCGGTCGAGCCCAGGCATGGTGCGCAGGGCAAGCTTGCTCATCGCCATCAGTGCGCCGGTATTGCCGGCGGACACGGCAGCGCCCGCATCGCCCTGCTTCACCGCATTGACCGCGAGGCCCATGCTGGTGGTTTTGGCGCGGCGCAACGCACGGCTCGGCAATTCGTCGCCGCCGACCACGTCGTCGCAATGCAGGATCTCGGAAGCCCCGGCCATGCCGGGATGCGTTTCGAGCGCGGCCTTGATCCGCGTTTCGTCGCCGACCAGCAGAAACTTGAACTTGTCGTGACGGCGACGGGCCATGGCGGCACCGTCGACCATCACACGCACGCCCTCATCCCCGCCCATCGCGTCAACAGCGATACGCGGCAGGCTCATGCGCAAACTCCGGCTAATCTGACGGTCTTAAAGACCGACGGCGATGATTTCGCGGCCGTTATAATATCCGCAATGCGGGCACAGATTGTGCGGACGCTTGAGTTCACCACAGTTCGAGCACTCGTGATGAGCTTCGACTTTGAGCGAATCATGCGCACGGCGGTTGCCGCGACGGTGGGGCGATACTTTCCTCTTGGGGACGGCCATGGCGGCACCTGTTCCTCAAACAATTACAATCAATTTCGGTGGCCGCCCTAGGGGAAGGTCCGGCACGCCGCAAGAGCGCGTGAACCCGAATATCCCGACCATGGCGGTGAAGGCGCGCGCTATAGCGAAATTCTCAGGGGACGCAACCCGTGTTCCTGGATACCCGGCGTTGCACGTTGGGTTACATCCCCCTAGCAGTCGAGATGGGTCCTATACAAAGAAATCGCGAGGGAGGGATCGCATGGGAGTTTTCCTACCGGTAACACTGACAGCAGCCGCAGCGGCGGCAATCATCAATCTTTGGCTGGCTGTACGCGTCGGGCAGATGCGCGGGGTCACCAAGACCATTCATGGCGACGATGGGGGCGGTCCGCTGACGCGGCGGATGCGCGCGCAGCTCAATTTCGTCGAGAACACGCCATTCGTGCTCGTCCTCATAGCGGCAATCGAATTGTCGGGTCGCGGCGATCCGTGGCTGGCCTGGGTCGCAGGCATTTACATGCTCGGCCGCGTGGCGCACGGCTTCGGCATGGACGCCGAAACCGGCACAAAGCCGCGCATGATCGGCGTGCTGATCACCATGCTGACGCTGCTCGGCCTAGCCGTAGTGGCCACGCTGATTGCGATGGGGGTGATGTAGGGGAAAGCGAGGCCGACACTATGCCTCCAAGCATGCGTCGGCCCGCAGCCAATTTCGCTCCTACGCGGGGTATTTTCCCTGGAGATCGCGAAAATTTCTCAAGGTCGGAGCACGTATCCCAAACCAATCTAATCTAAAGACTTTTTTCTGCATTTGCCTCAGAGTTGAACCACTAGGCAAAGGCACTCCCGCACCAGGCTGTTCGGTTTCGAAATCAACAACGATTGCGTTTAGGTGAGGCAAGCCGTTTTGGTCGCAGTATCCCGAAATCAGCCCGAGAGCAGACCCCAGAGTTCTTCCGGCCTGAGGCGAATACCCCATCAGTTCGGCCAATTCACCATATGTGATCAGCCTGCAGCCTCCCAGTCGCCCCTCCACTCTATGCGCTGCCCAACTCGCGAGAATTGGCCACATTTGATGCGCTTGCTCAGCTCTCGTCGCCGGTCTTGAATACCTTTTCATTTGAACACGCCCTTCCCACCCTTTAGGCGTACCATTTGGTACGAAGTGATGTCAAACGGAATCAACTCAACGCGTAATCGCTCACGAAGGCGTTGGTCTTGCGTTCCTGCCCGAAGGTGCTGGTCGGGCCGTGGCCGGGGATGAAGGTCACGTCGTCGCCCAGCGGCCAGAGCTTCTGCGTGATCGCATCGATCAGGTCCTGGTGGTTGCCCATCGGGAAATCGGTGCGACCGATGCTGCCCTGGAACAACACGTCGCCGACGATGGCGAACTTGCTCGGGCGGTGGAAGAACACCACATGGCCGGGCGTGTGGCCGGGGCAATGGATTACCTCGAGCGTGAGGTCGCCCACGGTGACCGTGTCGCCATCCTCCAACCACCGGTTGGGTTCGAACACCTGGCCGTTGACCCCATATTTCGCGCCGTCCTCGTCGAGTCGGCTGATCCAGAAGCGATCGGCTTCCTGAGGCCCCTCGATCGGCAGGCCCAGTTCCTTCGCCAGCACGCCCGCCTCGCCGCAATGGTCGATATGGCCGTGGGTGATGAGAATCTTTTCAAGTTCGACCCCGGTCTTGGCGACCGCGGCTTTCAGCTTGTCGAGATCGCCGCCCGGGTCGACCAGTGCCCCCTTGTTGGTCGCGGTACACCAGATCAAGGAACAATTCTGCTGCAACGGGGTCACAGGCACGATTCCGGCTTTCATCGGCGGTGCGGCGGGAGTTTGTTTGCTGTTTTCCATTGCCGGGGAAAATGGTCGGCTTCGTCATCGAAAACAAGCCGCATCTGCGGCATAATGGCGCGATACGCGCGAAGGAGCGAACGGATGAGACATATCGCAGCCATTCTTGCAGCCTCGCTGCCGCTGACGGCTTGCCAGACCTACGATACCCAGCCCGACCCCGCGCCGGATGCCGTGGCGGTTGTGCCCAGCGAAGATGCGGCGCCGACCTATGTCATTGCGATATGCGGGGAATGCCATGCGGTGCAGGACAATGCCGTTTCGCCCAACCCGCAGGCGCCCGGCTTCGCCGACATTGCCAACAGCCCGGGCCTGACGCGCGACACCCTTGTCACCTTCCTTGCAGACGCGCACAATTATCCGATGCAGATGGATGTCGACCTGGTCGAAGAGGATATCGAGGTGATCGCCGATTACATGCTGACCTTGCAGTCTGGAGATTATGTAAGACGGCCGGGGTAAGGTTTCAGTCAACCTCACCGCGTAGGATTTCCAGCCTGTTGGGCGACGCGTCTGCGCTGAGGAAGTCGGTGATGGTGTTTGCGGTCCTGCGCGAGCGGCTAAGCCACTCGACTTTCCACTCGGTGATACGCTCTTGCGTCACGTGCTCGAAAACACCCGGCCGGGGTTCGTTGATGTGCTCGCGCTGGAGCACCAGAGCTAGCGGCCTCTCGGTGCCTTCCCGAGACTCCGAAAAGGCCAGCGCGTCCGGATAGCTATCGAATGCGTAATAGTAGTCGCTGCCATCGCACTCATCGGGCGCACCGCGTTCAGGGTGCGACCACACCCTATAGTCCGGCACTTCGTCCCAAACGTAACCGCCGCCCGACTTCGTCAAGGCGGGATAGGAACCGACCTTGGCCGCATCGAGAGCCGGTGGATATGCCGGAGTCACGTCATTATCGGTCTCCCCCACGACGCTTCACCGAAACCACCCGACCACTTTCCCGATCAGCTTCATCATACTCGCCCCCCCTTCCACACCACGCGCCCGATCACCTCTACCTCGTCGCGGTCTAGCTCGATCGGGGCGTAGCTTTCATTGGCGCTGATGAGGGTGATGCGGCCCGGGGCGCTGGCCTGGACCTGCTTGACGTGCAGTGCATCCCCGATGCGGACCACATGGATGCCCTCGCCCGAACGCTTGTTGCGATCGACGAAAATCTCGTCGCCGCTGCGCAGGATCGGCTCCATGCTGTCGCCCTCCACCCGGATCGCGGTGAGATCGGCCCCCTCCAGCCCCATTTCGCGCAGCCAGCGGCGGCTGAAGCGGTAGCTGTCGAAAGAAATTTCCTCTGCCGAGAAGGCTCCCGGCCCGGCCGAAGCGTCGAGCGGCAAGCGCGGTACGGCAATGAAATCATCCGCATCGTGGGGGCGCAGGTGTTGCGGGTCGGCCCCCAGCTCGACTTCGCTCACGCCGAAGAATTCGGCCAGGCGACGACGGTCGGCCTCCTCCAGTTTGCGAGGGCTGCCCTTGCGAACGAATTGCTGCAAGTAGCTGGGATTGCGGCCCAGCATGGCGGATAACGAAGCAAGGCTCGTACGCCCGGCCTCGGCCAGTTCGACCAGCCGAGCGCGTTCGGGGGTCATGACGTCACCCATATCGACACCTCCTGCCACTCCATCCGCACACTGCCGAAAGGACGCTGAAGCCCAGCATGCGAGAAAATTCCTATAGCATAGGATTTTTCCTAGACAAGTAGGATTTCGATTGGAACATAAACGGAACAAATACGGCGAATCGCCACTTTCGGCCATCATTAGGGGAGCCCGACATGCTGATCCGTTCCATCGAGAAATTTCTCCGCCAGCACGAGATGGCGGCAACGAAGTTCGGCCGCCTTGCCGCGCACGATCCGCGCTTCGTGCTCGACCTGCGCATGGGCCGTGAACCGCGCGACCGGACCGAGCAGCGTATCCAGGGGTTCATGGCTGGATACGCTGCTGCGCGCGAGGTCGTTCGCGAACAGGAGACCGCCCATGTCGGATGAAGCAGCCCCGCCCCAGCCGCCGCGCACACGCCGCACTGCCGCCGATCGCCTGCGCGCCGCGCTGGCCGACCTGCACCAGCATCGTGGACAGGTCCTCACGCATACCGAGAAGGCGTGGGCGAGCATCACCTTTGCCGGCACGCGCCATAGCCTCGCAATCCTGTTCGCGGGCGACGAGGCGGTGGAGGCAGGAGAGCAATTCGTCGCCGTGCTGCCGGATCACGAATTCGCTATCCCCGGCCAGCTCGTGGCCGATGCGGGCGTGGTCGAAGTCGAACATCGCCTGACACCCGAACCGCGGCTGCTGCTCCAGTGCGAACTGCTCCTGCTGGAGGAGGGGTGAAACGATCGATCTAGACGCCCGCTCTTGCCCCCTCGCAGCTCCGCGCAAGAATGTCGGCTACAAAGTGGTTTTGCGAAGACGCGCTTTCGGCTTTTCGACCGAATGGAGTGGTCATTCGGCCGATGGCGAGACGGGGCCTAGCCCTAACATGGCAGCTATTGATTGTCGGCGTGGTACAAACCGCTGATAAGGCGACAAAGCTACTGAATGCCGAGGATAAGAAAGGCGAGAAACACAAATGCGATGGCGATCAGGGAGTTTGACAACCAGCGCCAGCGCCCCATTCCCTGCCACATGCCGGAAAAACTTCGTCCCAATCGCACCTGATCGCCGCGCTCGCGCGCTATGCGCAGTGAATAGATTGCCGCTCCCGACAGAGAGAGCCCCGTCATGGCCAGACCGAAAAGGAACCAGGGTAGCTTGGTCCAGTAACCGCCGAAATAGCCGAAATGGAGCGGGTCGGCCATCTCGCCGATCCGCTGGTGGAGATTCAACTCGCGCCCGTCTGTCGTAAGCAGCACCTCAGCGGTGCGGGCGTCGACATAAACCGCGTTCGAGCGCGGACGGACCAGCACCGCCTCGAATTCGCCATTCATCTGCAGCACACCCTCTTCGCCCGGCAGTTGGACGTTTTCCGCCTGCAGGCCCGGATAGGCAGCCAGCGCCGCATCGATCGCCGCCGCGAGACTCCCCTCCTCGCTCCGTCCCGTTTCGACCGGCGCCTCGCGCTCCACGCGCGGATGCGGCGGCGCATTACCGCCTAGGCTCTCGACGAAATACCAGATGCTCGTCAGCGTGATCAGCGCTACGAACCACAGTGACCAGACGCCTGCCAAGCGATGGAAATCGCCCCACCAGGTGCGCGCATCGCGGTTGCGTAGCGGCTTAGTGAAACCCCGCCACCACTTCTTGTAGACCACGAAGGACGTGACCAGCGTCACCAGCAGCAAAAACGCGAGCGAGGAGACGATCGGAACGCCGTATTTGACCGGCAGGTTCAAATGCCGGTGCATGTTGCGCAGTACGCGCTGAGCGCCCACCCATGGCCCGGTTCCCTGAATCTTGCCCGTGGTGGGATGGGCGTGAAGAAAGAACAGGTCGCCCACCTCGTCCTCGACCGTCACCTTGGAAGCGAAGGCCGATGCGGTCGGCGCGCCGATATAATTCACCTTCGCCACGCCGGGATAACCTCGTGCATTCTCGGCTATCTCGGCCCAGGCGATCGGGCCTTCGACAGTCGACGGAGCAACGCGCAGGCTCGGCTGGACCAACCAGTCGATCTCGGCGCTCAGCACCGCCAGAGTCCCTGTGAACAAGATGAAGGTCATGAACAGGCTGAGCTTCAACCCGACCCATTGATGCACTTTCCACCAGGTCCGCGCGGCTTTGGGCGCGGGTTTCGCGCGGACCGACGTTCCGCTCTCGATGCCCCGCGCCATCTCCATCAGAAGGCATATCCGATCTCGAGGAAGGCCGATCGCGGCGCGCCGGGGAAATGTCCCGTCCGCTCGATGAAGCCCGAAGCAGCATAAGTCTTGTCGAACAAATTATCGACACGGATGAGTGCGCGATACGGTCCGGTTTCGTAAATCAGCGAAGCGTCGAACACCATATAGGGATTGACCGGCTGGCCACTGATGCTCACCCGTTCGGAAACGTAGTCGCCACCCAGAGCCGCGGCGAGGCCGAGACCGGGAAACTGATAGCGTGTCCAGAACCCCAGTTGATGTTCGGGCGCATTGGGAAAGCGGTCGCCAACATTTAGCGGGAAGCCGCCCCCACCGTTGTCTTGCGTGATGCGCGTATCATTGTAGCTGTAAGCGAGCGTCAGCACCCAGTCGGGCGTGATGTCGGCCGCCAGATCGAACTCGATCCCCTTGCTGGTGATCTCGCCAGCCGCCAGCAGATCGTCTACCCCGTCATTGCCCACATCGCCGCGCGGGTCGGCCTGGAGGATATTGGTACGCCGGATGCGGTAGGCGGACAGTGTCGACTGGATGCGCCCGTCCATCAGCGCGGTCTTTATGCCGCCCTCCACGATATCACCGCGTGTGGGATCGAACGGGCCGCCGGCGAGCGGATTTTGCGCGCTTGCGCTCTGCGGCTCGAAGCTCGTTGCATATTGGCCGAAAACCGAGATCTCGTCGGTCACGCGATAGACGGCGCCGGCGCGATAGGTGGTCTCGTCTTCGACCAGCCCGTCGGCATCAGCCTCATCGTAGCGAATGCCTCCGGTCAGGATCAGCCGGCCGACGGTCAGTTCGTTGAGGAGGTAGAAGCCGGTCTGACTACTGTCGCCGCGGCTGATCCGGAAAGCGCCTTGATTGTAGGTCGCGCGGTCGGATTGGCCATATTGCGGATCGAACAGGCTCAGCGGGTTGGGCAGACCCGGAATGTCGGTGGTCCCGCCGCGCAGCGAGCGGCCCTGAAAATAGGTCTCGGCGATGTAGTGGTCGGCCCCTAACAGCATGCGGTTGCGGACGGTGTCGCTCAGATCGGTTGCCCAAATCGCGTTCGCGCCGAATGACCAAGTCTCCTGTTCGCGCCGTTGGTCGCGGAACTCGCGGATCGTGGCGTCGATCGTGCCATCGCCGTCCGAATCGAACAGCCCGCGTGGCTCGTGATAGTTTTGCACTTCGGTCGCGCTGTTATAGCGCGCCGTGGCGTCTACGGTTAGTCCATCGAAGGGCTCCGCCTCCAGACGCATTTGGAGAACGTCGGATTCGAGGTTGAGGAAATCCGTTGGCTCGTTGTGGTTCCAGCGTCGGCTGGTCAGAAACTCACCATCGTCGCCGACCGGGACGCCACGCAGCCGGTTGGCGTCGAGCTCTTGATCATAACGCGTCGCTTGTATGTCCACTCGCACCGGGCCCGGATCAAAGGACACGCCCGTATCGGCAATCATGGTGCGCGAAGCGGCATTGAAGCGGAAGGTGCCACGATCTTCGTAGAAGAACCCGCCGCGCGCCGCGAAACCATTGCCCAGCGGCATATTGACCTCAGCCGACCCGCCGAAACGGTCCTCGGTCCCGGCGATCACCTTGACCGTACCGTCAAATTCATCGTCCTGGGCTTTCTTGGTGACATAGTTGAACAACCCACCGGGCGCGCCGGGGCCGTAGAGCATGCCGCTAGGACCCTTTAGAAACTCGACTCGCTGGACGTTGAACAGCTGTGGCACGGAAAATCCAGCATAGGGATCGCCGCGGAGCCCGTCGTAGAAAATCTCCTCCTGCCGGAACCCGCGCGCCGTCACGCCTGCATAGCTGAAGAAGCTCACGCCCGAGATATTGCGATAGAGATCCTGCGCATCGCGCGCGCCTTGGTCCTCGATCAGCTGTTCGGTGATGGTGGTGATTACCAAGCTCGATTCGAGCGGGGGTGTCTCCAGTTTGCCTGAACTGGTTTCCTCCACGCGGTAGAGCTTTTGAGCGCGGCCGCTGACAATGATCGTATTCTCGGGATCGACCTCGCCGCTCTGCTCCGTCGTTTTGGAGGCGTCGGCGGGCGGCGCGATGTCCTGTGCATGAGCCGGCGCAAGCGTCAGGGCGGTGCTCGCGGCACCGAGCAAGAGATAGGTCCTCATGATTTTCTTCCTGCGAATCGTTCGCAGGAGAATTAGAGGGGGTGATGATCAATCGTCAATGAGAATGATTTGCAATAGCGTATTGAATTGCGGCGTGTTGGCAGTTAGGGATTTGGCGTTCTGTAAAAGCGCCTGCAGCGGCGATCGCCAACAGGGGACCTGATGAAAGTCAGTATTCGGCCTCGCCACTTCGGATGACCGGGACCGGTGCATGACTTCATGGCACCCAGCGCTTGTGAACCACCGCTTTTGTCGATCGGTCGGCTGCACAACTGTCCCATTTGGGGGTCGATAGCGGGCCACCGCTCTTGCGCACCTAGTGCAGAAAATTGCCCTCCCCCATCCCTAATCACCCCCGCCGGATCACCAGGTTCCGGATTTCGGTCATGTCCTCCATCGCGAAGCGGATGCCCTCTCGGCCGAGCCCGGAATCCTTCACCCCGCCATAGGGCATGTTGTCGACTCGGTAGCTGGGGACGTCGTTGATCACCACGCCGCCGACCTGGAGCCGGTCCCAGGCGTCGAACATCTTGAACAGGTCACGCGTGAAAATGCCCGCCTGCAAGCCGAAAGTGGAACGGTTCACTTCGGCGAGCGCCTCGTCGAAGTCGGAGAATTTCTGCAGGATCGCGAGCGGGCCGAAGGCTTCCTCGTTCAGTGCCTTGGCATCCTTGTTCACGCCTTCGAGCAAGGTCGCCTCGAGCATGTTGCCCTCTCGCCCGCCGCCGGTGAGCAGGCTCGCCCCGCCCTCGACCGCCTCGTCGATCCAGCCCTTGAGGCGGCGCGCCTCGCCCTCGGAGATCATCGGGCCGATGAAGGTATCGCGGTCCTTGGGATCGCCTGCGATCAGCGACTTGGTCTTCTCGACCAGCATGTCCTTGAACCGATCATAGACATCCTCGTGAATCAGGATGCGCTGCACGCCGATGCAGCTCTGCCCGCTTTGATAGAAGGCGCCGAAGATAATCCGTTCGAGTGCATCGCCCAGATCGGCATCGTGGTCGACGATCACCGCGGCATTGCCGCCGAGTTCGAGCACGACCTTTTTCTTGCCGCAGCGCGCTTTCAAATCCCAGCCGACTGCGGGCGAGCCAGTGAAGCTCAGCAGTTTCAAGCGCTCGTCCACCGTGAACAGGTCGGCTCCGTCGCGGCTGGCGGGCAGGATCGAGAAAGCGCCTTCGGGAAGGTCGGTCTCTGCCAAGATCTCGCCGATGATCAGCGCGCCCAATGGCGTCTTGCTCGCGGGCTTCATAACGAAGGGGCAGCCGACCGCGATCGCGGGCGCGATCTTGTGCGCGGCGAGATTGAGCGGGAAGTTGAACGGCGAGATGAAGCTGCACGGCCCGATCGGATAGCGCTTCCAGATCGACTGATAGCCCTTCGCGCGCTGCGAGATATCGAGCGGCATGACCTCGCCATACAGGCGGGTCGATTCCTCGGCGGCGATCTGGAAGGTGTCGATCAGCCGGGTGACCTCGCCTTCGGAATCGTTGATCGGCTTGCCCGCCTCGACGCACAGGGCGTAGGCCAGCTCATCGAACCGTTCGCGAAAGCGCGTGACGCAGTGATCGAGCACGGCCTTGCGCTCGTAACTCGCCAGCCGCGCCATGGGCTCCGTGGCCCTGACCGCCCCCGCAATCGCCGCGTCGATCACCTCGGGGCTGGCCAGCGCGGTGCGAAAGGCGACCTCGCCGGTGAACTTGTCGGTTACTTCCAGATCGGTGTTGGGCTGCTCGGCTGTGTTGTTGAGGTAGAGCGGGTAGGTATCCTTGAGCGTGGGCATGGCGTCTCCTGTTCACCACCAGAACGGAGGCAGGCCAGCGGACGTTCCGTCAGTATCCGAGGTCGAGGTCCAGTTGCGGCTGAACCGGCTCGCCCCGGTGCCAGCGTTCGAGGTTCTCGATGAAGCGATCCGCACTGCGCTGGAACATCTTGGTCTGGGCGCGGCCCGACAGGTGCATGGTGACCTGCGCATTGTCGAGATCCCACAGCGGATGATCTTCGGGCAGCGGTTCTGGATCGGTGACGTCGAGCAACGCGGCCTCGATCTTCTGTTGCTGGAGCGCCGCGACCAGCGCCTCCTGATCGACCACGTCTCCGCGCGCGATGTTCACCAGCACGCCGTTGGGCCGCATCGCGGCAAGTTCCATCGCCCCGATCATGTGCCGAGTCTCGGGCGTGGATGGAACCGCGAGCACGACCCAGTCGAATTCGCCCAGCTTCTCGCGCCATTCGCCCGGCTTGAGCGCCCCTTCCGCACCCGAGCGGCGCACGGGCACAACCTTCATGTCGAACGCCTCGAGCCGGGCCTTCACCAATTGACCGATCGCGCCGAGGCCCAGCAGCAGCACGCGCTCGCCCGAGAGCTCGCGCTTGCCCGGGCTGTCGAGCAACCATTCGTGCCGATCCTGCGCGCGCACGACCTCGCGGTAGCCCTTGGCATGGGCGAGCATCAGCATGACGACATATTCGGCGATGGTGATGGCGTTGATGCCGACGCCGTTGGTTACCGTGACACCGCGTTCCTTCAACAGGTCGAGCGGCATGAAATCGAGCCCGGCATAGATCGAATTCATCCATTTGAGACCGGTGGCGGCGCGCGCGATCTCCGCCATCGGTTCTTTCTCGTTCAGGTCGAACCAGCCGATCTCCGCCTCCGGCACATATTCGAGCGCCTGCTCCTTGCTCGCGAACCACAGCGGCTCGACCCAGTCAGGCAGACGCGGTTCGACCAGCGGGCGGATCAGGGCGGACAGGACGGCTTTGGTCATGGATTGCTCCGGTAGGTGTCAAGCATGGGAGGGCGATGGAGACAGGCATCGAAGTCGAAAGGTCGAGTGACCAAGGGAGTAACCGTTCTCGCATCGGGATGGAGCGGGTTCATCATCACGATATCGCCTTCGGGAAGCACGCGCGATGCAATTGCGGCGAGCAGCGAGCGACGGTTGGCCAACCAGTCGGCGACCCAGGCGCGCACGGCGGTCTCGGCCGTGCCGGTTTCCGGCCCGCGTTCAGGCTCAGCATCGACCTCAGTCCAACCAAGCACGAAATCGTTCGAGCGCTCGCCACGATGCTCGGGAAGGTAGCGCAGCGCCACCAATACCGCGAGACCGGCTTCGGAAGCAAAATTGACCACAGGAACACCTGGTGGAGAATAGCGTGCGCCATGACGTTCCGGGCCAGAGCCGTCAAGCGCGACGAATGGCGCCCGGGTGAGGCGCCAGAGTCTCATCAAAGCCCGTTGGCGAAACGCGCCTTGCGTCTTGTCGCAATGTCGACGATCGCTGCGGCAACCTCGCTGGCATTGCGCCGCACATGGCTGGGCGGGACCTGCATGATGTCGACGCGGTGCTTTTCCTGCCAGCGTTCGCGCTCGCTGTCGTTCTTCGGCTTGAACGGATCGTCGTCGACTTCGATCGCGAGATGCGCCTCGGCACAATAGAGCGGGAGTACGAACCCCTCCGCCTCGTGATCACGGACGAATTGCAGGCCCTGTGGCATATCCTTGAGATGCTGCCAGAGGAGAGTCTGCGGATCGGCCATGGTCAGAGCTTCCATTCCCAACCAAGCGGGTCGCCGTCCATCACCTCCACGCCTTTTTCCCCAAGGCTTTCGCGAATCGCGTCCGAAGTGGCGAAATCTTTGGCCATGCGCGCCTCCTTGCGACGAATCAGCTCGGCCTCGATTTCGGCCGCGGTGATCTGCGCGCCTTTCGGGCGGATGCGCAGATCGGTGCGCGTCAGACCGAACAGGCCGAGGCCGAGGACAGCGTCCATATCTTCGATTACCGCGCGCTTGATGCCCGCATCGACCTTCTTGACCGCAAGCGCCTCTTCGAGAGCGACCAACGCGACAGCCGTGTTGAGATCATCCGAAACGGCCTCGGCGAATTTCGCGCGCATGGGGGCGAATTTCTGGTGCGAGGGATCGCCAGCGGGTGCGTCCTTCAACCGCTCTACCGCCATCACGATGCGCTTGAGCCGCGTGAGCGCGGCGCCCAGCCCCTCCCACGAGAACTCCAGCTCGCTGCGGTAATGCGCCTGCAGGCACATCATGCGGTAGGCGAGCGGGTGATAGCCCTTGTTGACCAGCAGTTGCAGCCGCAGAAACTCGCCCGACGATTTCGACATCTTCCCCGAGCGTTCGACGAGGAAGTTGTTGTGCATCCAGATCTTCGCGCCCGAATGGCTCGCATCGTCCAGCCCGCCAGTGCAGCAATAGGCCTGGTTCTGCGCGATTTCGTTGGGATGGTGGATTTCGCGGTGGTCGATCCCGCCCGTGTGGATGTCGAAGGGGAAGCCGAGCAGCTTCTCGCCCATGACCGAGCATTCAAGATGCCAGCCGGGCGCGCCCTTGCCCCAGGGGCTGTCCCATTCCATCTGCCGCGTTTCGCCCGCCGGGGTCTTGCGCCAGATGGCGAAATCGGCGGCGTTGCGCTTGCCCTCGACCGTGTCGATGCGCCCCTCGCCTTCATCCGTGACGGCGCGGGCAAGACGACCGTAATCCGCAACAGTCGAGACATCGAAATAGAGCCCGCTATCGAGTTCGTAGCAGTGCTTGTCTGCGATCTTCTCGCCCCAGGCGATCATCGCCTCGACATATTCGGTCGCGCGCGGATGCTGTTTGGACTGGACGTTCAACCGCGCAAGGTCGCGTTCGAAATCCTCCTGATAGAACTTTGCGATGTCCCAGGCGGACTTGCCCTCCTTCGCCGCCATGCGCTCCATCTTGTCCTCGCCCTCATCCGCATCCGAGGTGAGGTGCCCGACATCGGTGATGTTGATGACGTGGGTGAGCTTATAGCCCTTCCACTGCAACACGCGCCCCAGCGTGTCGGCGAAGACATAGGCGCGCATATTGCCGATGTGCTGGTAATTATAGACCGTCGGCCCGCAGGAATAGACGCGCGCCTCGCCCGGGTGGACGGGCTCGAAGACTTCGATTGCGCGAGTCAGCGAGTTGAACAGCTTCAGCGGCGTGTCGGTCATGCGGGGCCTGATACAGTCACGTCATCGCAGCGCAAGACGGGATCGGGTGCAATCCATCACCGAACTGTTCTGCGGGAAGCGAGGCTGGACAATGGATTGCCGCGTCGCCTTCGGCTCTTCGCAATGACTGCGGGTTGGGTGGTCACCACCCTTCCCACCGCACGCTCTCGTCCAGCGGGGCGCGTTTGACGTCGAAATTGTTCACAGCCGCATCCGGGTCGCGGTAACCGATCGCCACTCCGCAGAAAAAAGTGTGGTCCTCGGGGATGTCGACCACCTCGCGGATTTGCGGGGAATAGACCGCCCAGGCCTCCTGAAAGCAGGTGTCGAGCCCTTCCTCGCGGCACAGCAGGCCGATGGTCTGCAGCCACATGCCGATATCGCTCCACTGCGGCGGCCCCATATATTTGGGCGTGTGGACCAGCATCAGCACCGGCGCCCCGAAGGCGCGGAAATTGTTGGCGAACCACATCAGCCGCTTGCCCTTTTCCTCACGCGAGATTTGGAGCGCGCCATACATGTCCTCGCCCACCCCGCGGCGGCGCTGTTCATAGGCCCCGTCGAGTTCGGGCGGATAGACGTGGTACTCGGGCGCAAAGGCCTCGCGCCCCTTGGGCAGATCCTGCGCGACACGCGCGAACAGCTTCCGCATCGGTTCGCCGGTGAGGACGATCCCGTGCCAGGGCTGCGTGTTGCCGCCGGAAGGGCTGCGTTGCGCCTTTTCGAGGATGCGGACGAGCACCTCGCGCTCGACCGGCTGATCGGTAAAGGCGCGGACGGAACGGCGGCTGACTACAGCGTCGGATACGTTCATTGTCACTCCCATTCGAACACGACCGCGCCGCGCTCCTCCATATCTGAAAGCGACCGGTAGAAGGCGATCGCCTGTTCGTCATCCCCTTCGGCAGCAAGCCAGATCGGCCACAGGCCGTGCTCACGGCCGTATTGCTCTACCGTGCGCATCAGACGCGTCGCGATGCCCCGCCGTCGATGGTCTTCATGCGTTGCAAGCTCGTTGACGAACAGGTGGAGTCGCTTGTCGGGATGGAGAATGCTGGTCGCGCTGACAAAGCCGACCGGTTGCCCTTTCACGATGGCAAGCCACAGGAACTCGCGTCCGCTGGCAAGGAAAGCGCGTGTCTGCTCGGGAAGCGGCTCATGGTCGAACAATTCCGCAGCGGCCTCGACAAGCGTTTCGTCGCCCGGCCCCAGCAAACGGATTGCCACCTCCGGTCTCATTCCGCACCGCTACTCTCGGTCGTCAGTCGCCATGCCAGCCACAGCGCCCAGACCATGCAAATCGCCACGACCACCAGGCCGAAGGCGATCAGAGGCAGGACGAAGCTGGCCTCGCCGTTGGTCGCGGCCTTGCCCTGCTGCAGCAATTCGATACGCCCGAAAACACTGCGCCAGCCGAAGCCGAGGTAGAAGCACCACGCGCCCGCCAGCAGACCGGCAGCGCTGCGAGGGCGCACGCGGAGCGAGGCGATGGCTCCGCCGAACATCAAGGCATTGCCGATGTAATCGACGATCAGGGCCTGGAGCGGCTGGCCCCATACCAGATGATAACAGGTTTCGAGCACGAAATGGACCGACGTCGCGAACAGCGAAAACCATGCAAGCGGTGTCTCGCTGCGATGCCTCATCACCCCTCAATCTCGAACAGATCGGCCAACTGCTCGATAATCGTGCCGCCAAGTTGCTCCACGTCCATGATCGTCACCGAACGCTTGTAATAGCGGGTCACGTCATGCCCGATCCCGATCGCGGCGAGCTGGACCGGCGACTGCTTCTCGATCCAGTCGATCACCTTGCGCAGATGGCTTTCGAGGAAGCCCGCCTGGTTGACGCTCAGCGTGCTGTCGTCGACCGGTGCGCCATCGCTGATGACCATCAGGATGCGGCGATCCTCGGGGCGGCGGAGCAGGCGGTCATGCGCCCAGAGCAGCGCCTCGCCGTCGATATTTTCCTTGAGCAGCCCCTCGCGCATCATCAGGCCGAGATTGCGGCGCGCGCGGCGCCAGGGTTCGTCGGCCTTCTTGTAGAGGATGTGGCGCAAATCGTTGAGCCGCCCCGGATTGGCGGGGCGGCCATCGGCAAGCCAGGCCTCGCGGCTCTGCCCGCCCTTCCAGGCGCGGGTGGTGAAGCCGAGGATTTCGGTCTTCACCCCGCAGCGTTCCAGCGTGCGCGCAAGGATATCGGCGCTGATCGCGGCGATGCTGATCGGCCGCCCGCGCATCGAACCCGAATTGTCGATCAGCAGCGTGACAACCGTGTCCTTGAACTCGGTGTCGCGCTCGATCTTGTAGGAGAGCGCATGGCCCGGACTGACGACCACGCGGGTGAGCCGCGCGGCATCCAGAAGCCCCTCTTCCTGGTCGAAATCCCAGCTCCGGTTCTGCTGCGCCATCAGGCGGCGCTGCAGCCGGTTGGCGAGCCGGGTGACAACGCCCTGGAGGCCCGCAAGCTGGCTGTCTAGATAGGTACGCAGCCGTTCGAGTTCCTCGAAATCGCACAGCTCGGCCGCCTCGATCTCCTCGTCGAACTTGTCCGTGTAGGCCTTGTATTCGAAGGTTTCGGGGAAGTCCGTCCACGGGCGGTTCGGGCGGACGGGCTGCATGCCCTCCTCGCCATCGTCCGACGGATCGCCATCGGACATTTCCTGTTCGCCCTCGACCTCCTGATCGGCATCGCCCTCGGCCTCGCCGTCGCTGAGCTCGCTGTGTGCATCGGCGGCCTCGGGCTCGGCGCCGCCCTCGTCCTCATCGTCCGATTCCTGATCCTCGGGGTTTTCGCCCTCCTCCTCGTCGCCGTCCTCGGCGTCGGTCGGATCGGGGCTGTCGGGCAGCGTGAGATCGAGATGGCGGAGCATGTCGAGCGTCAGGTTCTGAAACGCGCGCTGGTCGTCGAGCGCCTCCGCCAGCCCTTCCATATCGGTGCCGATCTTCGCGAGGATATCCTCGCGCACCAGATCGACGCCCGCGCGGGCGCGCTCGGGCACGTCCTCGCCGGTCAGCGCCTCGCGCAGCATCAGCGAAAGCGCGGTCGGCAGCGGCACCTCGCTCGCCTCCTCCGCCCGCACGATGGCATCGGCGGCGGTCCGCAACTCGACCGCCGAATTGAGGTTATCGCGAATCCCCGCATAGCGGTTCGATCCGATCGCCTCGTAGCGGACCTGCTCGATCGCGTCGTAGCAGGCGCGCGCGATCGGTTCGGGCGGCGCGCCCTTGGTGTGCAGCGCCTCGTTATGGTGGCGCAGGCGGAGCGAGAAACTGTCGGCGAAACCGCGCGCCTCGATCGCCTGATCGCGCGGCAGATTGCGGCCCGGCAGCGGCACGCGGAAATTCTTGCCGCTCTGTGCCGGGGCGTCAGCACTCCAGGCGACTTCGACTTCGGGTTCGTGCGCAAGTGCACGGGCAGCACCGGTCAGCGCCTGCTTGAAGCGATCGAGGGGAGTCTGTTCGGTCACTTAGGCGGTAGGAATCGACTGGCCGGTCTTTTCCCAATCCTTGAGGAAACCCTCGATCCCCTTGTCGGTCAGGACATGCTTGAACAGCCCCTTGATGACTGCGGGCGGCATGGTCGCGACATCGGCGCCGATCCGCGCGCTTTCGAGCACGTGAACGGGATTGCGGATGCTGGCGACGAGGATCTCGGTCGTGAAGCCGGGATAGTTGTCGTAGATCAGGCGGATGTCGCGGATCAGCGCCATGCCGTCGAAGCCATTGTCGTCGTGACGGCCGACAAAGGGCGAAACGAAGGTCGCCCCCGCCTTGGCCGCGAGCAACGCCTGGTTGGCGGAAAAGCACAGCGTGACGTTGACCATCGTGCCGTCGCTGGTCAGCTTCTTGCAGGTCTTCAGCCCGTCGATCGTCAGCGGCACCTTGATGCAGACATTGTCCGCGGTCCTGCGCAGCGTTTCGGCCTCTTTCATCATCGTTTCATGATCGAGCGCGACCACCTCGGCGCTGACCGGACCATCGACGATTTCGCAGATTTCCTTGGTCACTTCCATGAAGTCCCGCCCCGATTTGGCAATCAGCGAGGGATTCGTGGTAACGCCGTCGAGCAGGCCGGTATCGGCCAGCTCCCTGATGTCGGCGATGTCGGCGGTGTCGACGAAGAATTTCATGTGCGTGCGGCTCCGGAAGGAAAATGCGATTCCCGGCAAGCCTTAGCGATGCTGTCGCGGTGCGGCTAGTACCCCGCACCGGTGCCGAACACACCGATGATCAGCGGATCGCGCGTGGCCTGCGGATCGCGGCGGATGGCAGCTTCCTCTACGCCGATCTCGCGCCAGATGGTGTCGTCGATATTGGTTGCAAAGCGATTCGTCGCACCGGCGAGATCGACTCCGGTGAGGCCCCGCAGCAGCTCGCCAACCAGTGGATCGCCAGCCACGCGCATCGCGGTGCCGAGTTCGGGCACCATCGCCTCGACCAGCGTGGTGCCCATCGATCCGCGCAGAAAACTGGTTGCCGCTGTCGGCCCGCCGCGCACGAGATCGATGGCGTTCTGGACGCCGATGGTGCGCACCGCATCGGTCACCAGCGGGGCCGCGCGCTCGGCACCTTCATAGGCAATATCGGCGAAGGCATCTTCCAGCCGGCTCTTGAACAGCGCCGAAGTGAGGATGCGGGTCATCACATCGCCGCGCGTGCCGAGCAGATTGCCCAGCCCAAGCTGCGCGACCTGCTGGTCCCAGAAGCCGTCGCCCTGCAGCATGCGGCCGAAGGCGCGCTCGCTCGACAGGAAGAGGATGCGCTGAACTGCATCGACCATGCCGAAGCCGGGCAGGCTTGCGCAGCCGGGCAAGGCCAGCAACCCGCCGCCTGCGGCCAGACCGCCAAGGACAGCGCGCCGGTGGGTGGGTTTCACGAGAATATCGGTCATATCGTTGCTCCTCACTGTATCCCACCCTTGTTTCGCACGCCTGCCGCCGCCCATATGGCTCGGCCATGAACCGCGTGCGCTGCCTCGTCCTCAATGCCGCTCTCGGCCCCTTGGATTACAAGGTGCCCGAGGGTCTGTATGTCGAGCCCGGATCGGTGGTCGAATGCCCGCTCGGGCCGCGCACTGTGATCGGGATCGTCTGGGAAGCTGAACGGCTGCCCGGCGCCGAGGTTCCGGCAGAGAAGCTGCGGAACTTGAGGGGATTGCTCCCGATCCCCCCGCTCTCCGCGCCGCTGCGCCGCCTGATCGAATGGACAGCCGATTACTATGTCGCCTCGCTGGCCAGCGTGGCGCGCATGGCGCTGTCGTCGGGCGGTGCTCTCAAGGGTCCGGCCACCATGACCGAATATCGCCTGACCGGCGGCATGCCCGAACGCATGACCCCGCAGCGGGAAAGGGCAATGGAAGCGCTCGAGGGAGAGCAGGCCAACATCCGCGAACTGGCGGGTATCGCCGGGGTATCCGAAGCCGTCCTGCGGGGCCTCGTCAATCAGGGTGTGCTCGAGCCGGTCGAGGTCGATTGCGACCGCCCCTATGACGCGGCCCGCCCCGATTTCGCCCATGTGGAACTCAGTGCAGAGCAGCGCGCGGCCTCGGACATTCTCGCCGAGGCCGTTCGCAAGGCGGAGTTCGCCCCCTTCCTTCTCGACGGAGTGACCGGATCGGGCAAGACCGAGACCTATTTCGAGCCCGTCGCCGAGGCACTCGATATGGGACGGCAAGTACTCGTGCTGCTGCCCGAAATCGCCTTGACGGAGAATTTCCTCCACCGCTTCGAAGAGCGCTTCGGCGCATCGCCCGTGCTGTGGCATTCCTCGCTTAAATCAACCGAGCGCCGCCGCGCCTATCGCGCGGTCTCCAACGGTTCGGCGCAGGTCGTCGTCGGCGCGCGTTCGGCGCTGTTCCTCCCCTTCGCGCAGCTCGGCCTGATCGTCGTCGACGAGGCGCATGAGACCAGCTTCAAGCAGGAAGACGGCGTGCGCTACAATGCCCGCGACGTCGCGGTGATGCGGGGGCATTTCGAGAAGGTGCCGGTGGTCCTTGCCAGCGCAACGCCAGCGCTCGAAAGCCTGCAGATGGCCGAGAGCGGGGTCTATACCAAAATCGACCTGCCCAGCCGGTTCGGCGGGGCACAATTACCCAGCATCGACACGATCGACCTGACCGAGGAGAAGCCCCCGCAGGGCATGTGGCTTGCCCAACGCCTGGTCGACGGGATCGAGGAACGGCTCGCGCGCGGCGAACAATCGCTGCTGTTCCTGAACCGCCGCGGCTATGCGCCGCTGACACTGTGCCGCAATTGCGGCTTTCGCTATCAATGCCCCAATTGCAGCGCCTGGCTGGTCGAACACCGCTTCACCCGCCGCCTCGCCTGCCACCATTGCGGGCACGAGGCCCCCGCACCGCAGGCCTGCACCGAATGCGGCGAGCCCGATTGCCTCGTCGCCTGCGGCCCCGGCGTCGAGCGCATTGCCGACGAGGTTGCCGAGCGCCTGCCCGAGGCGCGCGTCTTCGTCGCGACGTCGGACACGCTCAATTCGCCCGGACGTGCGGCGGAATTCATCGCTGCGGTCGAGGCGCGCGAGATCGATGTGATCGTGGGCACACAACTGGTCACCAAGGGATTCCACTTTCCGGAGCTGACGCTGGTCGGGGTGGTCGATGCCGATCTGGGCCTGGAAGGCGGCGATCTGCGCGCGGGCGAGCGAACCTACCAGCAGGTGGCACAGGTCGCGGGGCGCGCGGGGCGCGGATCGAAACCGGGCGAGGTGCTGATCCAGACACGCCATCCCGAAGCGCCGGTGATCGCCGCGCTCGCCGCCGGAGACCGCGACGCCTTCTATTCCGCCGAAACCGAGATGCGGCGCGAGGCTGGCGCCCCGCCCTTCGGGCGTTGGGCAGCGATTATCATTTCGAGCGAGGACGATGCCGAAGCGCGCGAGGCAGCAAACCGCATCGGCGCTTTTCGTCCCAGTGTCGCCGAATGCGTGATCCTCGGCCCTGCGCCAGCCCCGATGGCGCTGCTGCGCGGCCGCTACCGCTATCGTTTCCTCATCAACGCGCGGCGCAGCGTGCACTTGCAGGACGTCATCCGCCACTGGCTGCGGCAGGTCGACCATCCGCCCGGCGTGCGCGTGGCGGTGGACATCGATCCCTACAGTTTCGTCTAGTCCTGCTCGCCATCGAACACCGCACGGGCGGCTTCGACCCTGCCGATGTTGGCGATCGCCCAATTGCCGAGCCGTGCGACGGGATCGCATAGTGATTCGCCGAGCGGTGTCAGTGCGTAGTCCACCCGCGGCGGGACGCTCGGCGTGACCGTGCGGCTGACGAGGCCGTCGCGTTCCAGCAGGCGCAGCGTGCGGGTCAGCATGCGCTGCGAGATGGCTGGAATGTCGCGCCTCAACTGATTGAAGCGGCGCGATCCGCCTTCCAGTGCCATCACCACGCGCACCGACCACTTGTCTCCCACGCGCGCGAGGATATCGTTGACCGCGGAACATTGCGGCGCGTCGTGGACTTCGAGGGTTACACCGGTGTTCCTATCTGACGGCAAAGTGCCTTCTTGCGCGGGACGGGTTGCAGTTTCCATATGGCCTCCAGGTTATCAAGAGTAACTACGGAGATACTTGAATGCAAATCCTTCGCATCGACAGTTCGACCACGGGCGATCAGTCCATCAGCCGCAAGCTTACCGGTGAGCTGCTGGCACATTTCACTGCAAAGCATCCCGACGCCAAGGTCGTCACCCGCGACCTTGTGGCCGAGCCCCTGCCGCATATCGACCCGATCACAACCAGCGCGATCCGCACTCCGCCCGAGACGCACGAGGAGGCGGTCGAGGCCGCCTATCCGGAACAGAAGGCGGTGCTCGACCAATTCCTCGCCAGCGACGTCGTGATCGTCGGCGCGCCGATGTACAATTTCTCGATCCCGAGCCAGCTCAAGGCCTGGCTCGACCGGCTGGGCGTGCCGCGCGTGACCTTCCAGTATGGCGAAAACGGACCCGAAGGCCTCGCCGGCGGTCGCAAGGTCGTGGTCGCCTCGGCACGCGGCGGCGAATATTCGAACGACCAGATGGCCGAGAACCAGGAAAGCCTGCTGTCGACGTTCTTCGGCTTCATCGGCGTGGACGACCTCCACTTCGTCCGTGTCGAGAAAGCGGGCTACGGCCCCGATGCCATCGCGGCAGGCATGGAAGCGGCGAAGCAGGAAATCGCCGCGCTGTAAGGCACGAATGGACGGGCCGGGCATTGGAAAAACCATGTCCCGCCCCGTCCTCGTTCCCATCCTCGGCGACCAACTGACCCGCACCCTCGCCTCGCTTCGCGGGCGGACCAAGGACGACACCGTCATCCTGATGATGGAGGTCTGGGACGAGGCGACCTACGTCAAGCACCACAAGCAGAAGATCGTCCTGATCTTTTCCGCCATGCGCCACTTCGCCGAAGAATTGCGCGAAGCGGGGTGGACCGTGGATTACGTCAAGCTCGACGATACTGACAACGCCGGCAGCTTCACGGGCGAGGTCGCCCGCGCTATCGAGAAGCACTCTCCGCGCCTCGTGAGCGTGGTCGAGGCGGGCGAATGGCGGGTTCGCGAGGACATGGACCAGTGGGCCGACAAATTCGACTGCGAGGTCGACATCCTGCGGGATGATCGCTTCGTCTGCTCGCAGGCCGAGTTCGACGAATGGGCGGAAGATAGGAAGGAACTCCGCATGGAGTTCTTCTACCGCAAAATGCGCCGCAAGACCGGCCTATTGATGGATGGCGACAAGCCCGAAGGCGGCGAGTGGAATTACGACAGCGAGAACCGCAAGCCGCCCAAGGAAGGCTTGTCGGCTCCCGAACGGCCCAAGTTCGAGCCCGATACCATCACGCAGGAATGCATCGAACTCGTGGAAGAGCGCTTCGGCGACCACTTCGGCAGCCTCGACACTTTCCAGTGGCCCGTCACCCGCGAGGAAGCCGAGGAAGCCGCCGATGCCTTCTTCGCCGAGCGGATCGAGTGTTTCGGCCCCTATCAGGACGCGATGGTCGCGGGCGAGGACGACCTGTTCCACTCCATGCTATCGACCAGCATCAATCTCGGCCTGCTCGATCCGCTGGAGCTGTGTCGGCGCGCGGAGAAGGCGTATCAAGACGGCAAGGCCCCGCTCAATTCGGTCGAGGGTTTCATTCGCCAGATCATCGGCTGGCGTGAATATGTGCGCGGCTTCTACTGGCACCAGATGCCGCAACTGCAAAAGGCCAACGCCCTGAATGCCCAGCGCGGTCTGCCCGAGTTCTACTGGACCGGCGAAACCGACATGGCCTGCCTTGCCGATTGCATCCGAACCACGCGCGACAATGCCCATGGGCATCATATCCAGCGGCTGATGGTGCTCGGCAATTTCGCGCTTCTGGCAGGCATCAGTCCGCGCGAGGTGCAGGACTGGTATCTGGTCGTCTATGCCGATGCCTATGAATGGGTCGAACTGCCCAATGTCGCCGCGATGATCCTCTATGCCGATGGCGGCAAGCTCGCCTCCAAGCCTTATGCAGCCAGTGGCAATTACATCAACAAGATGAGTAACTACTGCTCGGGCTGCATATACTCGCCAGCCAAGAAGACCGGCGAAGGCGCCTGCCCGTTCAACCCGCTCTATTGGCATTTCATGCACCGTCACCGCGATCGCCTAGAGAAGAACCACCGCATCGGCCGGATTTACGCCACCTGGGATCGCATGGGCGATGAACGCCAGCAGGACTATCTCCGCAGCGCCGACGTGTTCCTTGACTCGCTCGAACCGGCCCGGTCCGGATGGGCGCGAAAGGACTGACGGTCCGGAAAACGGCTCGTCGCAGCGCTCCCTCGCGCCATCCGCCTTCGTCACTATTTCGCCGTAATTGTTCATCCGACCGACAGGTTGAGGTGGACAACCGGCGCGCAGCTGCGGCCCCAGAGCCGCTCGTTCACATCACGGGGACCGGAGACGGTTCACCATTCCGCTCGCGCAAGGCTCCCGGCGCCTTTTCCTTTCAGCCGTACCGGTCGCGTGGCGGGATCACGAATGAGGAGTATACAGATGAACGCATTTTCCACCGGCACAGCTACGTTTGCCGCAATCGGTCTGCTAGCCGCCCCGGCAATGGCGCAGGAGCTTGAAGCGCAAGCGAGCTATGACGACCGGCAGGGCGAAGTTCTGACGACCGTCACCGGCCATACGCCCAGCGATCTTTCGGACATGCCCGAAGGGCCGGAGTTCGAAGGCGTGATCTCGGCCCGCAAGGACAACAAAATTCAGATCACCGGCATCGATGGTACGCGCACCGTGGTGGCAATAAGCCCGGCGACGGAAATCCGCAGCAGCGGCGGGTTCCTCGGTCTCGACAAAGACGCGCTGACCGAGGCCGACCTGCTCAACGGCTTGCCGGTGGATGTCGAGACGGTCGAGTGGGCCGATCGCGGTCTGATTGCCACCAAGGTGGCGGTCAAATCGCGTGATCTCAAAACCGCGCAAATGATCCACACCGGAACCGACCAGCGCTTTACCGCCAATGAAGCGGCAACCGAGGCATTGCGCGGCCGCGTCGCCAATATCGACGAATACAACATCAAGGGCACGACCAACGTCTATTTCGACACGGCCAAGTACAACCTGTCGCAAGAAGCGCGTTACGAGCTGTGCCAGACCGCCCAGCAAGCGCAATCGACCGACAATGCGCTGCTGCTCGTGGTCGGCTACACCGATTCGGTCGGCGACTATGAATACAATCAGGAACTGAGCGAAAAGCGTGCCACGCGCGTCGTGAACTTCCTCCAGCAGGAATGCGGCTGGAAGCCCTATCGCATGATGGTTCCCACCGGCATGGCCGAGGCCGACCCGGCAGCCGATAACACGACCGAAGCCGGCAAGGCGCAGAACCGCCGCGTGGCGGTGAACATCCTCGTCAGCAAGAGCGTCGACGGGATGCAGGCCGGGCTCTGACCGGACCGGGTGGTTGCAGTTTGTGGGACGGGCGAGCCTATCGCCCGTCCCTTTTTTGCGCGCGTCGTCATAGGGGGTGTCGCCGGAACGTCGAGGCGTCTCGACCCTTTCCATTGCAAGGCAGATAGGAAAGGGCCTCATGTCCGATATAACCACCGTCAATCCCGCCACCGGCGAAGAAATCGCAACTTACAGCAGGCTTTCGCGCGAAGAAGCCTGCGCTGCGGTCGACAAATGCCACGCCGCCTTCGAGCAGTGGCGCCTGCGCAGCCTCGACGATCGCGCACAGGTGATCAAGAATCTCGGCAAGGCGCTGCGCGACCACAAGGAAGAGCTCGCCCGGCTGATGACCGAAGAGGTCGGCAAGCTGATCGGCGACAGCCGCGACGAGGTCGAACTGTGCGCCGCGATCTGCGACTATACTGCCGCCAACGGCCCCAGGGAACTGGCCGACGAGCAGCGCGATCCGAACAATGCGGGGCGCGGTATCGTCACCTATTCGCCGATCGGTGTGATCTATGGCGTCCAGCCGTGGAATTTCCCCGCCTATCAGGTGATCCGCTATGCCATTGCCAATCTCATGACCGGAAATGGGGTAGTGCTGAAACACGCATCGAACTGCACCGGCAGCGGGCTCAAGATCGCCGAGATCTTCGCCGAAGGCGGCCTGCCCGAAAACCTCTTCACCGTGCTCGTCATCGATCACGATACCTCGGATGCGATCGTCGAACACGACAAGGTTCGCGGCGTGACGCTGACCGGCTCAGATGGCGCGGGCAAACATATTGCGGAAGCGGCGGGCAAGGTGCTCAAGCCGCTGGTGCTCGAACTCGGTTCGAACGATGCCTATCTCGTGCTGGAAGATGCCGATATCGACAAGGCGGCGGAGGTCTGCGCGCGGGCGCGGCTCTACAATAACGGCCAGACCTGCATCAACGGCAAGCGGTTCATCGTGACCGACAAGGTCTATGACGCCTTCCTCGAGAAATTCGTCGCAAAGTTCGAGGCGACCAGGATCGGCGACCCGCTGGCCGAAGACAGCGATATGGGGCCGATGGCGCGCAGGGACCTGCGCGAGGACGTGCAGAAACAGGTCGACCAGTCGGTCGAGAAGGGTGCCCGAATCGCCTGCGGCGGCGAAATCCCGGACGGCCCCGGCGCCTTTTACCCCGCCACCGTGCTGATCGATGTCGCCCCCGGACAGCCTGCCTATGACGACGAGATTTTCGGCCCCGTCGCCAGCGTCATCCGCGCCAAGAACGATGAAGACGCGATGCGGCTCGCCAATGACAGCCGCTACGGTCTCGGCGGCGGAATATTATGCGGCGATACCGACCGCGCGATCGAACTCGCCAAGACGCATTTCGACACCGGAATGGTGTTCATCAACACCTATGGCGTGGCCGATCCCTCAATGCCGTTCGGCGGGGTGAAGAATTCCGGCTACGGGCGCGAACACGGCGGCTTCGGCATCAAGGAATTCGCCAATGCCAAGGCGATCTTCGTCGGCGCGGAGTGACGCCTGGCTGTCGGCGCACGCCAAGGCTATCAGGTGTAGATCGCCCTGGCATCCTCGGCCAGCTTCTCCATGGCCCAGCCCCAGGGCTGGTGCCCGTAGCTGATCCGCGCGACCCCCAAATCGGCAAGCTCGGCGGTCGTCCCGCGGCCCGGCGCCCACAAGACGTTGACCGGCAGGGACGCCCCTTGGCAGATCGCGCGAATGGTCGGATGGTCGCCGAGGAAGGGGACGAACAGGCTTCCCGCTCCGGCTTCGGCATAGGCCCTCGCGCGGGTCAGCACGGCCTCGATCATCTCGGGCGAATAGTCCGCCGGGTCGACGCCGCGATAAACGTCGGTACGGGCATTGACATGAATGCCGGTTGCTGCGGCTGCAGCGACACGCTCGGCCGCCACGTCTACGGATAGCAGTTCGGTTTCGCCCGGCATCCGGTCCTCGATGTTGATGCCCGCGGCACCAAGATCGAATGCCTTGCCGACAGATCGGCCCACCTCGGCGGGCGTATCGCCATAGCCTGCTTCCATGTCGATCGTGACCGGCAGGTCGGTAACCGTGAGAATGCGGCGCAAATTCTCCAGCACGATATCGAGCGGAAGTGTCTCGCCATCCTTGAGGCCATTGGCTTCGGCCACGCCGTAGCTGCCCGTTGCGATCGCACTGGCCCCCGCTTCGGCGACGGCCCGCGCGCTGCCCGCATCCCAGATATTGTACAGCACCAGCGGTTTGCCTGGCGCATGCAGCGCCCGGAATTGCTCGATCTTGCTCGTCATTTCGTTTCCCTTCTCAGCAGCTCGGCTTTGATTTCTGTGCCATAGGCATAGCCGCCCAGCCCGCCATCGGCAGCGATCACGCGGTGGCAGGGGATCAGCACGGCGATGTTGTTCGCCCCATTCGCGCCGCCGACCGCGCGGCTCGCCTTGGGATTGCCGAGTGCGGCGGCGAGTTCGCCATAGCTACGCGTCTCACCCGCCGGGATTTCGCGCAGCGCCTGCCACACGCGTTGCTGGAAAGCGGTGCCCTTCACGTCGAGCGGGATCTCTGCGGTGGTGGCATTGACGGGCTGCTCGACCGCGGCGGTGACCTGTTCGAACAGCCTGCGGAACTCATCGCCCGCTTCGACCAGCGCGGCATTGGGGAAACGCGCGCGCAGTTCCTCCTCGCCCTCGTCGAAAGAGAGGCAGCACACGCCCTTTTCGGTCGCGGCGACAAGCATGCTGCCGAGCGTTGTATCGACGAGGGTCCAGTGGATGATGCGGCCCCTGCCCCCATCGCGCCAGTCGCTCGGCATCATGCCCAATCGTCCTTTCGTATCGTCATAGAAGCGCGAGGCGGAGCCATAGCCTGCTTCGTAAATCGCGCCGGTCACGCTATCGGCCGCGGCCAGCGCATCGCGCGCGCGCTCTTCACGCAGCGCGCGGGCATAGGCGGCAGGCGACAGCCCGATCGCGCGCTTGAACACGCGCTGGAAATGAGTCGGCGAATAGCCGGTGAGCTGGGCCAGCGCCGCCAGCGAAGGCGCGTCCTCGGCGCCGCGAATTTCGTCGATCGCCGCCAGCACCGCCGCCTCGTCGCGTCCGACATCGTCCGGCAGGCAGCGCTTGCAGGCGCGTAGCCCCGCCGCACGCGCCGCCGCGCCATCGGCGAAGAACCGCACGTTCCCGCGCGATGGATGCCGCGCCGCACAGGAGGGGCGGCAATAGATGCCGGTTGTCAACACGCCGGTCACGAAGCGCCCGTCGAAGGCGCGATCGCGGCGCAAGACGGCTGCCCAGGCTATATCGTCGGTGATCGTCACGATATTCTCCATAGCGTAAATGCAATCCTTTTGCGCGCCGATCGACTGCCTCGCATCCCGCAGCTTGCGATCAAAGCCAATGATCGTCACAAGGCGCGCAAATGAGACGCCTCCCTGCACTTCTCGCCGCGCTTCTCGCACTAATCGCTCCCGCGCTCGCGCTGGCCGAACCGGCCGACATCGACGCTGCCGCGCGCGGCGTGGTGCGCGTGGTCATTATCGGCGAAGACAATGGCGAACTGCTTCCGATCAGCCACGGGACCGGTTTTGCCGTTGCCGCCGACCGGGTCGTCACCAATGCCCATGTGGTGCGCGATGCGCTGCGCGATGGCGAGCTTAGAATCGGCATTATTCCGAGCGGCGGCGGCGAAGCCGTCTATGGCCAGGCGCTGGCGGTGAGCGCGCGCAACGATCTGGCGCTGATCCGCATCACCGGCGATTTGCGCCTGCCCCCGCTTGCCCTGGCCGGCGGCGCACCGCCCGACAGCGGCGAAGTCACCAGCGTGGGCTATCCGATGAATGTCGACCGGGCGCAGGGGCTGGATTTCAACGACATCTTTCGCAGCCAGCCGCCGGTGAAAAGCCGCGGCTTCATTTCGGGCGCGCGGCCTAGCCGCCAGTTCGACACCATCCTCCACACGGCACCCATCGCACGCGGCAGTTCGGGCGGTCCGCTGCTCGATCCCTGCGGCCGCGTGGTGGGGGTGAACAGCTTTGGCGCGGACAGCGATGGCGGCGATGCGGAGTTTTTCTTCGCGGTATCGAACCGCGAAATGGTGCCTTTCCTGCGCGCCAACGACGTCGAGCCGCGCGTCAACAGCTCCGCCTGCCGTTCCATGGCCGATCTCGACGCGGCCGAGCGCGAGCGGTTGCAGCGCGAACAGATGACCGCGCGCGCCGATCTCGCGCAGCGTTTCGAAGCGCAGCGCGAAAAGCGCGAACGCGCCCTCCTCGAAGCCGAACAGGGGGTCATGACCGAACGCGAAGATCGTCTGTTTCTCTCCATCGTCCTGCTGCTGATCGCCTTCGGCTTGGGGCAATGGGCCATGGCCTTGTGGCGGAAAGACGAAGAAGAGCGCGACGAAACCCGCCTGAGAATGGTCGGAGGGGCAGCCGCCGCAATCGTGCTCGCCGCGCTTGCCGCCTATCTCACCCGCCCCGGCCTCGACGAAATCGACCGCCGTGTCGCCGCCGCCATGCAGGCCGGGGAGGATGATCCGGAAGAGGCGGGGATGTCTGCATCGGGCGATCTCGCGCTGACATGCACTCTCGTGCCCGAACGCAGCCGGGTCACCAGTGCCCAGGTCGAAGACATAGAATTCGACTGGACCGCAGACGGCTGTGTCAACAGCCGAACGCAATATGGGTATTCGGGGGGCACCTGGAGCCGCGTTTTCGTACCCAATTCCGAAGACGCGGTGTCGGTCAACAGCTTCGACCCCGACCGACGCATCTTCCGCACCGAACGCTATCTTCTGTCGCGCAAGGCCATGAACGAGGCCCGCGAGGCGCGCGGCAAGTACGAGGCCCCCCAATGCGGGGTCGAGGAAGCCTCCGCGCAACTCGGCGAGATGCAAACGGAAGTCCTCGGCAAGCTGCCCCGGCAAGCCAATGAACGGCTGGTCTATGAATGCGGCGCACGGCGGCCCTAGCCGCCAATCCGCGCAGCCTCACGCAGCCAGCGGTTCGCCGGTCAGCGTGATACGGTGCATCTCGCGGGCGTGGCCCTGATAATCGTTCATCGCCAGATGCCAGGTCGTGCGATTGTCCCAGATCGCGACCGAACCCGGTTCCCACGCCACGCGGCAGGTATTGTCCGCCGCAGTGGCGGCCGCATAGAGTTTCTGTAGCAGCGGCAAGCTCTCTTCGCGGCTCCGGCCGACGATGTTCACCGTAAAGGCACTGTTGACGTAGAGCAGCTTGCGGCCGGTCTGCGGGTGACGGATCACGATCGGGTGCCTCGCGCCGGTCTTGAGCGCCTGGCCACGCAAATCGCCGCCCATGTCGGTCTTCGCATAAAGCCCGCCCTCGTCATATATATGGTCGGCGGTGTGATAGGCCTCGAGCCCTTCGATCTCGGTCTTGAGATCGTCGGGCAGCGCGTCATAGGCTTCGCCCATATGCGCCCATAATGTGTCGCCTCCGCTCGGTGGAAGAGTCCGCGCGACCAGGATCGAGCCCATGGCCGGCACTTGATCGTAGGAATGATCGGTGTGCCATCCGCCGCCGATATTGGTGACCTGATCGGCGCGCTTCCTGACCACGGCGATTTCCGGATGTTCGTCGGTCAACGGAAAGTAATTGTTGATGTCGATCCCGCCCCAACGCCTGGCGAAGGCAATATGCGCTTGCGGAGTGAAATCCTCCTGCCCGCGAAACAGCGCAATTCCGTGAGTGTAGATCGCATGCCTGATCGCATCGAGCGTTGCCCCGCCCGCCTCGGCCAAACTCACCCCTGTAATCTCGACCCCGCATTTCGGGGCCAGTGCCACCATCTCCATTGCCTCTCTCCCATGCGAATGGTTGCTTTGTGCCACGCAATCTACGCCCCTTACAGGCGGAGTCCAGATTCCCTAGCCGGACTCGGCTTGCCATTGACGGGGGGCTTTGCTAGGCGCGCGCCGACCTTGCCGGGCGACTCCTGTCTGCCCAACTCGGCAAGGATCGCACAGACTTTTCTTCCGGACCCGAGAGGACCTCAAGCGCGTGGATATTTCCGCCGGTATTCAGGCTAGCCTGGCAGGGCGTTACGCTTCGGCCCTGTTCGATCTCGCTAGCGAAAACGGAACCGTGACCGCAGTCGAATCGGACCTCGACAAGGTCGAGGCCGCGCTCGCCGAATCGGCCGAGCTCGCCGCCGTCACCACCAACCCCAAGGTTTCGCGCGATGCCGCGCAGAAGGCACTGTGGGGCGTCTCCGCCATTCTCGGCGTGTCCGAGCTGACGCAGAACTTCCTCGGCGTGCTGGCACAGAACCGCCGCCTGTCGCAGCTGCCGCAGGTAATCCGCGCTTTCCGCGCGATCGCCGCCGCCCAGCGCGGCGAAGTGACTGCCGCAGTCACCAGCGCCCACGCGCTGACCGATGCGCAGCTCGATGCGCTCAAGACCAAGCTGACGGCCCGCGAAGGCCGCACGGTCAAACTTTCTACCAAGGTCGATCCCGAGCTCCTCGGCGGCCTCGTCGTCACCATCGGATCGAAGCGCATCGACGGCTCGATCCGCACCCGTCTCAATTCGCTTTCCCAGGCCATGAAGGCTTAAAGGACAAAACTCATGGATATCCGCGCCGCAGAAATCTCCAAGGTCATCAAGGACCAGATCGCCAATTTCGGTACCCAAGCCGAAGTCAGCGAAGTCGGTACCGTGCTGTCGGTGGGTGACGGTATTGCCCGCATCCACGGCCTCGACAACGTCCAGGCCGGCGAGATGATCGAATTCGCCAACGGCGTTCAGGGCATGGCGCTGAACCTCGAAGCCGACAATGTCGGTGCCGTTATTTTCGGTTCCGACCAGGAAATCGGCGAAGGCGACAGCGTAAAGCGCACCAACACCATCGTGGACGTCCCCGTCGGCAAAGGACTGCTCGGCCGCGTGGTCGACGCTCTCGGTAATCCGATCGATGGCAAAGGCCCGATCGAAACCACCGAACGGCGCCTGGTCGAGCAGAAGGCTCCCGGCATCATCCCGCGTGAATCGGTCAGCGAACCGGTGCAGTCGGGCCTCAAGGCCATCGACGCCCTCGTTCCTGTTGGCCGCGGCCAGCGCGAACTGATCATCGGCGACCGCCAGACCGGCAAGTCCGCCGTCGCGATCGACACCTTCATCAACCAGAAGGAAGTCAACGCTTCGGACGATGAAGGCAAGAAACTCTACTGTATCTACGTCGCCGTCGGCCAGAAGCGCTCGACGGTCGCGCAGATCGTCAAGCAGCTCGAAGAAAACGGCGCGATGGAATACACCATCGTCGTCGCCGCGACCGCTTCGGAGCCCGCTCCGCTGCAGTATCTCGCGCCCTACACCGGCGCCGCGATGGGCGAATTCTTCCGCGACAACGGCATGCACGCGGTGATCGTGTACGACGACCTTTCGAAGCAGGCCGTCGCCTACCGCCAGATGTCGCTGCTGCTGCGTCGTCCTCCGGGCCGCGAAGCCTATCCGGGCGACGTGTTCTACCTCCACAGCCGCCTGCTCGAGCGTGCGGCCAAGATGAACAAGTCGCAGGGTGGCGGCTCGCTGACCGCGCTGCCGATCATCGAAACGCAGGCAGGCGACGTGTCGGCTTACATTCCGACCAACGTAATCTCGATCACCGACGGCCAGATCTTCCTCGAAACCGACCTGTTCTACCAGGGCATCCGTCCGGCCATCAACGTCGGCCTGTCGGTCAGCCGTGTGGGCGGTGCCGCCCAGACCAAGGCGATGAAGAAGGTTTCGGGCTCGATGAAGCTCGACCTCGCGCAGTATCGCGAAATGGCTGCCTTCGCGCAGTTCGGCTCGGACCTCGACGCCGCGACGCAGAAGCTGCTCAACCGCGGTGCGCGCCTGACCGAGCTGCTCAAGCAGCCGCAGTTCTCGCCGATGCCGTTCGAAGAGCAGACCGTGTCGATCTTCGCCGGCACCAATGGCTATATCGACGATGTTCCGGTCGACCGCGTGACGGACTACGAAGCCCAGATGCTGAGCTTCATGCGCGCCGAACATGCCGATGTGCTCGAAGAGATCCGCACCACCGGCAAGTTCGAAGACGACACCAAGAACAAGGTCGTCGACGCGCTCAAGACCTTCGCCAAGCAGTTCGCCTAAGCCCACGAGACACGAAGATAGGGAGCCGAAATGGCTAGCCTCAAGGAACTCAAGGGCCGGATCAACTCGGTCAAATCGACCCAGAAGATCACCAAGGCCAAGCAGATGGTCGCGGCGGCCAAGTTGCGCCGTGCGCAGGCGGCTGCCGAAGCCGCGCGTCCCTATGCCGAACGGCTGGCGGGCGTGATGGCCTCGCTCGCCGGCAAGGTAAGCGGCGACAGCGCACCCAGGCTGCTTCAGGGCACCGGTTCGGACAAGCGCCACCTGCTGGTCGTGGTCAACACCGACAAGGGCCTGTGCGGCGGTCTCAACGCCAATATCGTCAAGGCCGCCAAGGCCAAGGCATCGAAGCTGATCGGCGAAGGCAAGGACGTCACCTTCTACCTCGTGGGTAAGAAGGGCCGCGCCCCGATCAAGCGCGACTACGCTGAGCGGATCGAAAAGCACTTCGATACCTCGAACGTGCGTCAGCCGGGTTTCGAGGAAGCCGAGGCCATTGCCGACGATCTGATCGAACGTTTCGAAAAGGGGGAATTCGACGTCGCCCACCTCGTCTACCCGATTTTCAAGTCGGCGCTGGCGCAAGACCCGACCGTCGACCAACTGATCCCCGTCCCCTCGCCCGAAGACGAAGGCACCGGCGGCGATGCCGTGGTCGAATATGAGCCGGGCGAAGAGGAAATTCTCGAGGAGCTGCTTCCGCGCTACGTCAAGACGCAGCTATTCGGTGCCCTGCTGGAACGCGAAGCCTCCGAACAGGGTGCCTCGATGACCGCGATGGACAATGCCACGCGCAATGCGGGCGATCTCATCAACAAGCTGACGATCCAGTACAACCGCAGCCGCCAGGCCGCGATCACTACCGAACTGATCGAAATCATTGCCGGCGCCGAAGCGCTATAAGGACTATCGACGTGAAAAATCTCACCCTCATCCTCCCCCTTGCCCTGCTCGCCGCTTGCGGCGAAGAGCCCGCTGCCGAACCTGTTCCCGAACAGGTCGTCTCGCCCGAACCCGCCAATACGCCGCCGGCACCGGACGAAGCCCTGTTCAAAACGGTCTTCGCCGAAACCTGCGAAGGCGCGGAACCCGTCAGCGTCGCCATGTGCAAGCGTGCCATGGGATCCGATGTCGTGAGCTGCGAATTCGGTTTGGGCGACGATGAATACATGCGCAACAAGGCGCAGCTTGAAGTCAATGAAGACAGCACCGGCTGGAACCTCGCCGATGCCGCCGCCATCTGCGCCGAACACGGCGCCACCCTCGCAGACTCCTGAGCCAGTAGGATAGATATCATGGCCACCGCACCCGTACTCAACCAATCGCCCAACGGCACCATCAGCCAGGTCATCGGCGCCGTCGTCGACGTCCAGTTCCCCGGCGAACTGCCGGCGATCCTGACCGCTCTCGAAACCAAGAACGGCGATAATACGCTGGTTCTCGAAGTCGCCCAGCACCTCGGTGAAAACACCGTGCGTACCATCGCGATGGACGGCACCGACGGCCTCGTTCGCGGCCAGGAAGTCGTCAACACCGGCGCACAGATCTCGGTCCCCGTCGGCCCGAAGACGCTCGGCCGCATCATGAACGTCGTCGGCGAACCGATCGACGAGCGCGGCCCGATCGGTGCCGAAAGCACCAGCCCGATCCACGCCGAAGCCCCGCTCTTCGTCGACCAGTCGACCGAAGCGGCCATTCTGGTCACCGGCATCAAGGTCATCGACCTGCTCGCACCTTACGCAAAGGGCGGCAAGATCGGCCTGTTCGGCGGCGCCGGCGTGGGCAAGACCGTGCTCATCCAGGAACTCATCAACAACATCGCGAAGGGTCACGGCGGTGTGTCCGTCTTCGCCGGTGTGGGCGAGCGTACCCGTGAAGGTAACGACCTCTACCACGAATTCCTCGACGCCGGCGTTATCGCCAAGGACGCCGACGGCAATGCCACCAGCGAAGGTTCGAAGGTGGCTCTCGTTTTCGGCCAGATGAACGAGCCTCCGGGCGCGCGTGCCCGCGTTGCTCTCTCGGGCCTGACCATGGCGGAATACTTCCGCGACCAGGAAGGCCAGGACGTTCTGTTCTTCGTCGACAACATCTTCCGCTTCACGCAAGCCGGTTCGGAAGTGTCGGCGCTGCTCGGCCGTATTCCTTCGGCCGTGGGCTACCAGCCGACGCTGTCGACCGACATGGGCAATCTGCAGGAACGCATTACCTCGACCACCAAGGGTTCGATCACCTCGGTCCAGGCCATCTACGTTCCCGCCGACGACCTTACCGACCCGGCCCCGGCAACCTCGTTCGCCCACTTGGACGCTACGACCACGCTGAGCCGCGCAATTTCGGAGCTGGGCATCTACCCGGCCGTCGACCCGCTCGATTCGACCAGCCGCGTTCTCGAGCCGCGCGTCGTCGGCCAAGAGCACTACGAGACCGCTCGTAAGGTCCAGGAAACGCTGCAGAAGTACAAGAGCCTGCAGGACATCATCGCCATTCTCGGCATGGACGAACTGTCGGAAGAAGATAAGCTGACCGTAGCCCGCGCCCGCAAGATCCAGCGCTTCCTCTCGCAGCCGTTCCACGTTGCCGAGGTCTTCACCAACATCCCGGGCGTGTTCGTCCAGCTCGAAGACACGATCAAGTCGTTCAAGGCTGTCGTCGAAGGCGAATACGACCACCTGCCGGAAGCTGCCTTCTACATGGTCGGCGGCATCGACCAGGCGGTCGAGAAGGCCAAGCGCCTGGCCGAGGACTCGTAAGGACATGGCCCTCCACTTCGAACTCGTCACGCCGGCCAAGCTGGTCCGCTCCGAAGACGTCCACATGGTGGTCGTTCCGGGCGCGGAAGGCGAATTCGGCGTGCTCGAGGGCCATGCGCCCTTCATGTCGACGATCCGCGACGGTGCGGTGCAGGTCTACAAGACCGACGGCGCCGCCCCGGAAACCATCGAGGTTCGCGGCGGCTTCGCCGAAGTCGGCGACAAGGGGCTGACGGTCCTTGCCGAACACGTCGAGAGCTAAGGCTTCTCCGCCATAGCAGACAAGTGAAGGGCGGCCCTGCGCAGGGCCGCCCTTCGTCGTTTTGCTGGCGCTATTGATCCGCTCGGCAACCGATAATTAACCACGAGATGCGAGGGACTGCTCGCAATCACGGTGGGGGTACGGTCGGACAGATGACGGCGATGAGCCTTGATAGGGCGGATTCCACGCCCAAGTCCGGAGCATCGCGTGGCGCGTTGTGGCTCGTCGCCCTGTTGACCTTGGGCGCGCTTGTGGTGCGCCTTCCCTTCCTGGGCGATCACAACGCCGATATCGACGAACAGCTATATGCGCTGATCGGCAGCCAGATGCTGCAAGGCCAACTGCCTTTCGTCGATCTGTGGGACCGCAAACCCTTCGGCCTGTTCCTGCTATTTGGACTGGCCGATGCGAGCGGTCTGCCCGCCCCCTGGTCCTATCAGCTCATGGCGACGGGTTTGATCGTGATCGGCGCCCTGCTGCTGCGCCGCCTGGCGCTGCTCCTTGTCGATAGGGGCACCGCGACGGTGGCGGCTCTTCTCTATATCGTTCTGATGACGATCTACGGGTCGCACTCGGCCCAGACAGAAGCGTTCCACGTGCCTGCCATGCTCGCCATGGCGCTGCTGGTGCGCGATATCCGGCATCCCAATGCGCTGAGGCGCGCCTGGTTCGCAATGCTGATCGGCGGGCTGGCCCTGCAGGTGAAATACACTGTCTTCCCGCAATGCGTTTTCTTCGGCCTGTGGGCGCTTTGGGGCCAATATCGCGCGGGACGCACGCTATCTCAGCTAGTAGAGATCGCCGCCGGTTTCGCAGCGCTCGGCCTGCTTCCTACGATAGGGGTCGGCCTGTTCTACCTTGCCATCGGTGGGTGGGAAGAATTCTGGTTCGCCAATTTCGTCAGCTTCTTCTTGCGCGCGCCTGCTCCTATGGGACGCTTCGCCGACGATTACGCAATCTTCCTGCTTCCGCTGATGGTCTTGACCATATCCGGCCTTTACGCTCGTTTCCGAATGAAGGTGCCCGAGGATGGCCTCACCTACACTTTCTTCTGGGGCATGTTGGGGGCAGCGCTTGCAACTGTCTTCCTGCCATCGACCGTCTATGCTTATTACTTCGCTGCATTGGTCCCGGCGGTGTTGCTGGTAGCGCTCCCCTTTCTCGACGGGCGCGGCCCGTTGGGGATGGCTCCGCTGCTCGCTGCGATGATCGCCAGCGCTGGCCTTCTTTACCTTCCCCAACGGTTCGAGGCTTCGCAGAGCCACCGCGCCGCGATGGAAAAACTCGTTGCGGCCATCAGCCCCCATGTCGACAGCAACAGCGCCTGTTTATGGGTCTTCGATGGCCCCACGGCGCTCTACACGACCACGGAGAGCTGCCTGCCGACGAGGCTGATTTATCCAGACCATCTCAACAATGCGCTCGAACGTGGTTCGCTCGGCCTGCTACAGATCGACGAGGTCCGTCGCATTCTCGGCACACGCCCGCCGGTGATAGTCACGGCTGACCGGCCCTTCACGGTCCAGAACGAACAGGTTCTCGCCCATGTCCAAACCGCTCTGCCGCGCGGCTATGTCGTCATCGCCGAACAGCGTATCCATGATCGCGGCCTCAGGGTCTGGTTGCGACGCGATCTGATGGACAGTAGCCGTTGATCGACAAGGGGTTGCCGCCCACTTGAACAAACGGCACATAGTCTCTCGAAAAATCGGGAGACACGACCTTGAAACTCGCATCCGCGCTGGCCATGGCGGCTGTCATGACGCTTGCAACCGACACGCCCGCCACCGCGCAGGATGGCATTCCCGGCCCCGAGGAAGACAGCTACATCTGGCTCGAGGAGGCCCGCAGCGATCGGGCGCTGGATTGGGTCCGCACAGAGAACGAGCGGACGATGGAATTGCTGGCGGGCGACTCTCGCTTCGAAGCCGTCAAGGCCGAAGCTCTGGAGATCTACGATAGCGAGGATCGGATTCCCTATGTCTCGATCCGCCCGGATGGCCTGTATAATTTCTGGCAGGACAAGGAGAACCCGCGCGGTCTGGTGCGCCGTACCACGCTGGAAAGCTACCGCAGCGACAATCCGGCATGGGAAACCGTGCTCGATGTCGATGCCCTGGCGGAGGCCGAGGGGCGCGAGTGGGTTTATAAGGGCTATCAATGCCTGCCGCCCGAAGAACGCCTGTGCATGATCGCCCTGTCCGACGGAGGCGAGGATGCCACTGTGCTGCGCGAATTCGACATGGCGACCGGGAGCTTCGTCGAGAATGGCTTCGTGCTCGATGAGAAAAGCCAGGGCGGCATCCAGTGGGTGGACAAGGACACGCTGCTCGTCAGCCGCGATTTCGGCGAAGGTACCCTGACCGAAAGCCAGTATCCACGCACCACCCGCGTCTGGAAGCGCGGCACATCGATCGAGGAGGCGCAGGAAATCTGGCGCGGTGAGGAGACCGACGTATGGTCGGGCGCCACGCTGCTGCGCGACCATACCGGCACTGCCCATGGCTACTATGCCTTCCGCGCGGTCAGTTTCCACGAGACCGAGTATTACTGGCAGCATGATGGGGAGTGGCTGCGGCTGGACATACCGCTCAAGGCCTCTCCCTATGGTCTGATCGATGGGCAGCTCTTGTTCTCGACTGATGTGGACTGGGAAACGCAGGGGCAGACCTTCCCCGCCGACGCGCTCGTCTCGGTCGATCTGGAGGAATTCAAGGCGGATCCCAACGGCGCGGCCAAGACGCTGGTCTGGGCGCCCGAGGACAAGCAGACCAAACAAGGGGCGGCGAACACCAGCGAAAGCCTTTACGTCAGCCTGCTGGACAATGTCCGCGGGCGCGTGCTCAAATTCGATCATGTCGACGGAGAGTGGGTATCGAGTGAAATCGGCCTGCCCGACAATTCGACCGTGGGCGTGGTTGCCGCGTCCGACGGCTCGGACGAAATCATGTACTCGGTCACGGATTTCCTGACACCCTCGACGCTGTACTATTCGGATGGCAGCGGCGCGCCCGACATCATCAAGACTTCGCCCAGCTATTTCGATGCGCAGGGCATGGAAGTCGAACAGTTCGAGGCGACCAGCGCCGACGGGACGAAAATCCCCTATTTCCTCGTCAAGCCCAAGGGCATGGTGATGGACGGGACCAATCCCACGCTGCTGACCGGCTACGGCGGCTTCCAGGTCCCGCGCCTGCCCTCCTATCTCGGTTCGATCGGCAAGATCTGGCTCGAGCGCGGCGGGGCCTACATCCTCGGCAATATGCGCGGCGGTGGTGAATTCGGCCCCGGCTGGCACCAGAGCGCGATTCGCGAGAACAAGCAGCGCACCTGGGACGACTTCATTGCCATCGCGGAAGACGCGATCGCACGAGGCATCACCTCGGCCGAGCATCTGGGCATTCAGGGCGGCAGCCAGGGCGGCCTGCTGGTCGGCACGGCCTTCACCCAGCGGCCCGATCTGTTCAATGCGGCGATCGTGCAGATCCCGCTTTTCGACATGCTGCGCTATCACCTGATCGGACGCGGCGCTTCGTGGACCGGCGAATATGGCGATCCCCGCGTGGACGAACAGCGCGCCTGGATCGAGCCCTATTCACCTTATCAGAAGCTGCTCGAAGGCAAGGATTATCCCGCCCCGTTCTTCTGGGCCTCGACCGCCGACGACCGGACGCATCCCGCCCATGCCCGCAAGGGCGCGGCGCGCGTAAAGGAACTCGGGCAGGACTATTTCTACTTCGAGGACATGACCGGTGGCCATTCGGGCGGCGTCGACAATGAACAGCGCGCCAAAATCCAGGCACTGCAGATGATCTATCTGCTCCAGCGGCTGGCGGACTGACAGGAGCCGCGGAGGGGGCCGGACCGGCGCCCTCCGCCTGTTCCAATTTAACGCTTCGGCAATCGACGCGGCCTATGTCCGCGCGAGAAGGGGTCGCATCCGACGATTTCACGCATGGAGATGCGAACTACAATGATCAGCCTAGTCCATAAACCCCGGATTGCCGTTAGCGAGGCCGCCATTCTGCGAGGCGAGCGTATAGAGGACATCGCCTGCACGATCGTCGATGTTTCGAGCGATGGCTTTCGGCTGACGGTCCCGCGCGGCATACCCTGCGGCGGCGGGTATCGTCTCAGCTACGGGGGCGAGGAACACGGAGTGGTCATTCGCTGGGCGTCGCTTGGTGAAGCGGGTGGCCAGTTCCTCGACTGACGATCGAACTCAGCGTGGCCCCCGGGTCGGCGCATGGAAATCGGGCGGCTTGTCGGCCACCCATCGCACGAATTTCGCAATCGATGGGTGGGCGAGCAGCGCTCCTCGATCTTCGCCTATCCGCGCCAGTTCGGCATTGCTGAAATTGGCGTGGATCGCACGGTGGCAGATCGGATGTACCGGCACCGTCACACGCCCCTTCTTTGCCTTCGGCACCGGGTGATGATGCTGGACCTTGCGACCCAACCGGCGTTCGCACAACCAGCAGGCGGGATCTACCGGTTCGCTCAGCCTTTCCTCTCCGCCGCTTTCTTCTTTTTCATCGCGTCGTGGAAGCGGTCGGCCCAGCCGGGCTTCACCACCTGATCGCCGCGCACCACGCGCAGGTCGCCATCGCCGACATCCCGGCTGACCGCGCTGCCCGCGGCGACGATCGCATCCGCCCCGATCCGCACCGGGGCGATGAGCGCGCTGTTCGAGCCGATGAAGGCACGCTCGCCGATCACGGTCTTGTATTTGAAATAGCCGTCGTAATTGCAGGTGATCGTACCCGCGCCGATATTGGCGCCCGCCCCCACCTCGGCATCGCCCAGATAGGTCAGGTGGTTCGCCTTGGCACCTTCCCCAAGCGTGGCCTTTTTCATCTCGACAAAATTGCCGACCTTGCTGTCTTTCCCCATCACCGCGCCGGGCCGCAGGCGGGCGTAGGGGCCGACCGAGCAGCCTTCACCCACGCTGGCGCCTTCGAGATGGCTGAACGCGCGAATGGTCGCGCCATCGGCCACGCTGACACCGGGACCGAAGACGACGTTGGGCTCGACCGTCACATCGCGGCCCAGTTCGGTGTCCCAGCTGAAAAACACGGTCTCGGGCGCCTTGAGCGATGCGCCGCCAGCCATCGCTTCCTCGCGCTTGAGCGCCTGCCATTGCGCCTCGGCCGCTGCCAGTTCGGCGCGCGAGTTGATTCCCGCAACCTCATCGGCGTCGGTCTCGATCACCTTCACCGTGTCGCCCCGCGCAATCGCCCCTGTGGCAACGTCGGGCAGATAATATTCACCCTGCGCGTTGTCGTTGTCGACCGCGTCGAGCAGCGGCCACATGTCGTCCGAATGCGCCACGATCAGGCCCGAATTGCACAGGTCGCAGGCGCGTTCCTCGTCATTCGCGTCCTTGTATTCGACCATCTTGGCGACTGTGCCGTCCGCATCTGCGATGATGCGGCCATAGGCGAGTGGATCGGCGGGACGGAAACCGAGAACCGCGACCTTGGCCCCTTCGTCGAGCGCCGCGATGAGCCGCCGCACGGTATCGGCGCGGACCATCGGGCAATCGCCGAAGCAGACCAGGATATGGCCGGAGAATCCTTCGAGCGCGGCGCGTGCCTGCAGGGCCGCATGCGCCGTGCCCAATTGCGGTTCCTGAAGCGCGGTTGTCACGCCCCGGTCGGCCAGCGCCGCGTCCAACTGTTCGCGTTTGTCGCCGACCACGACCACGGTACGCTTGAGATCGAGCTCGGCGAAACTGTCGAGCAGGTGCAGCAGCATCGGATGCCCCGCAATGGGGTGGAGCACTTTGTGCAGGTCGCTTTTCATGCGAGTGCCCTTGCCCGCGGCAAGGATGATGGCGGCGAAATCGCGGTTCGTGTTCATGACGAAGCGCCTTGCCACCAATCGCTTGCAGTTTGAAGGACCATCCTTCACCGCTTGCGCCAATGACCGACCTGCCATTCGCCATCATCGGCTTCGACCTCGACGGAACCCTGCTCGAAACGCATCGCGATCTCGGTGCGGCCGTCAACCATGCGCTCGAACTGGGCGGTTTCGACCCGGTCCCCGCCGACCATGCAAGCGACTTGATCGGCGGCGGGGCCAAGATCATGCTCAAGCAGGCGGTCGATCGGCAGGGCGGGTTGCCGGACGACGAATTCCGCAAGCTCTACAAGCAGATGCTCGCCTATTACTCCGCAAACAACGCGGTCCACACACAGCCCTATCCGCATGCGCGCGAGGTGCTGGCCGAGCTTGGCGAACGCGAGATCGCCATGGCGGTGGTGACCAACAAGTTCGAGAGTTTCGCCCGTCAGATCCTCGATACGCTGGACCTTGCGCAGCATTTCGTCGCGATCATCGGCGGCGATACGATGGGCAAGGGGCGCGCCAAACCCGCGCCGGACCCGGTCTTCGAAGCGATCAGGCGCGGCGGCGGTGGCAGCCTCGCCTTCGTCGGCGACAGCTCCTATGACGTCAGGGCGGCACGCGCCGCCGATGTACCGGTGGTCGGCGCACGCTACGGCTATTGCGACAAGCCGCGCGGGGAACTGGGCGCGGATGCCGAGATCGATTCGCTCGCCGAGCTGATTCCAGCGCTTGCCCGTTTGGGGTAAGCAACCCGCCGCTACGGAATCGCGGCCCACCATACCCGGTGTTGCAAGTGCGAAGGGAACGTGCCACCTCACGCGCCAATTGACCTTTACGTAAACGATAAAGCAGGAGCAGCCCCATGAGCATCGATTTCAAGGACAAGGTAGCTATCGTCACCGGCGCAGGCGGCGGTCTGGGCCGCGAATACGCGCTCGAACTCGCGCGCCGCGGCGCGAAGGTCGTGGTCAACGACCTCGGCGGTGCGCGCGATGGCACCGGCCATTCGGACATGGCGCTGCAGGTTGTCGAGGAAATCGAGAAGGCTGGCGGCGAAGCCATGTCGAATGGCGGCTCGGTCACCGAATTCGAGCAGATGGAAAAAATGGTCGCCGACGCCAAGCAGAAGTGGGGCGGCGTGCACATCGTCATCAACAATGCCGGCGTGCTGCGCGACAAGACCTTCGCCAAGATGACGATGGACGATTTCGAATTCGTCGTCGACGTGCACCTCAACGGTTCGGCCAATGTCGCCAAGGCCGCCTGGGAAACCATGCGCGAGCAGGCCTATGGCCGCATCCTCATGACCGCATCGTCGACCGGCCTGTTCGGCAATTTCGGTCAGGCGAACTACGGCGCCGCCAAGCTCGGCCTCGCGGGCCTCACCAAGACGCTCCAGCTCGAAGGCGCGAAGTACAATATCAAGGTCAACACGATTTCGCCGGTCGCCGGCACGCGCATGACCGAAGACCTGTTCCCCGAAGAAGCCTTCAAGCTGTTCGATCCGGTGAATGTGGTCCCGGCCGCGCTCTTCCTCGTCAGCGAGGACGCGCCGACCAACGCGATTGTCGGCGCGGGCGCAGGCGGCTTCCACAGTGCCTGGACCGTCATGAACGACGCCGTCTGGCTCAAGGACGAAGACCGCACTGTCGAAGGTTTCGCCGCCAATTGGGACAAGATCAGCGAATTCTCGAACCTCAAGGCCCCGCAATCGGGTAGCGAGCAGTCGGGCGCAATCCTGACCGCGATGCAGAAGGTCACCGGCACCGGGCCGGGCAGCGCCCGCGGCTAAACTGCCGGATACGCTTCGCAAAAGGGGCTCGTGCTGCGGCACGGGCCTTTTTTCGTGCAGCTATTGATCGATCGCCTTGAGTAGGCGGCGTTCGACCGGCGCGATCACGCCCGGCAGTTCGTGGCTGCGCTTGAGCACCTGGCCATGTTCGCCGAACAGCGTCCACATACCCTGTTTGTTGCGCAGGGCCGGGCGTTTCTCGATCCGCGCCTGCGGACGTTCGGCGGCGCGCCGAAAAGCAGCGAACACGGCGAAATCCCGGGTGAAATCCATCGCATAGTCGCGCCACTCACCGGCAGCGACCATGCGCCCGTAGAGATCGAGAATACGGGTCAGTTCGTCGCGACTGAAGCCGATCTGCTGGGGTTTGCGACCCGGGAATGCGACGACCGTCTCGCCGAGGAAGCTCATCAATCCTCGGTCCCGCTGCGCCGCGCCGGTTCGCGTTCGGCACGCAATGCTTCGATTTCGCTGCGGAGCGATTTCAGCTCTCCCTCCAGCTTCTCGATACAATCGCGGCTCGGCTCGCACGGATCGTCGCAAGGCGTGCCGTAGGGGATGAACTCCTTCACCCACTCTTCCGCCGGAACCAGTGTGCTGCGCGCCTTGAGGCCGATCATGGTCGCCCCTTCGGGCACTTCGTCGGTGACGACGGCATTGGCCCCGATGCGCGCGCGGCGGCCGATGGTGATCGGCCCGATAACCTGTGCGCCCGAACCGATGATGACCTCGTCCGAGATAGTCGGATGGCGCTTGCCGCCCTTGCCGTTCGTCGGGTTGGTGCCGCCCAGCGTTACGCATTGGTAGATGGTCACATTGTCGCCGATTTCGGCGGTTTCGCCGATGACCGAGAAGCCGTGATCGATAAACAGATTCTTGCCGATCTTGGCGCCGGGATGAATGTCGATCGCAGTCAGCCAACGGCTCCAGTGATTGACCAGTCGCGCCAGAAAAAACAGTTCGGCCTCGAACAGCCAATGCGCGATACGATGATAGAAGACCGCCCACACGCCGGGATAGGTCAACACCTCCCAGCGGCTGCGAGGGGCCGGATCGCGTGCCTTCACGCTGTCGAGATAGGCGACAAGCCGTTCGAACATCAGGCTATTCTCCCATTTGGGGGCGATTAAAGCAAGCGGCCCTGATCCGGCCCCTGGACCGCCTCCAGCGCGTCCCGCCAGATAGATAGGGTTGCCGGAACCTGCCGTTCAAGGCTGAGCCGGTCGATTTCGGCGACGATTTTCTCTATCGCGGCGTAGCTGCGCTCCATCCGCGGGACGAGATAGGCGGGTGCGCCCTCGCCCAATGCGAGACCGCGCTGGGCTGCATGGGAGAGCATCAGATCCGCAGCCAATGCGTCATCGGGTGGGCCGATCCGGAGTTGCAAGGCAGCGCCCATCCGGCTGCGCAGATCGGGAAGCGTAATGTCCCACCGTTCCCCGCCTGCCACCAGCAGCAGCGGAAGCCCGCTTTCCTGCGCGCGGTTCCAGCGATGGAAGATCTCGGTCTCGTCGAACGTGGCAACACCATCGATCACCGCGTCGGGGTGATGTCCGGCGAACCAGCGCGCGAACAGCGATTTGCCCGATCGCGGAGGGCCATGGAGGATCGCGGTACGAAACGGCCAGTTCTCCGGTGCGCCAAGCGCTTCGGCAACCGCGCGGTTGCTCGATCCGATGATTATACTCGCGGGCTCCCCCAAACCGGCGGGACTCAGCGGGAGAGCGATTTGCGAGGCCACCGCTCTCGCGTCTCAGCGGCTGATGGCAAGCGCGTTGCTGCCCTGATTCACGGTGAAACCGCGCGCGCGCAGGGCTTCGGCCAATTGCCCGATTGACCCCGAATAGCTCACCGTCATTACCGAAGTCCCGCCGATCGCCGTGCTGCGGATGCCGGTGCTGCGAACTCCGGGCGTCCCCCTCACCGCGCTCACCGCGCCATCGAAGGCAGCGGCGTCGGGCGTAGCGACCTGGACGGTATAGAGTGCGACCGAACCTTCGGGAGGCGGCGTGCGGACCGGCGCCGCAGTGATGGCATCCCCGCTTTCGGCGGTCGGTTCCGAAGCGGCGGCGGCAGCCTGTTCCTGCGCGCGCAGCGCGCGGCCCAGCTCGAGCAGTCGCTGAAGCGCCGGGTCGAGCTCGGGCGTGCCGATATTGAGCGTGGGGTCGGGTCGAAGTTTGCCATCCGCGAGGGCAAGTTCGAAAATGCGATCGAACCGGACGACGGCACGTTCGAGCATGACCGGCAGTTCGGCAGGCGACCTGGCTGTCATGTCGAATTCGTCGAGAAATGTGTTGTCGGGGCCGAAGCGCGCAGTGAACGTCCCTTCGATCGGGCCGCCGGGATAAGTGTAGCGCAAATTGGCGATAGGTACGAGCACATCCGCTGCACCGAACTGGTCGAGCGCATTGCGCCACCAGGTCCGGCTGCGGCGCCCGGTCTGGCCGTAGGTGAGAAGAAGCGAATCGCCCCCAGCCCCCGTTGGCCTTACGTAATCGATCCGGCTTTGCCCGGCCTGATATTCGGCCCAGGCACGCTGCCAGGGGTTGCGCCGCTCATAGACCATCTGGGTGCCGGCCGAGACCGTGACCGGAAGCAGCAGCATCGGGGCCGACCGCCGGGCTTCGCCTTCCGAACCGAGATAGCGCGAGGCGCGCTGGCGATCGAACACGACCCCGAGCGTGGCGATATAGCGCTTCGGCCCAAGCCGTTCGCGCTCGATCACGATGGCGGAAACAAGACCTTCTATCTGCGAATCGCTCAGTTGTGGTCCATCCAGTTTTTCCCAGGCTTTGCGCTGCGCCTCTTCCCATGCCTGCACGCGCGCCTCGCTCCCGCTATCCGCGCGCACGTCCACCTCTATGCCCGAAACCTGTATATCGCTGGTGGAGGCAACCGGCGCGATCCCGCGCTCTCCCCCGACCTGGGCCAGGACAGCCACGCCCAGCATCGCGAGCAGGGCGAGTATCAGCGCCAGAACGGCGGGGCGGCGAAAGGCTGGATGGATGGAAATAGCATGGCTCATGGGGAAAACAGGCCGCCTTTTGCCGAAAGGCAACTGGAAATCCAAGCGCGAATGCGTAAGGCGGAAAGGATGAGCGACCAACCGAGCAGCAATACGCCATCCTACACCTATGAGCAGGCCGGTGTCTCGATCGAAGCGGGCAATGCGCTCGTCAAGGCGATCGGCCCTCTGGTGAAAGCGACGATGCGCCCCGGTGCTGACGGCGAAATCGGCGGTTTCGGGGGCTTTTTCGATCCCAAGGCCGCGGGCTACAAGGACCCGCTGCTGGTCGCAGGCAATGATGGTGTGGGCACCAAGCTCAAGCTCGCCATCGACAGCGATAAACACGATACTGTCGGGATCGATCTCGTCGCCATGTGCGTCAACGATCTCATCGTCCAGGGTGCGGAGCCGCTGTTCTTCCTCGACTATTTTGCCACCGGCAAGCTTGAAAACGGCGTTGCCGAGCGCGTGATAGCGGGCATCGCCGAAGGCTGCACCAAGGCCGGATGCGCGCTCATCGGCGGCGAGACCGCGGAAATGCCCGGTATGTACGCCGAAGGGGATTACGACCTCGCCGGCTTCTGCGTCGGCGCGGTCGAACGCGGCGAGCAATTGACCGGCGAGCGTGTCGCACCGGGCCATATCCTCCTCGGCCTTGCCAGTTCGGGGGTCCATTCGAACGGCTATTCGCTGGTCCGCAAGCTGGCGGCGGACAAGTTCTGGAAACTCGACCGACCAGCGCTGTTCGACCGTGATCGTCTGCTGATCGATGCGCTGATCGAGCCTACCCGAATCTACGTGAAGAGCCTGCTGCCTGTCGTGCGCGACGGGCTGATCGACGCGCTGGCGCATATCACGGGCGGCGGTCTGCTCGAAAATATCCCGCGCGTTCTGCCCGAAGGCGCGCATGCCGAAGTCGATGCCGACGGGTGGGAGCAACCCGGTCTGATGGCCTTCTTGCAGGCCCAGGGAAATATCGAACCGGGTGAAATGGCGCGCACGTTCAATTGCGGTGTCGGCATGGTGCTCGCCGTCGATCCGGCGAATGCCGAAATCGTGCGCAGCCGCCTTGAGGAGGTAGGCGAGACAGTGCTGGCAATCGGCCGGATCGCCGAAGGGGACAAGGGCTGCACCGTACGCGGTTCTGCCGGAACCTGGGCTGCGCGCGAAGGCTGGACGGCGACCCACATTGCCTGATCCAGGCCCCGATGACGCCAAGGTCGCCATCTTCGTATCCGGCAAGGGAACGAACATGGCAGCCCTGCTCTACGCCAGCCGCCTGCCCGGCTCCGCCTATAAAATCGTGCTTGTCGCCGCCAATGACCCCGAAGCGGAAGCCCTGACACTGGCCGAGGCAGAGGGTGTCGCGACCTTTTCCCTCTCGCACAAGGGCATGGCCCGCGCGGAGCATGATGCGGCTATGGAGCGCGCCGTGCTTGATGCCGAAGCCCAATATATCGTGCTGGCCGGCTACATGCGCATCCTAACGCCGGAATTCGTCAAGCGCTGGGAAGGACAGATGCTCAACATCCATCCCTCTCTCCTGCCCAAATATCCCGGGCTCGACACCCACGCTCGCGCAATCCAGGCGGGCGACAGTCATGCAGGCGCAACCGTCCATCTGGTCACCGAGGAACTCGATGCGGGCGAGGCATTGGGCCAAGTCGAGGTCGCGATCTGGCCGAACGACACGGCAGAAAAGCTCGCCAACCGTGTCCGGGTGGCCGAACATCAGCTATATTCCCGAGTGCTCTCGGACTACGTCTCGCGCGGGAACGACCCGGAATACCTGCTGGAACGCGTGCGCGAATGCGCGCTCGCCCTGCCCCGGACATATGAGCGGGAGAGCCACGGCGCGCCGGGTTTCCGTGTGGGAACCGAGAAGTCGGGCAAATTCTTCGCCTATTTCTCCGACCGGCATCACGGTACGCCGCATATCTGTCTGCTGGTGAAATGCTCGAGCCAGGACGAACTCGAAAACCTCGTCGAAACCCAGCCGCAAACCTATCACCGGCCTGCCTATTACGGAGCGAGTGGCTGGATCGGCGTGATCCTCAACCGCCCCGATGTCGATTGGGACGATGTGGCCGAATGGCTCGAACGGAGCTGGCGCCTGATGGCACCCAAAAGCGTGACCAAACTGCTCGACGCGGCGGACACGTTCTAGACGGTCATGGCCGCCCCGCCCCGCCCTCATCCCCTGGCACGCGCGAAAGCGGCCCAATGGGCAGATCGCGCCGTACAGGCCTTGTGGGACAAGGGCGTCACGCCAAAACCGCCGCTGGACCCCGACTATCTATGGCAAGTCGGCAGCCGGGGGTTCGATACCGAGGATGAGCGTTCGATCAGAAGCGACGCCGAGGTGGACGATTTCCGCGAACGGCTTGATCGGCTTTGTGCGAGCCTGCGCGACGAGGCGCAGCTCAACGCGCTGGGTCACACCATGGCTTACGGCCAATTGACCTCGGCGATCCGCAAACGACATGCGCTGGGCCGGTTATGGCGCGACGAACCCGGCCTCGCGCGCGCCGATATCACCCCTCCGATCATCGTGATCGGTCAGATGCGCGCGGGCACGACCCGCCTGCATCGGCTTCTGGCCGCCGATCCACGGCATGCGGGCACACGCTTTTGCAACAGCCACGATCCCGTCCCCGCGAGACCCGACCTGCGCCCGCTCAAGGCACGGGCCGCCCTGATCCTTGCGCGGCGCATCAATCCGTGGCTCGAAACCATTCACCCCTTCGGTGCGACACGAATAGACGAGGAAATCGGCTGGCTTGCGGGCGCGCTCTCCCCCGCCACATTCGAAACGCAATGGCGGATCCCGTCTTTCACCGCTTGGAACGAAGCGCGCGATGCCCGGCCCATCTACGCCGAATTTTCGCGAATCCTTCGCACCGATGCGTCGACAATGGGCAATGCGCACCGACCGCGCGTCCTCAAATGCCCGCAATTTTCCGAAGACCTGCCGAACCTGAGAGCGCAATTTCCCAATGCGAGATTCGTCGTCACGCACCGCGACCATGAAGACGTTCTCGACAGTTCGGTCTCGCTCGTTTCGAGCCAGATGGCCTTCCAAAGCGATCACGCCGATCTTTCCGCGATCCGGACGGAATGGCGTCGCAAGCTGGTGTTGCGCGATGAACGCCTCCAGGCCCAGCTCACCCCGGAAACGGATGGCGTGGTTCATGTCGATTTCGATGCATTGGGCCATGACTGGCAGGCCGAGATAGCCCGCACCTACGCGGAATGGGGGATCGAGTTGTCCCGCGAGGCGCTGCTCGCCATGGTCCGCGAGCAGCATATCGCTGCGGCGGGCCATCATCATCGCCACCGAACCGATATTACCCGGTTTGGGTTAAGCCAGAACCGCGCGAAAGCCTAAGCCTGCATCATCGCGGCAAATTTCGGCAGCGTCATTCCATTATCGGCCCGTGTGACAGTGATCGCGGAAATGACAGGACCATCGAAATCTACCCGCCACATGGTGTCCCCGGCGACTTCGGCCATGTCGCTTTCGAGATATCCGCGAACCAGCACCGCATCGTCATGCGCATCGATTGTCCGGATGCGCACCTGAGCGTTGTTGTTGGCATCGCGAAACGCGTCATCGACAGCGAGTATCTCGTCTCGCCCCGTTATCCTCGTGCCGCTAATGTCGACGAAAGCCATGTGGTCCGCCATCAAGGGCAGCGCATCGGCATGGTTGCGCGCATTCATCGCATCGACAAAGGCACGAGTCGTCGCAATTCGCCGGTGCTTGCAGCGCAGGGCAGGGACGATTCTCTTCAACACAGCGGGGACGATCCTAACCCAGATCGTCCCCCCAGCATATGGTTTATTGCGAAGCCCGCCTTGACGGGCGGCGATTGGCCTAGCCGACGATTTCGTCTTCGTTGAAGAAGAAGTCGATCTCGATCTTGGCGTTTTCCTCGCTGTCCGAACCGTGGACCGAGTTCGCTTCGATCGATTCGGCATAGGTCTTGCGGATGGTGCCTTCATCGGCATCGGCCGGGTTGGTCGCGCCCATCACGTCACGGTTGCGCTTCACGGCGTCTTCGCCTTCGAGCACCTGCACCACGACCGGGCCGGAGATCATGAAATCGACCAGTTCACCGAAGAAGGGGCGTTCCTTGTGGACAGCGTAGAAGCCTTCGGCCTGTTCGCGGGTCATCTGGATGCGCTTCGACGCGACAACGCGCAGGCCGGCGTCTTCGAGCATCTTGGTAACCGCACCGGTCAGGTTACGGCGGGTGGCATCGGGCTTGATGATCGAAAAGGTGCGGGTAACCGCCATGGTGAATTCCTTGCGTTCTGTACGGGGGAGAGGGTTCTCGCGCGCGCCCCTAGCGCCGCGCGCGCGCGCGGGCAAGAATCATTCTAGACCACGACCGATCGAAAGCTGCGCCGTGGTAACCTCGCCTTCGCGGGTCGCGGTGAAGGAAAAGCTGGTGCCATCGCCCGCCTCGCCCCCGATCATGGTCATCGGGCCGCTCTGGATCGAGGTGGCGACGTCTACCCCTGCGGCTTCTGCCTGCTTGCGGTAATAGGAGACCATGTCCTCGAGTGGAGCTTCGCTTTCCAGGTCGAGCAGAACCAGCAGCCCGCCGGCCTGCTCGACGCGGGTGTTGTTGACGATCCTCGCACCAGGATAAACCGCAAAGCCGGCGGGCAGCGCGACCGGCACGCTCTCGCCCGAACGCATGGTGGTGGTCGTGCCGTCATCGTCGGTGTAGCGAGCGCGGGTTTCCCCGGTCGCGGCGTCGATATCGTAGGAACCGCGCGCAGCAGTCTCCTCCTCGGCAGCGGTGGGGTTTTCACCACCACGGTTCTCAGTCCCGCACCCGGCGAGCGAAAGGGTCGCAATTGCATAGGTGGCAAGGCGCGCGGTGCGGACAGAACGTTTCATGTTCCATCGACCCACGAGACGCGGAGTGGTTCCGTCAGGCCCCTTCGCGCCAGGCGCCGTTCTGATCCTGCTTGTTGATGCGGTTGTCGATGGCGTTCTCCTTCGCGAAGCGGCGCCAGAGCTCGGCAGCCGCATCGCGTCGGGCCGCATCGAACAACAGAAGGACTCGCTCGAAGCCGAGGGCCTCATCGCGCCAGACGCCATCGGCAATTAGCAGCATACGCGCATCGTTGGGCGCGGTGCAGCTTTCAGAGAGCAAGATCGGCTGGCGCGCATCGTGCGGGCCGCCTGCCATGCCGTTGGCAAGAAAAGTCGCGCCGCCCTGCTCCCAAAGACGTTTGGAAAGGTGCTCCCGCTGCGCTTCGTCCGCGCTGACCACGACCAGCCGCTCGCCCGCCTGCAACACTTTGCGCGCGAGCTTGGCGACTGTGACATCGACCGGATCGCGGCTGAGCTGGTAGAAATCGACGCGGGTGGTCATTCTGGCTGCCCTATCGCCTTGCTACTTGGGGACACGTGCTCATCCTACCGCTCCGCCAATCGGGGAAGGCCTATTCCTCCGGCACCGCTCGGAACAGTATTTCACCTCGTCCCAGTCGCGTTCCCATTTCTTGCGCCAGGTGAACTCGAGGCCGCAGGCAAGACAGGCCTTCGAGGGCAGATCGCCCTTCCTGCGCATCTTGCCCGTGCCCTTGACCACCGTCCGTCGTCAGCCCTCCAGCGTGTCGCGAACGAAGCGGTCGACGAGGCGTACGCCATAGCCTGTCGCACCCTTGCCCCAGGTACGGCCCGGCTTGTCCGACCAGACCATGCCTGCCACATCGACATGCGCCCAAGGGGTATCGTTCTCGATGAAACGCTGCAGGAATTGTGCCGCCGTGATCGATCCGGCCGCCTTGCCGCCAATGTTCTTCATGTCCGCGATGGGCGAGTTGATGAGCTTGTCGTAGGCTGGCCCGATCGGCATCCGCCAGTTGCGGTCACCGGTGACCTCGCCCGCCTCGTGCAGATCCTTGGCCAGCTTGTCATCGTTCGAGAACACGCCCGCAAACTCGTTGCCGAGCGCAATGATCATCGCACCCGTGAGCGTCGCAAAATCGAGGATGCGCTTGGGCTGGAACTCTTTCTGCGTCCAGTGCAGTGCGTCGGCCAGCACCAGACGGCCTTCGGCATCGGTATTGAGCACCTCGATGGTCTGACCGCTCATCGACGTGACCACGTCGCCCGGGCGCTGCGCCTTGCCATCGGGCATGTTTTCGACCAGCCCCATCACGCCCACGACATTGGCCTGGGCTTTGCGCGAAACCAGTGTCAGCATGGCCCCGGCGACCGCGCCTGCGCCCCCCATGTCCCACTTCATATCTTCCATGCCCGGCCCGGGCTTGATCGAAATGCCGCCGGTATCGAAAGTGACACCCTTGCCGACGAGCGCGGTCGGTGCATCGCCAGGCTTTCCGCCATTCCAGCGGATCGCCAGAATCCGCGATTCACGTTCCGAACCAAGGCCCACGCCGAGCAGCGATCCCATGCCCAGCTTTTCCATGTCCGCTTCGTCGAGCACGATCAGTTCGGCCCCGGTCCCTTCGAACCGATCCTGGCAGCGTTCCACGAAGCTTTCGGGATAGAGAATATTGGCGGGCTCCGTAATGAGCTGGCGCGTGAATTCCACGCCCGTCGCGACATGGGCCATGTCGTCCCACGCCGCTTCGGCACCTTCGGGCGCGCCGACAACGTGAACCGAAGCCAGCGTGACTTTCTGATCGTCCTTCATCTTCGTACGATAGACGTCATAGCGCCAGTTGCGCAGACGCAGACCGAGCAGCACGCACGCCGCTTCCTCGCCCGACAATCCGCTGTCCGACAGGTCGAGTACAAGCTCCTCGTTCCCGCTCGACTGGTACTTGGCGGCGAGCGCGGCCCCGGCCTTTTCGAGGTTGGCCAGGCGCGCTTCGTCGTTCTTGTCGCCCGCTCCGGCGATGGCCACACGCAAAACCTGCCCGTCGCGCTCGACGAAACCGTCGAAGATTTGTCCGGCATTGCCTTTGAAGCGCGCGGCTTCCATGCCTTCGGTCATCGCCCTATCGAGACCGGCGGGGATCTTGCCCTTATCCGTGACTTGAGCAACAAGGCGCGCAACCTGCGGACGGGACTGGCTGAACTGAATCTTCATGGAATCTCCGGAAACAATATCTGGTCGGGGCGGCGGGGTCCACGGCCGCCCATCGAGGATGGCGATTGCGATTAGGCGTGGCCGGTGCGATAGGCAAGCCATGCTCCCGCCTGCAGAGATAGCATTGCCAGCCAGCCGGGAGGCCGTCAGGCCCCTGACCTGGATCGCCAGCGGGGTCGCTCTCGCCCTGGCTGCGCCACTGGCCGCGCAGTCCGCCGCTGACGACGTCGGGACGGTGGTCGATCCGCAAGGTGAACCGGGGGATCCACAACCCGACCGACCGGCCCTCGATCCCCAGGGCGACGTGGACGATCTCCTAACGGTCCCCGATCCCAATGCCGACCTCGACCCGCCCCCCGTTGCGACCGGCGAGGAAGGGATCGACGCAGATGGCAATCGCGAGATCGATTTCGAGGCGGATATCCTCGAATACAGTGCTGACAGCGACAATGTGACTGCCAGCGGCAATGTGGTCCTGCGCAGCGGCGATCGTTCGCTGCGGGCCGATACGGTGAGCTGGAACCAGCAAACCGGCGTGATCGTGGCATCCGGCCGAGTGCGCTTCGTTGACGAGAACGGCAACCAGCTCTTTTCCGAGCGCGTAGAGCTGACCGATGAGTTCGAAGCCGGCGCGATGGAGAACCTTCTGCTTGCCCTGCGGCAAGGCGGGCGCCTCGCGGCCATCCGAGGTATGCGGGAGAGCGACGGCACGATAGCCTTGCAGGAAGCCGCCTATAGCGGCTGTTCCGTCGTCACGCCGCAAGGCTGTCCGAAAGATCCGAGCTGGCGGATCACGGCAGAACGGGTGGTTTACGATCCGCAAAGCCAGAGAATCAAGTTTACGGGCGCGTTTCTGGAATTGTTCGGCGCGCGAATCCTCCCCCTTCCCGGCCTGGCGGTGCGGACCGATGGCGGCGCCGTGTCGGGGCTACTCGTTCCCGACCTGCGGTTTTCCAAAAGCAACGGGGTGGAGGTGTCGGGCAGCTATTTCCTGCGCTTCGCGGATAATCGCGACCTGACACTGACCACCCATGTCTATACCCAGGCCGCGCCGATGGTCGCCGCGCAATGGCGGCATCTGACGGAAAGGGGCGCCTATCAAATCACCGGCTATGCCACCCATTCGCAGCGCATTTCCACCTTCACGGGCGCGCCCAATAGCGAGGAAGAGTTTCGCGGCTACATCTTTGCCAACGGCAAGTTTCAGCTTTCCCCGGACTGGAGCTTAACCGGATCGATCCGCCGAACGACGGACCGCACGTTCCTGCGCCGCTATGATATCAGCCGCGATGATCGGCTACGCTCTACGCTCGAGCTCGAAAGGATCGGCAGCAACACCTATTTCTCCCTTGCCGGCTGGGCGACGCAGACACTGCGCCTCAACCAACCCCAGGGCGAAGTGCCGATTGCCCTTCCCGTGCTCGACGCCCGCTGGCGGCCCGACATTCCGCTAGTCGGCGGGCAGCTCGAGCTTCAGCTCAATACGCTCTCGATTTCTCGGGATATCGGGCAGGATACTCAGCGTGCTTTTGCCCGCGCGCAGTGGGATTTGCGCCGTATAACCGGGCTGGGGCAGGTGGTTACGCTGACCGGTATGCTGCGCGGCGACGTCTACCATTCGGATGAGAACTTTCTGACCACGACAGCCAGCTATCGTGGCAATCCGGGCTGGGAATATCGCGGCGTCGCTCTGGGTGCTCTCGATGTGCAATGGCCCTTCGTCGGAGAGGCTTTCGGCGGCACGCAGGTATTCACGCCGCGCGTCCAGTTGGTGGCCACCCCGCCGATCAAGAACCTCGCCATTCCAAACGAGGATGCCCGCGCGATCGACCTGGAAGATTCGAACCTGTTCGCGCTCAATCGCTTCCCCGGCTACGATCGGGTGGAAGACGGGGCGCGGATTACCTATGGCCTGGATTGGTCGCTGCGTATCCCCGACTGGGAGCTCAAGACAACGGTCGGGCAATCCTACCGGCTCGACAGCGATCGCGACATCCTGCCCGTCGGAACCGGCCTTTCGGAAAAATTCTCCGATTTCGTGGGCCGTACCGAAGTCCGGTATCGCGACTTTCTCAAATTTACCCACCGCTTCAGACTGGACAAGGACAGCCTGGCCATCCGCCGCAACGAAATCGACGCGGCGGTCGGGTCCAGCAAGACCTACGCCGAACTTGGCTATGTCCGGCTCAACCGGAATATCACGCAGGTAGAGGATCTGCAGGACCGCGAGGAATTGCGCGGTGCCGTGCGCATAGCTTTCGCCAATTACTGGTCGGTTTTCGGCTCGGGAGTGTTCAACCTGACCGACCGCGAAGAAGACCCGATGTTGTCTTCGGACGGGTTCGACCCCATCCGTACTCGTCTGGGCGTCGCCTATCGCGATGATTGCCTCGAGCTGGGCGCGACCTGGCGCCGTGACTATATCACCTCGGGCGATGCCCAGCGCGGGGATACCTTCCAGTTCTATTTCAGCTTGAGAAATCTGGGATTCCGCTAGCCCGCGCTTATTGGCACCTTGCGCCAAACACGCTATCCGGCGCGCAACTATCAGCTTTGGTTAAGCCGCGCCGCTGCATGACAGGCGGCATAATCGGGCATCGAGACGATGCCGCAAAACAGGTTCGACACGTGACTGCAAAAATGTTCTCCCGACTGCTCTCCGTCGCTGCAGCCGCTGGCCTCGCCGCTACGCCCATTGTCGGTCAAGCCCAGCAGGCCACGGCACAGGGCGATTTACTCGGCCTTCCAAGCGATCTCAGCATGTTGGGTGAGACCGACCCCAATCGCCGCGTGGCAACGGCACTGGTTAACGGTTTCGTCATTACGGAAACCGACGTCAATCACCGCGTCGCCTTGCTTCTAGCGGCGAACCAGCGCCCAGTGAGCGATGAGGAAATGATCCGTATCCGCATGCAGGTGCTACGCAATCTCATCGACGAGACCCTGCAGATCCAGGCTGCCGAAGCACAGGAAATGGAGCTTCCCCAAGCTGAAGTCGACCAGACGTACAACCGCGTCGCGGCGCAGAACTTCGAACAGAACCCCCGGGCGATGGACGAATATCTTCGTTCGATCGGCTCCTCGCCCGAATCGCTGAAGCGCCAGATCAAAGGCGAAATGGCATGGAACAACCTTCTGCGCCGGAACGTCTCGCCCTTCATCAACGTCTCGGCCGAGGAGGTGAACGAGCTTATCGAACGGCTCGAAGCTTCGCGCGGCACCGAAGAATATCGGCTCGGTGAAATTTACCTCTCGGCCACCCCGGAAACGCAAGCAGCGGTCGAGGCCAACGCCAACAAGATCGTCGAACAGTTGCGCCAAGGCGGCAGCTTCGTTGCCTATGCGCGCCAGTTTTCCGAAGCCTCGACCGCGGCGGTCGGTGGCGATCTGGGCTGGATCCAGCTCGCGCAGCTCAAGAACGCGGAACTGGAAGCCGTCGCCCGCGAAATGAACCCCGGCCAGCTCGTCGGGCCGATCCGTATTCCGGGTGGTTTTTCCATCCTCTACCTGATCGACAAGCGGCAGGTGCTGATGGCAGATCCGCGCGATGCCGTACTCAGCCTGAAACAGATCCAGATCACTTTCGATCCCGGCACTTCGGAGGCAACCGCGCAGCAGCGAGTTGCCCGCTTTACCGAAGGTGTGCAGGCGATCCGTGGCTGCGGCGATGCCGAAAATGCCGCCGCGGCATTGGGTGCCACCGTGGTCACCAACGATCAGATCCGCGTGCGTTCCCTGCCCGATCAATTGCAGAATATTCTCCTGCAGCTTCAGGTCGGCCAGTCCACTCCGCCCTTCGGTTCGTTCGAAGAAGGCGTGAGGGTTCTGATGCTATGTGGCCGCGACGACCCTCAGATCGCGGAAGGCCCGGACTTCGACCAGCTGATGGGTCAGCTCGAGAACGAGCGTGTCGAAAAGCGCGCTCAGCGGTATCTCCGCGATCTGCGCAACGACGCTTACATCGAGTATAATTGACGAAGGACATGGCTGCCCTCGCCGTCTCGCTTGGCGATCCGGCGGGGATCGGGCCTGAGATCATCGCCGAAAGCTGGGCGCGGCGCCACGACATGGCGCTTGCGCCCTTCTTCGTGGTGGGGGGAGCGGGCGTTCTTGCCGAAGCGGCAGGGGCGCGCGGTCTAGCTGTCGAAATTCAACGCATCGAGGCGCCCTCGCAAGCGGCACGCGTCTTCGAAAATGCCCTGCCGGTCCTGGGGCAGGAAGATTGCGATGCGATACCCGGCAATCCGGACGATCAAGGCGCCGCGCTGGCGATGCATTCGCTCGCAGAGGCAACCCGGCATGCTTTGCTGGGGACAGCCTCGGCAGTGGTGACTGCACCGATAGCTAAGGCCCAGCTAGCCCGCGTCGGTTTCGAATATCCCGGCCAGACCGAATTTCTTGCGGATGTGTGCGGGCTGGAGCGCGAGGATGCAGTCATGATGCTCGCGGGACCAAGCCTGCGCGCCGTACCGCTGACCGTCCACTGCGCGCTTGCCGACGTGCCCACGCGGTTGACGCAGAGCCTGATCGAGCACCGGGCGCGCATCGTGGCCCAGGCATTGGCACGCGATTTGGGCATTACCTCCCCGCGTCTTGCCGTCTGCGGATTGAATCCTCATGCAGGCGAAGGGGGGCGTTTCGGTGACGAGGAAGCGCGCATTATCGAACCGGCGATCGAGGCGCTATCCGCCGAGGGGCTGCGCATAACCGGCCCGCATCCGGCAGACGCCCTTTTCACGCCGCGTGCCCGCCAGACTTACGATGTGGCACTGGCGATGTACCACGATCAGGCGCTGGTACCCCTGAAAGCTCTCGATTTCGACGAGGGTGTGAACGTTACGCTCGGCCTGCCCATCGTGCGAACCAGCCCCGACCACGGCACGGCCTTCGACATCGCGGGCAAGTCGCTTGCTCACCCCGGTGCCATGATCGCCGCGCTGAAACTGGCAGGCGACATGGCGACGCGGCGTGCCAGCCATGGCTAATCTGCCCCCCTTACGCGAAGTGATTGCCCGTCACGGGCTCAGCGCGTCCAAGGCGCTGGGCCAGAACTTCCTGTTCGACGAACAATTGCTGGACCGGATCGCCGCCATTCCGGGCGATCTTTCAGGCAAGCAGGTGCTCGAAGTCGGCCCTGGACCCGGAGGCCTGACCCGCGCCCTGCTGCGCAGCGGTGCGAGGGTTACCGCGATCGAGATGGACAAGCGCTGTCTCCCGGCTCTGGCCGAGTTGGGCGAGGCGTTTCCGGGACAGCTACGCGTGATCGAAGGCGATGCGCTCAGGCTCGATCATGCCGAGCTGATGGGCGGCGAGCCCTTCGCCGTGCTTTCCAACCTGCCCTACAATGTCGGAACAGCGCTGTTCGTCCGCTGGCTGGGCGGAGAACGTTGGCCACCCCTCTGGACCAGCCTCACGCTGATGTTTCAGCAGGAGGTTGCCCAGCGGATTGTCGCCCGGCCCGGCGGCTCGATCTACGGTCGGTTGGCGGTATTGGCACAATGGCGCAGTGACGCGAAGCTGGCGATGAAAGTCCATCGCAGCGCCTTCACCCCGCCGCCCAAAGTCATGAGCGCAATTGTCCATGTCGAACCCGGCGCGATGCCCGAAGGCGTTTCGGCGCGGATACTGGAACGGCTGACCGAAGCCGCATTCGGCCAGCGCCGGAAAATGTTGCGTCAGAGTCTCAAAGGCGTTTCCGGCGCGGTCGAGGCGCTGGAAGAGGTCGGGATCGACCCGCAAAGGCGCGCCGAGACCGTCTCGGTGGCGGAATTCGTTGCGCTGGCGCGAATCCTTTCAGTTTAGCCGACTTGTCCGACGATGCGCCGGTATAGGTGCCAGGTCGCGTGGCCGAAAACGGGCAGAACGATGAGAAGGCCCAGAAAAGCGGGCAGCATCGCCACCAGCAGCGACGCAGCGATCACCGCTGCCCAGACACATAGCAAGACCATATTCGCCCTGAACGCCGCAAGGCTCGCGATGATGGCAGTGAGGAAATCGACTTCACGATCCACCAGCATCGGCAGGCTGACAACCGTCACCGCATAGAAGGCCAGAGCCAGGATTGCGCCGACCAGCGTACCGACCGCCAGCATTGCCATCCCCTCGGGCGTGGCAAAGGCGGCCAGCGATTCCGATCCAACACCGGATTCGGCGAGGAAAATCGCGAAAATTCCATGCGCGATGATCATCCAGAAACTGAACGCGACGAACACGATGCCACCCATCATGATGAGCTGTTCGTCACCCCTGCCGCGCAGAGCCCCGAGTACGGCGCCCCAGCCAATCGGCAAACCCGCCTCGCGGCGGCGGCTGACCTCGTATAATCCGACTGCGGTGAACGGCGCGATCAGCGGAAATCCGGCCACCGCCGGGACGAACCACATCGGCTCGCCCCAGCGCATCAAGGCCACGAACAGGAACAGACCGGCCGCCACATAGATCGACGCGAAAAACAAGCCGAATAGTGGCCTGGCGAGGAAATCCGCCAGCCCCGCTCTAAGCGCACGGCCAAGATCCCCGATGGTGAGATCATTCGCGACCTGTTCCACGGATGCTGCGACATTGTTGGCGGCCTGCATGATACCGTTCCTCCCTTCCCACTTCCGGGAGATAGTCTGCATCAGGCCGCCCAGTGCATCAAGCGCTCGCCTTCTTTCTGAGCCTCCAGGCGTGCAGCAGCGGTTCGGTATAGCCGCTCGGCTGTTCGACGCCCTTGAAGATGAGGTCCTTCGCCGCGTTGAACGCCGCGCCGTCTTCGTTTTCCAGTAGCGGCTCGTAGGACGGGTCGCCCGCATTCTGCTGGTCCACCTTGGCCGCCATGCGGCGCAGGCTGTCCATCACCTGATCTTGCGAGATCACGCCGTGCAGCAGCCAGTTGGCGATATGCTGGCTGGAGATGCGCAATGTCGCGCGGTCTTCCATCAGGCCGACATCGTTGATGTCCGGGACCTTGGAACAGCCCACACCCTGGTCGACCCAGCGCACGACATAGCCGAGCAGGCCCTGGCAATTATTGTCCAGCTCCTCACGGATTTCCTCTTCGGACCAATTCACTCCATCGGCCAGCGGAATGGCGAGAAGTTCGTCGAGCTTCGCCGCATCGGGCAGGCCCTTCTGGATCTCGAACACATCCTCGCGGTGATAATGGATCGCATGGAGAGTGGCGGCGGTCGGGCTGGGAACCCAGGCCGTATTGGCGCCGGCGCGCAGATGGCCGATCTTCTCGATCATCATCTGGCCCATCAGATCGGGCGCGGCCCACATGCCCTTGCCGATCTGCGCCCGGCCCGAAAGGCCATGCGCGAGGCCAATGCCAACATTGCGCGCCTCATACGCCTTGAGCCAGGCGGAGTTCTTCATCTCGCCCTTGCGCATCATCGGCCCGGCGCGCATCGAGGTGTGAATCTCGTCACCCGTCCGGTCGAGGAAGCCGGTGTTGATGAAGACGATCCGGTCCCTCACCGCATGGATACAGGCGGCGAGATTGGCCGAAGTGCGGCGTTCTTCGTCCATAACGCCAACCTTGATCGTGTGGCGCGGCAGGCCGAGCAGGTCCTCGACCGCGTCGAACAGATCGTTGGTGAAGGCGCATTCCTCCGGCCCGTGCATTTTGGGCTTCACGATATAGATCGAGCCGCAGCGCGAATTGCCGTGCTTGCCCAAACCCGCAACGTCCTGCGCGCCGATGGCGCTGGTGACGACCGCATCGAGAATGCCTTCGGGAATGTCCGCCCCGTCCCAGCGCATCGCCGGATTGGTCATCAAATGGCCGACGTTGCGCACGAACATCAGGCTGCGGCCGGGCAGCGTGTGCTGCGTACCATCGGCATCGGTATAGCTCTTGTCGCCCGCCAGCTTGCGCGTCAGCGTCTTGCCGCCCTTGTCGAAGCTCTCTTCCAGATCGCCGCGGATAACGCCCAGCCAGTTGGTGTAGGCGAGCAGCTTGTCCTCGGCATCGACCGCCGCGACCGAATCCTCGCAATCGGCGATGGTCGTCAGCGCGGCTTCGAAATTGATGTCGGCCAGACCCAGCCGATCGGTCTTGCCGACCTGGCTATCGGGATCGACAACGAGTTCGATATGCAGGCCGTTATGCTTGAAGAGCGGCCCCTTTTCGGTCGTGCCGACCTGCTGCGAGGGATCGGCGAGCGTCGCGTTTTCCAGGCTGTCGAGATCGCTCCAGCTTCCCGATGCTAGCGGCACGATTTCATCGAGCAGCTTGCGCCCTTCGGCAATCACCGCCGCGCCGCGATCCTCGTCATAGCCGCCGGGGCGCGCGGGCGGCGCGTCGAGCGCATCGGTCCCATAGAGCGCGTCATACAGACTGCCCCAGCGCGCATTGGCGGCGTTGAGCAGGAAGCGTGCGTTGAGAATCGGCACCACGAGCTGCGGCCCGGCCATGGTGGCGATTTCGGGATCGACATTCTCGGTCCCGATGGTGAAATCGCCCGGTTCGGGGACGAGATAGCCGATATCGGTCAAGAAAGCGCGATAGTCTTCCGCGTCGTGCGACTTGCCCGCGCGCTCCGTATGCCACGCATCGATTTTGGCCTGCAAATCCTCGCGTTTTGCCAAAAGCGCACGATTGCGCGGGGCGAAACTGCCGAGCAATTGCGCAAGGCCCTGCCAGAATTCATCGACATCGCGGCCAAGCGGGCCAAGCACTTCGGTTTCGATGAACTCGGCAAGCTGCGGGTCGGCTTCGATCCCGGCGCGCGTAACGTATTGGGTCATGGAACTCCTCAGGCAGATGTAAGGCTGGCAATGTCGAACCCGGGGAGGAGCGGCACGGTCTATGCCGCCACCGGTTGATCAATGCAAGGTGCGGGGTGGACTTGCTTCTGCACACGATTAAGGACGTTACACATGAAACCAGGCACTGCCCCACAGGCCCTCATCGATACCATCGACGCCGATACCATGCTGCGTCAGGTTCAGGAATGGGCAGCGATCAATACCGGGACCGCCAACGTCGAAGGGCTCGACCGGATGGCGGGCGTGCTCGCCGATGCCTTCAGCACGTTGCCGGGCAATGTCGAACTGGTCGACCCGGCCACGGTCACCGCGATATCGAGTGAAGGCCACGAATTCGAAAAGCCGCATGGCAGGCACATGGTTTTGCGTGTGCGACCGGAGGCCGAACGCCGCTTCGTGCTGACCGGCCACATGGACACCGTCTTCCCCGTCGATCATCCGTTTCAGGAAACCACCTGGCTCGACGACGACACGATCAACGGCCCCGGCACCGCCGATATGAAGGGCGGCCTCAACGTCATCCTGCACGCGCTCATGACGTTCGAGACGATCGAAGGGGCAGAGCGCGTCGGTTACGATGTGATGATCAATTCGGACGAGGAAACCGGCAGCCTCGCGAGCCGCGGACTGATCGAGGAGCTCGCACGCGGGAAATATGCCGCTCTGACCTACGAGCCCAGCGCCCTGCCCGACGGCACGCTTGCCCATGCGCGCGGCGGGACGGGCAATTACTCGATCACCTTCACCGGCAAATCCGCCCATGCGGGCCGCAATCCGCATGACGGGCGCAACGCTATCGTCGCTGCCAGCGACCTGGTGCTGCGGATCAAGGCGCTGGAGGCGGAGGACATCACCGTTAACCCGGCCAAGATCGAAGGCGGCAGCGCGAACAATGTCGTGCCCGATCTGGCCATCTTGCGGTTCAACATTCGCCCTAAATCGACCGACGCGATGGCTCGCTTCGATGGCGAACTGGCTTCGATCCTGCGCTTGATCGAAACCGAACACCAAGTCGGCATCCACCGTCATGGCGGTGTCACCCGCCCGCCCAAGCCGGTCGATGAAAAGGCCCAGCGCCTGTTCGATCTGGTCAAGGCCTGCGGTGCCGAACTCGGTCAGCAGATCGGCTGGAAGAGCACGGGCGGGGTGTGCGACGGCAACAATATCGCCGCTACCGGCGTGCCAGTGGTCGACACAATGGGTGTGCGCGGCGGGGCGATTCACTCGCCCGACGAATTCATGATCGTACCTTCGCTTCGGGAACGCGCCGCTTTGTCCGCGCTCGTTCTGGCGAAGCTATCCACCGGAGACCATTTGTGACCTTTCGCCTGCGCGCTGCGCATATCAGCGACCTCGAGCACCTGTATGAGATGGCCAAGCTGACGGGCGGCGGTTTCACCAACCTTCCGGCTGATCGCGCGGCGCTCACCAGAAAGCTCGAGCGCGCGGACGAGGCATTCTCGCGCACCGAAGACGTGCTCGGCGACGACATTTTCACTCTCGTTCTGGAAAACACCGACACGGGTCAGGTGCGCGGAACCTGTCAATTGTTCAGCCAGGTCGGCCAGCAATGGCCATTCTACAGCTATCGCCTCACCACTCTGACCCAGCAAAGCCAGGAACTCGATCGCACGGTACGCGCCGAATTGCTGAGCCTCGTCACCGATCTGGAAGGCTCCTCCGAGGTGGGCGGGCTGTTCCTGCATCCGGGCGAGCGGGCCGGCGGGCTCGGCTTGCTGCTGGCGCGCAGCCGCTATCTCTTTATCGCGATGCACCGCCACCGCTTTGCCGACCGGATTTTGGCGGAACTGCGCGGGGTGATCGACGATCGCGGCGGATCGCCCTTCTGGGACGGTGTGGCAGGCCGGTTTTTCGGCATGACTTTCCAGGAAGCCGACTATTTCAACGCCATCAACGGGAACCAGTTCATTGCCGACCTGATGCCCAAGCATCCAGTCTATGTCGCCATGCTGGACGAAGAGGCGAAAAAGGTGATCGGCGTGCCCCACCCCTCCGGTCGCGCTGCCATGCGTATGCTCGAGAACGAAGGCTTCGCCGCCGAAGGTTATGTCGACATTTTCGATGGCGGCCCGACTATGACGGCGCGTACCGACAACGTGAAGAGCATTGCCGCATCGACGCCGAGCCGTGTTTCTGCGACCGATCTGGATAGCGGCGAGCGCGCACTGATCGCCGCCGGCACGCTGGGTACTTTCCGAAGTGCCTACGGTATGCGCGAGATTGCGGATGACGGTTCGGTCGTCATTGATGCGGCCTGCGCCGAACTGCTCGAAGTGAGCGAAGGCGACCAAGTGTGGAGCGTTGCGCGATGAGCGGACTGGTCGAAATCAATTTCGACGGGATCGTCGGACCAAGCCACAATTACGCGGGCCTCAGCCTCGGCAATATCGCCAGTGCGAGCCACAAAGGCGATGCGTCCTACCCGCGCGCCGCGGCGCTGCAAGGCATCGCCAAAATGCGCGGTAATATGGAACGCGGCCTGGTGCAGGGATTTCTGCTGCCGCTACCGCGTCCCAACTACGGCTTGTTACGCGAGCTCGCGGTCGCCGAGGATACAGAGCGCCCCCTGCTTGCGGCGGCCTGGTCGGCCAGTTCGATGTGGACTGCCAATGCAGCCACCGTCAGCCCCGCGCCCGACACCGCCGACGGGCGATGCCATCTGACCCCGGCCAACCTCGTCACCATGCTTCACCGCGGGCAGGAATGGCGCGACACGCAGGCGCAACTGAAGATCGCATTCGGCAACGAACGCCACTTCGCCGTGCACGATGCCGTGCCGCCCAGTTTCGGCGACGAGGGCGCAGCCAATCACATGCGCTTTTGCGAAAGCCATGATGCGCCGGGCGTAGAAGTCTTCGTCTATGGCAGGCCCGGTAGACGCTTCCCGGCGCGCCAGCACGAACAAGCAAGTCGCGCGGTCGCCCGACTTCATGGGCTCGATCCCGGCCGCTGCGTGTTTGTCGAGCAGAACCCCGAGGCGATCGAAGCAGGCGCGTTTCACAACGATGTGGTCGCCGTGGCGAATGAGGCGGTGCTTTTCGCGCATGAACGCGCCTTTGCCCATCGCGAGGATGCCTATGGAGCGATCCGCGAAGCGTTCCCCAAGCTGCAATTGGTCGAGGTGCCGGAGAACGCCATCAGCCTCGAAGAGGCGATCAAGACCTACCTCTTCAACGCTCAATTGCTGACGCTACCGAGCGGCGACATGGCGCTGGTCGTGCCAAGCGAATGCCAGGAAAGCGCCAGCGTATGGGCATGGTGCGAGCAGATGCTCGCCTCGAACGGTCCGATCCGGCAGGTTATTCCCGTGGATGTGCGCCAGTCGATGGCCAATGGCGGTGGCCCCGCCTGCCTGCGCCTGCGCGTGGTTGCCGATCCAGCCACGGTCGATGCGCGATTCCTGCTCGATGACGCCAAGGCGGATCGAATCGAATCGGTCATCGCCCAGATGTGGCCCAAGCGAATCGAGCCCTCCGACATCGGTTCAGAAAGCTTGGCGAAAACAGTGGTCGAGGCGCGCGAAGCCCTGCTCACCGTCCTATCGCTGGACGAACTCGCTTAACCCAGCATTTCAAGAGTTAACGCGCTGGACCGGTTTGTCGGGCATTCTTACACTGGCGCTTGTATTAACCACCGAATCACCCGGAAGTCCTGCGCTGGCACGGGCTTTGCTGGTATGGTCGTTAACCAGGAGATCGACGCGCACGTGCTTACCAGGGTGAAACGGCTATTCGTGATCAAGACGCGTTTCGAGGCGTATCTGATCATCTTCGCACTCGCCCTGGGCGCGATGACACGCGGCGCACATTACACGGTCGAATATCCCGGCATCGGCGGTTATCTGCTGTTCGCAGCCACGGCGGGCGCTGTCTTCCTCGGCGGCGCCAAGATCCTCGATGCGCTCAGATATGAGCGCGAAGCCCAGGCGGCAGAACTGCAAGACGCCGGTACCGGCTGACGCGGCAATACCGACACCCCCATTCCCGGATCGGGAAGGCGAACTTGCCCGGTGCCGATCGAGGGAAAACACGCTCCATGCCGCAGTCCAGGTCACTCGCTGGAAGGCGGCTGTTTCTGGCGCATCGTCGGCGTTCGGAAAAGGGGAAGGACGCCGCTACCACACTCCAGATCGTACGCCCGGGATATGCACGGTGGCGAGGGCGCTACTGGGGTTCATGGCGGCATTTGGCGCGAACGCACGCGGGGTTACTTAACTGTGCGGAATGCGGTGGGGGTTTCTGTTGCTAGCTACCCCCGGAGCCCCGGAATCCGCTTCTGTTGCCCGGTGGGTCCGACCGCGCTTTAGCTTTGTAAGATCAGGCCGTTAGGCCGTCAGATTACGCAGCAAGAGCGAGTGCTTCATTGTCATTGGCACTTGTGTGTTGTGAACAGTTTTACGGGGTACTCAGCCCGGGCAAAAACACTGTCTTTCAGCACACGTCGATCCTAGTTCGGCCCCGTCAAAAACCGCCCTTTAACAGCGGGTTATGGTGGAGCCGCCGGGTACTGCCCCCGGGTCCGTTGTACCTATTACACAGCGCCATTTATCGCCATATCCGGTCGAAACCGGCATATCCCATATAGCGATTCGAGGCTTAATGTGAAGTGAGCGGGTTTGCGTAGATGGTCCGTGGTCGCGAAACGGCGCTGCACCAGCCCGCACGTATCGAGCCCCACTCTATCCCATAGGGCCTTTTTCGGGCGCGTAATCGGGCCGCGCGGCACGCAATTCGTCGCGAATTTCCTTGAGCAGATCGAGTTCGGTTGGGCCGGAGGGTGCGGCTGGCTTCTCTTCCTCGAACTCGGCCATTACCTTCTTGGCATAACGTACCAGCAGGAAGACGATGAACGCCAGGATAAGGAAGTTGATGACTGCGGTGATGAAGCTTCCATAGCCGATCATCGCGGCGTCGGCTTCCTGCAAAGCGGCGTAATCATCCATCGCCCCTTGATAACCTTCAGGTACGCTCAGGAGGATGAAATAGCGGCTGAAATCCGCTCCTCCGAAGATCGCTCCGACCACCGGCATGATGATCTCGTCGGTCAGCGACTTGACGATCGCTCCGAAGGCCGCGCCGATAATCACCGCGACCGCGAGATCCATCACATTGCCCTTGGCAATAAATTTCTTGAATTCTTTAAACACGTGAACGGTCCCCTAACCCTTGTGATCGGCCTCATTCCTGCCATGGCCGCATTCCCGTCACAAGAACGCGTTAATCTTGATTGCCCGCCAAGGTGTGCTATCTAAGCAAGACACATTGACCAATTAGAAGGAACGTTCATGAACCGCCTGGCTGCATTTCGCACCTCCATCGTCGCTGCCGCGGCACTTGCGCTGTCAGCCTGCGGGATCAATTCGGTCCCGGCTGCCGAGGAAGCCGCCAAGGCCAAATGGGCAGACGTCGAAGCCGCGTTCCAAGAACGGGCCAATCTCGTCCCCAATCTCGAACAGATCGTAATGAGTTCGGCCGAGCAGGAACGTGAGACGCTCCAATCGGTAATTCAGGCCCGCGCATCAGCCACACGCCCCGAAATCCAGCTCGATGGCGACGATCTCGGAGATGCGGACAAAATGGCGCAGTATCAGGAAGCGCAGAACACATTCGGCGGTGCGCTCTCGCGCCTGATGGCCAATGTCGAAGCCTATCCCGAACTGCGCAGCCAGGAAAATTTCGGCCGCTTCATGACGCAGATCGAAGGGCAGGAGAACCGCATCCGTGTGGCCATTCGCGATTACAACGAAGCGGTCCGCCAGTATAACACCACGATCCGCACCTTCCCCGATACGATCGGCGCGAACATCATCCATGGCGCGGAACCGATGGTTCCCTACGAGGCGGTGACGCAGGGCGCGGAAGTCGCACCCGAACTCAACATGCGTTCGGATAGCGACGCCGCGAACTGAACGGCGCGACGATGCGCATGATCGCACGTTTAATCCTGCCGGTAGTGGCGGGGCTTGGCCTCCTCGGCGGCTTTGCCCTGCCCGCTGCCGCGCAGACCTTCCCCGAACGCGGCAGCGCGCCGGTCGTCGACGCGGCAAACATCATCGATGATGCCACCGAGGCTGCGCTGACGGAAAAGCTTGATGCGTTCGAGGAACGTAGCCAGCGGCAGTTCGTGATCGCCACAATTCCCGATCTCGAGGGATACGACATTTCCGATTACGGCTACCGACTGGGCCGTGAATGGGCGCTTGGCGACAGCGAGAACGATGACGGCATATTGCTTATCGTCGCACCGAACGAGCGGAAAATGCGTATCGAGGTCGGCTATGGGCTCGAAGGCATTATTCCAGACGGGCTCGCCTTCGAATATGTGGAGGGCATGAAGCCCTTCTTTCGCGACGACGATTATTCGGGCGGTATCGCCTGGGGCGCGGACCAGATCATCACCCAGCTCGAACTGCCGCCCGAGGAAGCCGCACGCCTGGCGCAAGAACGCAGCGAGGCGCGCGAGAGCGACGGCGGCTTTCCCATTGGCGCGCTGATCTGGCTCGGCTTCATCTTTTTCTTCTTCATCCTGCCGATGTTCGGCCGCGGACGTCGACGGCGCTATCGCCGCAGCGGTATTGGCGGCGCGGTGGGCGACATCATCCTGTGGGAAGCCGGAAAGGCGATCGCCCGTGGCCTCTCGGACGACGACTGGGGCGGCGGTGGTGGCGGCTTCGGCGGCGGAGGCGGCGGCTTTGGCGGCTTCTCCGGCGGGGGTGGCAGTTTCGGGGGCGGCGGCGCCTCGGGGGGGTGGTAATGGGCTATTTATCGCAAGCCGATCACACAATCGTATCCGACGCCGTGGCCGAGGCCGAACTGACCACGAGCGGCGAGATCGTCACCGTGTTGGCCGACCGCAGCGACGGCTACAGCGATGTCGTGCTGGTCTGGGCAGTCGCCCTATCCTTTTCGGCGATGAGCCTGTTTGCGATGGTCCCGCAACCCTTCATGGATTTATGGGACTCGCTGGTAGGCGGGTGGACGCATGTGTGGACTACGGGCGAGCTGGCTACCATGACCATTTCGCTAGGGCTGCTGGCCTTCGCACTTGGCTGGCTGCTGCTGAGCTGGGACCCGTTGCGTTTCGCCCTTACCCCCAGTCCGGTGAAATCCGCGCGCGTGCATGCGCGGGCAATCAAACATTTCAAGGTCGGCGCCGAACGGCGCACCCACGGCCGCACCGGCGTGCTCCTCTATCTCTCGATGCGCGAGCACCGCGCCGAGATTGTCGCCGACCAGCCGATCGCCGAAAAGGTCCCGGCAGAGGTCTGGGGCGAAGCGATGGCGGACATGCTGGCGGAGATCAAAGAGGGCCGCATTGCGGAAGGTCTCGCAGCCGGTGTGCGCGACGTAGGCAAGGTCCTGTCCGAGCATTTCCCGCGCGCCGAGGACGACCAGAACGAATTGCCGGACCGGCTGATCGAAGTCTGATCGCCCAGCCCGGGCGAGGGACCATTTGCCTTTCCTACTGCGCTGCGATTTGCCACGAGGATGGCGAGGGCCCTGACGCGTCTCCGGGGGGGGGCGCCTCGGTCGAAGTGTCACCCGGGCGATACCGGATGAAAAATGTCCAATTTCAGAATGTTGAAAGGAGAATGCCATGGGTGACACGGTGTCGCCTTTGTCACCCAGTCTGACGGTGCCCGATCATGACGCGGACGAGGAGATCGTCTGGCAGGGCAAATTCCTGACTACTTGCAAGCGCGGTCGCTGGGAATATGTGACCCGTCCGCGTGGCGTACGCGCTGCTGTCATCCTCGCGGTCGAGAACGGCCATGTCCTGCTGGTCGAACAGTACCGCGTACCGCTGGGCAGAAGCTGCCTCGAACTGCCCGCCGGCCTGATCGGCGACGAGACCGAGGGCGAAGCACCGCTCGCCGCCGCGGCCCGCGAGCTGGAGGAAGAGACCGGCTATCGCGCAGCGCGGCTGGAGGATTGCGGCGAATTCTACTCCTCGCCCGGCCTGCTCGGAGAGAGTTTTACCATGGTCCGCGCGCACGATCTGACCAAGATCTCCGAAGGCGGCGGGATCGAAGGCGAGAACATCACCGTCCATCGCGTAGCGCTGGCCGATCTGCCCAGTTTTATCGTTGCCAAACGAAACCAAGGTTGCGGGATCGACGTACGCATGCTCCTGTTGCTCGGACAAGGGATTCTGGCAGGAGAGTGACAATGACTGGACGGTGTGCGGGCAAACTCGCCCTGGTAACGGGGGCGGCCCAAGGCCTCGGGCGCGCGCATGCGACGCGGCTTGCCGAAGAAGGCGCGCGGGTGCTGTGCACCGACATCAACGGCAAAGGCGCGGCGGAGAGTGCAGCGCTGATCAACGATGCTCTGGGCGATGGCACGGCCTTTTCGATCGCGCATGACGTCACCGACCCAGCGGCATGGGAAGCGGCGGTCGATGCGGCTCGCGAAAACCTGGGCGGGCTCAACGTGCTGGTCAACAATGCCGGGATCGGCGTCGCGGGCAATATCGAGACTTGCGATTTCGACGACTGGAAGCGCTGTTTCGCGATCAATGTCGATTCGATCTTTCACGGCTGCCAGAAAGCGTTGCCCCTCATGCGCGAACATGCGCCCGGGTCGATCGTGAACATTTCGAGCATCGCCGGACTGATCGCCAGCGATACCATGCCTGCTTACAATGCCAGCAAGGCATCGGTGTGGATGCTGTCCAAATCGATCGCGCTGCACTGCGCCAAGAACAACATGCAGATCCGCTGCAATTCGGTGCACCCGACCTTCGTCGATACGCCAATCCTCGATGGCACGGCCAAGCACCACAATCTCGACAAGGGCGTGCTGCTCGACAAGCTGGCGCGGCAAATCCCGCTGAAATTCGTCGGCGAACCCAATGATATCGCCAACGCTGTGGTCTATCTGGCGAGCGACGAAAGCCGGTTTATTACCGGCGCCGAGCTGAAGCTCGATGGTGGGATTTCGGCGATGTGATTTTCAGAGGGCCGGAATCACAAGAGGGGCCAGATGGCCCCTCCCGGTTCTCTTTCAGTTCTGGTGGGCACGGCCGCCCGTATGAAAACCGGGTCGGTCTGGCGAGTAGCCGTGCTCAGTCGGCAATCAGGGCGATTGCCAGATAGATCAGGATGAAGCTGCCGAAGCCGAGCAGCGTCCCTGCGACGAAGCCCAGGCGGACCCAGGTGGCATCGATGCCGAAATAGCGGGCGATGCCGGAGCAGACCCCCATCAACTTGCCGCCGGTGCGATCGAGCCTGAAGCTCTTGGCCGGACGAACGGCATGGTCGGTTTCGCGGAATTTCAGGTCATTCATGCTATCAGTCCATTGGGCGAGGCGGGGATGATGGCCGTGGCGAAGAAGGCTGTCGACAGGGCCAGTGAGAAGGCAGCCGCGAAAAGCCTGCTGCTGTTTTCGTGAGAGAACATATTTCCTTTCCTTCGGGTTTTAGGTTGGGCGGCCGGCGGACCGATCAGGCGACGAGGCCGGCGGGGCTTGCGGGGATGATGGCTGCGGCCATGAACATCGCGGAAACGCTGAGAGCGAAGACGGCGGCGACAGCGCGGTTGCTGGCATAATCGAAGATGGACATTGGTAACTCCTTGAACCTTGGTTTGTTTTCCCGGACCATCCGGGATGCCCAATACATTGCAATCGGCGTGCCAAACTCAAGAAACCGCAGAAAACAGCCATTCCCGCCTGAACTCCTCCGTCCACCTTCGTTCAGCAATCCGAAAGGTTGGGAAATTTCACCAATTGTTGGAGCGACGCCTTTCGAGTGGCGGCAAGAGGCAGCGCGCGCTATCGCGCGTGGCATTCTATGGCGCTCGACCGCATCTCCCTGACCGATTTCCGCAATCATGCCGCGACCGAACTGGGCGAGACCGGCCAGTTCAACCTGCTGGTCGGCGAGAACGGTGCGGGAAAGACCAACATTCTCGAGGCACTCTCGCTGCTCGCGCCCGGCCGTGGGCTGCGCCGCGCCGCAATGGCAGATATGGTGCGCGGCGATAGTGAGACCGGCTTCGGAGTGGGGGCAAGTCTCGTACAGGGTGACGAAACTGTCCGTCTCGGCACCTATGCGGAGAGCGCCAATCCGGGACGACGACGCGTACGGATAAACGGGGCGGAGACCACCGCTACCAGTCTCGGCGAATGGCTCGCCATTACCTGGCTGACCCCGGCAATGGACGGTCTGTTCACCGGGCCGGCGAGCGACAGGCGACGCTATATGGACCGCCTCGCGCTCGCACTCGATCCCGCCCATGCGACCCATGCCGCCCGCTACGAGGCCGCGCTACGCGAACGCAACCGCCTGCTATCCGACATGCGCGAACCCGAAAGCGCTTGGCTCGATGCCGTCGAGGCGCAGATGATCCAGCATGGTTCCGCGCTGATGCAAGGTCGCGCGCGACTGGTCGAAACGCTCGCCGTGCGCCTGGCGGAAATGCCGGCCGAGCCCTTCGCCCGCCCGGCTCTCACCTATAATCCGGGCGCGCCCGATCATGTCGACGGGCTCAGCCAGGCGCTTTACGACAATCGCGGGCGCGACCGGGCCGCGCAGCGCACTCACGAAGGTCCCCATCGTGACGAGCTCGACGTGATCCACGCGGCCAAGCGTGTTTCTGCGGCGCAAAGCTCGACCGGCGAACAGAAGGCGATGCTGGTAGCCATGACGCTGGCGCATGCAGGGCTCGCAGCGCAGGGACGCGCGGGCCTGCTGCTGCTCGACGAGGTGGCAGCCCATCTCGACCCCCTACGCCGCGCGGCGCTGTTCGAGCAGTTGCGCGGCAGCGGAGCGCAGGTCTGGATGACGGGCACCGAACCGGCACCTTTCAGCTCGATCGCGGAAGAAGCAGCGATCTGGCGGGTGAGCGGCGGAGCCGTGGAGCGCGTCTAACCGGCCGGCTGCAGCGCCGCTTCGACATCGTCCACCGTATCCTCGACCAGCTCGGTGATACCTTCGGCGGTGGGATGGATACGATCGTCGAGAAACAGGCTCTGGTCCTCGTAAATGCTCTCGAGCCAAAAGGGCACCAGCCCCACACCGTATTCGCGCGCGAGTTCTCCATAGAGGCTATCGAACTGCTGCTGGTACTCCGCGCCATAATTGGGCGGCGAGCGCATGCCCATAAGCAGGACGGGAATTTCGCGGCCCCGCAGCTCTTCCAGCATGGCTTCGAAATTGGCGCGCGTCTGGTCGGGCTGGATGCCGCGCAGCATGTCGTTGCCGCCCAGTTCGAGGATCACGAGGTCGGGCTTTACCTTTTGCGCGTCGAGCGTGAAGGCAAGCCGCTGGCGACCGGCTGCACTGGTATCGCCCGATACACCGGCATCGATGACGCGCGCATTGATGCCCCGCCCGCGCATCGCATCTTCGAGCTGCTCGGGATAGCCCTGCTGCTCCTCCAGGCCGTAACCCGCAAACAGGCTGTCGCCGAAGGCCAGGATACGGCGCTCTGGGCCGTCGACCACGATGTCGGGAGCAGCAGCCACATCGCCACCCGTTGCCTCGGGCGCTTCCGCAACATCCTCGACGCTGCCGCAGGCAGCCAGTGAGAAAACGATAAGTGTAATCGACAAATGCCTTAGCCGCATCGGCGAGTTTCCTTGTGCAAGCCTGGACCCCATGCCATCGCAGCCTCGTGACGAACTCTCAAGCCGCGATTTCCGCCCGCAACCTCACCCTCACTCTCGGCAGTAGCGAAGCGCCGGTCGATATTCTGCGCGGTATCGACCTCGATATCGCGCTAGGCTCGACTGTGGCGCTGCTCGGCCCGTCCGGTTCGGGCAAGAGCTCGCTCATGGCCGTGCTGTCCGGCCTCGAACGCGCGAGTGGCGGCACGCTGACGGTCGCGGGCGAGGATTTCGCCACGATGGACGAGGATGCACTGGCCCACGCCCGGCGCGGCCGGATCGGGATCGTGCTCCAGGCTTTCCACCTGCTGCCGACCATGACTGCTCTGGAAAATGTGGCCACACCGATGGAACTGGCTGGTGAGAACGATGCTCAGGACCGCGCGAGGACGGAACTCGAAGCGGTAGGCTTGGGCCACCGGCTGGACCATTACCCGCAACAGCTTTCAGGGGGCGAACAACAACGCGTTGCCATCGCCCGTGCCATCGCGCCGCGCCCCGCCCTCATCTTTGCCGACGAACCCACCGGCAATCTCGATGCCGCGACCGGCCACGAAATCGTCGAGCTGCTCTTCGCCCGCCGCGCGGAAACCGGCGCGACACTGCTGGTTATCACGCACGATCCGGAGCTGGCCGAACATTGCGAGCGCGTACTCCAGCTCGCCGACGGGCGTATCGTCAGTGATACGCAGTCGGCCAAGAGCACCGCATGAGCTGGGCCACCGCCTGGCGTATCGCGCGGCGCGATCTCAATGCGCGCTTCCGCGGCTTGCGCCTGCTGCTGGTTTGCCTGTTCCTGGGCACCGGTGCGCTTGCCGCGATCGGATCACTCACCGCAGCGATCGAGCGCGAGATCGAATCCAATGGCCGCGAATACCTCGGCGGCGATCTACAGGTCGAACTCTGGCAGCGCGGTCTCGACGAGGAGGAGCGCGCTGCACTCGAGGAGCTTGGCGATGTTTCCGCTGGCATCCGCATGCAGGCAATGGCTCGCTTTGGCGAGCAGGCCGCCCCGATCGAATTGAAGGCAGTCGATGCCGCCTACCCGCTCTATGGCGAACTGACGCTGGAAGACGGCCGCTCGGTCGGCCGACCCCGCCCGGACGAGGCGTGGTTGTCTCAGGGTGCGGCAGACCGCCTCGGCGCGGCACCGGGCGACACCATTGCCATCGGCACCGAAACGCTGGCCGTCGGCGGTATCGTGGCCAATGAACCCGATCGGTTGAGCGAAGGTTTCCAGCTCGGCCCCACGGTCATCGTGGCGGAAGACATGCCGATGCGCGGCGGGTTGATCGCACCGGGTTCGATGTACCAGACCAAGACCCGGGTCCGCTTCTCGGGCAATCAGGACATCGGTGATGCGCGCGAGGCGCTCGAGGAACGGTTCCCCTCGCAGGGCTTCGATATCGACACGGCCGAGCGCGCCGCACCGGGCACCGACCGTTTCGTCGACCGCATGGGCGAATTCTTGACGCTGGTCGGCCTTGCCGCACTGGTGATCGCCGGGATCGGAATCGGCGGCGGCGTGACATCCTATCTCGATGCCCGGCGGCAAGGTATCGCCACGCTCAAGATTCTCGGCGCTTCCAGCAGCGATATCGCGCGCATTTACGCCTTGCAGATTGTCGCCGCCTCGCTGGTCGGCAGTATGGCCGGGATTGCCGTTGGCGTGGCTCTCGTGCCCCTTCTGGCAACCGCGCTCGACGGACTGCTACCGGTTTCCAGCGGCCTCATCCTAGATCCTGGCGCGATCCTGCTGGCGCTGGCTTACGGCATGCTGGTCGCGCTGGTCTTTGCGGCCCCACCCCTTCTGCGTGCGCGACATTTTCCCGCGATGGCTCTGATGCGCGCGCGTGTCGCCCCACTGGCACGCGATCCGCAAGCCTTGTTGGTGGTCGGCAGTGGCCTCGCCGCCATCGTCGCGCTCGCATTGCTGACGGCCGAGAATCCGATGCTGTCCGGCGGATTTCTCGCCGGGGCCGCTGCGGTGCTGGCCCTCCTCGCGTTGCTCGGCCTGGGTATTCGCAAACTCGCCGGTGCCCTGCCCCGCCCCAAAAGCCCCATCGCCCGCAATGCGCTTGCCAATCTGCATCGGCCCGGTTCGTCCACCGGCGCGTTGGTCACGGCGCTCGGCTTCGGCCTTGCCGCTTTCGTATCGCTCGCCGCCGTCCAGAGCGCGATCGACGGGAACATTGCCAAGCGCGTACCCGACCGTGCGCCCGACTATTTCGTGCTCGACATTCCGCGCGACCAAGTCACCCAGTTCGAGACACTGGTTCGCGAAGCCGATCCCGATGCGAGTTGGCGGACCGTCCCGGCGCTGCGCGGCTCGGTGCTCGCCTTCGGGCCAGAAGGCGCCATGACCCGCACGCTCGACCTCGAGGAAATCCCCGACGGTGCCTGGGCGCTGCGCGGCGAACGCGGCCTGACCTATGCGGATACGCTTCCAGAGGGCAACGAGCTGAACCAGGGACAATGGTGGGGTCCTGCCTATGACGGCGAACCGCTGGTTTCGGTCGACGAGGAATTCGCCGCGGCCGCCGACCTGGAAGTGGGGGACATGCTGACCTTCGGCGTGCTGGGTATCGAGCGCACAGCGCGGATCGCGAACACCCGGCGGATCGACTGGGAGAGCATGGGCTTCAACTATGTCTTCGTGTTGAGCCCCAATGCAATTCAGGACGCACCACACAACCTTGCGGCCACGATCGAACTCAGTCCGGGCACGCCGACGGGGCCGCTGCTCCAGGCGCTGGTCGCAGCGCTTCCCTCAACTTCGGTGATCGAGGTCGGCGGCGTGCTCGAGCAAGCGCGCACCATCCTCGAACAGGTAGGGCTTGCCACACTGGCTGCGGCAAGCGTCGCCGTTCTGGCGGGCCTCGCCGTTCTGCTGGGGGCGATCGCCGCGGCGCGCGCTGCACGCACTTACGATACCGTGGTCCTGCGCGTCCTCGGCGCCGACAGAAGGCAAGTGCTGATCATGCAACTGATCGAATACGTCGTTCTGGCAAGCGCGCTCGCGCTTGTGGCGCTCGGCATCGGCAGCTTCGCTGCCTGGCTGGTTGTCACCCAGTTGTTCGAATTCGACTGGCTACCCGATTGGGGCGTGGTGATCGCGGTCCTTGGCCTTGGAATCGCAATCGTCCTGACCTTTGCTATCGGCGCCTCGCTGCCGCTGCTACGGGCCAAACCGGCGCAGGCGCTGCGGGCGCTCTAACCGCTGTCGGCGATCTGGTAGCAGAGGAGCGGAAGGCTCCTTCCCGGAATCGATGCCGAAGAAATGTGCCCGGCATCGACCGCCCCCATCCGACGGTAGAAGTCAGCGGCCTGCGGATCGGCGGCAATGTGCATCGTCTGTCCGCCCCTTGCGCCGACCGTTTCCACGGCCCAGGCGAAGAGCTGCCCACCGATGCCTCTACCCATGGCAGGCGGATCGACGAACAGCTTCTCCAGTTCCCAATTTTCGCCCTCGCTGATCACTTGCGCGACACCCAAGAGCACACCGCCGTCGCACATGCCGACTGACAATCCACCCTCCAGGTCGGCAGCGCTGAGGGTCAGTTCGTCCCGGCATGCTTCCATAAAGGCCGCATCGTAACCCCAATATGCCTTGGGCCGCCGACACAGGGAGCTGGCGTCTTTCAATTCTTCCTTGATCAAGGGTCGAATGGCGGCAGGCATGGCGGTATCTCGCCGTTCCACCCTCTTTAGGCAAAAGAAAAGGGGGCTCGAAAGCCCCCTTCCCCGTTTCGAATTGCCTGGTCCGATCAGAAGCGGAAGCGTGCCGCCACACCATAGGTTCGCGGCTGGTTCGGGTAGCCCGAAATCGCCTGGCCCTGCGCCACTGCCGGGAAGACAGTGGTGATGTAGCGATCGTCCAGCAGGTTGCGACCCCAAACGCTCAGCTCCAGCCCCATGTCGAAGGCGTAGGTGAGCGATGCGTTGAGGTTGTTGACTTCCCGCTTGAAAGCGGCAGCCGCTGCACGTGCTGGACCGAAGTCACGCGCGCCGGTAGCAGGATCGACCACGATGAAGTTGGTCAGTCCGTTCACGACCTGCACCGGCGACTGATAGGAGAAGTCACCGCGCAGGATGATGCGGTCGCCATTGGAATTGACTTCCTTGTCGTACTGCGCGCCGAAGACTGCCGAGAGTTCGGGTACGCCCGCAACCGGCTCGCCCGACAGATCGCCGACCGGCGAAGCGACGAAGCTGTCGTACTTCGCATCGAGATAAGTCATCGCGACGCTAAGCGTCAGTTCGTTGCTTGCGTAGAATTGGCCGTCGAATTCGACACCAAAGGTTTCCTGCTTGCCCGCATTCGACAGGATAAAGGACGTTCCGGTGAAGGTGTTCGCCTGGAAGTCCTTGATCGACTGCTGGAACACCGTCAGGTTTGCCGCGGCCCGGCTCCAATTGCCCTTAATCCCGACTTCGTACACTTCCGAATTCTCGGCATTGGCAAAGCGGGTTCCCGGCCGCAGATTGGTGACCGCAAGGCCCTGTGCCCGAAGCGCGGCGAAATCGGCCGGAAGCGGACGGCTGTCGCGCGACAGGTTGAAGCTGGGCGCCTTGTAGCCGGTCGCCCAGCTTGCATAGACGTTGAGCGTCGGGGTAACCTCGTAGGCGAGGCGGACGTTCCAGCTCCAGTCGTCGTCATTGGTCGAGCAGTCTTCCACCGCGTTCGGGCAGTTCTGCAGCGGCGGCAGGAACTGGAACGGGGTAAGCGCCAGCAACGAGTTGACCGCGGGGTTGGTGTCGTTCGCATCGGCGAAGGCCTGCACACCCGCCGAGACCTGTGCGAAGGCAGCCGGATTGCCGCCGGCAAAGGCACCGATTTCGGCTTGCGTTGCCGGGCGACCGAGGCCGAGCAGCGTACCGACCTGGGTTGCGAGACCCTGAGCGAAAATCGCGCGGTTGCCCGATGCCACCAGATCGACGTTCGAAAACACATCGGTGCTCGTCGAGTTGGTCACGATCTGCTTCTTGTCCTTGGTGTAGTTCGCACCAAGGGTCAGGACCAGTCGATCGGTGATCTCGAAATCGACATTGCCGAAGATCGAGAAGGCTTCATTGTCCTGCACGATATTGTTGAAGAAGCCCTGCCCACTGGCGAAGAACTGGCCGGTGTAATCGGTGCCGTCGAGTGCCGACAGCGTGGCTTCGAGCGAGTCGACAGTCTGTGTACCGCCGGTCGCGCCCTGCAGCAGCAGATTGGCGTAGGGGCGGAAGCCGTCACCATAGACGATCTGGTCCGACGTATCGACGCGCTCGTCGAAGTAATAGCCGCCGATCAGGAAGTTGAGCGGACCGTCGAAGTCCGAGGCGATCCGCAGTTCCTGCGTGAAAGTGTCGATGTCGGCATCGCCGATATTCGCACCGCTAACCGCATCGAGGCTGGTGAAGTCGACATCCTGATCCGCCATCAGGCCGGTCTTGCGATAGGCGGTGATCGAGGTCAGCGTCAGAGCACCGAGTTCATAATCGATCTGGCCCGAAATACCGTAATTCTCGACCTCGTTGATCGGATCGACATCGGTGAAAATAATGTCGCCATCGGGATTGTTGCGAAAATCGTTGACCTGTCCGCCGAGCAACTGGATCGCACCGATCTCAGCCGAAGGCGCGACATTGATCACGCCGCAGCAACGCTCTTCGATCTTGTCGTAATCACCGATTACGCGAACACGCAGCGGGCCGCCATTATCGAACAAAAGCTGGCCGCGAGTGAACCAACGGTCGCGATCGTTGATATCCTGGCCGTCGACGCCATTGGTGAGGAAGCCATCGCGCTTGTTGATACCACCGCCGAAGCTGACGGCGAAGGAATCGGTTATCGGGCCGGTCACGTAGCCCTTGGCCACGATAGCGTCGAAATTGCCATAGCTGGCCTCGACCATGCCGCCGAAGTCGAATTGCGGTTCCTTGGTCACGATCGAGATTACGCCGGCGCTGGCGTTCTTGCCGAACAGGGTCGACTGCGGGCCGCGCAGAACCTCGACCCGCTGAATGTCAGGAAGGTCGGAAATCTGCGAGACAGCGCGGCTGCGATAGACGCCGTCGACGAACATCGCGACCGACGGTTCGAGGCCGATATTGTTACCGTCGGTGCCAAAGCCGCGAACCGAAAAGCTGGTCGCGAACGAGCTCTGGTTCTGGCTGACGCGCAGCGATGGAACCACGGTGGCGAGATCGGCGACGTCGCGGATCTGCGCGCGCTCGATGGTCTCGGAACTGGTCACGCTCACGGCGACCGGGGTTTCCTGCAACGTCTGTTCGCGCTTGGTCGCGGTGACGACGATGACATTGTTACTGGCGGGTGCCTCGACTTCTGCCTCGTCTGCACCGGCGTCCTGCGCCTGTGCGGTGGCGGGTAGAACCAACCCGGCAGCACTGGCAAGCAAAGCGGTACGAACGGTCGCGGCGCGGCCGAAAGTAATGAATTTCATGAAAGGTCCTCTTCTCTCAAGACGTATTCTGGTCTGTTGCGCAGTCCCCAAAAATACGCAAGCGAAGGCGAGTTACCAGACCAGCATGACCTCTCAAGTATTTAGCCGACGAGTGTCATAGCTCGTCCGACGACTGTGCCTTTCGCGTTACACCGCGGCACCTTGCCGCAATGCAGCAACTCGGCTAGGGGCGCGCCCGGAACGCGTCGCATGCTCTGTGCACTGACGCTACGGCACCCTGATTAGAAAGCAAGCATCCATGTCCCGCGATCTGCGCAACGTGGCGATCATCGCCCACGTCGACCACGGCAAGACCACTCTCGTCGACCAACTTTTTCGTCAGTCGGGCACATTCCGCGAAAACCAGCGCGTGGAAGAACGCGCGATGGATTCGAACGATCTGGAGAAGGAGCGCGGGATCACCATTCTCGCCAAGTGCACCAGCGTCGAATGGAACGGCACCCGGATCAATATCGTCGACACGCCCGGCCACGCCGATTTCGGTGCGGAGGTCGAGCGCATTCTGAGCATGGTCGATGGCGTCATTCTGCTGGTCGACAGCGCCGAAGGCCCGATGCCGCAGACCAAATTCGTTACCGGCAAGGCGCTGGCGCTTGGCCTCAGGCCCATCGTGGTCGTTAACAAGATCGACCGCTCCGACGCCCGTCCGCAGGAAGTGCTCGATGAAGTGTTCGACCTGTTCGCCTCGCTCGACGCCAATGACGACCAGCTCGATTTCCCTTCGCTCTGGGCCTCGGGTCGCGATGGCTATGCCAGCGACGACGAGCACGCCCGCGAGGGCAATCTCGAGCCGCTGTTCAAACTGATCGTCGACCACGTGCCCGCGCCGGGGCTCGATACCGAAGCGCCGTTCAGCTTCCTCGCTACCCTGCTCGACCGCGACAATTTCATGGGCCGCGTGCTCACCGGTCGCGTCCAGTCGGGCAAGCTCAACGTTAACGACCCGATCCATGCGCTCGACGCCGACGGCAATGTCATCGAAGTCGGCCGCGCGACCAAGCTGCTCAGCTTCGACGGGCTCGACCGCGTGCCGGTCGAGCATGCCGAGGCGGGCGACATCATTGCCCTCGCCGGTCTCGAAAAGGCGACCGTTGCGAACACCATTGCTGACCCAAGCGTGAAAACGCCGATCGAAGCCCAGCCGATCGATCCGCCGACGCTCGCCATGCAGTTCTCGGTCAACGACAGCCCGCTCGCGGGCCGCGAAGGCAGCAAGGTCACCAGCCGCATGATCCGCGACCGCCTCTACCGCGAGGCAGAAACGAACGTCGCCATCCGTATCACCGAGAGCGCCGACAAGGACAGCTTCGAAGTGGCCGGGCGCGGCGAATTGCAGCTCGGCGTGCTCATCGAGACGATGCGCCGCGAAGGCTTCGAGCTCGGCATCAGCCGCCCGCGCGTGCTGTTCCGCGAGGAAAACGGCCAGCGCATGGAGCCGTTCGAAACGGTCGTCATCGACGTCGACGACGAACACTCCGGCACGGTCGTCGAGAAAATGCAGCGCCGCAAGGCCGAGCTGACCGAAATGCGCCCCTCGGGCCAGGGCAAGACCCGCATCACCTTCTCCGCCCCCAGCCGCGGCCTGATCGGCTACCACGGCGAATTCCTGTCCGACACGCGCGGTACGGGCATCATGAACCGCCTGTTCGAGAAGTACGACACCTATCGCGGGCCTATCGAAGGCCGTCAGAACGGCGTCCTCATCTCGATGGTCCCCGGCGAGGCAGTGGGCTATGCGCTCAACGCACTGGAAGACCGCGGCGAGTTGTTCATCCGCCCGCAGGCGAAGATCTACGAGGGCATGATTATCGGCGAGAACGCCAAGCCCGACGATCTCGAAGTCAATCCTATGAAGTCCAAGCAGCTGACGAACTTCCGTTCGACGGGCAAGGATGACGCCATCCGTCTGACCCCGCCGCGCGTCATGACGCTGGAGCAGGCGATTGCCTATATCGACGACGACGAGATGGTCGAAGTCACGCCGGAAAGCATCCGACTGCGCAAGGCGATTCTCGATCCGCACGAGCGCAAGCGGGCAAAGCGCGCCGCGCAGGCATAGTCGCGCACCATCAAGCCGAACGAGAAAGGGCCACCGCAAGGGTGGCCCTTTCCATTTCAGACGTCACTAACGCTCAGAAGCGGAAGTTCAGCGTGGTGCGGAACGAGTGGATCGCCAAGTCGGAGTCCGACGGGCGCAGACCCGTTTGGCCCGAATCGAGCAGGAACGGGTTTGTCGCGGGGGCCGTACCGGGACCGACCAGTACATAGGCATCGTCGTCGTCATAGCGCGAATAGAGATATTCGAGCCCCAGCGAGATGTTGTTGGTCAGGTAAAGTTCGCCGCCGGCACCGATCTGACCGCCCAGCTGCCAGTCGTCATCATCCGTCATGGTAAAGGAGTTGGCGCCATTGGTGGTGACGAAATCATGGTCGATGTCGGCATAAGCGAGACCGCCCGTCACATATAGCAGACCACGACCACTGCCCGGCGAGATACCGAGGCGTCCACGCAGCGCGACCGATTTGTCGAGCTCGCGCACGAAGGTGTAGCTTGCCGGAGTAGTGCTGAACCCGCTCGAATACTCTTTCGAGTCCGACATCGCTCCTTCGACGAGCAGGCCGGCTACGAACGGACCATCACCCACACGCTTGTCGATGCCGAGGCGCACACCATAGCCGAAGCGCGACTTATCGTCTCCGCAACCATCGATGGCACGCGAACCGTTGGCAATCCCATTGCAGAAGCCGGGGCTGAAGGCGTTTGCGCCGGTGGTGGTACGAACGACATCGTCATATTCGCCATCTCCATCGGTGTCGAAGACGATGCCATCGTTCGCCCCGTCATCGATCGCATCGAGCCCGAAGCTACCACCGATATAGAAGCCATCAAAGAAATCAGGATCAGCATCCTGTGCAAGAGCAGGGTGAGCGAAAGTACCCGCGAGAAGCGCGGTGACCAGAATTGTCGATTTTTTCATTGAAATACCTTTATTTTGCATGGACCCTGTTTGCCGAAGAGACGCGCGACAAGGAAAGGCGTTCCAAAGGCTTTTGCGAACCAAATGAAACCGTCGCAAAATTGCCACAGACATGGCTGCGCTACGCAAAGAATGACCCACAATGTGGTATTCTAGGCTGCGGTGGTCAGCGCAGGTTCAGTCTGTTAGGTGCCGCACCATGCAGACGGGAACATATATTTCACTCGCCTTATATTTTATTCTCATGCTCGCGATCGGTCTCTGGGCCTGGAAGCGGTCGACCGACACGAGCGAGGGCTATCTGCTCGCTGGGCGCAATCTTTCCCCTTCGGTCGCGGCACTGTCCGCAGGGGCCTCGGATATGAGCGGCTGGCTGCTGCTCGGCTTGCCCGGCGCGCTTTATGCCAGCGGCTTGGTCGAGGCGTGGATCGGTATCGGCCTGTTCATCGGTGCGCTGGCCAACTGGTTCGTGGTCGCCCCGCGCCTGCGCGCGCAGACCGAAAGCTATGGCAATGCACTGACCATTCCCGAATTTCTCGCCAACCGCTTCCCCGATAAGGCAGTGGCGCTGCGGGTTATCTCCGCCTTGATCGTGGTGGTCTTCTTCGCAGTCTATACCGCCGCGGGCCTGGTCGGGGGTGGCAAGCTGTTCGAAGCGAGCTTTGCCAGCGCTTTCGGCGATGTCGGGATAAGCGATTATATGCTCGGCATCTGGATTACAGCCCTGGTAGTGCTCGCTTATACCATGGTCGGCGGCTTTCTGGCCGTCAGCCTGACCGATTTCGTCCAGGGTCTGATCATGGTTGTCGCCTTGGTGGTGATGCCGCTGGTGGTGATGTTCGGCGACGGCGGCAGCGCGGGCGGCTCGCTCACCGATGTCCCGGTCGAAGGGTTTCTCAGCCTGACCCACGGGCTCACCTTGCTGGGTTTCATCAGCGCAGTGACCTGGGGTCTCGGATATTTCGGTCAGCCGCACATCATCGTGCGTTTCATGGCGATCGATACGGTCGAGAAAGTCCGTCCGGCGCGCAATATCGGCATGACCTGGATGGGCGTGGCGCTACTCGGGTCGATCGGCATCGGCATCGCAGGTCGCGCCTTTGTCGAGCGCAACGGACTGGTGGTGGACGATCCGGAAACGATCTTCATCGTGCTCGCCAACCTGCTGTTCCATCCGCTGATCACCGGCTTCCTGCTGGCGGCCTTGCTGGCGGCGATCATGTCGACCATCAGCTCGCAGCTACTGGTCGCCTCTAGTTCGCTGACCGAAGACTTCTACAAACTGTTCTTCCGCCGCAACGCGTCGGAACGCGAAAGCGTCAATGTCGGCCGCATTTGCGTCGCCCTGGTCGCCTTCGCAGCTATCGCAATTGCGAGCGATCCCGATAGCCAGGTGCTGGGGCTCGTCGCCAATGCTTGGGCCGGTTTCGGTGCGGCTTTCGGCCCGCTGATCATCCTTTCGCTGACATGGGATCGGATGACAGGCGCAGGCGCAGTGGCAGGTCTCGTGACCGGCGCGGCAGTGGTGATCGCGTGGATCGCATTGGGCTGGAACGCCGCGCTGCCTGGCATGGATGCCGGACTTTACGAAATCGTTCCGGGCTTCATCGCCGCCTGGTTCGTCATCTGGCTGGTCAGCAAGGCGACCGCCAAAGGCGCGCAGCCCTTGCCAGCCTGACCCGGCTCCGCCACACCGTTTCCCGATAGGAGGAGATCGACATGCGAGCGATACTGGCGGGCGTTGCTGCCCTCGCCCTGACGACCACCCCGGCGACAGCACGAGAAGCGGACGAGCGGCCCACTGTCGAGGAGCAAATCGGTGGAGGCGGGCGCCCGGTGGGAGCCAACTGGGCACGCAGCCCGGTCATTGCCCAACACGGCATGGCGGCGACCGCGCATCCGCTGGCGACGCAGATCGCGCTCGATATCCTCAAGGCGGGCGGCACTGCGGTCGATGCGGCGATTGCCGCCAACGCAGCGCTCGGCCTGATGGAGCCGACCGGCAACGGAATCGGCGGCGATCTCTATGCGATCATCTACGATCCGAAGACCGGCAAGCTGCACGGCATCAACGGGTCGGGGCGCAGCCCCAGGGGCCAGACGCTCGGCCAGTTGCTCGAAAAGCTCGACGGGGCGGACGCCCTGCCGCCGGTTGGCCCGTTACCGGTCACGATCCCCGGCACGGTCGATGCGTGGTTCGCCATGCACGAAAAGTTCGGCAAGCTGTCAATGGCCGACAACCTCGCGCCGACCGTGCGCTATGCCCGCGAAGGCCACCCGATCGCGCCGGTGATAGGTATGTATCTCAACCGCGCTCTGCGGGCCTACACCGCCCGGCAAGAGGTCCATCCCTTCGAATTCGACAACGCCCGCAAGGTCTGGTTCGCCGACGGCGCCGCGCCCGAAGCGGGCGAGCTGTTCAAGAATCCAGACCTTGCCACAACGCTGGAGACCATCGGGCGCGAGGGACGCAATGCCTTCTACGACGGCGCCTTGACCGAGGTGATGGTCGGCTATTTGCAGGAGCAGGGCAGCGCCTTCACGCGGGAGGATTTCGCCAGCCACACCAGCGACTGGGTCGAGCCCGCCTGTGCGGAATACAAGGACGGCTACGAGCTGTGCGAGCTGCCGCCGAACGGTCAGGGTTTCGCCGCGCTGCAAATGGTCAACATTCTCAAGAATGTGGACCTTTCCCAATGGGAGCGCGGCAGCCCCGAAGCGCTGCACTACATGGTCGAGGCCAAACGGCTTGCTTATGCCGATGTCGCGCGCTTTTATGCGGACACCGATTTCGCGCCCTTCCCCGAGGAGCTGCTGAGCGAGGAGTACGGCCGCCAACGCTTTGCGCTGATCGATCCGGCCAAGGCGACGCCCGAATTCGGCCCCGGTGAACCCAAGCTGGAGGGCGAGGGTGACACCACCTACCTCACCGTAGTCGATGGCGACGGGCTGATGGTCAGCCTCATCCAGTCGAACTATCGCGGCATGGGCGGCGGGCTGGTCGCGCCGGGTACGGGCTTCATGTTTCAGGATCGCGGCGAACTGTTCAGCCTCGATCCGGCGCATCCCAATGCCTATGAGCCCGGTAAGCGCCCCTTCCACACGATCATCCCGGCCTTTGTGAAGAAGGATGGCAAGCCCTACATGACGCTGGGCCTGATGGGTGGCGGGATGCAGCCGCAGGGCCACGTCCAGATCCTCGTCAATATCGTCGATTACGGCATGAACCTGCAGGAGGCGGGCGATGCGGCGCGCTTCAACCATGATGGCGGTCGTCAGCCGACCGAGCCGCTGACAGGACCTTCGGCCGATCCGCTCGGCACACTCAACGTCGAACCGGGTGTTCCGGCCGAAACGATCGCTGCGCTGCGCGCCATGGGCCACAAGGTGGAAGTGGTCGACAACGGCATCATGTTCGGCGGATATCAAGCAATCGCCCGGGATCCGGAAACCGGCGTGCTTACCGGGGCGACGGAGATGCGCAAGGACGGGCAGGCGAGCGGCTATTAGGGGAGAGCAATGTGGCGAAGGTTACCGGTTTGGGCGGGGTCTTTTACGTAGTGAAGGACCCCGCGGCGACGCGCGCATGGTACCGCGACACGCTGGGTATCGATGGCGAATACGGACCGCAGCTCAACTGGTCGGAGGAAACGGGGGACCAGCCCTATTCCCTGATCAGCCATTTCCCGGACGGGGAATATATCAAGCCCGGTATCGGCGGATTCATGATCAATCTGCGCGTGGACGACTGCGATTCAATGGTCGCGCAGCTAAAGGATCAGGGTGTCGAAATACTCGGCCATGTCGACGAAGGTTACGGGAAGTTCGCCTGGATACTCGATCCCGACGGGGTAAAGATCGAATTGTGGGAACAGCTTAAGGCACCCGAATAGGCCAGGAATTCGCCCGATCGCGCTTGCCCCAGGGGCGTTAGCGGGAAGTTAACCATGGCTGCGAAATAATGCGTGCCATGCGACTGCGGCTCGCCTTCTCTATCCTCGTCCCCCTCGCCCTGGCGGGATGTGGCGCGGTTCCCCAAGCAAAGCCCGCCGAACGGGGCGCGCGGACGGCCGGCTCGGCACCGATCAGCGTCACCCGGCCGGACGCCCGGCAATGCCACGCCGAACTGGGGCAGACAGGTTCGCGCTTCGCCCCGCTGCCCGACAAATACTATGGTGCCGGATGTTCGACCACGAATAGCGTAAGCCTCGAAGGGGTCAGCGGGGATCGCCACCAGTTTGAGGTGACCAATCTTAAAGCCGTGGCTTGCCCGCTTGCAAATAGCTTCGCCGCATGGGCGCGTTTCGGCGTCGATCGCGCTGCTCAGCAAATCCTCGGCAGTCCACTGCAGCGGATCGAAACGATGGGTAGCTATTCCTGCCGCAATGTTGCCGGAACCGCCCGGCGCAGCGCACATTCGCGCGCTGAAGCCGTCGACGTAGCGGCCTTCGTACTAGCTGACGGGCGCCGAATTTCGGTCCGATCGGGATGGAATGCCTCGCAGGATGAGCGCGAATTTCTCCGGGTTATTCACCGCAGCGCCTGCAAACGTTTCGGCACCGTGCTCGGCCCAGACTACAACAAGGCACACCACGATCACTTCCATCTGGAGCATGGCGGCGGAAGCTATTGCCGCTAGTGTCAAACCGGCCTATCCATTCGTCATCAGGGCTTCGTCCACGAGATGCGCTTCGAGTTGAAGCTTGACTGCCTGCGCGGTGCGATCCGTTTCTAGCTTGGTCATCAGATTGGCGCGGTGATTCTCTACCGTTCGCGGACTTATGTTGAGTTTGCGCGCGATTGCCTTGCTGCTGCAACCTTCCGCAAGCCAATCGAGAACTTCCCGCTCGCGCGGCGATAGGCTGGCGATCCGATTGCGGGCCTCGACTATCCGGCGCCGGGCACGGGCATAGGCATCCGCCTCTCGAGAGATGCGTTTGACCGATTGTGCCAACCGCTCGGGCTTCATAGGCAGCGCAATATAATCCAAGACGCCTGCTTTCACCGCTTCCACCACGCTGAGCGGACGCGGGCGCGGAGCGGTTGCGATGACCGGCAGCCATCGACCCGCTTCCGCCAGTAATTCCAGGACCTTTGAAGCGCCGCCTTCGGCTGGATCATCTCTAGCGAGGACGATACCGTCTTCCGGCGGACGTTCCATGAATTCCGCTATGTGCGCATAGATTTCGCAACGGTACCCCAGTTCGGAACCCAGCCGGGCCTGCTCCGCCCTGCTGCGACTCGAGCCTCCCATGATATGGAGAATTGGGTCATCGCTCATGTGCAATGCCTTAGGCAAAAAGATACGTTTTCGCCACCAATTCCTTGCTACTTCAGAGGCGCGAAACAGCCGATATACTCGATGCGCCAAAATCGCGAGCTGCCGGAAAGTCCGAACCTTCTCATTGCTTCGGTGTCATTCCCCGACAAAGCTGTAATCGGGGAGAGAATGAAACGCGCTTTTCAGAGCATCCCCCCAACTCGAGGAAATCGACCGAAAATAGGGATCGTCGTGAGTGACGCGATGTTCGTGCGCAGGCTCGAAGACATCACGCTCGATGACCTGGAGATCGAGGGGCAGACCGACCGACAGGTTGGCCTTGAGTGTGGAATCGAAGCTGACCATCAGGAGCTTCACGGCATCTTCCATGCTCATCGTGCGATCGTACCCGCGGATGATGATCGGACGGCCATACTTGGTTTCGCCGATCTGAAAAAACGGAGTATCGTGGCTCGCCTCGATGAAATTGCCTTCGGGATAGACCATGAACAGGCGCGGCTCCATCCCGGCAATCTGTCCGGCGACGATGATCGAAGCGGTGAAGCGCCCCTTTCCCCTGTCTCCGTTGGCGTTCTGGCGCTCAGCTATGATCGTCCGCAACAACTTGCCAATTTCGGTGGCCACCTGAAACATGGTGGGTGACTTAAGGAGAATGTTGTCACGTTCGTCGGGCGCCTTCGTCCGCTCTTCAAGCTGGCTGATGACGGCCTGCGTGCTCGCGAGGTTTCCCGCAGTCATCACTGTGATTATGCGATCACCCTGCACGTTCCAGGTGAACATCTTGCGGAAAACAGAAATGTTGTCGACGCCCGAATTGGTACGCGTATCGCTCATCAGGACCAGACCCCGGTCGAGTATCATTCCCACGCAATATGTCATGCTCTATCCTTTAGGCAGCTTCACTGCTGCACTTGTTGCTGTTCTACAGCGACATCGACTTCGAGCACGGTCGACGTGGTGCCGAAGCTTATCCCGGTAATCGGCGCTGCATCCTGATAGTCGCGCCCCGTGGCTACTCGTACATAGCGCGCATCGGGACTGATCCCGTTGGAGATATCGAATCCCACCCAGCCCAGTTCGTCGACATGGGCTTCGGCCCAGGCATGCCCGGCCTCCTGATCGATACGGTCGTTCATCATCAGGTAGCCGCTGACATAGCGCGCCGGTATGCCCAACGTCCGGGCAATACCAATGAAGATATGCGCGTGGTCCTGGCAGACACCGTTACCGGCGGCGAATGCCTCTTCCGCACTGGTGCGCGAATGCGTGGTGCCGGTCTTGTACTCCACTCGATCGAGAACCGCCGCCGACAGCTGGTGGAGTGTTTCCAGCCGGTCTTCGCCACTCGTCTGTATGTCGGCGGCGAGCTTGCGCATTCCCTCGCCGGGGCGCGTCATATCGGTCTGGCTCAGGAAACTCCAAAGCGGCAGGTGCCCTGCGTGGCGCCCGATTACACCTGCATGATCGTGCGTGTCGACATGGCCCCGACAGGTCACCGTGACGTCCTGTGCACCCTGCTCCACCGAAACGAGAGTCACCGTATTGTGATGCTGGTCTTCGTAGGTGATTTCGGGATGGGCGTTCTCGTATTCCATTTCCCATTCGAGAATTTCCTGCCCCTGTGTCTGCTTGGGCGTCAGGCGCAGTCGCTGGAGCGCATGGAAGACCGGGGCATCGAAACGGTAGCGGGTGGTATGACGGATCGAGAGGCGCATCAGGACAGGAACCTGTAATCTTTCGCGATCGCATCGCCGATCGCCGCGTTGGACGCCGTGAAATCGACCAGGAATTCGTGCAGGCCCTGTTCGAAAACGTCATCGATGGTGAGATCGGCAATCCGTGTGTCGGCGGCGCGCATAAGAGTGTTGCTCTCCCCTTCCGAGCCGTGCAACCGGGCGAGCGCGGCGAGACTTGCGCGCAGGGCGGAATGGCAGAAGGCCAAGCTGCGCGGAAAACAATCGTCGAGGATCAGGAATTCGCATATCCCGCGCGCATCGATCTGCCCGGCATTGAGCCAGCGATAGGCGCGATCGCCCGACACCGAGCGCAACACTTGGTCCCACTGCCCGGTATCGAGGCTTGAGCCGACGTAAGATAGCGATGGCAGCAAGAGATAATATTTGATGTCCAGAATGCGCGCGATGCTATCGCCGCGTTCGAGGAAGGTACCCGCCTGCCCGAAGTGATACGCTTCGTTGCGCAGCATGGAGCCTTCCATCGCACCATGCGCCATGGTGCCGGCACGGCGGATGGTTGCGACCGTATCGAGTACGCGGTTCTCCCCGACAGGCTTGGCTAGCTGATCCTGAATTTCCAGCCAGTTTTCGTTGATCGCTTCCCACAATTCGCCGCTGATGGCATTGCGAGCGAGACGGGCGTTCTGGCGAACCTGCCCGAACATGGCGAGAACCGAGGATGGATTATCCTTGTCGCGCAGGATGTAATTCCATGCCTGCATACCCGTGTAGGTGCCGTGCTTGGCCTCGTAGCCTGCGCGCTGCCCGGCAGTGGACATGACCGATCGCCATTCCTCCTCCGCCGTCACCAAATCGCGCGTCAGCGCCATGCGCAGGCCCGCATCGAGCAGGCGTGCCGTGTTCTCCGCCCGCTCGAGATAGCGGAACATCCAGAAAAGCCCGTTGGCGGTCCGTCCCAGCATCAGTCCTTGAGCACCCAGGTATCCTTGGTCCCGCCGCCCTGGCTGGAATTGACCACCAACGATCCCTCATCCAGGGCCACCCGCGTCAGGCCGCCAGGAGTAATGTCGATCTTGTCCGGCGAGACGAGCACGAAAGGCCGCAAATCCACATGGCGCGGCGCAAGGCCTTTCTTGGTAAAAATCGGACAGGTCGACAGGGCCAGGGTGGGCTGGGCGATGTAGTTTTCCGGCTTGTCGGCAATCTTCTTGCGAAACTCCGCGATTTGCTTCTTTGTCGCGGTCGGCCCAATCAGCATGCCGTACCCGCCCGAACCGTGGACTTCCTTCACCACCAGTTCGGCGAGGTTATCCAGCACATATTTGCGCGAATCCTCGTCGGCGCAGCGATGCGTTTCGACATTGGGTAGCAGCGGTTTCTCGCCAGTGTAGAATTCCACGATTTCCGGCATGAAGGAATAAATCGCCTTATCGTCGGCAACCCCCGTGCCCGGTGCGTTGGCGATGGTCACGCCGCCCGCGCGATAGACATCCATGATAGCCGGCACGCCCAGCACACTATCCTCGTTAAAGGTCAGCGGATCGAGGAAATCGTCGTCAACGCGGCGGTAGATCACATCCACCGGCTGATAGCCCGATGTCGTCCGCATCGCGACCCGCCCGTCGATCACGCGCAAATCGCTGCCTTCGACCAGTTCGGCACCCATCTGGTCGGCGAGAAACGCATGCTCGAAATAGGCGGAATTGTAGATCCCCGGCGTTAAAACAGCGACAGTCGGCTTGCCTACGGTGCAATCGGGAGCGCAGGCCGCCAGGCTCTTCGCCAGACGCCGCGGGTAATCGGATACGCTTTCCACCGGCACCCGCATGAACAGTTCGGGGAACATTGCCATCATTGTTTCGCGGTTTTCCAGCATGTAGCTGACACCCGACGGCGTGCGCGCATTGTCTTCGAGCACATAGAACTCGTCCGGCCCTGTCCGCACCAGATCGATACCCACGATATGGGTGTAGATGCCGCCCGGCGGAGTAAAGCCAACCATATGCGGCAGCCAGGCATCGTTGTTACGAAACAGCCGTTCGGGAATACGCCCGGCGCGGATGATTTCCTGCCGGTGGTAAAGATCGTGCATGAAGGCGTTGAGCGCGGAAACACGTTGTTCGATGCCGCGCGTCAGTTTTCGCCATTCCGCCGCGGTAATGACGCGCGGAACCATATCGAACGGGATCAGCCGTTCTTCGGCTTCCTCTTCGCTGTAAACGTTGAAGGTGATGCCGGTCTTGCGAAAATTGCTTTCCGCCTCGGTGTGCTTGCGCCGGAGCAGCGCGGTTTCCTGATCCTCGAACCAGTCGCAATAGCCCGCATAGGCCTCGCGGACAGCACCACCGGGATCGCGCATCTCATCGAAAAATTCGGCGTCGCCGGTCATGGTCCCCCGATCAGGATTAAACCGCTGCACAATCATCATGCCAGCGCGAGGGCAGGATACCCTCCATCAGGAGACTAAAGGTTCAGTCCGCGTCCAGTTCCCTCAGCAGCGCCTCGACCGCCTCATGCGTGAGTACGAAGCCCATGTGTGAACACCGCAGCGCCACTGCGCGATCGCGCTCGCCCGGCCTGCCGCAAGCGGCCCGGGGGTGGACGACGCCGTCTCGCGGACTCCAGAAGGCGACGGTTTCGACCGGTGGTTTTTCGTGGGTCACAGCGTCGATCTCGGGTTCGTCCACACGGTGCCCAGCAATCGCCTGATAGGCGCGCCACCCATTATTGGCACGCGGAGACCCCGAGAAGGGCGAGCCCAGGGTGACGACCTTGGCCACCTTGTCGGGATGGGCCTTCGCCAATTCGCGCGCCATGACCCCGCCCAGACTCCAGCCCACCAGGTAGATCTGTTGCCTCCTGAGGCGGTGGAGCTCTACCAGCCGATTCTCGACCTTGCGGAAACGGGCCTCGGTCGCGCCCAGATTGTAACCCAAACCCCATTTCTTGGTCGTGTGCCCGGCCTTTTCCAGTTTTCGCGCCATCCAACGCATGCGGATTGGATGGGCGCCGAAACCGGGCAACAGCATGACGGTTTTCGGATTGCGAGCCGCAGCGATAGACAGCGGTGGCGAGATCAGCCGACGCGCCGGTTCGAGCGGCCAGAGGAACTCACGCAGCAGCAACTGCCAATGCGGCCCCCGCGCATCATCGGGAGAGGGCTCGGCAGCCAGTGCCCAGCGACGCGCGAGTTCCTCGCGATTGGCCAGTGCGGTGTCTTTGAACGGTAATGTTGCCATCACCACGTCATAATACGCGAAGCCGATTAATGGCTCCCGAATTTCACCCGGTCATTTACGCGTCGCAATCGCCAATGCGCTCCTGCGAACTCTTCATGGTCATTTCCATCGACTGACCGTCTGGCCCTTCACCGACCATTGTCATGGTCATCTGCGACGAGGTCTCGCCGCCCGTGCCCTGCAGGGTCATACGGGCAGCACCCTGCCCGTCGGCATTGCAATTCATGATCGCATCGATACTGCCACCCTCGGCCTCGAACTTTTCGAAAGTGCAATCCGAACCGGACTCTTGCGATTGCCGGGCCATTTCCTCGAAGCCCTGCTCGGCCTCCTCCGCAGTCAGACAATATTCGTGAGTCTGCGGACCGCGATCGAACATGCTGCGCATCATGTCCTGCACCTGTTGCGGGGCGCCGGGCATTTCGACATCGACGAACTCCACCGTGGCGCGATATTTGCCAGGTTGCGGCTTGACCATGTCCTCGGTCTTGGCTGCGGCCTCGGCCATCGTGATCTCGCCGTCCCCATCGGCATCGGCACTGGTCCCGCCGCCACACGCGGCAAGAGCGAAGCTGGCGGCGGCGGCAATCACGATACGATGCATAACAGGTCTCCTAAGTCGTCTCCCGAAGCTAGCAGCCGGATGGCGCGAGGCAAGCACCGTTGCACGCCGCCACGATGTTCCCCATATGTGCGCGCATGAGCGAACTCGTTATTCGAAGAGGGCTGGAAGAGCCGGACACCACTGGCGAGTTCGTACCCCATAAGCCCGCGCGCCCCGAAAAATCGATGCCGGGCAAGAAATTCAAGCTCGTCAGCGACTATACGCCAAGCGGCGACCAGCCCACCGCGATCGCCGAACTGACAAGCGCGGCAAAGGATGGCGACCAGACGCAGGTGCTGCTCGGCGTCACCGGCTCGGGAAAGACCTTCACCATGGCCAAGGTGATCGAGGAATTGCAGCGCCCCGCGCTGATCCTGGCGCCCAATAAGATCCTCGCCGCCCAACTTTATGGCGAGTTCAAGAGCTTCTTCCCGGAAAACGCGGTCGAGTATTTCGTCAGCTATTACGACTATTACCAGCCCGAAGCCTACGTCCCGCGCAGCGATACCTATATCGAGAAGGAATCGAGCGTAAACGAGGCGATCGACCGGATGCGCCATTCGGCCACGCGCGCCCTGCTCGAACGCGACGACGTGATTATCGTTGCCTCGGTATCCTGCCTCTACGGTATCGGCTCGGTCGAAACCTATTCGGCGATGATCTTCGACATCACGAAGGACACGGCTGTCGACCAGCGCGAGCTGATCCGCAAACTCGTCGCCCTCCAGTACAAGCGCAACGATGCCGCCTTCGCGCGCGGCAATTTCCGCGTGCGCGGCGACAGTCTCGAAATTTTCCCCTCGCACTACGAAGACATGGCCTGGCGGATCAGCTTCTTCGGCGACGAGATCGAGGAAATCAGCGAATTCGATCCGCTGACCGGCAAGAAGGGCGCGAGCCTCGACAAGGTCCGCGTCTATGCCAATTCGCACTACGTCACGCCCGGCCCGACGATGAAACAGGCCAGCGAGGCCATCAAATTCGAGCTGCAGGAACGGCTCAAGGAACTGCACGAGGAAGGCCGCCTGCTCGAAGCCCAGCGGCTGGAGCAGCGCACCAATTTCGACCTCGAAATGATCGCCGCCACCGGCTCCTGCGCCGGAATCGAGAATTACAGCCGCTTCCTAACCGGACGCCTCCCCGGCGAACCGCCGCCCACGCTGTTCGAATATTTGCCCGAAAACGCGTTGCTCTTCGTCGATGAAAGCCACCAGACCGTGCCGCAGATCGGCGCGATGTCGAAAGGCGACCATCGGCGCAAGATCACGTTGGCCGAACATGGTTTTCGCCTGCCTTCTTGCATCGACAACCGCCCGCTCCGATTCAACGAATGGGACGCTATGCGCCCGCAAACATTCGCGGTCTCGGCCACGCCCGGGACGTGGGAGATGGAGCAGACCGGCGGTGTGTTTGCCGAACAGGTCATCCGCCCCACGGGCCTCATCGACCCGCCGGTCGAGATAAAGCCGGTGGAGGATCAGGTCCAGGACTGCATCGAGGAGTGCAAGAAGGCTGCCCAGATGGGCTATCGCACACTCGTCACCACGCTGACCAAGCGGATGGCGGAAGATCTGACCGAATTCATGCACGAAGCGGGCGTGAAGGTCCGTTACATGCACTCCGATGTGGAGACGTTGGAGCGTATCGAGCTGATCCGCGACCTGCGCCTCGGCGTGTACGATGTGCTGGTGGGCATCAACCTGCTGCGCGAGGGGCTGGATATTCCCGAATGCGGGCTGGTCTGCATCCTCGATGCCGACAAGGAAGGCTTCCTGCGCTCCGAAACCAGCCTCATCCAGACTATCGGCCGCGCCGCGCGCAATGTCGATGGCCGCGTGATCCTCTATGCCGACCGCATCACCGGCAGCATGGAACGCGCGATGGCGGAGACCGAGCGCCGCCGCGAGAAGCAGCGCGCCTATAACGAAGAACACGGCATCACGCCGCAGACGATCAAGCGCCAGATCGCCGATATCGTCGCGGACACCGCCAGCCGGGATGGCGTCACGGTCGATACGGGCGACGAGGGTCGCAACAACCTCGTCGGCCACAATCTGCGCGCCTATATCGAGGACCTGGAAAAACGCATGCGCGCCGCCGCCGCCGATCTTGAGTTCGAGGAAGCCGGACGCCTGCGCGACGAAATTCGGCGGCTGGAGAACGACGAGTTGGGTCTAGGGGACAACGAGAAGAAGGCGCCAAGGGTCGGGCGAAGCGATGCGGGGCGGCCCGGCACACGCAAGACGCGGTATGGCAAGACGCGCTACAAGCGGATGGGCTAACGCGTCCTTGGTGTTGCTATAGTAGCTATTAGCCGCTATATAGTGCGCTATGAGCAATCTCACTTATCGCATTTCTGTCGATTTGGACGTCTTCAAGGCATTGACCTCCCTCATAGATGAGGACGGTCAGACCCATAACGACGTGCTGCGCGACTTGCTAAACTTGGACTCGGTCACAGAGGCTGAACCTCCGGGAGAGATCATTAGCGTCGCCGCAGATCATCTCGGTCGAATCACTGCCGGAGGCAACTTTTATTCGCGTGGTCTAATGCTCGCAAACGGGACAAGACTTAGAGCGCGATACAAGGGCAAAGAATATCACGCTGCCATTTGCGACGGAGAATTTCGCACCGACGACGGTGAGCGACACGACAGTCCGTCGGCCGCCGCTTCTCACATCACTTCCACAACCGTTAACGGGCTTCGATTTTGGCAGGCTAAGCGCCCCGGTGACCGGGGGTGGCGAAGGCTCGATGTAATACGAGACTCGAATTGACCCGCATCGATAAGCTCTACAGCAGACTCCTCACGAACCCGCGAGCGGCTCTTAGCTTTCGCGAGTTGGAAAAGCTGTTGCGAGCCTTCGGATTTGAACATGATCGGACCAAGGGCAGCCACATGATCTGGGTACACCCGAAAGTGCCCCGCCCTTTTCCCGTGCAACCGTCCGGCAAGCACGCCAAGCCTTACCAGGTGCGCGAATTTCTTGAAATGGTGGAGGAACACGGCCTATATATCGGCGCGTGAACGAACCACATTATCACATCAACATCTTCTGGTCCGCCGAGGACGAGTGCTGGATCGCCGATGTTCCGGACCTTAAACCCTGCTCGGCGCACGGCGAAACGCGTAGCGAGGCGTTGACCAACATTGGCGATGCCATTCAGGGTTGGATTGAGGCCGCTAAAGAACATGGCTTGACGATCCCGGAGGCGCGGTATCGTCCCGCCATCTATGCCGCAAGCTAGGCGAGGCCGCTCGGACCGGGCCTAACCATATCCTGCGCCGCCTGATCGGGCGATTTTTCGACGGGGACCGGCTATCCCTCGACCGGCGTCCTCCGCTGCCCTTCACCCCGCGCCGCCACAGGTCCATCCTCCAGACAAGTCTGTGGGAGGAAAGCCAATGAAATTGCCGATCACCCACGCGAGCGCGCTGGCCTTGTCGTTGGCGGCTTGCAGCGAAGCCCCCGTGGCCGAAGTCGAGGCGCCGACTGCGCAGGTCGTTTCCGACGACGTACTGGCGGCTGCGGTTGCCAATGAGGCTCGCCCCGACGCGGCACGCGCGCTCGACGAGAGCCGGAAGCCCGCCGAAGTTCTTGCCTTCCTTGGCCTCGAACAGGGCGACCACGCAGCCGATCTGATCTCGGGCGGAGGGTACTGGGCCGAAATCCTCGCCGAGGCGGTGGGCGAGAATGGCAGCGTGACCGCGCTCGAGCCCGAACAATTCTACAATGAGGAGCGCTGGACCGCGCTATCCGCAACCCAGCCCGACATCGCGCTCGAGCGCTACCGCTTCGAGGATTTCCAGAGCGAGGCCGATCGCTTCGATTTCGCGGTGATGAACCTCGGCTACCACGATCTTTACTGGGAATCGGAAGAGTTCGACGTCCCCCGGTCCGAACCCTCCGCCTATCTCGCCACGCTCTATGCAGCGATGAAACCCGGCGGTGTCGTTGGCGTGATCGACCATGTCGCGAACCCGGGCGACACGCGCGAAGCGGTCGAGGCCTATCACAGGATCGACCCTGCGGTAGTCCGCGCCGATTTCGAACGGGCCGGTTTCGTGCTGGAGGCGGAAAGCGACATGCTCGCCAATCCGGATGACGATCGCGCGAGCAGTGTCTTCGAACCCGAAATCCGGGGCAAGACAGACCGTTTCGTGATGAAATTCGTCAAGCCCGAAGCCAGCGAATAAGGGTTGGGACAGGGTTCGGAACCTTTACCCGAACCTTCTCTCTCGTCATAGAAACACCATGATCACGCGCCTGCTCGCCGCCGCTGCGGTTCTCGCCCTTCCCATACCCCTTGCCGCGCAGGACGAGCCTGCACCGGCTGCCGAACAAGCCGCTACGGTCGTCCCGCAGGTTCGCACGCGCGACCTTGTCGGCACCTTCGGCGGGCAGCGTATGGCCTATCGCGCAACCGTAGGCGAAACCGTGCTCACGTCGGACGACGGCAAGCCCGAGGCGGTCATCGTTAGCACCAGCTACGTGCGCAGCCCGCGCGACACATCGCGGCCGGTATTCTTCATCTACAATGGCGGCCCAGGCTCGGGATCGGTGTGGTTGCAGATGGGCGCCTGGGGACCGAAGCGGGTCGCCATCCCTTCCGACGCGCGCGACGATGGAGCGCCGCCCTATCCGCTGGTCGACAATCCGGAGAGCTTGCTCGACGTCGCCGACCTCGTCTTCATCGACCCGCCGGGCACGGGCTTCAGCTATCTCACCCCCGGTACCGATCCGAAAAACTATTACGGCCTGCGCGAAGATGCGCGCGCCGTTGCGCAAGTGATCCGCCGCTGGATTAACGACAACGGACGCTGGAACAGCCCCAAATACCTCGGTGGGGAAAGCTACGGCACCACGCGCACGGCGATGGTCGTGGACGAACTGGAAGGCGGCACCTTCAACGATGTCGGGCTCAACGGCTTGATCCTCGTTTCGACCATCCTCGATTTCGCCGCGCGCGAGCCGACATCGGGCAACGAAATGGCCTATGTGGTGACGCTGCCGAACATGGCGGCTGCCGCCTGGTTCCACGGCAAGGCCGAGGCTCCCTCGGTCGAGGCTATCGCGGAGGAAGCGCGCCGCTTCGCGATCGGACCCTTTGCCAGCGCGCTGCTCAAGGGCCAGGATCTTCCCGATGCCGAACGCGCTGCCGTGCGCGCGGAACTCTCGCGGCTCACCGGCCTGTCCGAAACCTATCTCGACCAGGCGAACCTGCGCGTTACCAGCCAGCGCTTCTATAAGGAATTGCTGCGCGACCGGGGCCTCACTATCGGCCGTCTCGATGCACGCTATACCGGCACGGATTACGATAATGCGGGGGAATATCCCGACAACGATCCCAGCTTCTATGGCATCGATGCAGGCTATACCGCTGCGGTCAATGCCTGGCTGCGCGAGGGACTAGGCTTCGAAACTACTCGCGAATACCAGTCGATCGGGCGCGAGCCGGGGCAGCACTGGAATTGGAGCCTGTCAAGCGGACCGGGGCGCAGCGCCTATCTCAACGTGGCCCCGCTTATCGGCAAGGCCATGCGCCAGAATGCCGGTCTGAGGCTGTTCAATGCGCAGGGCTATTACGATTTCGCCACGCCCTTTTTCGGCGCCGAGTATTCGCTCAACCGGATCGGTATTCCGCAGGATCGGGTGGAGCTGCATTACTATGGCTCGGGTCATATGATGTATGTCCGCGACGAAGACCGCGCGAAACTGTCGCGCGACCTGCGCGCCTTCATCCGCAATCGCTGAGGATAGCGCGGCCCGCCCGCTTGAACCTGCGCGCGCCTGTGCCATAGCGCGCTGATGCGTCGCGCTCCGGCTTTGCTTCCAATCCTTGTCCTCGCCGCCTGCAAGCCGCCGGCGGCCGATGACTATGTCGAGCGCACACGCATCGGGGGCGAGGTTCAAGGCCCGTCCGAACCGATCGATTCTCCCGATACGCAAGGCGCGGTCTGGGCGCCTGCCGACAAGGCCCGGCGCCTGCTTTACGGCAAGCCGGGCGAACGCCCGCTATTCGCCATCGAATGCGTTGGACAGGGGGCCGTGCCGATGTTCGCATACACCCGTTTCGCCAAGGCGGACCCGCATGCCAAGGCGGTGCTCGCGCTTATCGGGAACAGCCATGTCACGCGCCTGCCCATCGATGCGGCACAGGTCGGCGATGTGTGGCGCTGGGAAGGTGCGGCGCCGGTGACCGATCCGCGCTGGGACGTGCTGACCGGCACGCGCGAGGTCGAGGCGACGGTGCCCGGCGCGGGGAGTGTGATCCTCAATCCGAGCGCCCTGCCCGGCGCACTAGTCGAGGAATGCCGGGCGCTGGCGCAGCCGCCTAGCGACGACGAGCCGAATCCTGCGCCTTCTCCACCAGCAAATCCGGCGTAAGCACTTGCGGCAATTGCTCGGCCTCGCCGCCGGGCTCGTACCACAGATAGAGCGGCACACCGGCCGCGCCTTGGCGGGTCAGCATGCGGCTGATTTCTTCATCGGGCTGCGTCCAGTCGCCGCGCATGGCGATGACCCCCGCTTCCTCGAAAGCCTTTCGTGTAGCCTCGCGTTCGATCGCGACGCTCTCGTTGACCTTGCAGGTGACGCACCAGTCGGCGGTGAACCATATGAACACCGGACGACCCGAGGCACGCGCCTCGGCTAGCGCGGCCTCGCTGTAGTCGATGGGATCGAGCAGGCTTTCGGCTGACGCGGCTTGCGCCTCTGGCTTTGGGAGCAGAGTGACCCCGATGCCAAGCACCGCAACGAGGCTGGCGAAAACCACCAGCACACCAGATCGCGACCGACGCTGAAAGAGGCCGATAAGCGCAAGCCCCGCAAGCGCAATCACTGCCAGGATGAGCACCGGACCGAGATAGTCCCATCCGCCGATGCGCCAGACGAGCCAGGCAAGCGCCAGCGCGGTCAGCCCCATCGGCAGTGCCATCCAGCGGCGGAAGCTCTCCATCCAGGCACCCGGCTTGGGCAGGCGCCGACGAATCGCCGGGACGAAGCCGACCAGCAGGAAGGGTAGCGCGAGGCCTACACCCAAGGCGACGAAGACGAGGAGTCCGTGAATCGGCCTGATGACCAGCGCCGCACCCAGCGCAATGGCCATGAACGGGCCTGTACATGGTGTCGCCACGAAGGCCGCGAGAAGGCCCGTCGAGAAAGAACCCCCTCGCGAGGGCGCGCCGCCCGAAACGGCCATGCCGGGCACTTCGAACACCCCGAGGAAATTGACCGTGATCGCCAGTGCCAGCAGGAAAAGGCCGACCACGACGACCGGCTCCTGCAACTGAAAGGCCCACCCGACCTGCTCGCCCGCCGATCGCAGGAGCAGGATGGCTGCCCCCAGCGCCGCGCAAGCCAGCACAACACCCGCCGTATAGGCCAGCGCATCGCGCCGCGCCGCACGCTCGTCCCCGCCCGCCTTGGCCAGCGACAGCGCCTTGAGGCTGAGGATCGGGAAAACGCAGGGCATGATGTTGAGCAGCAATCCACCCGCCAGCGCGGCGATAAGCAATTGCCACAGGACCGGCTCCGCCCCACCACCACGGATCGGCTTCACCCCTTCGAGCGGCACGTCTCCCGGCACAGCGGTAAAGCGCACGCCGCGGCCGCTGCCGATATCGAGGATGCCGGTGATCGTCTCGGGGCGCGGGTCGGCCGCGAACTCGACATTGTCCGGCACCGCGAGCCGCTCGATCGGCATTTCGACCACTAGCAGATTGCCTTCGCTGATGAAGGTCTGCACGCCGGTGTAATCGGGCCTGTCGCCTTCCCCCAGTTCGGGCGTACCGAGGAAGAAGTGAAGATCACCGAGCGCGGTTTCGGCAGGGATCGGAATGCCGACGCGCAGATGCGTAGGTGTGAATTCGAATTGCGCGCTGCTGTCGAGCTGCGGGACGATGGCCGCGCGCCACGCACCGAAACGAGGGTCGGCACCAGCCTGTGCGGGATCGAGCGTCAGACGTGCCTGCTGCGGAACGCAGATCTTGTCTGTGCAGGCCAGATAGTTTGCCATGACGGCGATGGGCGCCACATTGGCGACCGCCGCGCTTTCCGGAACGCCAATCGGCACGAGGACTGCATAGTCGTCCTCGTAAACATGATTCATCAACCCGCCGATCACCAGCCGCTTGGGCAGCGGATAGAGCGGTTCGCCCGCCTCCCATCCCTCGGGCAGGTCCCAGTCCAGTTCCATGCCCAGCCCCGCATCGCCGGGATTCGACCAGTAGCCGTGCCATTCGGGCGTCGAAGGCATGAAATGCAGCGCGACCATCCACGTCTCGCCGGGTTGCGGCGCGCCCTCGGCCACGATTTCCACGGGCATGCGTTCGCTGCCCGGCCCGCGTGCCTGCTGCTGCGCGTAGGCAGCCGGGGCAAGGGCCAAGGCCAGCGCGAACAGCATCACAAGCGCGGCGACCCGCTCCAATATCCTTGCGTCGATCACGCTCGCCGCTCTAGGGACACACCCCATGACAGACAAGCAAGACCTGCTGATCCTGGGCGGCGGCCTGGTGGGCATGACACTGGCGCTGGCGGCGGCGAAAAAGGGGCTTTCGAGCCACCTCGTCGACCGCGCCGATCCGGCAAGCCTGACGGCGGAGGGCTTTGACGGCCGCGCCTCGGCGATCTCGACGGCAAGCTGGCGCCTGTTCCGCCATATCGGCCTCGAAGACGCGCTGGAACCATATGGCTGCGATATCGCCGCCATCGCCGTGCTCGACCAGATGAAGGCGGGTCGGCTCGATTTCCGCCCCGAGCCGCACGAAGGCACGCTCGGTCGGATGTTCGCCAATCGCCAGCTGCGCTTGGCGCTGCACGAGGCGGCGGCGAAGGAGCCGCTGATCGAGTGGCATGCGCCGGTTGAGGTCGTATCACGCGAGCGCGGCGAGTTCGGTGTATCGGCGACGCTCGGTGACGGGCGTGTGCTCGAAGCCGCATTGATGATCGGCGCGGAAGGGCGCGGATCGCCTAGTCGCGAGGAAGCGGGCCTGAAAATGGCGAACTGGGATTACAGCCACCGCGCCATGATCGTCGGGCTCGACCACACAAAGCCGCATGAGAACGTGGCGTGGGAAATCTTCTATCCCGACGGGCCTTTCGCACTGCTGCCCATGCTCGACGGCCCCAACGGCCAGCATCGCAGCGCACTGGTCTGGACGGTGGACGAGAAGGATGCCGCAGGCGTTCTCAAACTGTCCGACCGCGCCTTCCTCGCCGAAGTTTACAAGCGCATGGGCGATCTGCTCGGTGAGCTCACAATCAACAGCGCGCGCTCGTCCTATCCGCTGAGTTTCCAGCACACGGCGAAGATCGTCGAGCATCGCCTCGCGCTGGTCGGCGACAGCGCGCATGGCATGCACCCGATCGCGGGTCAGGGCCTCAATCTCGGCCTGCGCGATGTCGGCGCGCTGGTGGAAGTGCTCGACGAAGCGGTCCGGCTGGGTCTCGACCTCGGCGATGCGCAAGTCCTGAAAAAGTACGAAGAGTGGCGCGCGCTCGATTCGCTCATGGTGATGGGCGCGACAGACAGCCTGACGCGGATATTCGGCATTCCAGGCAAGGCGGCAAGCGCCGCGCGCCGCCTCGGCATGGCGGGGATTCAGCGTAGCGGGTGGCTCAAACGCTTTTTCATGGATGAAGCACGCGGCATATCCGGAGAACTGCCCGAATTGCTGAAAGCCTAATTCTCTTCGGCCGGGCTCGGCTGCTCGATCCGGTTGCCCGCCCCATCCCGTAAGCGACGCGGCTCGAGAACGGCTGCGGTCTCGATCAAATCGAGCGCCCGCTGGGCGGCAGCATAACGTTCGGCATCGCGGATCCACCCTTCGGCCTCGTCGGCGCCGGGAAGATTGCGCACCTCTGCAATCGCAGACTGCGTGCGCCCGCTTTCGAGAAACAAACGCGCGCGTTCGAGCCTACGCTCAGGCTGCGGTGAAGGAGCGCTTTCGCGGCGGATGACAAAGAGCTGCGACAGCTCCTCGCCGAACCGGGCCCAACCGCGTTGATCGTTCGGCTGGGCTAAACGCGGGGACAGGCCCTCAAGCCGCGCGATCAGCTGGTCGAGCGTGATCGGATCGCGGCTTGTCCGAATGATCGTGTCTACTGCATTGGGCAGCGCATCTCCGAACCGCAACCGTAACTGGTCGGCCAAATAGCCGAGCTCCGCCCCTTTTTCGAGAGCCCGCCGAGTGGCGAAAGCAATCAGCAGGCCTTCGGCACGTGCAGCATTGCCTGCAGCAGCCTGCGCCTGCAGGTCGAGCCGCGCCAGACGCTGTTCGGCAGCCGCGAGGCGCTGGTCGATCCCGCCCTGCTGCTGTTCGACCCGTTTCACAGCCTGCTGCGCCGCCTCGCTGGCGGTGGCGCTTGGCGTAGGCGTGGGGTCGGCAGTAGGGCTGACGAGCAGCTGTGGATCCTGCGCAGTCGAAGCAGTCTCGGGCGCATCGAGATCTGTCATCGAATAGACCGCATAGCCAACGATCGCACCGCCGAGCAGGAAACTCGCAAGCACGGCGACGAGAACCGGCCTTGCCGAAGGCCCCTTGCGCCTGGTGCTTATGTAATCGTCCATCGAATTCCGTTCCGCGACCCCGTGGGCCGGTTCTCAAGGCCCCTTCCTATCATTGGTCCTCGGTCTGGCACAAAGCTCTCGCCAAGGCCAGTAGCTCGCTGTCTCCGGGTGCATCGGCGATGTGGATGGATCGCCAACCCTCTCCCGCCATTTCGGCAACGCGAGGGCCAATGACGGCGAGATCGACAACCGCGCTGTTCAGGTCCAGGCGATCGAATTCGTCACGCAGCCGCGCAGCGGCCGCACCCGAATGCAATACCGCCACGCCGCCATCGCGCAGCAGCTCGGCGCTCTCTTGCGACAGTTCTTCCGCCACCGCCCGATAGAGTACCCGGGTTTCGACCTCAATGCCATCGGGCGGACGCAGCGCCACCCTATCCTGGCCTGCAAGGCGCAAGAGCTGGAGCTTCCGATTACCGAGTTCGTCGACAAGTCCTTGTAACCCTCCCCGACCGGTTAGCCCGACCAGGAACCCGGCAATGCGCGCGGCATCGGCAGTGGCTTCGCCAACCGCATGGACGGGCAGCCGGGTCAGTTTTTCCAAGTGCTTGCCGCCATGCCGGAAGGCATTTGCGCTGCCGACAAGAATGCCGTCGAAATCATCCGGTGACGGAACGGTCCACTCTACCGGCTCGATCGTAAAGAGCGGCGCGCCATGCACGTCGAGTCCCATGTCGCGCGCCGTTTGCGCGCTGACCGACCAACCCGGTTCGGGACGGAATAGGAAGAGCGGCTTCATACCGAATAGCCGAAATGTTCGGCCACTTCAGGCGGCGCTCCATCAAGCAGCGATTTCGCCAAATCGAACGGGGCGTTCTCGTCGCCGATTGCAAATTCGGTATTGCCGGCGATCCGCACCTTGCCATCGGGGCTGAAGATGGCCGCGTTCAAGGACATGCGCTCGCCATTACGATGCGACAAAGCGGCGATCGGACTGCTGCACGATCCGCCCAACCCCTCCAACAGACGACGTTCCGCACGAATTTCCGCATGGCTTCCGGGATGATCGACCGGGCCGAGCAGATCGCACATGCGCGCATCGTTGCTGCGACATTCGAGACCAATCGCGGCCTGTGCAGGCGCCGGCAGCCATGCTTCGGGGTCGAGCCGCACCCCTTCCTCGTCCGCGCCCAACCGGTCCAGACCCGCCGCGGCGAGGAAGGTTGCATCCACCGCGCCCGCTGCAAGCTTCGCCATTCGGGTGGCAACATTGCCGCGAATGCCGACCACGTTAAGATCCGGCCGCAGGTTTAGCAGTTGTGCGGCGCGGCGCGGCGCGCTGGTTCCCACTCGCGCGCCTGCGGGAATGTCGGCGATGGACGCCGCACCCAGCAGACGGTCGGCCTTGTCCGCGCGCGGCAGGATGGCCCCAATGGCGATGGCCTCGGGCCGGATCGTCTCGACATCCTTCATCGAATGCACCGCTGCATCGATGCGCCCCTCGAGCAGCCAGTGATCGAGTTCGCGTGTCCACAGCGCTTTGCCGCCGATTTCGGCCAGCGGACGGTCCTGTATCTTGTCGCCGCTGGCCACGACGGGGACTAGTTCCACGGCCGATTCGTCCCAATCATGCGCTGCGCAAAGGCGCGCACGCGCTTCGAGGGCTTGTGCCATGGCAAGCGGAGAACGGCGGGTTCCGAGGCGAATAAGGGGCTGGTCAGGCATAGGTCGGCTTGCCCTAGCGATCCACTTCGCTAAGGGGAAGCGGGATGGCACTGGTTCTCGGCATCGAAAGCTCCTGCGACGAAACTGCGGTCGCACTGGTCGACAGCCAGCGGCGCATCGTCGCGCAGCGCATCGCCTCGCAAGATGCGGAACACGCGCCCTTTGGCGGCGTCGTGCCCGAGATCGCCGCTCGCGCGCATGCCGAACGGCTGGCTCCGATGATCGAGGGTGTGCTGGCCGATGCGGGCATCGCCTTGGCCGACTGCGATGCGATTGCAGCAACCGCCGGACCGGGCCTGATCGGCGGGGTCATGGTCGGGCTGGTTAGCGCAAAAGCGCTGGCCATGGCCACCGACACGCCGCTGATCGCAATCAACCACCTCGAAGGCCATGCGCTGAGCCCGCGCCTCGCCGACGAGACGATCGAATTCCCCTATGCATTGCTGCTGGTTTCGGGCGGGCACTGCCAGATCCTACGCATCGACGGCGTTGGCCAATACCGCCGCCTGGCCACCACGATCGACGATGCGCTGGGCGAGGCGTTCGACAAAACCGCCAAGATCCTTGGCCTCGGCTTTCCGGGCGGTCCGGCAGTCGAACGCAAGGCGCTGGTAGGCAACGCTGCTGCAGTGCCCCTGCCCCGCCCGATGGTCGGCAGCGGCGAGCCGCATTTCTCCTTCGCTGGGCTCAAGAGCGCGGTCCTGCGCGCGCATGAGAGCGACCAGTACGCGGTCGCCGATATTGCGGCGAGTTTCCAGCAGGCGGCGGTCGATTGCGTAACCGACCGGTTGCGGATCGCACTCGCAGGCATGGAAGATGTCGATACACTTGTGGTTGCGGGCGGCGTTGCGGCCAACACGGTGGTGCGCAACGCGCTCGAACAGCTCGCCGCCAACCGCGCGATGCGGTTTGCCGCGCCGCCGCCCAAACTGTGTACCGACAATGCAGCGATGATCGCCTGGGCGGGGATCGAACGGCTCGGCCAGAACGACCCGCTCGACATTGCGGCACGCCCGCGCTGGCCGCTCGATCCCGACGCCGAACCGGTGCGTGGAGCGGGAGTGAAAGCATGAGCACGGTCGGCGTTCTAGGAGCTGGTGCCTGGGGCACGGCGCTGGCGCAAATGCTCGCCAGCGACGGACGCGAGGTACTGATCTGGGCGCGCGAGAAGGAGCTTGTCGAGGAGATCAATTCCGCGCACAGCAATTCGCTCTTCCTGCCCTCGGCCGCGCTCGCCGATACGATACGGGCGACCGGTAACCTCGCCGATATGGCGCGACTCGACACGCTGCTGGTGGTGACGCCAGCGCAGCATATGGGCAGCGTGCTGTCCGCCATGCCCGCACATCCAAAAGACCTGGTGCTGTGTTCGAAAGGGATCGAGGCATGCACCGGGCGGCTGATGAACCATGCCGCGAAATCCGCGGCACCGGATAGCGCGATTGCGGTGCTCTCCGGCCCGACCTTCGCGCATGAGGTGGCGGCTGGCCTGCCCACTGCGGTTACACTCGCTTGCGGGGACGGCGAAGCGCAATGGGAGCGCCTTGCGCCGGTCATCGCCCGCCCGGCCTTCCGGCCCTATTATTCGGACGATGTGATCGGTGCGGAGATCGGTGGATCGGTCAAGAACGTGCTCGCCATCGCCTGCGGTGTGGTCGACGGCCTCGGACTCGGACAGAACGCGCGCGCCGCGCTGATCGCGCGCGGTTATGCAGAGATGCTGCGCTTCGGCGAGGCGCTGGGCGCACGGGCGGAGACGCTGGCGGGCCTGTGCGGCCTCGGCGATCTCGTGCTCACCTGTTCCTCGACTTCGAGCCGCAATTTCTCGCTCGGCAAGGCATTGGGTGAAGGTCAGCGGGCCGAAGACCTCATGGCCGACCGCCGCACCGTGGCCGAAGGCGCGCATACCGCGCCCGTGCTGGTCGAACTGGCCGCGCGCCATGCTGTCGCCATGCCGATCGTTACGGCGGTTTACGGCCTGCTCAAAGGCGATGCCCCGCGCGAGGTCGTATCCGGCCTCCTGTCGCGCCCGCTGCGCGCCGAACAGGGCAGCGCCGAGTGACAGCGGAAAAACCCGACGAAGACCTTTCCGCCCTCGCCAAGGGCGGGCGGCAGAATTTCTTCGGCTTCATCCTGCGCCTCGTCGCGCGCCTGCCGTTCCTGTTTATCGCGGGACGTCTTTACGGACCGGACGCATTGGGGCGTTTCGCCTCTGCACTGGTAGTGGTCGAACTGGTTGCCCTGGTCTGTGCGATGGGCGAAAAGCGCGGCCTGGCGCAGCGCCTTTCCGATGGGGAAGAGAGCCATCCGGCCAATCTCGTTTATGATGGCATGTTCCTCGCGCTGCTGTTCTCCTCGCTGGCAGCGCTGTTTTTCTGGTTCGTCCCCGCCCCGCTATTCCCGAGCGGCGAATTCACCGAACTGGACCGTTTCATCGTGCTGGCAATACCGGGCTATGCGCTGACCGAGATTGTCCTCGCCGCGCAGGCCTATCGCTACGATATCGCGACGACGGTGCGCGCGCGAGCGGTGGTCGAACCCTGGACCATCTCGATCATGGCCGGGGTGTTCTTCTTCATACCCGGCATCAGCGATTCCGGGCTCGCTATGGCTTATCTCGCCTCGATCTATGCTGGGCTGGCGACCGGGCTGTGGTCCTTCTTCCGCAGCTATGGTCCGCCCAAGGCATGGCGCCTCCACCCCGTCTACATGGGCAAGATGACCGTGCGCGCCTTACCGCTGGCCACGGCCGATGCGATCGAATGGGGCACACGGCGCGTCGATATCTTCATCCTCGGCCTGTTTGCCGCGCCGGCCGCTGTGGGCGTCTACTACATCGCCCAGCAGGTCGCGAGCCTGCCGCAAAAGCTCAAGACCAGCTTCGAGCCGATCCTCGGCCCCGTCATCACCAAGAACCTCAAGACCAAGAATTACGAGGCAATCGCCAAGCAGATCTGCCAGGTCGGTTTCTGGATCGTCGCGATGCAGGCGGGGATTGCGCTCGCGCTCGGCGTGCCGGGCGAGGCGGTCATGGGCCTTGTCGGGCCGGAATTCGTCGGCGGCACCGGTGCGCTCGCCTTCCTGCTTATTGCGGAGGTCGTCGCGGCGACGGCGGTCGTGTCCGAAGCCGTGCTCGTCTATGTCGCGCGGGTGCGTAATCTATGGATATCGATCGGCACAATCGCGCTCCAGGCAGTGCTGACCGTGGTCCTGATCGAAGCAATGGTACGCGGCGGCTACGGCGAACCCTACAAGGCAGCGGCGGCGGCGATCGCGCTGATGCTGGCGCTCGGCACAGCCAGCCTCGTGAAAGCCCTCATGCTTTCGAAGTTCCTCGGCCACACGATCAACACCTTCCGCTGGCCACTGGTCTGGGCGGTGCCCCCGGCAGTGCTGGTCGGCTGGCTGGCAACCCGATTGCCCGAATGGGCTGAGCTGATCTTGGGTGTTCCGGCGATCCTGGCCGTCTATGGCTACATTATCTGGACACGCGGCTTCGGGCCGGAGGATCGGGTGCTGTTCCGCCGTAATCTCGACAAGGACGAACCGACCCGGAAATGATCGGATCGTCGCATGTGCGGCGCGTTCAGTCGGCATTCACCGCCCGGTGAAGTAACTCTGAATCATCGGAGTATCGGGGAGGACTGCCCATGCGTTTCGCCACATTTACTGTCACTTGCGCCGCTGCTGCATTGCTTGCCGGGTGTGCCTCGCAGCAAGGGGGCGAGGAAATTGTCCTGACCGGCTCGAAAGCCGAAACCTCGGATAATGGACGGGTCCCGCCGCCGCCCCCACCACCTCCTCCGCCCCCGCCAGCTTACAGCCTCGCAACGCCGGCCCCCATGGTCGTAACGGGCTCGCGCGTTGACTCGGAAGCTGCCGTGGCGCCCGAACAGGGTGAAACCGCCGACAGCAGCTATCGCTATTTCCCGCCGGTCTTCGTGCCGTCACCGCCCAGCCGCGATCAATATGACGGCGAGGAAGTCTCTTCGGTGAAGGTCGTCGCCAATGAACCGGTTTCGACCTTCTCGGTCGATGTCGACACGGGCGCCTACACCAATACGCGCCGCTTCATTTCCGAAGGCCAGTTGCCGCCCAAGGGAGCCGTGCGGACCGAAGAATTCGTCAACTACTTCCGCTACGATTACGGTCGGCCGGACAGCGTATCGCAGCCCTTCACAGTGAATACCGATGTCGCGGTGACGCCATGGAATTCGAACTCGCGGCTCCTACGCATCGGGCTTGCCGGATACGAAATGCCCGCGCGCGAGCGCCCCCCGGCCAACCTCGTCTTCCTGCTCGACGTGTCGGGTTCGATGGCGAGCCGGGACAAGCTGCCGCTGGTAAAGACCGCGATGCGCCAGCTTGCGGGCCAACTGACCAAACAGGATCGCGTCTCGATAGTCGTCTATGCCGGCGCGGCGGGCCTCGTGCTGGAGCCGACCAATGACGAGCGCAAGATCAAGGACGCGCTGAACCAGCTCGAGGCAGGCGGGTCTACAGCGGGCGGCGCGGGGATCGAACTTGCCTATCGTGTGGCGGAAGCGAACAGAATTAGAGGCGGCGTAAACCGGGTGATCCTGGCGACGGATGGCGATTTCAACGTCGGCACTTCCGATCGGGAATCGCTGGTCGAGTTGATTGAGAAGAAGCGCGAAACCGGCATCACCCTTTCGGTGCTCGGCTTCGGACGCGGCAATCTGAACGATGCGATGATGGAGCAGGTCGCCAATAACGGGAACGGCAACTATTCCTATATCGACAGCGCGCTGGAGGCGCGCAAGGTACTCGGCGATGAGATGGGTGCGACGCTGTTCACCATCGCCAAGGACGTGAAGATCCAGGTCGAATTCAACCCGGCGGTGGTCAGCCAGTACCGCCTCGTCGGCTACGAGAATCGCATTTTGCGCGAACAGGATTTCGACAATGACGCGGTCGATGCGGGCGATATCGGTGCGGGCCATCAGGTCACCGCGATCTACGAGGTCGTTCCGGTCGGTGCCAAGGGCTGGGTCTCGACGCGCCGGTACGAGGACAAGCCCGATACGCGCGCTACCGAGCTGGCGGCCGAAGCGGCCTATGTCAAACTGCGCTACAAACTGCCTGGTGGCGACAAATCGACGCTGCTGACTTACACGCTGCCCGCATCGGCACTGCGCACCACTCGCGCACCGACCGGCGATTTCGCCTTCGCCAGTGCGGTCGCCGCCTTCGGACAGAAGCTGCGTGGCGATGCCTTGCTAGCGGATTTTTCCTATCCGCAAATTGCCGCGCTGGCCGGGAAGCAGAGCAATTTCTGGCGGCAGGAGTTCATCCGGCTGGTGCAGACTGCGGACGGGCTTGAATAGTCCGCTTGGCAGGCGGGTCGACACACGGCTAAAGCCCGTGTCATGCCGATCCGCCCCTCGCTCGCCATTTTCGCCGGAGCCGCGTTGACCGTGGCCAGCGCCTATCTGCTGGCCGAGCCCGTGGCCCCCGGTTTCATCGAGCGACTGGAACGGGACACCGCCGCCGCCATAGTGGAAGCGGGCGGAAGCGGTGTGACTGCACGGTTTGCCAACGTCACGGGATGGCCCTCGCGCCACCCGTTGCTGAGCGGGGGCGAGCGGCTCGACGAAAAGACACGCGCCCGGATCGCGCGAGCCGTCTACAATGTTCCGGGCGTCGGCGGCATCGTCTGGAGCGACGGAACCGCTCGTGCCGAAAGCGACGAGCCGACGTATCAGCCGCTGCATTGCCAGGAAGACGTCGAAGGCCTGCTACGTACCCGTTCGATCCGGTTCGAAGAGGCAAGCAGCGCGATACTTCCTGCGAGCCGTATGCTGCTCGATGAGGTCGCCGATGCGCTGCGCCCCTGTCTCGGCTCGATCATCGCGATCACCGGCCATACGGATCAATCGGGTCCGGAGCCCGGCAACATCGCCCTGAGCATGGAGCGTGCGCGCGCCGTACGCGAGGCACTGGTGCGCCGGGGGATCCCCCGCGACGGCTTGCGCGCGAGCGGCGTCGGGTCAAGCCAGCCGGTCGAAGGGCTCGCCCCTACCGATCCGGCCAATCGCCGCATCGAATTCTCGGTCATCCGCACCGAACCGCTTCGCCCCACACCCGTCGACACGCCGGGAGCGCGCTGACATGCCTCTATGGTTCGAACTCGCCGCTCTGATGCTTGTCGCCTATATCGCGGGGATCGGTATCGGATGGGCCTTGTGGGGCCGCCACGACACAGACAAGGAATAACGCATGAGCGAATTGCTCCAGATATATTGGCCGCTGATCGTCGCCGCGCTGGTTCTCGGCGTGGCCATTGCCTGGTATGTTTTCAACGCCTCCCGCAAGACGCGTGTGACAGGCACGAGCCGCGATGTGCTGGACGAAGGCGCCGCTCCCGCAGAACGCAACAAGGCGCTGATCGACAGCGCACCGGCAGCGACACCGATGCAACCCGCCGTCGGTGCCGCCATCCAGCCGGATGCTAGCGGCGACGATCTGACACGGATCAAGGGCCTCGGGCCGAAGCTGGCAGCAACCCTGCGCGATCTGGGCGTCACCACCTTTGCGCAGATCGCTGCCTGGGACGAAGCCGGGATCGACCGGATCGACAGCCAGCTCGGCCGCTTTCAGGGACGCATTCGGCGCGACGACTGGGTCGGCCAGGCGCAGTTACTCGCGCAAGGAGACGACGCCGGTTTTGCCGAACGTTACGGCAAATTGTCATAACTCGCGGAACCGATCCCGGATTACGGTTTTCCCTTAGATGGGTCGGCATAAGAGGAGAGCCAGGATGGGGCAGCCTTTGCGTGTGCTCGTCGCCGAAGACGAGCTGATTGTAGGATACGACCTTTGCGACACGGTGGCCGAGGCCGGGTATCTGGTCGAAGGTCCGTATGACGATCTATCTTCAGCAATGCTCGCTTATCAGAAGGCCAAGCCCGATATCGCCATCCTCGATGTGCAATTGGGCGATGGTATCGTCTATCCGCTGGCCGAACAGATGATGGCGGAAGACGTCCCGGTCATCTTCCATTCGGGTCAGCTCACTCCCGACGAGGTTGCCGAGCGCTTCCCGCGGGCACAGGCGTTGTCCAAACCCTGCCCTCCGGCAGCGGTGATCGAATCCGTCCAGCGGGCAGCCGCGCACGGTTGATCGCGCTTTCCGGGACGCTGCCGGAACATCGGATTGCCACGATCCATTCCCTGGGTGAACCTCAAGGAAAGGAAATCGCATGTCGCTTCAAAAAATGGTCGCCGCCCACCCGCAGGTCGATGACGAAACCGAAGGCCTGATCCTCGCCGCACGGCATGCCATGCTGTGTTCGCTGTTCTGCACGAGCTGCGCCGATGCCTGCGTGGCCGAGGATATGGATATGGCGCAGTGCGTCCGCACCTGCCTCGACTGCGCCGATATCTGCGCCGCCACCGCGCGACTGGCCGTGCGTCGCACCGCGCAGAATATCGATGTTCTGCGCAGCCAGCTCGAAACCTGCATCACGGCCTGCGAGACTTGTGCCGCAGAATGCGAAGGCCATGACAATCCACACTGTCAGCTTTGCGCGAAGATGTGCCGCGAATGCGCCGACGATTGCCGCAAGGCCCTGCCGGATGTGAAGTGACGGCGCCCACGGGCACGCCCCCTTGCCCCGCGCCCGCAAGCCTGCCATCGGCTGGATCGTAACAAAGGAGACAACATGGCCGGAATGGTGCCCTTCGCCTGGGACGATCCCTTCAATCTCGACGACCAGCTGACCGAGGACGAGCGGATGATCCGCGACGCCGCGCACGCCTTTGCACAGGGCGAATTGCAGCCGCGAGTGATCGAGAATTTCAGCAAGGAAGTCGACGATCCCGAACTGTTCCCGATGATGGGCGAAGCTGGCCTGTTGGGCGCGACCGTGCCCGAGGAATATGGCGGCGCGGGTGCAAGCTATGTCGCCTACGGCTTGATCGCGCGCGAGATCGAACGGGTGGACAGCGGCTACCGATCGATGGCCTCGGTCCAGTCCAGCCTCGTGATGTATCCGATCCATGCCTATGGCTCGGAAGAACAGCGTAAAAAATACCTGCCCGGCCTGGCCAGCGGCCAACTGATCGGTTGCTTCGGCCTGACCGAGCCGGACGCCGGCAGCGATCCGGGCGGGATGAAGACCACTGCCAAGAAGGTCGAAGGCGGCTATGTCATCTCCGGATCCAAGACGTGGATCTCGAACGCGCCCTTTGCCGATGTCTTCGTGGTCTGGGCGAAGAGCGATGCGCATGGCGGCGGCATTCGCGGCTTCGTGCTCGAAAAGGGTATGAAGGGCCTGTCCGCGCCCAAGATCGAAGGCAAGCTGTCCTTGCGCGCTTCGACCACCGGCATGATCGTGATGGACGAAGTGGAAGTCGGCGAAGATGCCCTGTTGCCAGAAGTGCAGGGTCTCAAAGGCCCGTTCGGCTGCCTCAACCGCGCGCGTTACGGCATTAGCTGGGGCGCGATGGGCGCCGCGGAATTCTGCCTGCATGCCGCGCGGCAATACGGCCTCGACCGGCATCAGTTCGGCGTACCGCTGGCATCGAAGCAGCTCTATCAATTGAAGCTCGCCGACATGATCACCGAAATTTCGCTCGGCCTGCAATCCTCCCTGCGCGTCGGTCGACTGATGGACGAAGGCAAGTTCGCCCCCGAGATGATCTCCATCGTCAAGCGCAACAATGTCGGCAAGGCATTGGATATCGCCCGCAAGTCGCGCGACATGCACGGCGGCAACGGCATTTCGGAAGAATATCAGGTCATCCGCCACATGGTGAACCTGGAGACGGTCAACACCTATGAAGGCACGCACGACGTCCATGCGCTGATCCTGGGCCGGGCGATCACCGGGATCGCCGCGTTTTGATAAGGCTCCATGGATATTATCGCAGCTCGACCAGCTATCGCCTGCGCATCGCGCTGGAATTGAAGGGGCTGGAATACGAATACGTCCCGGTGAACCTGCTCAAGTCCGAACAAAAGGGCGCAGCCTTCACCAGCCGCAATCCATTCGGTTCGGTTCCGCTGCTCGAGGTCGACGGCAAGGATTACGTCCAGTCGATGGCGCAAATCGAATGGCTCGACGAAGCCTATCCCGACAAGCCGCTGCTGTCTGGGGACGTGTCGGATCGCTACATCGCGCGCGAACTGGCCTATGCCATCGCGACTGAACTGCACGCGCCCTTGAACCTGCCCGTCCTCAAATATCTGGCCAACGAATACGGCAAGTCGCAGGAGGACATCGGTGTGTGGTATCGCCACTGGCTCGCGCGCACGCTCGACCCGCTCGAGGCGCGGCTGGCGCAGCTCGACACGGCTGACTTCCTGTTCGCCAAGCCCGGCTTCTTCGAGGTTTGCCTGCTACCGCAGGTCTACAATGCGCGGCGGTTCGGTTTCGACTTCGGCGACAAGCCGCATATCACCCGGATCGAAAGCGCCTGCCTCGCATTGCCCGAATTCCAGCGCGCACATCCGGACAACCAACCCGACAATCCCGAGAGGACCTGACACCCATGAAGCTCGCAACACTCAAGGACGGCACGCGCGACGGTAAGCTCGTCGTCGTCTCCAAGGACCTCACCCGCTATTGCGCCGCCGACAACATCGCGCCGACGCTGCAGGCCGCGCTCGACAATTGGGACGAGATCGCGCCCAAGCTTGAGGCGCTCTATACCGATGTCGAACACCAGGCGGTGCCCTGCGAGCGTTTCCATGAGCGCGAGGCGCATTCACCGCTCCCGCGTGCCTATCAGTGGGCCGATGGCTCGGCCTACATCAACCATGTCGAGCTGGTGCGCAAAGCACGCGGCGCCGAGGTGCCGGAGAGCTTCTATCACGACCCGCTGATGTATCAGGGCGGCTCCGACAACTTCCTCGCTCCACGCGACGACATCCCGCTGAAGGACACCAAGTGGGGCTGCGACATGGAAGGCGAGATCGCGGTCGTCACCGACGATGTGCCCATGGGCGTCACCAGTGAACAGGCCGCAAACCACATCAAGTTGGTCATGCTGGTCAACGATGTGTCGCTGCGCGGCCTGATCCCGGGTGAACTGGCCAAGGGCTTCGGCTTCTTCCAGTCCAAGCCCGCCAGCGCCTTCAGCCCCGTCGCGGTCACGCCCGACGAGCTGGGCGATGCGTGGAAAGGCAGCGTCATCCACCTGCCGCTGATGGTCGATTACAATGGCGAGCCCTTCGGCCGCGCCAATGCCGGGGTCGATGCGACCTTCAGCCTCGCCGATCTCGTCGCCCATGCGGCGAAGACCCGCAATCTGGGCGCAGGCACGATCATCGGTTCGGGCACAGTCTCGAACCAGGACGAGAATGGCGGCGCGGGCAAGCCCGTTAGCGAAGGCGGCCTGGGCTATAGCTGCATCGCCGAGATCCGCATGATCGAAACCATTGCCGATGGCGAAGCCAAGACTCGCTTCATGGCACCGGGCGACACCGTCCGCGTCGAAATGAAGGATGCCGAAGGACATTCGATCTTCGGCGCGATCGAACAGGAAGTGGTCGCCGCCTGACACACGGGGAGGCAGGTGGTGGCCGTTAGTGCCGCCCCTGCGCTTGCGGGTCGAACCGCAGCGTAAGAAAGCGGGCATCCGCGCCATAGCCGGCAAGCTTGCCTTCGCTCGCCTGCGTATCGCGGAAGCCGAACCGGCGCCAGAACGGCGCGGAATCGCCTACGGCGATCAGGCTGACCGAGGCCAGGCCTGTCTCGCGTGCGTGCCGGACTACATATGGCACGATAATACCGGCTGCCCCCAGGCCCCGCGCGCTGGGAAGGAGCGCCAGATCGTGAAGGTAGAAGGTGTCCGGACGCACAGGCAGCCGCTCGATCCGCGCATCGAGCGGCAGAGGTTCCGCTTCGAGCCAGGGATGCCCGATACAATACCCCGCCACCGTGCCGTCGCGCTCCAGCACGAAGGCTCCGGCGGGATAGAGCGCCTGCCGGTCGGCAAAGACCGCGCGGTTTTCCGGCAGGGTGGGATGAACCGCCTCGGATATGCCATGAACCCGGTCGATGTCCCCGGTGCCCATAGCCCGCCATGGTCCAAGCCCACCCATCTGGGTGCTCATCACATCGAGCGGGCGATGAGCATCTTCATGACTTCGTTCGAGCCGCCGAAGATGCGGGTGATGCGTGCGTCACGGTACATTTTGGCGATGGGATATTCGTTGATGTAGCCTGCGCCGCCGTGAAGCTGGAGGCACTTGTCGACCACCTCGCTCTGCAACTCGGTGACCCAGTATTTGGCCATCGCCGCCGTGGCGACATCGAGTTCGCCCTTGAGCAGTTTGGCAATGCAGTCATTGACGAAGATGCGCGCCGCAGTGCCGCGCGCCTTGAGGTCCGCGAGCACGAACTGCGTGTTCTGGAAATCCCAGATCGTCTGGCCAAAGGCCTTGCGGCTCTTGACGTATTCGACCGTGACATCGAGCGCCTTCTCGATCCCCGTCGCCGCGCCCATCGCGATGACCAGGCGTTCCTGCGCCAGCTCGCCCATCAGCTGGTAGAAGCCCTTGCCTTCGACCCCGCCGAGCACGTTTTCGGCCGGCACGAAGACGTTGTCGAAGAACAGCTCCGACGTATCCGCCGCGTCGAGCCCGATCTTGTCGAGCTTCTTGCCGCGCTCGAAACCTTCCGCCCCTTCGGTCTCGAGCAGCAGGAGCGAGATGCCCTTGGCGCGCTCGTTCGGGTCGGTCTTGGCGACGACCACGATGAAATCCGCGGTCTGGCCGTTGGAGATGTAGGTTTTGGCCCCGTTGATGCGGTATCCGTTGCCGTCCTTGAGTGCGGTGGTGGTGATCGACTGAAGATCGGACCCCACACCCGGTTCGGTCATGGCAATGGCGCTGACCAGTTCGCCGGTCACGAGCTTGGGAAGGTACTTCTTCTTCTGCTCTTCGGTGCCATGCCGCACGAGATATGGGAGGATGATAGTATTGTGCAGGCTGGCGGCGAATCCATCGACACCGTGCTTGGCCTGCTGATCGATGACCACCATGTCGTGACGGAAGTCACCGCCATGGCCGCCATATTCCTCTGGCACCGACACGCCGAGCAGACCTGCCGCCCCCGCCTCGTTCCAGAATTCGCGTTCTACCTGGCCGTCCTCGCGCCATTTCTCCACCCGCTTTTCCGGCGCGTGTTGTTGGTAGAACTTGCCCACGGCGTCGGCGAAGATGGCGATTTCCTCGTCTTCCATGAACTCGGGCTGGGGTACGTCGATTACGGGCATCTCTCGGGTTCCTCTCGAATATCTTTATCGCGTGCCGAAGGGTCTTACTTGCCCTTCCAATTCGGCTTGCGCTTTTCGGCGAAGGCGGCAGCGCCTTCGCGGGCGTCTTCCGATATGAAGACCGGCGCGATCAGCTGCGTCTGGCGGGTATAGCGCTCTTCCATCGGCCAGCCGCGCGATTGCTTGATGACCTGCTTCGAGACGCGAACCGCCAGCGGGCCGTTGGCGACGATGCTGGCGGCAAGTTCTTTCGCGCCCGCCAGCGCGTCGCTCTCGGTCACGCGGTTGATCAGGCCGAGCTCATAGGCACGGGCTGCGTCGATGAAATCGCCGGTCAGCGCCAGCTCCATCGCGATCCTCTCGGGGATCTGGTCGGGCAGCATCATCACGCCGCCCGCAGCTGCGACGAGGCCACGCTTCACTTCCGGAATGCCAAATTTCGCGCCCGAATTGGCGACCACAAGATCGCAGGCGATCATGAGTTCCAGACCGCCAGCCAGTGCATAGCCTTCCACCGCCGCGATCAACGGCTTTTCGGGCGGCTTCTGCACGATACCGCCAAAGCCGCGACCTTCGATGCTCGGCGATTCGCCGCGCAGGAAGCCTTTCAGGTCCATGCCCGAGCAGAAGGTCCCGCCCGCGCCCGTCAGAATGCCAACGCGCAGGCTGTCGTCGCTGTCGAGCCGGTCCATCGCCGCGGCAATCCCCTCGGCGGCGGCCTTGGTCATCGCGTTCTTGGCTTCGGGCCGGTTGATCGTGACGACGAGAATGCCGTCCTCTTTGCTCGTCAGGACTTCCTCGGACATAGCTGCTCTCTCCCATTTCAATTCGAAACTTGTCTTGCACCCTTGCTGCTCGACGTTTACGCAAACGTCAACCGGCATTTGCCGCACAAAACGACAAGTCGAGAGGAGTTCACACCATGGCCGAAGCCTATATCATCGATGCTGTCCGCACCCCGCGCGGGATTGGCAAGCAGGGCAAAGGCGCGCTTGCGCATATGCATCCGCAGCATCTGGCCGCGACCTGCCTTAAGGCGATCAAGGACCGCAACGATCTCGATACGGCGACGGTCGACGACGTGATCTGGTCGGTCAGCACGCAGGACGGCATGCAGGCGGGCGATCTTGGCCGGATGGCCGCGCTCGACGCAGGCTACGACATCACCTCATCGGGCACCACGCTCGATCGTTTCTGCGGCGGCGGCATCACCAGCGTCGCGCTGGCTGCCGCGCAGGTGATGAGCGGGATGGAAGACTGTGTGGTCGCGGGCGGCACCGAGATGATGAGCCTCACCGCGCAGATGTCGAAGGACAAGATGGCCGCTGGGCTCAAGCCGCCAATGATGGGCAGCTATAACGAGCGCCTTATGCGCACTCATCCGCAGAGCCACCAGGGCGTGTGCGGCGACGCCATCGCGACGATCGAGGGCTTTACGCGCGAGGAGCTGGATGAAGTCGGCTTCCGCAGCCAGCAGCGCGCCGCCAAGGCGATCGAGGAAGGCCGCTTCGACAAATCGGTCGTCCCGGTGAAGGACGACGACGGCAATGTCGTGCTCGACAAGGAAGAATATCCGCGTCCCGGCACGACCATGGAAACGCTTGGCCAGCTCGAACCGGCCTTTGCCAAGATTGCCAATGTCCCGCTCGACAAGAACGGCACCACCTTTGCCGGGCTGGTCAACGCCAAATATCCCGACGTCGAGATCAAGCACTTCCACCACGCGGGCAACAGTTCGGGCGTCGTCGATGGCGCGGCTGCGGTGCTGGTCGCCAGCAAGGATTATGCGCAAAAACACGGTCTCAAGCCACGCGCGCGTATCGTGGCCACGGCGAACATGGGCGATGATCCCACGCTGATGCTTAACGCGCCCGTCCCGGCGGCCAAGAAGGTCCTGGAGAAGGCAGGCCTGACCAAGGACGACATCGACCTTTACGAAATCAACGAGGCGTTCGCGGTCGTCGCCGCAAAATTCGTGCGCGATCTCGATCTCGACTGGGACAAGGTCAATGTGAATGGCGGCTCGATCGCATTGGGCCACCCGATCGGTGCCACGGGCTCGATCCTCATCGGCACGATGGTCGACGAGCTGGAACGCCAGGACAAGCGCTATGGCCTCGTAACCATGTGCGCAGCGGGCGGCATGGCCCCCGCGATCATCATCGAGCGCGTGACCGATTTCGTCGACTGACACCGCCTGAGCATGCGCGCCCTCGCCTAGCTGCACGAAAGCGGCTAGAGGGCGCGCCATGCATTTCCTCGATCAAGCAAAAATCTACCTGAAGTCCGGCGCGGGCGGACCCGGTGCCGTCAGTTTCCGGCGCGAAAAATACATCGAATATGGCGGCCCCGATGGCGGCAATGGCGGCAAGGGCGGCGATATCGTGTTCGAGGCCGTGCAGGGACTTAATACACTGATCGACTTCCGTTACGCGCAGCACTTCAAGGCCAAGCGTGGTGGACACGGCCAAGGCAAGGATCGCACAGGCGCAGGCGCATCCGACCTCGTGATCGAAGTGCCCGTGGGCACACAGATCCTGTCCGAGGACAAGGAAGAAGTGCTCGCCGATTTCACCGAAGTCGGTCAGCGCGTGGTCTTCCTCGAAGGCGGCATGGGCGGGCGCGGGAACGCCAGCTACAAGTCTTCCACCAACCGCGCGCCGCGTCAGCACCAGCCGGGCGAACCGGGCGAGGAGATGTGGGTGTGGCTGCGTCTCAAGCTGCTGGCCGACGTCGGCCTGCTGGGCCTACCCAATGCGGGCAAGAGCACCTTCATCAACCAGGTCTCGAACGCCAAGGCCAAGGTGGGGCATTATGCCTTCACCACGCTGGTCCCCAAGCTGGGCGTGGTGACGCACAAGGGGCGCGAATTCGTGCTCGCCGACATTCCCGGCCTGATCCAAGGCGCCGCCGAGGGCGCCGGCATCGGCGACCGTTTCCTCGGTCATATCGAGCGGTGCCGCGTGCTGATCCATCTGATCGACATTTCGGGCGACGATCCGGCGGAAGCCTACAAAACCGTCAATGCCGAGCTCGAGGCTTACGGCGGCGGTCTGGCCGACAAGCCGCAGATCGTCGCACTCAACAAACTCGACCTCGCCGACGAGGAACTGGGCAATGCGTTTGCCGAGGAACTGCTGGCAGCAGGCGCGGAAAAGGTGTTTCCCATCTCGGGTGCGACAGGCGCCGGGATTTCCGATCTGTTGGACGGTGTGCTGGCCTATCTGCCCGACCGCACTTCGACCGAAACCCATGCCGAGGAAGTCGAGGATGAGAGCGACTCGCCCGACTGGTCGCCGATCTGACCTTTCAAGGGCTCAACATTTCGTCACCCCCGCAAAGGCGCGGGTCCCGCTAAATCTTCGGTTCTAGGCTTGAAGAAAAGCGGGATTCCCGCTTTCACCTCCGGTCAGCTGCGCTTCTGCGGGAATGACAATGAAAGTTTTGAGCTCCCTCCCCGACCTGCGCCAGACACGCCGCCTCGTAATCAAGGTGGGCTCGGCGCTGCTGGTGGAGGGTAAAGAGGCGCGCACCGATTGGCTGGCGACGCTGGCGACGGAAATTGCAGACCTGAGGCGGAATTCCGAGGTAATCGTCGTCTCCTCCGGGGCAATCGCGCTGGGTGCGGCCAAGCTGGGGCTTGCCAAGGGCGGTCGCGGCAGTCTCGCCGATGCCCAGGCCGCGGCATCGGTCGGTCAGGTCGCACTGGCCCGGCTGTGGTCCGATGCACTTGGAACCCATGGCATTACCGCAGCGCAGATACTGGTGACACTGGGCGATCTGGAAGACCGGCGTCGCTACCTCAATGCCTCTGCCACCCTTGCCCGCCTGCTCGAAGCCGGTGCGGTCCCGGTGGTGAACGAGAACGATAGCGTCGCGACCGAAGAAATTCGCTTTGGCGATAATGACCGGCTTGCTGCGCGTGTGGCTCAGGCTGCGGGCGCCGACGCGGTGATGCTGCTGTCCGATGTCGATGGATTGTACGATCGCGACCCGCGCGAGTCGGGTGCAAAACTCGTCGAGCGCGTAGACGGCGTCACGCCCGAAATCATCGCCATGGCAAGTAGCGCGTCGTCCTCGGGTCTCGGTTCGGGCGGAATGCTCGCAAAACTGCAAGCCGCGCGCATTGCGGAACGGGCGGGGATCACACTTGCCATCGTGAACGGCACCCACCCGTCGCCCATTTCCCGCGCGCTCGACAGCGGCACCGGCACCCTGTTCCCCGCCCAAGCCGATGCCAGCGCACGCAAGGCGTGGCTCGGCGGACGGCTTGCACCCTCCGGCGTGATAACGGTCGACCTGGGGTGTATGACCGCACTCGAAAACGGCGCGAGCGTGCTTGCCGCGGGCATCACCGGGGTCGAAGGCGCGTTCGCGCGTGGCGATCTCGTCGCAATCCATGGCCCAAATGGCGAGCGGCTCGGCCAGGGGCTGGTCGAATATACCTCGGCCGAATGCAGCGCGATCCTGGGTCTGCGCGAAGAACAGCAGTCCGCAAAGCTCGGCTATGCACCGCGCGCCGCCGTGATACACCGCGACCACATGGTGCACGCATGACCATAGCGTTGACCGGTGCCACGGGCTTCGTCGGCAAGGCCGTGCTCGACGAGGCGGTCCGGCGCGAGGAACCCCTGCGTGCACTCACCCGCCGCACGCAAGGCCCGCGCACGCATGTCGAGTGGATCGAGGGCGATCTGTCGAATCCCGCCGCGCTCGCAAGCATGTGTCACCAGGCCGACGCCGTCATTCATGTCGCCGGCCTCACCAACACCCCCGACCCGGGCCAATTCGAAGAGGCCAATGTCGGCGGCACCGCACGGCTGATCGCGGCGGCGAAGCAGGCGCAGGCAAAGCGCTTCATTTTCGTTTCCTCGCTCTCTGCACGCGAGCCGGACCTGTCCGCCTATGGCGCATCCAAGGCAAAGGCGGAGAAGCTGGTCGAGGCAAGCGGGCTCGACTGGACCATCGTGCGCCCACCCGGCGTCTATGGCCCGCACGATATCGATTATTTCGAGATGTTCCGCAGCGCGAAATTCGGCTTTATCCCCTTGCCTCCAGGCGGGGCGAGTTCGATGATCCATGTCGAGGATCTTGCCCGGCTGCTGCTCGATCTCGTCGATGCCTCGCCCGCCCTCGTCCGCCGCCGCATATTCGAGCCCGACGACGGGCGCGAAGGTGGCTGGTCGCACGAGGAAATGGCCAAGGCGATCGGCAATGCGGTAGGGCGACCGATCTTTGCCCCCCACCTCCCCAAATCGGTGTTGGAAGGCGCCGCGAAGCTCGACCGGATGCTGCGCGGCGACAAGGCACGCCTCACAGCCGATCGAGTGGGTTACATGACTCATCCCAACTGGGTTGCGCGGTCTTCCAAGAAAGTGCCCGAAGCGGTCTGGTCGCCCCGGATCGAAGGGGAAGAGGGGCTGCGATCGACCGCCGATTGGTATCGCAAAAAAGGATGGCTTTGAGGGTCTGGACATTCACGCCGGATTGCCCGAAAGGCGCTTTTCCGGTCGCCGGCTTAGCTCAGTTGGTAGAGCAGTTGATTTGTAATCATCAGGTCAGGGGTTCGACTCCTCTAGCCGGCACCACCTTCCCCGCATCTCGCTCCTAGAGGAACGGTTCCTCGCCGGGTTTGTGGATGCCGCATTCGACCTTGTCCCAGCCTGACCAGCGCCCCGCACGGGGGTCTTCGCCCGCGGAAACCTGCCGCGTGCAGGGCGAACAGCCGATGCTGGGAAAGCCGCGTTCGACCAACGGATGGCGCGGCAGATCGTGGCGTTCGAAATAGGCAGCGATATCCTCTGCCGACCAGTCGATCAGCGGATTGATCTTCAGGCGACCCTGCGCATCGGACGAATCGACTTCGAAGCGCGGCAGGCTGGCCCTGGTGGCGGACTGGAACGCCTTGCGCCCCGTAAAGCTCGCATCGAAGCCCGCCAGGGCCGTCGCCAGCGGCTTGACCTTGCGCAATTCGCAGCACCCATCGGGATCGTAGGACCACCTCAGCCCGCTCTCGTCGCGCGCCTCGAGATCCGCGATCTCGGGGTATAGATCGACCCGGTTGAGGCCCAGACGATCGGTCAATTCATCGCGATAGGCGAGTGTTTCGGGGAAATGCTTGCCCGTCTCCAGGAAAAGCACCGGCACCGTCGGATCGACCTGCGCGATCAAATGCAGCAGCACCGCGCTTTCGGCGCCGAAGCTCGACACCACCGCCGTATCGCCGGCCAGACTGCCCTCGATCACCGCGCGCAGCCATTCCTCCGTTTCCGTGCCACGAAACATGCGGTTGAGACGGATGGCGTCCTGCTCGGTGAAGCGGGGGCCGGTATCGATGCGGTCGATGGCACGCACTGCGTTCATACGTGCCGTTTGGACCAGATCGGCGTGCGATCATCCGCCGCGCGTTGGTATACTCCGGGCCACCTTTCGAGCGCGGCTGCCACGTCTTCCCTGTCGAATTGCTTGTCCGGTTCGAAGGCGTCGAAACCGCACCGGCGCATATAGGCCAATTGGTCGACCAGAACATCGCCCACGGCGCGAAGCTCGCCCTCATATCCCGCTTCGCGCAGAATGCGGGCCGAGGAATAGCCGCGCCCGTCACCGAAGGCCGGAAAGTTCACTTCGATGAGAGCCAGCCTGTCGAGATGCGGCACCAGAGCGCGCGCATCGTCGCCAGGCTCGATCCGGACGGCGGATGCATTCGATTGGTCCAGAAAGGAATCGACGGTAACCGCCGGGTGATCGACGGGTTCATCGTCGCGATAGCGCAGCGTTTCAGCCATAGAGCGCCTCCTTGAAGGGGTTCATGCCGATGCGGCGGAAAGTATCCACGAAACGTTCGCCTTCCTGGCGCTCGTTTTCGTAGACGGTGGTCACGCTTTCGACTGCATCGACGATGCCATGTTCGTCGAAACCCGGGCCGGTGATCTTGGCTAGGCTGACATCCTCGGCCTCGCTCCCGCCAAGCAGGAGCTGATAATTCTCGACACCTTTCCGGTCGACGCCGAGGATACCGATATGGCCGGCGTGGTGGTGCCCGCAGGCATTGATGCAGCCCGAAATTTTGAGCTTGAGTTCGCCCAGGGTGCCGGTCTTGCCGCTCGCTGCAAAGCGTTCCGCGATCCTCTGCGCGATCGGGATCGAACGGGCATTGGCAAGGCTGCAATAATCGAGCCCCGGGCAGGCGATTATGTCCTCGACCGTGTCGAGGTTGGGGCTGCCCAGCCCGGCTTGGTCCAATGCCGTCCACAGCGCGTGCAAATCGGCCTTGCGGACATGCGGCAGGACGATGTTCTGCGTGTGCATAACGCGCAGTTCGTCGAAGCTGTAATCCTTGGCCAGATCGGCCATCAGCCGCATCTGTTCGGCGGTGGCATCGCCGGGAATGCCCCCAACCGGCTTCAGGCTGATCACCGCCGAGACATAGCCCGGTTCCTTATGTGCAACGGTATTGCGATCGACCCAGACGGCAAAATCGGGATCGCTGCGGTCGATCCGGGCGTCGGCGGCAGCATCGAAAGCAGGATCCTCGAAATAGGCCTTGATCCGCTCGAGTTCCGCCAGCGGCGGTTCGACACCCTGATCGAGCAGATGCGCGAATTCGGCCTCGACCTGGCGCGTATATTCCTGCACGCCCAGTTCGTGGACGAGGATCTTGATCCGCGCCTTGTACTTGTTGTCGCGGCGACCGTAGCGGTTGTAGACCCGCAGACACGCCTCGGCATAGGTCACGAGCTGGTCGAGCGGCACGAAGGGATTGATGCAGGGCGCGATCATCGGCGTACGGCCCATGCCGCCGCCGACATAGAATGCCGCACCCAGCTCGCCCGCATCGTTTGTCACGATATTGATGCCGATATCGTGCAACCGCATGGCTGCCCGATCTTTTTCACTGGCGATCACCGCGATCTTGAACTTGCGCGGCAGGTAACTGAATTCCGGGTGGAAGCTCGACCACTGGCGCAGCAGTTCGGCATAAGGTCGCGGATCGACGATCTCGTCGGCCGCAGCGCCGGCGAAATGGTCCGAACTGATATTGCGGATGCAGTTGCCGCTGGTCTGGATGGCATGCATCTCGACCTTGGCCAGATCGGCCAGGATATCCGCCGCATCCTCCAGCTTGATCCAGTTGTACTGAATATTCTGCCGTGTCGTGAAGTGGCCATAACCGCGATCGTATTTATCGGCGATATCGGCCAGGGCATGCATCTGGCGGCTGTCGAGCGTGCCATAGGGGATGGCGACGCGCAGCATATAGGCGTGGAGTTGCAGGTAGAGGCCGTTCATCAGCCGCAATGGCTTGAACTGGTCTTCGGTCAGCTTGCCTTCGAGACGGCGACGCGCCTGATCGCGGAATTCCTCCACGCGGGCGTCGACCATCGCCTGGTCGTATTGGTCGTATGCGTACATCAGATCACCCAATTGCCGATTTCGGGATCGGCGGGCTTGAGGGTCAGGTCGGGACGGACGGTGGGGCCGAGCGCTCGAACGCGCTCCTTGATGTGCGAAGGCCGGGGGCTGCCCTCATGCAGTTCGGCATCGACGGCATAGGGCACGTTGACCCGCCGCGCGGCCTCCTCGCTCCGGGCGATTTCGTCTTCGCTCCCCGTCACATCGACCGCATCGTCGACATGAATCGACCAGTCGCTGCCGGTCCACCATGTAACGGCGCCAGTCTTGAGATCGTTTCCGGTCAGCAGCCTCATCGCGCGGCCTCCCGAGCGGTCATGGCCAGTGTGGCATCGTCGCGCGCGGTAACTTCGCCGATCACGATCAACGCCGGGCTGACGACCTCTTCGCGCTCGACCAGGTTGGGCAGACCGGCCAGCAGCCCGCGCAGCACCCGCATTTCGGGCCGGGTGCCGTTCTCGATCACCGCCACGGGCATATCCGGGGCCAGGCCGTCTTCCATCAGCTTGTCGGCAATCTGCGGGGCGGTCTTCACGCCCATATAGATCACCAGCGTGCGGCCCTTGCCGGCAAGCCCAGCCCAATCCTGGTCCTTCAAGCCCTTGCACTGGCCGGCCACAAAGCTGACGATACTCGAGGCATCGCGGTGGGTCAGCGCGATCTGCGCCGCCGCCGCCGCCCCATTGGCGGCGCTGATGCCGGGGACGACTTCGACCGCGACGCCAGCGGCACGGGCGACTTCGGCTTCCTCACCGCCGCGCCCGAAAATGAACGGATCGCCGCCCTTCAAACGGACGACATCCTCGCCCGACTGCGCGATCCGCACAAGCAAATCGCTGATCTCCTCCTGCGGGAGGGTATGGTTAGAACGACGCTTCGCCACTGAAATCAGTTCGGCATCCGCGCGGGCGAGCTTCAGAATCGCGCGATGGACGAGACCGTCATGGACGATTACACGTGCCCGCTCGATCAGCCTTGCAGCACGGATCGTCAGCAGGTCGGGATCGCCCGGCCCCGCGCCAACGAGATAAATGGTTCCGGATTTTGCCATGCCCGCAAGATGCGGCGCATCCCGGCCCGGCGCCAATCAGAATGCGTGTGCCACAAGGAAGGCTAGATTTTGAAACAGACGCTGTGCGCGCAGCAATCTATTCTTTCGTAACTTCGGGAGCCTCGCTGCGCTGCCCCATGATCTCGATCAGGCGGTCAAACTGATCGCTGGACCGGATATGCAGATCGCGCTGCGGGAACGGGATTTCTATGCCGTTCTCCTTGAACAGCCACCATAGCTTCTTCAGGACGGCGCTGCGCACATTGCCCACACCATCTTCGGGATCAGTGATCCAGCAGTGGATCGTAAAATTGACCGAGCTGTCGCCATATTCGGTCATCCACACGGTTGGTGGGGGGGCCTTGAGTATGCGGTCGTAGCTTTTTGCCGCCTCGAGCATCAGCTCTTCGGCCAGCTTCATGTCGGCATCGTAGCTAACGCCGACGGGGACCTGCATGCGCACGTTTTTCGACGAATAGGACCAGTTTTCCACCTGGTTTATCATCAGGTTTTCGTTGGGAATCAGATATTCTCTCTGGTCGCGCGTGGTGACCGATACGGCGCGGATCCCGATCTTGCGAATTTGGCCGAAGCTTTCATTGCCCGCCATGTCGGTAACGGCGATCACGTCACCCGGCTTGATCGATCGATCCATCAGCAAAATGATCCCTGCGATCAGATTGCCGAAGGTCTTCTGCAAGCCGAAACCGATCGCAAGACCGAAGGCACCGGAGAAGACTGCAAGCGCGGTCAGGTCTATCCCGAGCAGGTCGATGCCGAGGAAGAACGCAGCCGCCCAGACGATGATCGTGGCGATTTTTTCGACCAGCAATTGCTGCGTGTCGTCCAGCCGGGTCATCCGCCGGACGATCCGGCGCGCCATCTTGCTGACGAACCAGGCAAACACAAGGACACCGGCGATAACGGCGCTTACGATCAGCACGTCGAACAGCGAGATACGGAAGGTACCGAAGGACAGGGCCACCGCATCGAGCGTATCGATGACCGAACCGACCGTTTCGCTTTTGGAACTGAGCGCTTCTTTCGCGCCTTCGGCGGCGGCCACCGCGCTTTCTTCCTGAGCCGGCTCGGCTAGGCTCCACGCCTGTTCGACCGGAACAAATTCCGCCGCGGTGTCCTCGCTCGGTGGTGTTTCGCCCTGCACGTCTATCCTTCGTTCAGTGCCGCAAAGCCGTTGGCCAGATCGGCGATAAGATCATGGGTGTCTTCCAGCCCGATGGATAGACGGATGGCATGACGATCCTCAACCCCCCAGCCCGGCTTCGGCCACGGCATCTTGCTGCGCACCGGTTCGACATCGAACGGCAATGCCAGGCTTTCGAACCCGCCCCAGCTATACCCGATGCCGAACAGCTCCAGCCGATCGACGAGGCGGCAGCGCGCCGCATCGTCGCGCCCTTTCAAAACAAAACTGAACAGGCCGCAGCCTCCGGTGAAATCGCGCTGCCACAGGGCATGGCCCGGCGTGCCGGACAACATCGGAGAAAGGACATGAGCGACCTCCTTCCGGCTCGCAAGCCATTCGGCGATGGCAAGCGCGCTGGCACTTTGCCGCTCCAGCCTGACGCCCATCGTGCGCAATCCGCGCAGGACCAAGGCGGCATCGTCGGGCGAGACGACATGGCCGAGCTGCTGCGCACCGAGCCGCAAGCGGCGATACCAGCGCTTACCCGCGCTCGCCGCACCCATCATCACGTCGGAATGCCCACCGACATGCTTGGTCAGCGCGGTAATCGCGATATCGCAACCGTGGCCAAGAGCGGCAAAACCAAGCGCGGTAGCCCAGGTGTTGTCGACCAGGCTCACCGCCCCCTTGGCCCGTGCGATACGGGCCAGCGCGGGAATATCGCAAACCTCCATCGTCAGGCTGCCCGGCACTTCCAGCATCACCGCACGGGTGCGTTCGCAGAACGCCGCTTCATATGCTTCGAGATCGAGCGGGTCGAAGAAGCGGTGCTCGATGCCGAAGGTCTTGAGCAATCCCATCGCGGTACTGCGCGTGGGATCGTAGGCGTTATCGGCCACCAGCAGAACATCGCCACTGCGCAGGACCGCGAGAAGAGACCCCGCAAGGGCAGCCAGACCGCTGGGATAGAGCACCGTTCCCGCAGCTCCGGGCTCCAGCGCCGTCAGCGCGTCGCACAAGGCCCACTGCGTCGGCGCACCGCGGCGGCCATAGAAGAACGAACCATCTTCATTGCTGCTCTTGCGAGCCCTGAGGTCAGCGCAATCGGCGTAAAGATGCGTGCTTGCGCGCCAGATCGGCGGATTGACCACATCCCGGGAAAAGCTGCCCGACCGCCCCCCTGTGACAAGGCGTGTCGCGGGGCGATACCTGCTGTCGTCCTCACCCGCCATTATCAGCGCGCCGCCCCCTTTTCCTTGGGCAGATCTGGGTCGTCGCTCCATTCCAGCCAGCTACCGTCATAGATGGAAACGTCGTCCTTGCCTACGAGATGCAGACCGAAAGCAAGGACGCAGGCGGTCATCCCGCTATTGCAGGAGGTGACGACCGGCCTGTCGAGATCGATCCCGGCGGCAGCGAAGATCGATCGGATTTCCTCGGCGGAACGATACGTTCCGTCGGCGGCCAAAAGCGCAGGATAATGCACGTTCGCCGCTCCCGGAATATGACCCTCCGAGCCGCTGCCATCCTCACCCGCGAAACGGGCGGCATCGCGAGCATCCACGACCTGCTCGGCGCGCGAGCGGCAATTGGCGAGCATGTCCGTCTTAGAGCGAACCGCGCGCAGCGCATGGGGGGCCGGATAAGTGCTTTGCGCGGGCGATGCCGCGCCTTGTTCCAGCGGGCGCCCTTCGCTTTTCCATTTTCCGAGTCCACCGTCGAGAATCGCAACCTGGTCGAAGCCGTAAAGCCGGAAGATGAACCATGCTCGCGCGGCGCTCCTGATCTGGCTGTCGTCATACAGGACCACGCGGCTGCTGGGCGCTATTCCCATCTGGCTCAGCCGGTTGGCGAACTGCCGCGCGTCCGGCAGGGCCTTGGGCACTGGAGAGGCCGTATCGACAAAACTCACCAGATCGAGAAAACGCGCGCCAGGCACATGCCCTTCGACGAATTCGACCGAACTCTTACGTGGACTGTCGGGCAAATGCATCGTTGCATCCACCACGACGAGGTCTTCGGTATCGAGATTGTCTGCGAGCCATTGAGTCGAAACAAGACTGTCCATCTCCATCCGGTTAGCCGCCGGAAGGGACTAAGTCGAGCTAGGCAAGCTCGCGCTGGGAAACTTGCCCATATGTGCGCGGCCCTTCGTCCAGCCGGATGGGTTGCAGGCGCCCCCCACCGGGCGAGCCGAGCCCGACCACGAAAGTCTTCAACAGCGCGCTCTCGTCCGGCCCGTCCACCCGCACACGCATCAGCGGCACCAGCAGGGGAAGCCGACCCTGCCGAATGACATGCGCCTGAGCGAGCGGGAGCTGTACCTGCCCGTCGAGCGTGACGAACTGTCGGGGCGCGATACGGGCAATCTCGTGCCGCTTCTCGAGCGTAGTGGTCTCGATCGCGACCTGCTCCTCCATCGCGGCGTTGGCGTGTGCCGAAACCAGATCGATCCCGACAACGACATCGGTCAGCGGGGCATCGGTCCGATTGCTCAGCGTCAGGCGATACTTCAGCGTGGCATAGGCAGCGCTGCGAATCAGCTTTTCGCTTTCGACCTGGAGCCGCACCGCATCTGCCAGGGGGACCGCGGCGGGCGGCTTGGCGCGGGCAACGACCGGACGTTCGATATGGTGCACCACTGTTCCGCTGCGGCGCTTGTGGAACAGGAAACCGGCCCCAATGAGCGCCAGCAACGCCGCCGCCGCTGCAATCAGCCGCCACGGCAATCCGTCTTCGGCATGCGTGTCCGCCGCTTCCGGCAAGGGCTGCGGCGAGGCCGACGGCGTCGTGCTGGGAAGCGCAAGCGGGGTCGCAGCCGCTCCTTCGCGTTCAGCCGGTGCCGCATCCGGGCGGTCCGGAAGAAGCGACGCATCGCCGGTTTCCACCGCGCGCGGCGTGATGGTGGGTAGCGGGGTATTGCGCGGCACTGGCAGCGCGGTTGAAGCCTCCCGCGCCGCGGCGGCATCGATCGGCGGAGCTTCGGCAGTAATTCCTGGCGTCGGTGTCGGTGTCGGTGTCGGCGTGTTGACCACCCGCGGCCCGATCTGAACGCCGCTGCGCGTATCGGCAGGGCCTTGCGCCTGCGGAGTCGCAGTGGCTGCTGGTGCCGGTTCGAGCGAAAAGTCGTTGGCCGATTGCGCGTGCACCGTGCCCGGCAGCACCACCGCTAAAGCGATCAGAAGAGTACGGAAGGGAAAGGCCATTGCAGGTCGTTTCGTGGGATAGGGGCCGCAAGAGTGCAGAGCCGCGCTGAATAGGTACTGAAGGGCACGCTTCCAAGCCCCGGCTTGCGCTGCGCGACGCTTCGCGGCAGGAGCGCGACATGAGCGACACACCTGCCCCCAAATTCCTCGGCGCCAACACCGCGCTGCCTGCCTCGCCCGACGAAGCGGAACTCGATTATGTGCCCAACCCTCGCATCGGCCAGCTCTACATGGTCCGCTTTGCCGCGCCCGAGTTCACCTCGCTCTGTCCGGTTACCGGTCAGCCCGATTTCGCGCATCTGGTGATCGACTATGCGCCGGGCGAAACGATCGTGGAATCGAAAAGCCTCAAGCTATTTCTCGGCTCGTTCCGCAACCATTGCGGGTTCCACGAGGATGTGACCGTTGGGATCGGCCAGCGCCTGTTCGACGAAATGCAGCCGCGCTGGCTGCGCATCGGCGGCTATTGGTACCCGCGCGGCGGAATCCCGATCGATGTCTTCTGGCAAAGCGGCTCCCCTCCGGACGGCCTGTGGCTGCCGGATCAGGGTGTCTCATCCTATCGTGGGCGCGGCTGACGAATAGCCATTGTGGCGCGCCAATCACGCCTCAAGGCGGTGCCGTCGGCACCACGGTCTCGTGAAATTATCCATGCTGTTTGTCGTGCGAGTGCGCGATACGGCGCTGCGACGACAGCAACCGCCGCTATCGTGGAGGTCCGCGTTTCGCGACAGGCTGGGCTGCGATCCAATGGCGGAGAGGGTGGGATTCGAACCCACGATACGGTTGCCCGTATACCGCATTTCGAGTGCGGCGCATTCGACCTCTCTGCCACCTCTCCGCATTGTCGGGTGCGCTTGCGGGCACTTGGCCCCGGTCGAAGCGAGCGGGCCGATTAGCTGAGCGCCTGCGCCTTGCCAAGCCCCTTTTCTTCAGAATTCGGGGGATCGATTGCCCGAACCCATTGTAAGCACCAGCAAGAACCCCATATCCTCGCTTCTCATGGATCGCGCTCAATATTTTTCCGCTCAGGCCGGTCGCACCATCGTTGCCCCGCGCCGTGTCAAAAGCCGCTTCGCCATCGGCGATGTGGTGAAACACCGCGTATTCGATTTTCGCGGCGTAATCTTCGATATCGACCCGGTCTTCGCCAATAGCGACGAATGGTACGAGGCGATTCCGGAGGATATCCGGCCCGATCGCAACCAGCCCTTCTATCATCTGCTGGCAGAGAGCGATGAAAGCGATTACGTCGCCTATGTCAGCCAGCAGAACCTAGTGACGGACTCGGTCTCGGGACCCGTTTCGCATCCGGACGTGCACCAGTATTTCGAACAGTTCGAAAACGGCCGCTACCGCATGCGGCGGAGTATGACCCACTGATCGCGCAACAGCGCGCTCAGTTCTTGATCTTCCAGCCGGATTTCAACAGCTTGTAGGCCCCAAGTGCAAGCAAGGCATTAAGCACCAGCAGCCCCAGCGCAGCCATGGCAACTGCCCGGCCATCGCCGATATCGCTCTGCCCCAGAAAGCCATAGCGGAAACCCGAAATGACATAGAAAAACGGGTTTGCGCGGCTCACCGTCTGGAATGCGGGAGCCAGACGGTCGATGATGTAGAAGGTGCCAGAAAGCATCGCCAGCGGCGCGATGACGAAATTCGTCACCGCAGCGTTGTGATCGAACTTTTCCGCCCATATCGAAGCGAACAGGCCGAGGAGCGAGAGCATGACCGCTCCCATGAGACCGAACCATATGACCGCCCAAGGATGCGCCATCGCCAGGCTGACACCGGGATAAAGCAACATCGCGCCCGCCACGACAAAGCCCACCGCGACTGCGCGCGTTATCGCCGCGCCGATGATACCGCCCATCAATTCGCCTTCCGAAAGGGGCGGCATCAACAAATCGATGATCGTCCCCTGGATCTTGCCGGAAAGCAGGGAGAAGCTCGAATTGGCAAAGGCGTTCTGCATCATCGCCATGGCGATCAGCCCCGGCGCCACGAAGGTCGGGAAGTTGACGCCCAGGACTTCGCGCCCACCCCGCCCGAGGGCCACCGAAAAGATCACGAGAAAAAGAAGGGTTGTGATCGCCGGAGCCCAGATTGTCTGCGTCTGGACCTTGAGAAACCGCCGCACCTCCTTCATATAGAGGCTCCACAGGCCAATTCCGTTGATCCCGCGGATCACCGGGCGTCCCCGCGGCGGAAACCGGCCCTTCCCTCCGGCATTACCCTCTACGAAGGAGGCGTCCGGGTTTTCGCTCTCGGGCGATACGGGCTGGGCTTGATCGACCATGGGGGCGCGACTAGGCCCAAGCGCCACGGCATGCAAGCCGCGGCGTCGAGACACGAGATACAGGACTGCGCAATGAGCTGGACCGACGAACGGATCGCAACGCTTAAGAAGATGTGGGAAGGCGGCTCGACCGCCAGCCAGATCGCCGAAGAACTGGGCGGGGTCAGCCGCAATGCGGTGATCGGCAAGGCCCACCGGCTCGGCCTCAAGTCGCGGCCATCGCCGGTAAAGGCGAATGAAAAGAAAAAGGCGCCCGCAAAGCCCAAGCCCGCGCCCAAACCGGCAGCGAAGAAAACCGCGAAGCCTGCTGCGAAACCGGCAGCTCCCGCCGCGCCTGCAAAGCCTGCGGCAGCCCCAGCGCCGAAACAGGATGCGGCGATTCCGTCCCAGCCCCTGCCCAACAAGGGAAGCGACCTGCCGAAAATCGTTTCGGTCGGGCCTGGGGGCTTCCTGCGTCAGGGTCCGGGCGATCAACAGGCACCGATCCCCCCCGCCCCCCCGCGCCGCCTCGTTCCGGCCAAGCCCAGCCCGGAGATCGCGGACAAGACCAGCTTGCTCGACCTGTCGGACAAGGTGTGCCGCTGGCCGATGGGTCATCCCGGCGAACCCGATTTCCATTTCTGCGGCGAAGCAGTGAACCCCGGCTTCCCCTATTGCGTCGAGCATTGCGGGCGGGCCTATCAGGCGCAGTTGCCGCGCGGCGCGCGGCGTCCCCCTCCGCCGCTACCCTTCGGCGGTCCGCGGGTTCGCTGATACATTCAAAGAAGAGGCCCGGCCGTCGCACGACAGCCGGGCCTTTTCATTTCTACGGGAGAGAAAACCTTGCCCCTATCGCTACACGCTGCTTACGTTCCCAGCGCCCTGCAAATGCTCGGCACGGCGAACCATCTGATCGACACCGCCGAGAAATGGTGCGCGGACAATGCCTGCGAGCATGGCGAGTTCATCGGCGCCAATATCTACGACGACATGCTGCCGTGGTCCTATCAAGTGAAATGCGTGGCCGAGCACACACAGGGCTCGATCGAGGGCGTACGCAAGGGCGTCTATTCGCCTGATCTCAACCCGCCGCCGACCAGCTTCGACGACCTGCGTACAAAGCTGGCAGGCGCGACCGAATTCATAAGCGCACTGACCGAAGACGAGATGGAGTCCATGATCGGCCAGCCGATGCGGTTCGAATTCAAGGATCGCGGAATGGACTTCACCGCCGAGGATTTCCTGCTCAGCTTCAGCCAGCCCAATTTCTATTTTCACTGCGCGACCGCCTACAACATCCTGCGGATGAAGGGTGTCCCGGTCGGCAAAGCCGACTTCATGGGGCGGGTCAGGATCAAAACCTGACGCGCGCTATCTAAGGCTTGCGAGCGAACCAGATCGTGTGGCGCGGCCCTTTATTGTTGGGTCGCGCGCGCACTTCTCGCACTTCCACGTCGAAGCCGCTTTCCTTGAGGCGTACGGTAAACTTGTGGTCGGGCGCGGCGGACCACACCGCGAGGATACCGCCCGGCCTCAAGGCATCGCGCGCCTTGGCCAGGCCGGTCTTCGAGTAAATGCGGTAATTGGCATCGCGCACGATCCCGTCGGGACCGTTGTCGACATCGAGCAGGATCGCGTCGTATTTTGCGGTTGTCCCGTCATTGGCATCGTCGATCAGGGCGGCGACATCGCAAATCACCACTTCGCCGCGCGGATCGGCCAGACTTTCCCCGGTCAGATGCGCCAAGGGACCTTCCGCCCATTCCAGAATCTCGGGCACAATCTCGGCCACCGTGACGGAACCACCGTCCGGAATCTTGTCCAGCGCAGCGCGGTAAGTGAAGCCCATACCGTAACCGCCGATGAGAACCCGGGGCCTGTCGGCCCGCAACTCCGCCAGTGTCAGCACCGCCAACTGCTCCTCCGAATACTGCATGCGCGTCCCCATCAGTTCGTCGCGGCCGAGCATGATAATGAAATCGCGGCCGTGGCTGACGAGCGTCAACGTCTCGCCATCGGGCACGTCGGCAGTCGCCAGGGTTTCGCGGGGCAACATCACGTATTCTCCAAAGCAAAGGGGCCGCAGGCGGACCCGCGACCCCTTCGTTACTGACTAGCGAAGGATCAGTCCTTCAGGAAGTCGGGCACGTGGGCTTCGCCGCCCCCGTCCTTCTTGCCGCCGCCATCGCGATCACGACGCGGGCCGCCACGACCGCCGCGACGATCGCCGCCACGGCCACGGCCACCCTTGTCACCACGCGGTTCGCGCGGCGGGCGGGTGTCTTCCAGCTCTTCGCCGGTTTCCTGGTCGACAACGCGCATCGACAGGCGGACCTTGCCGCGCTGATCGATTTCGAGGACCTTGACCTTCACTTCCTGGCCTTCGGACACGACGTCGGTCGGCTTTTCGACGCGCTCGTTCTTCATTTCGCTGACATGGACGAGACCGTCCTTGCCGCCCATGAAGTTCACGAAAGCGCCGAAATCGACAATGTTGACGACCTTGCCGTTGTAGATCTTGCCGACTTCCGCCTCTTCGACGATGCCTTCGATCCATTTCTTCGCGGCTTCGATCTCGTCGGCATTGCTCGACGAAATCTTGATCACGCCTTCGTCGTCGATGTCGACCTTGGCACCGGTTTCGGCAACGATCTCGCGGATCACCTTGCCGCCCGTGCCGATGACGTCGCGGATCTTCGACTTGTCGATCTGCATGGTCTCGATGCGCGGGGCGTGCTTAGACACTTCGGTGCGGGCACCGGTAAGGGCCTTCGACATTTCACCCAGGATGTGCGCGCGGCCGGCCTTCGCCTGTTCGAGCGCGGTCTTCATGATTTCCTGCGTGATGCCGGCAACCTTGATGTCCATCTGGAGCGAGGTGATGCCGCTTTCGGACCCTGCGACCTTGAAGTCCATGTCGCCCAGGTGATCCTCGTCACCGAGGATGTCCGACAGGACGGCGAACTCGTCGCCTTCGAGGATCAGGCCCATGGCGATACCCGACACAGGACGCTCGATCGGAACGCCGGCGTCCATCATCGACAGACAGCCGCCGCACACGGTCGCCATTGAGGACGAGCCGTTGGACTCGGTGATGTCCGACAGGATGCGGATGGTGTAGGGGAAGTCCTCATGCGTCGGCAGAACCGGGTGCAGCGCGCGCCATGCGAGCTTGCCGTGGCCGGTTTCGCGGCGGCTGGTGAAACCGAAACGACCCACTTCGCCGACCGAATAGGGCGGGAAGTTATAGTGCAGCATGAAGTGGTTGTACGACAGGCCTTCCAGCCCATCGATCATCTGCTCGGCATCCTTGGTGCCCAGCGTGGTGGTGCAGATCGCCTGCGTTTCGCCACGGGTGAACAGCGCCGAACCGTGCGTGCGCGGGAGCAGGCCGACCATCGCCTCGATCGGGCGAACCTGGTCGAGCTTGCGGCCGTCGATGCGCTGGCCGTCCTTGAGGATGGCGCCGCGAACGATTTCCGCTTCCAGCTTCTTGACCGCCTTGCCCGCAACCATCTGCGTCTGCGGCTCTTCTTCGGCGAAAGCTTCCTTGGCCTTTTCGCGTGCGGCGTTGAGCGCGTCCGAACGGGCCGACTTGTCGGTCAGCTTGTAGGCGGCGGCAATGTCGTCGCCAACGATGCCGCGCAGCTTTTCCTTGATCGCGCTGGTATCGTCCGAAGTGTCGATTTCCCACGGGTCCTTGGCAGCCTGCTCGGCCAAGTCGACGATCGCGCCGATGACCTTGCGGCTTTCCTCATGCGCGAACATGACGGCGCCGAGCATTTCCTCTTCGGTCAGCTCCTTGGCTTCGGATTCGACCATCATCACCGCGTCCTGCGTCGCAGCGACGACGAGGTCGAGACGGCCGTCTTCGCCGAGCGCGTCTTCGAGGCTCGGGTTGAGGACGTATTCGCCGTTCTTGAAGCCAACGCGCGCGGCGCCGATCGGCCCCATGAAGGGCACGCCCGAAATGGTCAGCGCAGCCGAAGCAGCAATCATCGCGACGATATCGGGCTCGGTCTCGCCATCATAGGACAGCACCTGCGCGATCACGTTGATCTCGTTGTAGAAGCCTTCCGGGAAGAGCGGACGCACGGGGCGGTCGATCAGGCGGGAGGTCAGCGTTTCCTTCTCAGTCGCCCGGCCTTCGCGCTTGAAGAAGCCGCCCGGGATACGGCCTGCGGCGGAGAATTTTTCCTGGTAGTGCACGGTGAGCGGGAAGAAGTCCTGCCCTTCGCGGACACTCTTGGCGGCGGTGACTGCGCACAGCACCACGGTTTCGCCATAGGTGGCGAGGACCGCGCCGTCGGCCTGACGGGCAATGCGGCCGGTTTCCAGAGTGAGGGTCTTTCCGCCCCACTCCAGCGATACGGTTTTCGTGTCGAACATGTATTTTCCTTATGAACCCACACGGCCTTATTGCGGTGCGGGGCCTACAATGCCGGGATGCCGTCCCGGTCCGGTTCGAGGCTTATCCTGCCTCCATTTGCCGACCTCGCGCCGAATTGCGCGGTGGCCGGATAAACGAAGGGGCGGCCTGAGCCACCCCTTCGAGAAACTCTTACTTGCGAAGACCCAGCTTCTGGATCAGCGCGTTGTACCGCTCGACATCGGTCTTCTTGAGATAGGCGAGCAGGTTGCGGCGCTTGTTGACCATCATCAGGAGACCGCGACGCGAGTGATTGTCCTTGTGGTTGGACTTGAAGTGCTCGGTCAGGTTGCGAATGCGCTCGGTCAGGATAGCGACCTGGACTTCCGGCGAACCGGTGTCGCCCTTGGCCTGCGCATTGTCCTTGATGATCTCAGCTTTTTTCTCGGCGGTAACCGACATGTATTCTACTCCGCGACATCCGGGATATTGAAGCCCCGCACGACCTTGGCCGTACCTCCGCTGAGTTCCATCAGGGCCACGGGCACGTCGTGCAGCGTGGCAAGGTGGAGCCCGTCGGCCCATTCTCCTTGAACGGGGGGCAGGTCCGACAGTACCCGGCCCTGGCGGACCGCCTGCGCGCTGTCGGGATCGAGGGGAAGGACCGGGATGTCGTCCAGTCCCGCCTCTAGCGGCAGGAGAAGGTTTTCAATGGCCGCGCCCTTAGCTTGTTTCTCCAGCATGTCCAGTGAAATCGCCTGTTCCTCGCGGAAGGGGCCAGCCTTGATGCGCTTGAGATAAGTGACGTGGCCGACCGTTCCAAGCGCGCGTGCGATGTCCCGTGCAAGCGAGCGGATATACGTACCCTTGGACACGTGGGCGACCAGTGTGACGCTGTCGGCCAGTTCGAGCGGTGCCTGCGGATCGTAAGGATCGGGGCGCCCGGCAGTGGTGGCAAAGGCGGACCGCAGTTCGGCATCGACACGCTCGCTTTCGAAGCCGAGCGAGTGGATCGTGACCGAGCGGGTCTTCATTGCGACCTCTTCACCCGCCCTCGCCCGGTCATAGGCGCGCTTCCCATCGATCTTTACCGCCGAATAGGCGGGCGGGAGCTGCTCGATATCGCCGATGAAGTGTTCGAGCACCGCCGCGATGGCCGCCATCGGAGGGCGGTGATCGCTCCGCTCGATCGCTTCGCCCTCGGTGTCGAGCGTATCGGTCTCCTCGCCGAACTGAATAGTGAAAGCGTAAATCTTGTCGCTGTCGAGCATACGCCCGGCCAGCTTGGTCGCCTCGCCCAGAGCAATCGGCAGCACGCCCTCGGCCAGCGGGTCGAGCGTTCCGCCATGTCCCACCTTGGTTTTTGCATAGCCCCCTTGCCGCAGCACCCGCTTGACCGCGCTCACCGCCTGGGTCGAGCCGAGGCCGCGTGGCTTGTCGAGGATCAGCCACCCATGAGGTGCGGGTTTCGCGCCGCTCATCCCGCGATCCCGCGCGCGACCCATTCGGCAAGCTCGAAGTAGCGCTCTTGCAACCACAGAACCGGCGGAAGGACGGTGTTCTCGATCAGGCCGCTATTCGGGAACGCCCAGGTCGCAGCGATCAGCACGATGAAGAACAGCATGCCCAGCGATTGCAGCTTCTGCCAGTTCCCTGCCCATTTGCGGGGGAGCAAACCGCCGACGATATGCGACCCATCGAAGGGCGGGATCGGCAGGAGATTGAACAGGGCGAGGAACACATTGATCAGGATGAACATGCCGCCAGCGGTCAACAACCATTCGGGTGGAACGCCGCCGGATGCGATTATCGCCCCCGAGACCGCGCCGAAGAGCAACGCCCCGACAAACGCCAACAAAAGATTCGTCCCAGGGCCGGCCGCCGCGACCGCAACCATACCGAAACGCGGATCGCGTAGCCGGTCGCCGCGTACCGGCACGGGCTTGGCCCAGCCGAAGATCGGCCCGCCAAACAGCGCCAGCGCGCCGGGCACCAGCAACGTGCCGATGGGGTCGACATGGCGGATGGGATTGAGTGAGAGGCGCTTCTGCTCCTTGGCGGTGGGATCGCCCAGCGCAAGCGCGGTCCAGCCGTGGGCGACCTCGTGAAAGACGATGGCAATTATCAGACACGGGATGAGGATCACCGCGAGCAGGAGCGTTTCGGTCATGGTGGGCTAGATAGGAAGTGCGGGCCTAACCCGCCAGCGCTTCGCGAAAATGCTTACGACACATGGCGACGTAGCGGTCGTTTCCGCCGATTTCGGTTTGCGCGCCTTCGCTAACCGCCTTGCCCTTCGCATCGACGCGCAAGTTCATCGTCGCCTTGCGTCCGCAATCGCACACCGCCTTCATTTCCACCAGCGCATCGGCAATGCCCAACAACACGGCGGAGCCGGGAAAAAGTTCGCCTTGGAAATCGGTGCGCAAGCCATAGCAGAGTACCGGAATCCCGGCATCGTCGGCCAAACGCGCCAACTGCCACACCTGCTCGGGCGTCAGGAACTGTGCCTCGTCGACCAGTACGCAGGCGATCGGACTCTCGGCATGGTCGGCCAGCACGCGCGCTTCGATGTCAGTATCGACCTCGTAGCGATGCGCATCGCTCGCCAGGCCGATCCGGCTGGAAATAGCCCCGAAACCCGGGCGATCGTCGAGGGCGGCGGTCCATAGCGACACCCGCATGCCGCGTTCGCCATAGTTGAAGGCGGCTTGCAGCAAGGTGCTACTCTTCCCCGCATTCATGCTCGCATAGTAAAAATAGAGCTTCGCCATCGCCTCTGTCGCTAGCGCTCTTCGCACACTCCGGCGAGTCCGTCCGCCAGCACTTCTCCACAAGGACCGTTAAGCATGGCGACAGATGCAGCACCCAATGGTAGCGCCTGCGATTGCGTCCAAAAAGCAAGTAGGAACATGGCGATGGCGGAAGCGGCTGGTAGGGCACAGAACGGAATTCTCGGCTGGATCGAACGGAGCGGCAACAAGCTGCCCGACCCGGTATTTCTGTTCTTCTGGCTGATTGCGATCCTGGTCGTGGTTTCCGTGCTCGCCAGTCTTGCCGGATTATCGGCAGCACATCCCACCGAAATCGATCCCGATACGGGCGCCGCCACAGTCATCAGCGCGGTCAGCCTGCTGAGCGCGGAGAATATCCAGCGGCTGTGGGTCGATATGCCCGCAACGTTCACCCATTTCCATCCGCTCGGATACGTGCTGGTGGTGATGCTGGGCGCAGGTGTGGCCGAGCGCGCCGGACTGTTCGGCACCGCCATGCGCGCCGGTGTGCGCAATGCGCCGACATTCCTGCTGACCCCGATCGTTACGCTGGTCGGAATGATGGGCAATCTGGCCGCCGACGCCGCCTATGTTGTCCTGATACCGCTGGCGGGCATCATTTTTCATGCCGCAGGCCGCCATCCGGTTGCGGGCATCGCGGCAGCCTTCGCAGGCGTTTCGGGTGGCTTTTCCGCCAATCTTCTGCCGGGCCAGCTCGATGCGCTGCTGTTCGGGATTACAGAAGCGGCGGTCGAAACCGTCTTCGGCGACTTCACCGCTAACATCGCGGGCAATTGGTATTTCATTGCCGCGATGACGTTCGTTTTCCTCCCGGTTATCTGGTGGGTAACCGACACAATCATCGAACCACGACTGGGCACGTGGAGCCCGGCAATGGCTGGCAAGGCCGTCTCGCCCGAACAACAGGGCGAAGTGGCCGATGGCGACCGCGCGCTGACCGAAGGCGAGCGCAAAGGTCTGCGCCGGGCCGGACTGGCCGTTCTGTTCGTGGTCGGGCTGTGGCTGTTCTTCACGCTTGGCCCGGGCACCCCGCTGATCGACGAGGAAGCATCGCCCGAGGCCCGGCTGACGCCATTTTATCAGAGCCTGGTCGCCGGCTTTTTCCTGCTGTTCCTTCTCGCGGGCTGGGCCTACGGCAAGGCGGCAGGCACGATCGAAGACCATCGCGGCCTCGTGAAGATGATGGCCGGGGCGATGGAGGACCTCGCCTACTACTTGGTACTTGCCTTCGCCGCCGCGCATTTTGTCGCCATGTTCGCCTGGTCGAATCTCGGCCTGATCCTCGCGGTCAATGGCGCCGATTTCCTTGGCAATAGCGGTTTGCCCGCCTGGGCACTGCTCGCCGCGATCATCGTAGTCTCGGCCCTGCTCAACATCTTCGTCGGCTCGGCCAGCGCCAAGTGGGCGCTGCTTTCGCCCGTGCTGGTGCCGATGCTCATGCTGCTGGGCATCACCCCGGAGATGGCCACCGCCGCCTATCGCGTGGGCGACGGGGCGACCAACATCATTACCCCGCTAATGGTCTATTTCCCGCTGATCCTAATCTTCTGCCAGCGCTGGCAGAAGGACTTCGGGCTTGGCAGCCTTGCCGCGACCATGCTTCCCTATTCGGTCGGCCTGCTGACTGCGGGCCTCGCCATGACGATCGGCTGGGTGGTGCTCGACCTGCCGCTGGGACCGGGCGCCGAGGTGTTCATGGAGGCGCCGACCGCGGCGACGGCGCCAGCATCGGCGGGCTGATCAGGTCTCGTCGTCGAGGTCGCGCACGACTTTGGGATCGCTCAGCAGCTTCTCGATCCGGTCCGCCTCGTCGAAGCTTTCGTCGGGCTGGAAACTGAGGCGCGGCGCGAATTTGAGACCGAGACGCTGGGCGACCTCTTTCTGGAAGAAAGCCGTATTGCTCCGCAGGGCCTTGAGCACCACAGCCTCATCCTCGCCCAGCAGCGGCTTCACATAGGCTTTCGCATTACGCAGGTCGGGCGTCATGCGCACTTCGGTCACCGCGATATTGCTGGCCGAAAGCACATCGTCATGCGCCTCGCCGCGTGCGAGCAGTTCGGACAGGATATGTCGCACGCGCTCGCCCACCTTGAGGACGCGGACCGATTGTTGTTCGGGCGTGGAATGCTGGTGCCTGGCCATCACGTGTTTCCTGTCGGTCGCGGCGTGGGAATAGCGGTGCTGGTCGCACGGGCGAGCAGCTTGCCCGCCTCGTCGAACAGCTCGCCTTCGAGGAAGATTACCTTGCGTCCGCGCCGCACGACACGACCCTTGCCGATCAAGGGTCCTGCCATCACCGGCTTGAGCAAGCTCATCGAGATTTCGAGATTGAGCGGCGCCTCGGCACGGTCGGTCGCCCAGACATGCGCCCAGCCCATGACCTCGTCGAGAAAGCCCGCGACAAGGCCGCCCTGCACGCTGCCGCGCGGCGTGATGAAGCTGTCGGGTGCAGTGAAGCGGAGCGTGATTTCCTCACGCTCCGCATCGAAATTATCGAACTCCACCCCCATGAGATCCGCATGCGCGGCTCCGAGAGCGTGCTTGGTCACGTCCCCACTCACAGCGTGCGTTCACGCTCCTCGACTTCGAAGACTTCGAGCTGATCGCCCGGCTTGATGTCGTTCGTATCGGCAAGCACGACACCGCATTCGAGACCGGCGCGAACTTCGTCGACGTCGTCCTTGAACCGGCGCAGCGAGGCGATGGTGGTGGCCGAGACAATGACGTCTTCGCGCGTGAGGCGGGCATGCAGCCCCTTGCGGATGACACCTTCCTCGACCAGCAGGCCGGCGGCCTTGTCCTTCTTACCCGAACGGAACACTTCCTTGACCGCGGCACGGCCAACGACGTGTTCGATCCGCTCCGGACCCAGCTCGCCCGCCATCTCCTTCGCAATTTCCTCGGTCAGGTGATAGATGACGTCGTAGTATTTCATCTCCACGCCGTCGCGCTTCACCAGCTCGCGTGCCTTGGCATTGGGGCGGACGTTGAAGCCGATGATCGGCGCATTCGAGGCCGAAGCCAGGCTTACGTCGCTCTCGGTGATCGCACCCACGCCTGCATGCAACACGCGGACCTTGATGTCGTCGTTCGAGAGGTTGTGCAGCGCGGTCGTGATCGCCTCGACGCTGCCCTGCACGTCGGCCTTCACCAACACGGGGAATTCGATGACGTTGGCCGCAAGGTTGTTGAACATCGTATCGAAGCTGGTCGGCGCAAGCGCGGTGCGCTTCTCGGTCGCCTTTTCCTGACGATATTCGGCCACTTCGCGGGCACGCTGTTCGTTCTCGACCACAGTCAGCACGTCACCGGCCGATGGCACGCCGCCCAGGCCAAGGACTTCGACCGGCATGGATGGCCCGGCCTTTTTGATCTGCTTGCCCTGATCGTTGACGATCGCGCGCACACGGCCGCTTTCGGTGCCCACCACGAAGGTGTTGCCCCGCTCCAGAGTACCGCGCGTAATCAGCACGGTGGCGACCGGGCCGCGGCCCTTGTCGAGCTGCGCTTCGATCACGGTGGCTTCGGCCATCCGGTCGGGATTGGCCTTGAGTTCGAGCAGTTCGGCCTGCAGCGCGATCTTTTCGAGCAATTCGTCGAGACCGGCCTTGGTCTTGGCCGAGATTTCCACGTCCTGCACATCGCCCGACATCTTCTCGACGATGACCTCGTGTTCGAGCAGACGGGTGCGGATATTGTCCGGATTGGCTTCGGGCTTGTCCATCTTGTTGATCGCCACGATCATCGGGACGCCCGCGGCCTTGGTGTGATTGATCGCCTCGATCGTCTGCGGCATGATGCCATCGTCGGCAGCCACCACGAGAACCACGATATCGGTGACGTTGGCACCGCGCTGGCGCATCTCGGTAAAGGCGGCGTGACCCGGCGTATCGAGGAAGGTGACCAGATCGCCGCCCTTCGTCTTCACCTGATAGCTGCCGATATGCTGGGTAATGCCGCCGGCTTCGCCCTTCACGACATTGGCACCGCGCAGCGCGTCGAGCAGGCTGGTCTTGCCGTGATCGACATGGCCCATAATGGTGACGACCGGCGGACGCGGCTTGAGCGTTTCTTCCGGATCGACATCCTCCTCGGCGGCGATATCGACATCGGCCTCGGAGACCTTCTGGATATTGTGGCCGAACTGATCGACGAGCAGTTCCGCCGTATCCTGGTCGATCGTCTGGTTGACGGTGACCATCATGTCGAGATTGAAGAGTTCCTTGACGAGGTCGGCCCCCTTCTCGCCCATGCGCTTGGCCAATTCTCCAACCGTGATTGCTTCGGGAACGACCACGTCGCGCACCTGCTTTTCACGCGGCTTGCTGGAGCCGCCGCCCTGCATGCGGCGTTCCTTTTCGCGCGCACGCTTGAGCGCGGCGAGGCTGCGGGCGCGGCGGCCTTCGTCCTCGTTCAGGGCCTTCTTGACCGAAAGCTTGCCTGAACGGCGCTTGTCGGTCTTCTCTGCTCCGCGCGCGGGCTTTTCTTCTTTTTTCTTGCGCTCCGGCTTCTTGGGCTCTGGACGTGCAACCGGCGTGAAGCGGCGCGGGGCCGGCGCGGGCGTGCCGCTCGGTTTCTCCTCCCGCTTGGGGGGAGCCTCTTTCGAAGTGGCGGCGACGTCTTCCTTTGGCGCGTCCTTGGGTG